>CAYSWA010000031.1:0-26820 GCA_964434535.1 uncultured candidatus Brocadiaceae bacterium | reverse complement strand
CCACGGCGAACGGCTCTCACCACGAAGGGCACGAAGAACGCACGAAGGACGGCGAAGGCGAAGGCGACGGCAAAGGCTGAAGGGTGAAGGATGAAGGCTGAAGAACGGCAACGGCCGCCGACGAGCACGAGGGGAGAGCCGAAAACCGGTATACAGTCCCCGGTGTTTCGGCTCCGGGCGGCGGGGCTTTTCCCGCGCGGCGCGAGGGCCTATAATGGCCCCGGCGAAGCGCCCCCGCGGCAGGAGAGGCCGGCCCATGGACGACGGACAGGTAAGCGAGCCGGCGCGCGTGGCCGTCATCGGCTGCGGCGGCTGGGGCACGGCGCTGGCGATCGTCCTGGCGCGGGGCGGCCACGCTCCCGTGCTCTGGGGCGTGGAGCCGCACTACGTGGAGGAGATGCGCCGCGAGCGCCTCAACCCCCGCTACCTGCCGCAGATCGAGATCCCCCCCGGCGTGGGGCTGAGCGCCGAGATGGCCGCCTGCGTGCCCGAGGCGGACGCGGTGGTGATGGCCACCCCGACGCCCTACCTGCGGGAGGTCTGCGCCCGCCTGGCGCCGCACCTCCAGGAAGGGCAGCCGGTGATCAACGTGGCGAAGGGCATCGAGGAGGGCACGCTGCTGCCCGGCAGCGGGGTGATCGCCGACGTCTGCGGGGCGGGCGTGCCCGTGGCGGGGCTCTACGGGCCGAGCCACGCCGAGGAGGTCGCGCGCGGGCTGCCCGCCACCGTGGTGGCGACGAGCCGCGACCCGGGGCTGGCCCGCCGCACGCAGGCGCTGTTCATGGGGCCGCGCTTCCGCGTCTACACCAACACGGACGTGGTGGGGGCGGAGCTGGGGGCGGCGCTGAAGAACGTGGTCGCGATCGCCGCCGGCATCTGCGACGGCTTGGGGTTCGGGGACAACGCCAAGAGCGCGCTGCTGACGCGGGGGCTGGCGGAGATCGCGCGGCTCGGGGTGGCGATGGGCGCGCGGGCGCAGAGCTTCGCCGGCCTGACCGGGCTGGGCGACCTGATCACCACCTGCATCAGCCCCTACGGGCGCAACCGCGCCGTGGGCATGCGCATCGCCCGGGGGGAGACGCTGGACGAGATCATCGCCGCGATGGACCAGGTGGCCGAGGGGGTGCGCACCACGCGCTCGGCCTGCGCCCTGGCCGACCGCCACGGGGTGAGCATGCCGATCACGCGGGCCGTGCACGCGGTGCTCTTCGACGGGCAAGACCCCTGCGAGGCGGCCACCGCCCTGATGGAGCGGGCCCCGCGGCCCGAGCACGACGAGGCCCTGCGCACGGGCGACGAGACCTGAGCCCAGGCATGGAGCGAACGTATGGCCCCCGCATCGCAAGAGCTGCGCCGGCGTCTGCGCGAGGAGATCATGGTCATGCCCGCCCTCGACGTGCACTCGCACGTCCCGGCCCGGGCGCCCTTCGCCGCGTCCTTGAGGGACCTGCTCGGCTACCACTACTACACGGAGCTGGCCCACAGCGCGGGCATGGGCAGGGAGGTGATCGCGCCGGATGAGCCGGACGAGCGGATGATCCCGGCGCTGCTGGAGGCGCTGGAGGCGGTGGACAACACGGTGCAGTACGGCTGGCTGATGGAGCTGGCGCGGGAGCTGTTCGGCTTCCGGGACCGGCGCCTCACCGCGTCGAACTACGGGCCGCTGGCCGAGGCGGTGGAGCGCCACGCCGGCCGCCCCGGGCGGGCGCGGGAGATCATGCAGCGCTCGCGCATCCGCAAGGTCTTCCTGACCAACGAGTTCGACGAAGACCTCTCGGGGATCGACCGGGGGCTGTTCGTGCCCTGCCTGCGGGCCGACTCGCTGATCTTCCGGCTGAACGAGAAGCCGGTCGTGACGGCGCTGGAGGGCGTGACAGGCGTCTCGGTGCACGACGGGCGGACGCTGGGCGAGGCGCTCGGCGCGCTGGTGGAGCGGTTCGTCGGCTTCGGGGCGGCGAGCGCGGCCGTCTCGCTGCCGCCCTACTTCCGGGCGAACCCGGTGGAGGAGGCCGACTTCGAGAGCGGCCTCCAGAAGGCGCTCCAGGGCTGGGAGCTGGAGCGGGAGGACGCCGATGCGCTCCGCTGCGGCGTGCTCTACGCCCTCTGCGGGCTCTGCCGCGACCACGGGCTCCCGTTCCAGGTCATGTACGGGGCGCTGCGCGGCGCCTACCGCCACGCCGTGCCGCAGGGGGCCGACCTGCCCCAGGCCGGCGACACGCTGCGGCGGCTGCTGCCGCTGCTGAACGCGTTGCCCGGGGTGACCTTCTGCCTCTCGGTGCTGAGCGAGAGCCAGTCGCAGGAGCTGGCGGCCTACGGGTGGATCGTGCAGAACGTGGTGCTGAGCGGGCACTGGTGGTATGCGAACGCGCCGGCCTACATCCGGGGGGGCCTGGCCGCGCGGCTCCAGAGCGTGCCGAAGACGAAGCTGATCGGCTACTACAGCGACATGTACAAGCTGGAGTTCGGGCTGGCGAAGTTCAACATGTACCGGCGCATCCTGGCCGAGGTGCTCGCCGGCGACTTCGTCGAGGGCGGGCGGGGCACCGAGGAGGATGCGGTGGCCGTGGCGCGGTTGCTGCTGCACGACAACGCGGCACGGATCTTCGGCGTCTGAGGAGGCCGGCCCATGCCAGAGACGGGACGCCTGATCGCCATCTGCGGCATCGACGGCAGCGGCAAGACGACCCAGACCGAGCTGCTGGCGCGGCGGGCCGAGGGGTCGGGCCGCGCGGTGCGGCAGGTCTCGTTCCCGCGCTACGGGGAGGGGTTCTTCGCGGAGCTGATCCAGCGCTACCTGCGCGGGGAGTTCGCGGCGCGGGCCGAGGACGTCAGCCCCTACCTGGCCGCCCTGCCCTACGGGCTGGACCGCTGGCAGGCGGCCCCTCAGCTCAAGCGGTGGCTGGCGGAGGGCGCGCTGGTGCTGTGCAACCGCTACGTGGCCGCCAACATGGCCCACCAGGGCGCCAAGCTGCCCGAGCAGCGGCAGGAGGGCTTCTTCGCCTGGGTGGCGGAGCTGGAATACGAGGTGCTCGGCCTGCCGAGGCCCGACCTGTGCGCGCTGCTCGACGTGCCCCCCGAGGTGGCCGCGGGCCTGACGGCCGGGCGCGGGGAGCGGGGCGGCATGCAGGCCGGGCAGGACATCCACGAGGGCGACATGGCGCACCTGCACGCCACCGCCGCCGCCTATCGCCGGCTCGCCGCCCGGCCGGGCGAGCGATGGACCGTGATCGCCTGCACCGAAGCCGGCGCGCTGCTGCCGCCGGACCGGGTGGCGGCGGGGCTCTGGGCGGCGGTGCAGGAAGTGCTATAATGGGTGTGTCGAGGGCGACCATCAAAGGAGCGACGCAGATGAGCGGCTGGCGCGGCTGGGTGGCTTGCGGGCTCTGCGCCCTGCTGGCAGGCTGCGGGGGCGCCGGCGGGGGCGAGGCCGGCGTTCGCAAACCCGGCCGGCCGCAGGACCGATGGCAGACGATCGCCGAGGCGACGCCGATGGAGAAGGCGGCCAACACGAGCTCCTTTGAGCCCGGCGAGGCGCCGGCCTGCCCGACGGTCGAGGTCGTCTCTGCCGACGGAGCCGAGGTGGAGCTGGAGCCCGGGAGGGCCGGCTTCGCCGAGCGGGGGACGGTGAGCCTCGTCGTCTTCTGGAGCGTCCAGACCGTGCCCGGGCAGACGGCCCTGGTCCACGTGCGCGACCTGGTGAGCAAGTACCGCCAGTGGCGCGTGCGAGGGGTGGCCATTGCGCCGGGCGGCCCGGCGGACTCGGCCAACGCGGACTTCGCCCGGCAGCTCGGCCTGCCCTTCCCCTGCTACTTCGACACCGACCTCTCGGCGCTAAAACGGCTCTCGAAGGCGGCGGACGCCGAGGTGCGCACGGCCGTTCCCTCGGTCTTCATCGTCGACCGCAAACAGCGGATCCGCTTCTACCGGGGCGGGTTCCGTTACGCCCTTGCCGTCGGCGACGAGGGCGGCAACGTGGTGCTGGAGACGGCTGCGCCCGGCGACGCGATCGAGGACTACTTGAAGGTGATACTCGCCGAGGAATGAAGCCCGCGCCGGGCCTGGCCACCCCCAGCCCGCCGTGCCGACCTGCCAGAGCACGTAGCCCATCGCCGCGATGAGCACGATCAGCAGCAGGACCTCCAGCAGGTAGACCTGGGCGCGCCGCGCCTTTGAGCGGCAGCGCGTGTGCAAAAAGAAGCGGCACAGCAGGTAGAGGCCGCCGGCCAGGTAGGCCGTGGCCACGCCCGCGCCGTGGGCGCCGGTCACAGTGGACGCGCCGGTCTTGACGCCCGGCAGGAAGGCCTCCTCGGTCCAGAGCGCATACGCGCCGTAGAGCGCGCAGGCAGAACCGAGCCCGAGCCCGACCACGTAATCGACGAACCAGGCCAGCCTGCCTCTGCCTTCCTTCTGGGTCGCCATGGGCGCCTCCGTGTCCGCCCTTATAGCACGGGCGGGGGGCCGGTTCAAAGGGCACTTTGGAGGGCATGAAGCCGGTGCGAGGCGTCGCGGCGCAGCACCAGGTCCGCCCGGGCGGCGCTCGTCATGCAGAGCGCCACGTTGCGCCGGTCGGAGCGCTCGAAGTGCCGGCGCGCGTCCTCGGGCGAGCGGCCGCCGCGCACGTGCCGCTCGATGAGCGCCCGTTCGGCCATCTCCGGCGGCACGGCGACGAAGATCGCCAGGTCGAGCAGATCGGCGACCTGCGCCCACGCCCCGCGCTGAAGCAGCAGGTAGTTGCCCTCCACCAGGGCCGCGCGATGGCGCCGCTCGACGCGTATGCGGCCGGGCACGGGATCGTGCAGGCGGCGGTCGTAGGCCGGCAGGGCCACGGCCTCCCCGGCGCGGAGCCGGCGCAGGGCGTCGAGGAACGCCTCGACCTCGAAGGTCTGCGGCGCGCCCTTGACCTGCCGCAGGGGGACGGAGCGCCCGTCGGGGGCGCGCGTGGAGTGCGCGTCGAGGTGGCGGTTCGGGTAGTGAAAGCCGTCCAGCGGGCAGAGGGCGGCCGGCAGCCCTTCGGCGCAGGCCAGGACGCGGCGCAGAAGCTCGGCCAGCACGGACTTGCCCGAGCCGCCCGGCCCGGCGATGCCGATCAGGAGGCGCCGCTCGGCCCGCCCTGCCAGCCGGACGATGGCCCCCGACAGGGGCAGGTAGAACCGCCAGAGCTCCTCCCGGCTCACCCGCGCATCCACCTCGTGGCCGGCCACTTCCAGGCAAACCGCCGGGCAGAGATGGGCGCAACGCGCGAAGGCCGCCAGGCGGTCCGCGCCGGTCCCGGTCAGGTCAACGTCGATTCCGCGCAGCACGTCGGTGACGGGGTCGCGGCGGATGAGGGCGTCGGCCTGCGCGGCGTCGGCCGGGCCGGGCTGCCCCTGGCCAGCGCGCCGCAGCAGCGCGTCCAGCGCGCGGTCTTCGGCGGGTTCGCCCATCGGGGCTAACCGGCCGTCAGGGCACGCGCCCTCTGGGGGTTGAGCGCGTTGACCACCTCGAGCACCAGCTTCAGCGTGGCCTCGTAGTCGTCGGTGTGCACCACGCCGGCGTGGCTGTGGATGTAGCGGGCGGGGATGCCGAGCAGGACGCTCGGCACGCCGCGGGCGTGGATGTGGATGACGCGGGCGTCGGTGGCGCCGCCCTCGATGAGGCTGATCTGATGGGGGATCTCCTTCTGTTCGGCGAGCTGGAGCACGAAGTCGTTGAAGCGGTGGTGGGCGATGGTGCCGGCGTCGAGCACGTAGATAATGGGGCCCTTGCCGAGCTCGGTCTTGACCTCGCCCTCGATGCCGGGCACGTCGGCGGCGGGGCCGACGTCGAGGACGATGCAGAAGTCGGGGTTCACCACGTCGGCGGCGGTCTTGGCCCCGCGCGTGCCGACCTCCTCCTGGGTGGTGCCGACGCCGTAGACGGTGTTCGGATGCTCGCCCTTCTTGAGCATCTTGAGCAGGTCGATCATGACGGCGCACCCGATCCGGTCGTCCCACGCCTTGGCCAGCAGGTGCTTGCCGTCGCCGATCCTGCGGAAGCTCTCGCGGGGCACGACGGGGTCGCCGATGCGCACGCCGAGCTTCTCCTGCGCGTGCTTCTTGTCGCGGGCGCCGATGTCGATGAACATCTTCCTGCGCTTGATGACCTTGTCGCGCTGCTCGCGGGGCATCATGTGCGGCGGGGTGCAGCCGATCACGCCCTCCAGCTCGCCCTGGCGCGTCTTGACGCTCACGACGTGGCCCAGCAGCGTCTGGTCGAGCCATCCGCCCAGGGGGGCGAAGCGCAGGAACCCCTCGTCGGTGATGTCCTTGACCATGAACCCGATCTCGTCCATGTGAGCGGGCACGATGAGGCGGGGAGACTCGTAGCGGCCGGCCACCTTGCAGATGAGGCTGCCCAGGTTATCGGTCTCGAACTCGGCCGCGCCGTCCAGCTCGCCGCGGATGAACTCGCGCACCTTGTCTTCGAAGCCGGGCACGCCGTCCAGGTCGGTCAACGCCTCCAGCAGCTCGATGGTCTGTTTCTTCAAGGGTATGCTCCTCTGAGTGGCAGGCCCGCAGCGGGGCGGGTCCCTCAAGTATAGCGCCGCCGGCCCCGCGCGCAAAGAGCGGTGCCGTTGAACCCCGCGGCTGCTCAGCGCCACAAAGCATTGATGGCTGCTCCGGTTTCCCGGGCGCCGCCGGGAAGCTATAATACGTAAGGGGTGGACCTGACCGACTGCGGGGAAGGAGTGCGTGATGAGAAGGAACGTGACCATCGTCGTGTTGCTGCTGATGGGCCTGGCCGCCGGGGTGCTCTTCAGCGGGGTGCTCAGCCCGGCCGCGCCGCAGGCGAGCGGGACCCAGACCGCGCAGACGGCCCCCGCCGGGAAGGCGCTGACTGCGCAGCCGCCAGTCGCTGCCGGCCGGGCGCCGCAGGAGCTGGCCGAGCTGCGCGACTTCGCCGGCAAACTCGAGACGCTCTTCCAGACCGTGGCCAACGAGGTGAGCCCGGCGGTCGTGCTGATCGAGGCGGAGAAGACGGTGCGCGTGCGCACGCCGTCGCTGCGCTTCCGATCGCCGCTGGACGAGTTCTTCGAGGAGTTCTTCGGCCCCGATCCGTTCGAGAGGCGCCAGCAACCCCGCGAGCGGGAATACAGGCGGCGGGGGCTCGGCTCGGGCTGCATCCTGGACGCCGAGGGCCACGTGCTGACCAACAACCACGTGGTCGAAGGCGCCGACGACCTGACCGTCACCCTCCCCGACGGGCGCTCCTTCGAGGCGGAGATCCTCGGCCGGGACCCCGAGACCGACCTGGCCGTCATCAAGATCGCCGGCGAGCTCGAACAGTTGCCCACCTTGCGGCTCGGCAACTCCGACCAGGTCAACGTCGGCCAGTGGGTCATCGCCGTCGGCAACCCCTTCGGCCTGCGCCACACAGTCAGCGCCGGCATCATCAGCGCCGTCGGCCGCACCGGCATCGGCGTGGCCCGCTACGAGAGCCTGATCCAGACCGACGCCGCCATCAACCCCGGCAACAGCGGCGGCCCGCTGGTGAACCTGAACTGCGAGGTGATCGCCATCAACACCGCCATCGTCGGCCGGGGCGGCAACGTCGGGATCGGCTTCGCCATCCCCGTCAACATGATCCGGGACGTGCTGGACGACCTGATCGCCGGCCGCCAGGTCGTGCGCGGCTACCTCGGCGTCTATCCCAGCGACCTGACGCCCGAGATCGCCGAAGCGTCCGGCTATGAGGGCAAGGGGGGCGCACTGGTCAACGAGGTGGTCGAGGGCTCGCCGGCCGAGGCAGCGGGCATGAAGGCCCGCGACATCATCGTCGAATACGGCGGCGAGAAGGTCGACGACGCCGACGAGCTTCGCCGCCTGGCCGCCGCCACCGACCCGGGCGAGACCGTCGAGGTGAAGGTCTGGCGCGACGGCGAGCAGCACACGCTCAGCGTGACGGCCGGCAACCTGACGGCCGCCGTCGCCGCTGCCGAAGAGACCGGCGAAGACTGGCTCGGGCTCGAAGTGCAGACCCTGACGCCCGAGATGGCCGAACGCCTGGGCAAGCCGGACCTGAAGGGCGTGATCGTGGCCGACGTGAAGCCGGACAGCGTCGCCGCACGGGTCATCAGCCCCGGCGACGTGATCGTGAGCGTCAACGACGTGCGCGTCGAATCGGCGCCCGAGTACCTGAAGCTGATGCGCGCGGTGGAGCCGGGCTCGGTGGGCATGGTGCGCGTGCTCTACGCGCAGAGCGGCCGGCTACGCTACTGGGGCTTCCGCCGCCCGCGCTGAGGGGAGGGCCCTCAGGGCGAGTGCCCGTCCTCGTCTTCGTGCGGCGGCCCGTGGCGACCGCCTCGGGGCAGCTTGCGCAGAAGGTAGATGACCGCCCCGACGATGAGGAGCGCGTAGACTGCGAAGAAGACGACCGTCTGGACCGGGCCGTAGCCCGGCCCGGCGTCCTGGACGTCCGGCAGGTCGGCTGGATGCACCATGGCCCGGCGCGCCTCCTACTGCTGCTGGAGTTCCTCGATCATCGCGGCCACGTTCTCCGGGCGGGCGTCGCGCGGGATGGCGTGCGCCGTCCCGGGTCCGGCGCGCCGCTCGCCGCGCCCTCTGCCTGCGGTCCCGTCGAAAGCGGACCGATTCTACCGGCGCCGGCCGGCCCGGGCAAACGAGCCCCACTCGCGGGGCAGGTCAACCGCCCGGATGCGCCCAAATGGGACACGCGCCGGCCGCCGTCGTGTATCATGTCGCGCAGAGGCCAGCCGCTCTAAAGGCCCTGCAAGCAGCCCTCAAGCCCTATTACGAAACGAACCGAAAGCTGCGGACCGGCCAACGGGCCACGCCCCCGGCTCGCCACCACTATGCCGCCTCTGCAGCTCTGACGGCAACGGCGTTCACGCGCCGGAGCCGAAACACCGGGACTGCCGTTCGTCGGCGTTCTTGACGGATCGGCAGGCCGCTCCGTAAACTGGTGGTAGGCCCGCTGCCGCCCGCCCCCTCCGTCGCGCGCGGAGTCACCGATGGACGCCCTCCTGCTCGCCGTCGTCCCCCTGGTGGGCTACCTGGTCGCCTATCACCTTTACGGCAAGTTCCTGGCCCGCCGGATCTTCGCCTTGAGCGACGAGCGGCCCGTGCCCTCGCGCGAGCTGGCCGACGGCGTCGACTACGTGCCCACCCGCAAGGGCATCATCTTCGGCCACCACTACACCTCGATCGCCGGCACGGGCCCGATCGTCGGCCCCGCCATCGGCATCATCTGGGGCTGGGTGCCGGCGCTGATCTGGGTCTTCGTCGGCTCGATCGCGATGGGCGCGGTGCACGACTTCGGCTCGCTGGTGGTGAGCCTGCGCAACGAGGGCAAGTCGCTCTCGGAGATCGCCGGCAAGTACGTCAACCGCCGCGTGCGCACGATCTTCTTCCTGATCGTGTTCTTCGAGCTCTGGATCGTGATCGCCGTCTTCGCGCTCGTGATCGCGCTGGTCTTCAACCGCTTCCCCCAGAGCGTCTTCCCCATCTGGATGGAAGTGCCGATCGCGCTCGGGCTCGGCTACGCGATCTACAACAAGAGCGCCAACGTCGCACTGGCGACGGCCGTCGCCGTGGCCGTCATGTACCTCACCGTCGTGACGGGCCACTGGCTGCCGCTGAAGATGCCCGACGTGGGGGCGCTGCCCGCAACCGGCGTCTGGGCCGTCATCCTGCTGGCCTATGCCTTCATCGCCTCGACGCTCGCGGTCACGACGCTGCTCCAGCCGCGCGACTACATCAACGCCTGGCAGCTCTTCGTGGCGATGGCGCTGCTGTTGATGGGCATCGTCGCCTCGGCCGGCCGGGGGGCGCTGGAGGTGGTCGCCCCGGCGGTGAACCTCGGCCCCGAGGGCGCGCCGCCGCTCTGGCCGTTCCTGTTCATCACCATCGCCTGCGGCGCCATCTCCGGCTTCCACTGCCTGGTGGCCAGCGGCACCACGCCGAAGCAGGTCGAGAAGGAGGGCGACGCCCTCTTCGTGGGTTACGGCTCGATGCTGATGGAGGGCGCCCTGGCCACGCTGGTCATCGTGGCCGTCGCCGCCGGCATCGGCATGGCCTACACGGCGGGCGAGGGCGAAGTGCTGACCGGCCGGGCGGCCTGGATGGCGCACTACCGCTCCTGGGGGGCCGCGGCAGGGCTGGGCAGCAAGATCGACGCCTTCGTGTTCGGCTCGGCCAACATGATGAGCAGCGTCGGCATACCCGTCGCCATCGGCACGATCATCATGGGCGTCTTCCTCGCCTCGTTCGCCGGCACGACGCTCGACACGGCCACCCGCATCCAGCGTTACGTCATCAACGAGCTGGGCGAGGACTTCCGCGCCGTCTCCTTCCTGAAGGGCAAGTACCTGGCCACGGGCATGGCCGTCGGCTCGGCGGCGCTGCTCGCCTTCTGGACCGGCGCCGGGGGCGCCGGCGCGCTGACCCTCTGGCCGCTGTTCGGCGCGGTGAACCAGCTCCTCGCCTCGCTGGCCCTGCTGGTGGTCACCATCTACCTGCGCCGCAGGACGACGTGGGGCTGGCTGGTCGCCGCCCTGCCCATGCTTTTCATGCTCGTGATGACCCATCACGCCATGGCGCTGAACGAGCTGGGCTTCCTGCACGCGTTCCAGGACAAGGGCGAGCAGCTTCACCTGGTGGTCGTCAACGCGCTGGTGCACCTGCTGGCGATCTGGATGACGATCGAGGCGCTGATCGTCTTCTTCCGCCCGGGCGAGCCGGAGCCGGCCCCCGAGCCGGCGCCGGCGGGGTCGTAGACGTTTGATCCGGGCGGCCGGTCGGGTATAATGCATGTGTTGCGGGCCTGCCAGGCGTTCCTTTCCCCGGGATTACACACCATGAAATCCGAGACCCATCCCGAATACGTCGAGTGCGAGGTGGTCTGCGGCTGCGGAGAGAGCTTCACCACCCGCGCCACCGTGCCGTCGATCCGCGTCGAGGTCTGCTCGAAGTGCCACCCGTTCTACACCGGCAAGCAGAAGCTGGTGGACAGCACGGGCCGCGTGGAGCGGTTCCAGAAGCGCTGGAGCAAGCACATCGAGGCCCAGAAGGCGCGCATCAGCGAGGGAGCGACCGAAGAGTCCCCATAGCTTTCCCCCAGGGCCCTGTCGTCCGAGCGGACGGCCGGGCCCCCTTTGTGCCTCCGCCCGGCGAGACGCCGACAAGGTGACCCATGGAACTGCCTGAGAAGACCAGGGCGCGGCTCATCGCGAAGCTGGACGAGATGGCCGAGCGCTGCCGCGAGGTCGAGCGGATGCTGGCCGACCCCGAGCTCGCCACCGACGGGGCCCGGCTCGCCCGGCTCGGCCAGGAGCACGGCTACCTGAGCCGCTTCGTTCAGATCAGGGACAGGCTGGCCGAGCTGCGCGCCCAGCGCGAGGAGGCCGCCCAGATACTGACCGAGGAGCCCGGCGACGAGGAGCTGGCCCAGCTCGCCGCGATGGAGATCGAAGAGGCCGAGGGCGAGGAAGGCCGGCTGATGGAGGAGCTGATCGAGCTGCTCGTCTCGGACGAGGCCGAGTCGCGCCGCAACGTCATCGTCGAGGTCCGCGCCGGCGCCGGCGGGGAGGAAGCGGCGCTCTTCGCGCGCGACCTCCTGGAGATGTACTGCCGCTACGCCGAGAAGCAGGGCTGGAAGGCCGAGCTGATGGACGCCAGCCCGACCGACCTGGGAGGGATGAAAGAGGCCGTCTTCAGCGTCTGCGGCCCCGGCGCCTACCGCAAGCTGCGCTACGAGAGCGGCGCCCACCGCGTGCAGCGCGTGCCGCAGACCGAGTCGCAGGGCCGCATCCACACCAGCGTGGCCACCGTCGCCGTGCTGCCCGAGGCCCGGCAGGTCGAGGTGCAGCTCGACCCGAGCGAGATCGAGATGTCCTTCATCCGCTCCAGCGGCCCCGGCGGCCAGCACGTCAACAAGACCAGCTCCTGCGTGCGCCTGGTCCACAAGCCGACGGGCATCACCGTGCGCTGCCAGGACGAGAAGTCGCAGCAGGCCAACCGCAAGAAGGCGATGAAGGTGCTGCGGGCCCGGCTCTATGAGAAGCAGCAGCAGGAGCGCCACGCCCGGCGCGACGCGCTGCGCCGCGCACAGGTCGGCACGGGCGAGCGCAACGAGCGCGTCCGCACCTACAACTTCCCCCAGGACCGGATCACCGACCACCGGATCGGGCTCGACGTCTTCGGGATCGAGAGCTTCCTGATGGGCCAGTGCGACCGCATGTTCGACGCGCTGGCGGAGCATGACCGCCGGGAGCGCATCCGCGCCTTCGCCGAGAGCGAGGAGCCGGCCCCTACCGGATCGTGATCAGCGCCGGGAGCATGCAGGCCGCCAGCTCGCCCCGCAGCGCCGTCAGCCCCCGGGCGTAGGCGCGCACCTGCCCCAGCGGCTCCGGCAGCGCCGCCCCCCACAGGTCGGGCGGGCCGAGGTCGGAATCCCCGTCGCGCCCGGTCAGCAGCATCTCGATCAGGCTGCGGGGCTCGGGCATGTGGATGACGTTCACCGCGCGGTCGGCGGGTATCCCGGCCGCCTCCCGGGCGGCGCTCACGGCCGCCTCCAGGCCCCCGAGTGCGTCCACCAGCCCGTGGCGCTGCGCCTGTGCGCCGGTCCAGATCCGCCCCTGCGCCACCTCGTCGACCTGCTCGGCGGTCATGCCGGGGCGCGTCTCGGCGACGCGCTTCAGGAAGTTCTGATAGGTCTCGCCGACCAGGCCCTCGACGGCCTCGCGCTCCTGCGGCGTGAACTCGGTGAACATGGAGCGGATGCCGGTCTGGCCGCCGCGCTCGATCACGAAGACGTTCAGCCCGACCCTGGCCGCGAGGTCGGCCACGACCAGCTTCAGCCCGACCACGCCGATCGAGCCGGTCAGCGTGCCCGGTTCGGCGTAGATGGCCCGGGCGCCGGCGGCGATGTAGTAGCCGCCCGAGGCGGCCACGTCGGAGAGGGAGGCGATGACCGGCTTCTTGCGGTCGGCCAGGCGCAGCTCCCGCCAGATCAGGTCGCAGGCCTGCGCGCTGCCGCCGGGGCTGTCGATGCGCACCACGATGGCCTTCACGTCGCGGTCGCGGGCGGCCTTGCGCACGGTGGCGGCGAAGTCCTCCGACCAGACGGCCTGCTCGCCGAGGGGGATGCCCTCCATCTCGCCCTTCACGATCGGCCCGACGGCGTGGATGACGGCGACGGCCGGCCCGGAGGGCCTGCGCGCCCTGCCGGGGGGGGCGCCCATGAGCATGCTGAGCAGGCCCATCGAGCCGGGGCCCGCCGGGCTCGCCCGCTCGGGCTTGCCGTAGTCGGACTTGACCAGCAGCCGGGCGCCCCGGCTGTCGGCCAGGTCGCGCCGCAGCTCGTCGTAGAACATGACGGCGTCCACCAGCCCCACCTCGAGCGCGCGCGCGGCCGTGTAGGGACCGCCGCCCAGGAAGAGGGCGGCCTCCTCCCGGCTGATGTTCCTGCCCTCGGCGATGCCGGCCAGGAGCTGCTCGTAGTAGTCGTCCAGGACGGAGGCGAGCGACTCGCGGAACTGCGCCGACGGCTCCGTGCGGGTCAGGGGCTCGGCGGCGGCCTTGTACTGGCCGGCCTGCACGACCTGTGCCTTGACGCCGATCTTGTCCAGCAGGCCCCTGGCGAAGATGCTCTCCGCGCGGAGGCCCACCAGCATGAGCTGGCCCGAGGGCAGCAGGACGATGCGCTCGGCAGCGGCGGCCAGGTAGTAGCTGAGGTTGCCGCCTCCCTCCAGCAGGCAGATGACGTCCTTGCCCTCCCGCCGGCAAGCGGTGAGCGAGCGGCGCAGCTCCTGCACCTTGCCCCACCCGGCGGAGAAACCGCCGACCTGGACGATCAGCCCGTCGACCTTCTCATCCCGGCGGGCCTGCTCCAGCCGGCCGAGCAGCTCGTGGAGCGTCTCCCGCTTCTCCTCGAGCAGATAGAGCGGAGGCGGCGACTCCTCCAGGAAGCCGCCCACCTCAAAGTAGGCGTAGTGCAGCGTGCGGCCCAGGTTCTGCGCCCTGGCGGGCGCCGCGCCGGCCAGCAGGCAGAGCGCGAGCAACGCCGCAATCGCCGTCTTCATGGTCCTCATCGTGGCCCCTCGGATATTGCCCCCACAGGCCATCATAGGCAGGGGCCGCCGGGCGGTCAAGTCGTGGCGCCCCTGGGCGGAGCGGCCAGCAGGAGGCCGACGGCGCTAACGCACTTCAGCAGCGCCAGCAGCGCGCCCGTCTGCGCCAGCCCGAGCGCGGGCACCAGCAGCAGCCCGGCCACGGCGGCCCCGAGCAGCGCGCCGAGGTGGTCCGCCGCGTCGAAGGCGCCGGCGACGGTCCCGGCGCCGGCGCCGCAGGCCAGGCTGGCGCGGGCGGCCAGGGGGAACTCGCACCCGGTCAGCAGGCCCGCCAGCGGCGAGAGCAGGATGAACGCCGCCGGCGAGAACGCCAGGGCCGCGCAGAGGGCCGGCAGGGCGAGCAGAAGGACGGCCTGGGCGCACTCGGCGGCCGGCAGCGCCCTCGCCGGGCCGCCCGCCAGCCCGTGCGTCGAAAGCCATCCGCCCAGCGCCAGTCCGAGCATGAACAGGCCGACGATGACGGCGATGTCGCGATAGACGTAGCCGAACTGCGCCTGGTAGCCGTAGACGATGAGCATCTCCGCCGCAAGGCCGAACGTGCCCGTGGTGAAGATGGCCAGCCCGCAGGCCCACGGCAGCGAACGCGCCCGGCCCAGCGCGAACCGCAGAGCCACGACGGCCACCAGCAGCGCCGCCGGGGGCAGGACGAGCCACCCGAGAGGCGCCCGCCGCAGGCGCGTCCAGAGCCCCCGGCCCGGGCTCTCCAGCGTGCGCCCGCCCTCCCGGCCGGGCCCCGCGTAGTGCGCCTGAAGCTCAAGGAAGAGCGTGAAAAGCGCGGGGCGCCCATCCGCGTTCGCGGGCGCATCGGGCGCGGCCCGCCGCAACAGGTCCCTCAGGTGCTCGGTCCGCTCGGGTGGGAACTCCTCCAGCCGGAAGGCGTGCTTGAGCGGCTCCGGGGTCAGCCCCATCGCCTCGAACCGCCGCGCCAGGACGGCCGGATCGCTGCTGACCGCCCCGGGATCGATGGATGCGAAGAAGCCGAGCTCGGAGCCGGGACGGGCGACGACCCGCCGGAACTCCGCGCCCAGCGTGCGATGGAGGCAGGCCGCGTAGGCGAGCGCCGGCCCGCCGGGCACGTAGTTGTCGCTGCCGGTGAGGCCGCAGAAGGCGACCGCCCCGCCGGGGCGCAGAACGCCCGCAATCTCGCGGCAGAACTCCACGGTGAAGAACCGCCCCGCCGCGGCGGAAGCCGGGTCGCCCACGTTGACCACCACCAGGTCGTAGGCCCCGAGGGGCGGGCGAGCCGCGCCGGCGGCGACGGGAACGCCCTCCATCGCGGCCCCGATCGCTGCGCGGCTGACCAGGTATCGGCCGTCGCAGGCGTAGGCGGAGAACCGGGGGTCGTCGAGCGGCCGGCGCAGCGCGGCGGGCAGGCGCGCCAGCAGGAACGCGATGAGCCGGGGGTCGGGTTCGGCGCAGTCCACGCGGGCCACCGGCGCAGCGAGCAGACGCTGGCACAGGCCGGTGAGCCCGCCCCCGATCACCAGCACCGACTCGGGACGCGGATGCTGGGTGAGGACCAGCGCGGAGAGGCGCGCCGCCGCTGCCGGGTCGGGGAACTGCGCGCCGATCTGCCCGTCCTGGACAAGGACGTACTCGCCGGCGCGGCGTCCGAGCTCGACGTGCTGGTAGCGCGTCTGGAGGCCGGCGAGACGCTCGAAGCGGGTGAAGGTCCGCCAGCGCAGCCCCGAGGTGGCCTCCTCGATGCGGCCGCCCCACCCGACCAGCGCCACGAGGCCCCCCAGCCCGAGAAGCAAGGCGACGCCCGCCCGGCCGCCTCCGCCCCCGGCCCGGGACCACCAGGCCAGCAGCAGCGAGATGCCGGCGGCCGCCGCGAGAACGAGGCCCGCCGCCGGCACGCGGCCCAGGAGGATGAAGCTGAGCGCGGCGCCGGCCGCCCCGCTGCCGAGCGCCTCCGCCACGTAGACGGCGCCGATCCCCCCGGCCGGCCGGCGGGCCAGGCGCTCCTGGGCGCGGGCAGCCGCCGGGAAGGCGAACCCGGCCGCGAATGCCACGGGGAAGGAAGCGATGAGCGCGCCGGCCACCACGGAGCCGATCGGGAGGAACTCGCCCGTCTGCGCGCCGAGCAGCGGGCGCACGAGCCGGGCCAGCAGGAACTGCGCGGGCAGGCCGAGCGCCATGGCCGTCAGCGCAGCCCAGAGCAATGCCAGCTCCCCACGCCCGAGCACCCGCAGCAGGCCCGCGCTCACCAGCGCCCCGAGCGGCAGGAAGAGCAGCCAGCCCCCGAGCGCGGCGGCGAGCGCCGGCTCCGTGCCGTAGAAGCTGACCATCAGCTCGCGCACCAGCACCGTCTGCGCCAGCAGGGCCGCCGCCCCCACGGCGCAGGCCAGGGGCAAGGCGCAGGGGGCGGGCCGCTCTGGTTCGGGCGCATCCACGGGGCCGACGGACTCCGGCCTGCCAAATGGAGCGGGCCGCCCCTGCGCGGCAGGCGCGGCCCGGTTCTATCCCTTCAGCTTGCCCCCGCTACTGCCGGCGGGAGACCTCCTGCCTGACCTCTTCGACGGTGACTCCCTTGACGCCGAAGTCCTGCAGGAGCCGGTCATACCGGTAGGTGCGTGCGCCGACCAACTCGATGCTCTTGCCGATGTAGGTGTACTGGTAGACCATGAAGGTCTGCTCCGGCACGTCGAGCACGACGATGGGCGCGACGTGGTTGCGCTCGACCCCCACCACGCAGATCACCCCGCTCGTGCGCCCCTCGCTCTGGCCCTGTGCGTGCTCCGTGCCGCCGGCCAGCACGAAGCCGACCGCCAGCGAGACCAGCACGATGCCGGCAACTTTCAGTTCGCTTCTGCTCATCTTTGCCCCCTGGCTGGTCAGCGCATCCTGATCTCTTCTTCGCCGAGCATGATGATCTGCGGCTGGGCGATGACGAACAGCGTGTCGCGGTCGGCCGTGCGGCCCTCGGCCGAGAACAGCCGCTTGATCAGCGGGATCTTGTCCAGGATCGGCACGCCCGACTCCTTCTGCTCGCGCTGGGTGCTGGTCAGCCCGCCGACCACAACGATGCCGCGGTCGGGGACGCCGACCGTGGTCTGGAGCGACTGGGTGGTCTGGTTGACCAGCGTGATCGTGTTCGCGAACAGGTCGCCCACGGCGCCGCCCTCGCCGCCGGGCTGGCCGGCGAAGGTCAGGAACGTGGCCGTCCCCACCGGGAGCTGGCGCGTTATGTTCGGCGAGAGCTCCAGGAAGACGTAGCGACGGTCGGCACTGACCACGGGCCGGACCACAAGGGTCACGTCCTCGGTGCGCACGCCCTTCACCGGTATAACCACGCCCTCTTCCACATCGAAAGTGTCGATGTACTCCTGCTGGGTCGACACGCTTATCCCACCGGCCTGCCCGTTGGAAAGGGTGATGCGCGGCGCGCTCAGCGTGCGCACCAGCCCTCGGCTGTGGCCGAGCCGGAAGGTGCTGGAGAGGTCGATGTTGCTGCCCCTGTAGCCGAAGTCCAGGTTCAGCCCCGCGTCCCCTTCCCCGAAGAACGGGATGCCGGTGCCCATGAAGGGCGCGCCGGTCAGGGCGCCCTTGGTTAACGTGGCAGTCAGTTGATCGTCGTCGAAATCTACCTCGGGATCTCCGAACGGATGGCCGAAGCCGAACGGCAGCCCCTGTATGAACTGGAACAGCTCGGGCTCATCGTCCGCGGTCAGGCCGAGCCCGACGATCACATCCTGGAAGGGGACGAATCCGCCATAGGCGGGGCTGCTCGCCCCGAAACCGTCGAGGTTGCCGAAGGCGTCGAACTTGTCCGGGGTGAAGGAAATGCTCGGCCAGTTGAAGCCGACCTCCCGCAGGAAGGAGTTGCTCACCTGCAGGAAGCGCACGTCGACCTGCACCTGGATCTTCATGCTGGCGCGGACTTCCCGCAGCAGCTTCTCGATGGCTTCGTGGATCTCGGTGGTCTGCACGATGACGAGCAGCCCCGGCTCCTCGGGCACGAAGAACGCGCGCCCCTCCAGGTAGCGCAGATCTTCAGCGCCTTCGACCCCGACGGCAACGGGCGCACCGAACCCACCGGCGCCGCCGAAACCGCCCGCCCCGCCGAAACCGCCGGCCCCGCCGAAACCGCCGGCTGCCCCTGCCCCGGCGCCGTCCATCCCGACGGGCACCGCCGGGGCGCCCAGGTCGGAACCGCGGTACGCATCGGCCCAGGTATTCATGGCATTATCGGGGTCGGGATGGAATCCGACGCTCTGCTTGATGAAGAGGATCAGCAGCTCCTGCTGGGCCGTGCCGACAACGTCTGCACCAGCACCGCCCGCCGCGCCGGCCGCGCCGCCACCGGCCGCGCCGGCCCCGCCCGCGCCGCCACCGGCCGCGCCGGGCCCGCCCGCGCCGAACTGCGCGGCGCTCTCGGCGCCGGCCGCAGCGTACTGCGGCCCGAAACTGCCGCCACCGCCGCCGCCGCCGCCGCCGCCCGTACCGCTCAATCCCCCGCCACCGCCGAGGCCGCCGCCACCGCCACCGCCGGCGGCGCCTTCGCCGGCCCCAACATCGGCCTTGCTGACCATCAGGTCGCGCACGTCGTAGAGGCGGGCGTGATAGTCCCCAATCGTCTCGGGCCGCCCGATGTTAATGGCGCCGCCCTTGACCTGCCACTTAGTCTTGGTCTGGCGGATGATCTCGTTCAGCGCCGTCTCCAGCGAGATGTTCCGGCGCACCAGGCTCACGGTTCGCAGGGCGAGTGCGTCGCGGTCCAGCAGGACGTACTCGAAATCAGTAGCCTGCTGGAGGAACTCGATGACACGTGGCAGCGCGTAGTCCTCGAAGCTCAGGTCGATGGTCTCGGAGCGGAGCCGTTCCCGGATCGCCTCGTCGGCCTCGGTCTCGCTCAGCGGTCCCAGGATGGACCTGCCCTGGAGGAAGGCGACACGCTCTCTCATCTCCTCGTGCCATTGCTCGGTCACCTCCCCGCGCCGGGACACTACATTGTGCCAGAAGTCCCTATCGGGGTAGTCGAAGATGTGCTCGGGCATGGCCTCGCGTTCGGCCTGCCACTGCTCGAGCTTCAGGTCGCCGCGCTTCAGGGCGGCGTTGATCTGCGCCATGCGGTGATCGTGCTCGGCCCTGCTGAGGCGCTCCAGCAGCTGGGGCACCAGCTCGTCGCTGGGGTCCTGATGCTGCATCAGGTCGATGGTGGCGCGGGCCTCTTTGAAGTTGCGATCCTCGATGTCCTGGGCCACCTCGTCGTAGCGGCGCGCCTGTTCCTTGCGCTTCAGCTCGGCGATGTCCCGGATGCGCGCTTCGGCTTCGACCTTGGCCTCCCCCTTCTCGGCGGCGTCCAACGCCCGCTGGGCTTCGCGGCGGTCGGCCCCGATGTCCTGGATCAGGGCCTCGATCTGACGCTTCTGGGCGCCGACGTCCATGTAGACGGCGAGCGCGTCGGTGCTGAGGCGCGCCTTGCGGGCCTCGGCCAATGCCTCATCGAACTGGCCCTTTGCGTAGAGCTGGCGGGCCTGGGCGATGTTGTTGCGCAGCGTCTGCACGGCGGCCTGCTTGCGAACGGGCTGGAGCATGACCTGCTTGTCTGCGGTGAACTTCAGCTCCTCGGCCTTGATGCCCAGTTGCAGGCCGGCTTCGGTGCGCAGGTCCTCGGCCAGCTTGTTCTCGGGGTCAAGGGCCAGGGCCTTCTTCGCCAGCTCGTGGGCCTTCCGGGCGTCGTTCTCCACGTAGAGCAGGTGGCGGGCCTCCTGCACGTACTCGGCCGCTTTCGCCTTCTTGCCCTGCTGCTCTACCTCGAGCTTGCGCACGTACTCCTGGAGGATCTGGTCGGCTTTGGCGGCCAGGTCGGGCGTAAGCGCTCCCGGCGGCGGGGCGCCTTCGGCGGCGGCCCGCTGCTCGATGGCCTCCTCGGCGGCCATGGCGATCAGGCCTACGCGCCGGCGCTGGGCGTCGGTCAGCTGCCGGCTCAGCAGTTCCGTCACCATCGCCCTGGCCACGTGCGGACGCCCCTCGGCCAGCCTGGCCTCGGCCTCGTCCAGCGTGGCGTCCACGCCCATCGGTTCGGCTTCCTCTGCCGCCGGCGCCGTGCCGGCGAACGCCTCCAGCTCGCCGATCGTCGGCTCCTGCGCCTGTGCCGATGGCACGCAGTAGGTAAGGGCAGACACGCCGATCAGGCACATGAGCGCAGAGGTCAACGCCCCGATTTTGGTCCGCATTCTCGGCCTCCGGTCACTGACTGTTGCTGTCGTAGCAAGGCGGCGACGGCGCCGCGACTGCTCTGGCACTCCCAGGTCCTTCCCGCCCACATGCGGACGGCAGCCGGTATTAAGGGCGAAACCCGGGCCTATGTCAAGCAAAACCTTTCTGACCGGGCGCCGGCCGGGCCGGCGCGGGTGGGTTGCGCATGGCCTCTATGGGCCCTACCTGTTCTCGGCGTAGGCCCGCGTGTGGCTGTATTCCTCGCGCAATCGGGCGGTCAACTCCCGCACCCGCTCCGCGTCATCGGCACGGTAGGCGCGGACGGCTTCGGCGTAGAGCTCACGGGCCTCGGCCTCGCGCGCTTGTATCTGCGACTGGAGCCGGTCGGCCTCGCTCAGCACGTCCCTTCCCACCTCGGCGCGGGGCAGGTCGCGCAGTTCCGCCAGCAGCGCCGCCGCCGCCAGGTAGTCCTCCCCGGCATAGGCGGCCTGCGCCTCGGCCAGCAGGCGGGCGCCTTCGGAGGTGCCCATGCCTCCGGCCAGGGCCTCGGCGATGCGCTCCGCCTGGGCCAGCTCGAACGGCTCCAGCCCCGCCGGGTCGGCCAGGACCTGGCGCACGGCCTCGGCGTCGGTCTGGCCCGTCAGGAACGCCTTCAGAGCGCCGTAGTAGCGGCGCCATGCTTCCCCGCGCTGCGTGGCGCGGGCCAGATCGGCTCGGACGTCTTCCAGCAGCCGGTCCCGGACGGCCTGCACGGCCACCAGGCCCTCGCGCGCCTCGAGCACGCCCTCAAGCACGCCGCCGAGCACCTCGGCCTTGATGCCGAGCGGCCCGGCGTCGGTCCCTGCCCGGCGCGTTTCGGTCAGCATCCGGCCGGCCGTCTCCAGGTCACCCTGGGCCATGGCCTCCTCGGCCTGCTCCAGCTTCCCGGCCGCCGTGCGGAGCGTTTCCAGCCACTTCTTGACGGGCCGGTAGACCGCATCGACGGTGGCCGGGTCGGCCTCGGCCACGGTCCCCTCTGCCAGGAGGCGCGAGGCTTCCATGTAAGCGCCCCGCTCGATCGCCATCTCGGCGCGCCTGACCTGGAGCTCCAGCCGGGCGTCGGCCAGTTCCCGCTCCACGGCTTCGGCATCTGCCAGCCGTCCCTGCTGGACCAGCTCGTGCAGCTCCTGGGCCAGGGCGAAGACGCGGTCGGTCTCTGCCGTCACCTTCAGCGTGCGCGCCTGCTCGGCGGCGCCGGCCAGGGCGTCGATCGTGGCGAGGCGCGCCTCGGCCCACGCCGCGGCGTCCGCCGGCCCGGAGGCGGCCAGCTTCTTCAGGTAAGGCCTGGCCTGCTCGGGGGCGTTCGCCCCCAGGTAATGCTCTGCAAGGCGGCGCCCCAGCACGGGTCTGGCGGCCTCGAGCCGCTCCTCAACCGCCCCGGCCATGGCGCCTGACGCGCGGTCGATTGCTTCCTGCACGGGCCCGACCAGCGCCTCCTCTGCGGCCCTGAGCAGGTCGGCCATCGGCGCCGACGCCAGGTTCTGCTCGCGCGCGCTTGACAGCACGGCCTGGGCCTGGTCGAGCGCCTCCGCCGCCCCCATCTGCGCCAAAACTTGCTGAAGCTGCCGGGCGAGTTCCTTCTGCGCCTGGGCGGCTTCCCGCGCGACGGCCATCGTCTGCTGCGCCTCGGCCTTGGCCTCCACGCTCAGCACCTCGTCGGGCGCGTGCTCGGCGAGTGAGAGCACCTGGGCAGCCTTCGCCGGCTCGCCCGTCCTCAGGTAATCGTCGGCCATCTCCGGCAGTTCGACGAAGATCTTCCGCATCGTGCGCCGCCGGGCGCCGTAGACGGCCTCGACGGAGTCGAGCACGAGCTCGCGGACCATCTGGTGCCGGGGGGCCAGATCGATACCGGCCTCCTCGGCGACCTGGACCATCTCGTTGACCTTCCGTTCGGCGGCGAGCACATCGCGGCTCAGCACGGCGCGGGCCTCGGCGGCGAGGGCGTTGAGGCGGCCTTCCGCCTCCGCCCTGCGGGCGGCACTGCGGGCGGCCTCCTCCACCTCGGCCTGCCTCTGCTCGACCAGGGCGACCATCTCGGCAACGCCGGGCTCGTCGGCGTCCAGGCCCTGCAGAGCGGCGCGGGCCTCGTCCAGCAGGGCCTTGGCCCGCTCGAAGTCCCCGCGTGCCGCCGCCTGCTGGGCCGACTCCATCTTCGCGTGCACGGCCCGCCGCGCCCTCAGCATGCCCTGGGCCCTGGCGACCAGTTCCTCGGCCCGTGCCAGGCGCTCCTGTGCCTCGGCGGCTTTGGCGGCCTGGGCGAGTGTGGTGCGCAGTTGGTCGGCGCGGGCCTGCTGCTCGCCTGTAACGTGCTCGGGCAGCTCCGCCAGCAGGGCCAGCTTGCCCATGGCGGCGGCGTAGTGCCCCTCGCCGGCCAGCGTCTCGGCCTCGGCCAGCAGTTGGGCCACTCGCTTCCTGTGCGCCTCCTGCTCGGCGCGCAACTGCTCCTCGACCCCGGCTTCGGCCCGTGCCAGCAGCTCGACCGCCTCGGCGTCGGCCTCATCACCCAGGCTGACGCCGCTCTGCCGGATACGCTGCAGGGCGGAGACGGCCTGGGCGTACTGGCCGGCCTGCACCAGGTCCCGCGCTTGCTGAAGGTCGGCGCGGAGCGTCTCCAGCACTCGGTTCACCTCGGCGAGGGCGGCGTTGAGCCTGCGGGAGCGGCGCCCGCCCAGGTCTGCGTCGAGCGCATCGGCCCTGGCGAGCAGCCCCTGGGCCTGGGCGTAGCGGCCCTCCGTGTAAGCGTCGATGCCCCACTGGTAGTACTGCTCGGCCCTGGCGAGCACCTCCGCCGTCGTGGCGCCGGGCATCAGGCCGGTCGCTCTCTCGACGGCGGCGCAGAGCCCGTCGTAGCGCTGCCTCTGGCCTGCTTCGAGGAGGTCCGTCTGCGCCGAGAGCTCCTCCAGCTTCTGCGCGGCGGCGTCGTACCGTTCCTCGGCCCCCAGCTCTTCGGCGCGGGCCAGCATCTGGGCGGCCTCCTGGCGGCGGGCGGCGAGCCGCTCTTGCTCCTGCCGGGCCTTCTTCTGCTCGATACTCGCCAGCAGGTCTTCCAGCTCGGCCATCTTCTCGTCGCCGATGTTGATGCCGCCGGCCCGGATCTGCTTCACCAGGGCCTCGGCCTCGGCGTACTGGGCATCCTCGTAGAGTTGCCTGGCCCGGGCGTAGTCCACGCGGAGCCGTTCCAGCACGGGCACGATCTCGGCGAGTGCGGCGCGCACCTTCGCCTCCCGGCGCCGCCCGAGGTCGGCCTCCAGGCGCTGCACCTGGAGCAGGTACTGCTCGGCTTTGGCGTAGCGGCCGTCCTCGTAGGCGTCCATGCCCCACTTGTAGTTCTGTTTGGCGCGGGCCAGCCGTTCGGCCTCGGAGAGGGTGGGCGAGACGCCGGTGGCCTGCTCGACAGCGGCGGCGAGGCCCTTGAACTGCTCGGCCTGCTCGACGGTAAGGGACTCGGCCCTGTCCATCACGTCGTTGAGCGCATCGCTCGCCGCCCGGTAGTCCTCGGCCTCGACGGCGTCCCGTGCCGTCTCCAGCAGTTCGGCAACGATCTGGCGCTGCTCCTCGAGGGCCTCTTGGGCGGCGCGGGCCTGTGCGGCCTCGACCTCGGCCAGCAGTTCGCGCGCGGGCTCGGCATCCAGCCCGACGGCGGCCTGCTTCTGCGCTACGTCCCTCAGCACGGCGGCGGCCTCGTCGTAATGGCCCTCCTCATGGAGCTGGCGGGCTCGCGCAAGGTCTGCCTCGATCGCGCTGAAGGTCTCTGCGATGGTCTGCCGTGCCTTGCGCAGCGCCCGGTTGTCCCACCAGCCGATGCTCACGTCGCAGGAGGCGGCGGCGTCCAGGTGCAGTTTGGCCGCCGGGTAGTTGTCATCCTTGTAGGCGCGCATGCCCACGTCGAACTGCTGCTGGGCCCTTGCGGCCCTCACGTCCTCGCTCAAGGGGGCGAGCTCGCCCGTGGCTTCCTGCACGGCGGCGCGGGCCAGGTCGTAGCGGGCCCGTGCGTCGGGCGGCAGGTACTGGCGCAGCTCGTCGAGCGCCTCGAGCGCGGGCCTCGCCTCGGCGTGCTTCCCTTCCGCGACCAGGGCCTCGGCGCCGGCGAGCAGCTCGGCGGCTTCGGCCCGGGCGGCTTCGGGGTCGATCGCCTCTTCGGCGGGCTCTTCTTCAGCCGGTTCGGCTTGTTCCTCGGGCGCCGGCTCGGCCTGCGCCACTTCGGCCGGGTGCTCCTGCGCAGCCGCGTCGGCGGGGTGCTCTTCAGGGGCCGGTTCGGCCTGGGCCGCTTCGGCGGGGTGCTCTTCAGGGGCCGGTTCGGCCTGGGCCGCTTCGGCGGGGTGCTCCTCGGGGGCGGGCTCGGCCTCGGCTTCAGCCACCTCGGGCGCCGCCTCTTCGGGGCCGGCGATCTCGCGCTGGTGCAGGATGCTGGCGATGCGCTCCAGGCGGCTGCGGGCGGCCTCGCGCTGCGCGTCGGTCAGCTCTTCGGCCTCCGGGAGGCGCTGGAAGAGCCGGCGGGCACGCTCGTAGTCTTCCTGCTGGTAGGCGTCCTCGGCCGCCGCGAGCCCGGCGACCGGATCGGCCTCGGCGAGCGCCTGCTCCCCGGCCGGTTCGGGGCCCGCACAACCCACCACCTGGACAACGCCCAACGTCAAGGCCAGCCCCAGAAGCAGGGCGAGGTGCTTGGTCCGGTCCATGAATCGTTCCCCTACAGAAAGTTAGCTCATCGTGGCGATGGACGGCGAGCGCGCCCACCGATTGTGGGCCCCGCTGTCCAGTCCCTCCCACCTATGGTCGAGCGGGCGGCTCCGTGCGCGCTCTCAGCGGCCGCGTCCCGCCATGGGCATGGCCCCCGGGCGAAAGGTCCCCGGGCGCGCCCGCCTCTCGGCTAACGGGCGGCACGGGCGGCCTGCTACGGCAGGCCCCAGAGCTCCTCGGACTCGCTCTCCCTGCGCAGTCGCATGTGCAGGTTCCCTTCGGAGTCGGCGTATATGAGGCGGTCGGTGACGCCGGCGCCCTCCAGGATGATCTTGCTGTGGAAGTCAACGACCACGGCGTCTGTGAGCAGGTTGATCACCTCCCCGCTGCGGGTCCTGGCGATCCCACCGATCTGCTCCCCTCGGCCCACCCAGAACTGGTTCCTCTGGGCGGTCTGGGGCCCGGTGCGTTTGGCTACCTCGAAGGCCACCTCGGCGAGGCTCGCCTGCAGGAAGCGGAAGTCCACGTTGGGGGCGGCCTTGACCAGGATCGGCTCGGCGAACTCGCTGGCCCGCGGATAGGTGTTGGAGCCGACCGTGCGCACCTTGTAGCTGTAGGAGCTGCCGGGCTTGGCGCCGTCGTCACGCCACGTCACGACCTCGCCCCCTGGCTGTCGGGGCTGTTGTTGTTGTCGCTGCTGCTGCCCGCCCCAGGGCGCAATGCCGGGCATGGACGGCCGGCCGAAGCCCCCCGTGGGGCCGGTGGGGCCGGTCGGCCCACGCCTGGTCGGTGCGGCGGGGGCCGTCCCGCCGGGCGTGGCTGTGGCCACCTTGCGGAACGAGCCGAGTGGATCGTCCCAGTCCCGACGCCATATCTCGTAGCCCACCACTTCGACGCCTTTGTTGCGGTTGGCCGGATTGGGGCGGATCGTCAGCTCGACGCCGCCTTGCCTGCCGGAGACCACCACTTCCGCCGGCGGCGCGGCGTCCTTGCCGCCCTCCCGGTCCACAACGACCCGGTATTCATGCCGCCCCGAGAGGCCCTGGCCCACGACGACGGCGCTGCCGGTGCTGTTCGTGCTCTCCAGGGCCACCCGGGAGTAATCCCCTTCCACGGGGTGCTGGATGACGCGCACGAGGGCATCGCCGCTGCTGACGCGCACGCTTCCCTCGGTCAGCGGCGAGGAGAACTCCACAACGAACCGGGAGCCCGGCGCCACGCGGGTCGGGCCCTCGCGCTGGGGGGCCGGCCGATGGAAGATGTCCGAGCGCATGGTGCGCGGTTCGGCGGAGGATCGGAAGCGCGCCAGGATGTCGTCCTGGAAGTCCCGCACGGCCACCTCCTGCGCCGGGCGGGCCAGCTTGTCCCGAACCGCCTGGAGCCCCTCCAGGGCCTCCTCCGGCGGGGCCGTCCGGGCCAGCGTCCCTGTCCTCCTGACTGTGTGGACCGCTGCCAGGAGGATGCCGACCAGCACAAGCGCGCAGATCGCCTTGTCGAAGTACGCGAAGATGATACCGCGCTTCACTACCGGCATTCCCGTCCTCCGTCCTTCTCGGCTGCGTGGCCGCGCGGCGCTCCGGGGCTCACTGCCCGGCCGATGGCCCTATTGCTGGTCCGCGCGGTACTCGAGAACGTAGCCTTTGAGCTGGACTGCCACAATCTCGCGCTGCGCCCCGGCGCGCGCCTCAGCCGGCGGGGCGGGGGCGGCGGTGGGCGTGCGCTGCGGGGTCGGTTGCCTCGGGGCCGCCGGGGCGCCCCTGATGCCCGCCGGCGGTCCTCCGATGCCGGCCGGCGGCCCGCCGTGTCGGCCCGAGCTCGGGGCCGCTGCCGGC
>CAYSWA010000030.1:0-26843 GCA_964434535.1 uncultured candidatus Brocadiaceae bacterium | reverse complement strand
AAACCGAACGCTCATAGGATAGTACACAGACAGGCACTTTTTCACCGGGCTGCTAACCGCCTAATCGGCTAAACACCTAAAACGCTGGAGGAAGGCCGTCACTTCATCCTTCCGCCTTCAGACTTCATCCTTCCTCGCCCTTCCCTTTGCCGCCGGTGCGGCGCGTCCGTATAATCGCGCGCCGTTGCCCGCAAGCGCCCTCCCCCCGCTGCAGACGGACGTGCCCCGTGGACGCACGCACCTACAGGTGGAACGTCGCGTGCCACTTCCTGGACGGCGTGTTCTTCTTCGCCGCGCTGATGTCGTTCAGCCCCGAAGTGGTCATGCCGAAGTTCATCGCCGACCTCACCCCCAGCGACACGCTCCTCTCGCTGCGCATGTTCATCATCCACGCCTGCCTGCTCGCCCCCCAGGCGTTCTACGCC
This sequence comes from uncultured candidatus Brocadiaceae bacterium, assembly GCA_964434535.1. Classification (GTDB taxonomy): domain Bacteria; phylum Planctomycetota; class Brocadiia; order SM23-32; family SM23-32; genus SM23-32. The sequence goes on along the minus strand of CAYSWA010000030.1, from coordinate 26,418 downwards.
AAGCGCGTCGAGGGCCTTGCCTACAAGAAGCCGACCGTGATGCTCTGCGTCGGGCTCCAGCGGATCGGCTGGCTCGTCTTTTTCGCCTCGCTGTTCTACCGCTGGAGCCCCGCCTTCACCCTCCCGGTCTTCTTCGGCATGCTGGCGGTCAACAGCCTGGCCAGCGGCATGATCATCCCGATCTGGACCGACTGGTATGCGAAGACGGTGCCGGAGGGGGTCTGGGGGAGGCTGCTGGGCATGAGGCGCGCCGTGCCCGCCGTGCTCGGCCTCGCGCTGGGGCGCGGCATCCAGTGGGCGATGGAGACCTACGCCGCGCCCCGCCGCTACCAGTTGCTGGTGGCGGCGGCCATCGTCTTCTACGCCCTCTCGGCAGTCTTCGTCGCGCTGGTCAAGGAGGAGCGCCACGACGGGCTGCCCCACCAGCGGGACACGACGTGGCGCGACTACTTCGGCGGGCTGGCCGGCATCGTGCGCCGGCGGCGCGACTTCCGCACCTTCCTGCTCGGGGCGCTCACGGTCGCACTGCCCATCGTCGTGCTGCTCACGTTCCTGACCAAGCACGGCCTGAGCTATCCGGGCGTCTCGGCCGGCGTGGTCGGCGTCTTCACCATGTGCAGCTACGCGGCCTCGGCGGCCGGCGCCTTGGTCGGCGGGCGGGTCAGCGACCGGCTCGGGGCGATCGTGCCGTTCCGCATCTTCCCGCCGTTCGTGGCCGCTGCGGCCGGCATCGCCGTCTTCTCGGCCTCGCCGGCGTGGATCTCGGTCGCGTGGGCGCTTCTGGGCTTCGCATTCGGGGTGAGCATGGTGGTCACGCTGCCGGCGGTCTTCCGTTTCGCCGGCCCGCACCGGCGGCCCAGCTACTCGGCGGTGCACTTCGTCTGCCTCGGCGCGGCCAGCGCCACCGTGCCGATCGCCCTCGGCTTGCTGCTGGACATCCACCTGGTCAGCTACGAGCAGATCTTCGCCGTCTTCGGCGCGCTGGCGCTGGTGGGCTGGGCGCTGTTCCTGCGGATGCCCGCGCCGCGCCCGCACGCCCCCGGGGACGAGGGGCGGCCCGGTCAGGGCGTCCAGGGTTAGCAGCCTGTCAGGCACAGGGAAAGGGAGCTGGTACGCCCAGGAGGATTCGAACCCCCAACCTACGGCTCCGTAGGCCGTCGCTCTGTCCAGTTGAGCTATGGGCGCACCCGGCGGGAACGACCCTACAACGTCCAATGTACCCGGCCCGGGCGCCGCTGTCAACGTACCGAGGGATGGCTGAGGGCGGCGGACGCGACGGAGCGCGTCCCCCCCAGTTTGAGGGCGCACGCTTCGTCGAACGCCGCGCCCCCCTGCCGTCATCCCGAGCGCCCGCGTTCAGGGCGGAGGCACCGTTCGCCGGACGCCGCACGTGGAGATCCTTCGCCCCCTGCACGCGCGGGGCTCAGGAGGACGGCGCGGCGCGGGCCGGCTCCACGGCCTCCTCCTCCAGGGCGACGGGGAGGATCTCCTCGACCTTGTCGACGGTGACGAACTTCAGGCTCTCGGTGGCGTACTCGGGCAGGTCCACCAGGTCGTTCTCGTTGCGCTCGGGCACCACGATGGTCTTGATCTCCGCCCGCCGGGCGGCGAGCACTTTCTCCTTGATGCCGCCGACGGGCAGGACCTTGCCCCGCAGCGTGATCTCGCCGGTCATCGCCACGTCGTGGCGCACCTTGCGCCGGGTAACCAGCGAGGCAAGCGCCATGGCCATCGTGATGCCCGCCGAGGGGCCGTCCTTCGGGATGGCGCCGGCGGGGACGTGGATGTGGAAGTCGTGCTCCTTGAAGAGCTCCTCCCCCACGCCGAAGTCCGCGGCGTGGGCGCGCACGTAGGTCAGGGCGGCCTGGGCGCTCTCCTTCATCACGTCGCCGAGCATGCCGGTCAGGGTCAGCTTGCCCTCGCCCGGGGTCATGGTGCTCTCGACGAAGATGATGTCCCCGCCGGTCGGGGTCCATGCCAGGCCGGCGGCGATGCCGGGCTCGTCGAGGCGCTGGGCGGTCTCGCCGATGTAGCGGGGCGGCCCGAGCAGGTCGCGCAGCCCCGCCTCGTCGACGGTCTCGGCGGCCTCCTCCTGCATGGCGATCTTCTTGGCCACCTTGCGGCAGACGCTGGCGATCTGGCGTTCCAGGTTACGCACGCCGGCCTCGCGCGTGTACTGCATGATGAGCACGCGGAGGGCCTCGTCGGCGATGTCCGCGTTGTCGGGCTCCAGCCCCGTCGCCTCGATCTGCTGGGGCAGCAGGTAGCGACGGGCGATCTGGAGCTTCTCTTCCTCGGTGTAGCCGGGGAACTCGAGCACCTCCATGCGGTCCTTCAGGGCCGGGGAGACGGGATCCATGAAGTTGGCCGTGCAGATGAAGAGCACGCGGGAGAGGTCGAAGGGGACCTCCAGGTAGTGGTCGGTGTAGGAGAAGTTCTGTTCCGGGTCGAGCACCTCCAGCAGTGCGCTGGCGGGGTCGCCGCGGAAGTCGGCCCCGAGCTTGTCGATCTCGTCGAGCATGAAGACGGGGTTGTTGGACTCGCACTTGCGCAGGGCGCTGATGATGCGGCCGGGCAGCGAGCCGATGTAGGTGCGGCGGTGGCCCCGTATCTCGGCCTCGTCGCGCACCCCGCCCAGGGAGGCGCGGACGTACTTGCGCCCGAGGGCGCGGGCGATGGACTTGCCGATGGAAGTCTTGCCCGTGCCGGGCGGGCCGACGAAGCACAGGATCGAGCCCTGCATGTCGCCGCGCAGCTTGCGCACGGCGAGGAACTCCAGGATCCGCTCCTTGACGTCCTCCAGCCCGTAGTGGTCCTCCTCCAGGATGCGGCGCGCCTCGTCCAGGTCCAGGTTGTCCGGCGTGCTTACGTTCCAGGGCAGGGAGACGATCCAGTCCAGGTAGGTGCGGGCGACGGAGTATTCGGGGCTCGCCGGGTTGATGCGTTCCAGGCGGCCCAGCTCGCGCTCGGCCTCCTTCTGCGCTTCTTCGGGCAGGTCCTTCTGCTCGATCTGGCTGCGCAGCTCCTGGGTCTCGGCCTGCTGGGGGTCGGCCTCGCCGAGCTCTTCCTGGATGGCCTTGAGCTGCTGGCGCAGGTAGTACTCGCGCTGGGTCTTGTCGATCTCGCTGCGGGCCTCGGACTGGATGCGCTGGGCGACCTCCATGAACTCCATCTCGCGGGCGAGCAGCCGGGTGACGCTCTGGAGGCGCTCCTTGACGTTGAGCGTCTCCAGCACCTGCTGCTTCTCGGCCATCGAGATGTTGATGTGGTAGGCGATCAGGTCGCAGAGCGGGCCGGGCTCCTCCACGTTCGCCACGGCCAGCTTCACGGCGTCGCCGACGTTCGGCATGGCGTTGATCAGGTTGCCGAACTGCTCGCGCAGGTTGCGGAAAAGCGCCGCCGTCTCCATGTCGTCCACTTCCTCGTCGCCCAGGTGCGTCACGTCGGCCACGAGGTAAGGGTCGCTCTTGGTGTAGTGGTCGATGCGGGTGCGGCTGACCCCCTGGGCCAGGAAGCGCACGGATGCGTCGGGCATGCGCAGCATCTGGAGGATGGCGCAGGTCGTGCCGACCTGGTAGAGGTCGCCCGGTTCGACGGGCCGATCGCCTTCGCCCTCCTCGGCCTCCTCGCGCACGGCGACGGCGAGGAAGAGCTTGTCGCCGAGGATGACCTCTTCGATCATCTTGACGCGCTTCTCGCCTCGCACGTGGAAGGGCACGACCATGGGCGGGAAGGCCACGTTGTCCGGCAGGGGCAGCACGGGAAGCGACTCGGGCAGTTGCTCCTCGTCGAGCTGCGCCAGGTGGAGCGCGCCCTCTCCGGCGGCCTGGAGGGGCTCAGCCTGCTCGGTTTCGGCGGCCTCCGGGCGGCCCTGCTCTTCTTTGCGGTTGGTTTCCTGGTCGCTCATGTCTCGGTCGTTCTCGATGATTGGTCGCCTACAGCTCCAGCTTGATGGTGAGGACGTGCCTGACCATCTCCGGGGCCTTGGGTATCACCACGTAGAGGAAGCCCTTGTCGTAGCGCGCCTTGGCGCCCTGGGGGTCGAAGGGCCTGTGCAGGGCGATTTTGCGCTCGAAATACCCGTTGCGTATCTCCATCTGGTGATAGGTGCGCACGCTGCCCGCGTCGGGGCCGCGCCGCACTCCGCAGATGGTGATCACCTCGCCGTTGCACTCCACGGCGACCTGCTCGGACCGGATGCCCGGCAGGGAGACCTTGATGACGATGTCGCGGTCGGTCTCGTAGACGTCGGTGGGGGGCTGCCAGACGTCGCGGTAGCGCCCGCGCATGTCCCGCCGCATGGCGTAGAAGTCCTGGAGGAACTGGCGGAACACGTCGCGTTCGTCCAGCGGCCCGGCGCGCAGGGGGTCCGAGCTGGCTCTCATCGGTGGCTCCCGTCCGTTACGTGGCAACTTTCTTCCGTCCTCGGCGCAGCCTCTTCAGCAGGTCCTTCTGCTCGTCGGTCAGGTCGCGGGGGATCTTCACCTTGACCTCCACGTAGTGGTCGCCCTGGCGCCCGTCGGAGGTCTTGAGCCCGTGGCCGGGGATGCGCAGCTTCTGTCCCGGCTGCGTGCCCGGCGGCACGGTCAGCGTCACCGCGCCGTCCATCGTCTGCAGATCGACCCCGGTGCCGAGCGCGGCGTCGACCATGTCGACCGTGCAGGTGCTGTAGATGTCGCGCCCCTTGCGCTCGAAGTGCGGGTGCGGCTGCACGTGCACCTCCAGCAGCAGGTCGCCGGCCGGCCCCCCGCCCGCGCCGGGCTGGCCCATGCCGGCCAGGCGCATCTTCTGTCCGTCCTCGATCCCGGCGGGGATGCGCACCTCCACCACCGACTGATCCTCCACCGTGCCGCTGCCCCGGCACTTGCCGCAGGGGGTCTGGATGATCTTGCCCCGCCCGAAGCAGGCCGGGCACGGGCGGGCCACGCTGAAGGCGCCCTGCCCGCTGAGCACCTGGCCGGTGCCCCGGCACTGGCGGCAGGTCTCGGTCTCGGTCCCCGGGGCCGCCCCGCTGCCGCCGCAGCTCGGGCAGACCGCCTCCTTCGGCACACGCACGGAGACCTTGCCGCCGCGGGCGGCCGTCTCGAACGGCACGGTGATGCTGCTCAGCACGTCCTGGCCGCGCCGGGGGCCGGCCCCCTCGGCCCGGGCCCGTCCGCCGCCGAAGATGCGGCTGAACAGGTCCCCGAGCCCGCCGAAGCCCTCTGCTTCGGGGCCGGCGCCGCCGGCGCGTGGCCCCGCGCCGCCCATGCCGGCGAAGATATCCTCGAAGCCGCCGATCCCGCCCGACCAGCCGCCCTCCATGCCGGCCCGGCGCAGCCGGTCGTACTGCTTGCGCTTCTCGGGGTCGCCGAGCACCCCGTAGGCGTCGCTTATCTCCTTGAATCTCTCCTCCTGCGCCTTGCTGCCTTCGTGGCGGTCGGGATGATGCTTCTTGGCCAGGCGCCTGTAGGCCTTCCGTATCTCGTCCTGCGACGCCTCGGGCGAGACGCCGAGCACTTGATAGTAGTCCTTCTCAGCCATAGGGCACCGTCGTCGGGGATTGCGTAGTTCCTGCGGGTTCGCGTCGAATCCGGCCTGCGCGGGCCCCTGTGAACCATTGTACGCGCTCGCCCGGCGCTTTCCAACCGCGCCTACCCGACCATGACCTGCTCCGCCGGGTACCGGTAGACGGCGCGCTCGCGGATCTGCGCCACGCTCAGCACCAGCGTGACCGGGCCCAGGCGGCCGACGAACATCAGCACGGTCAGGATCAGCTTCCCGGCGGCCGTCATATCCGTGCCCGCGCCGCTGAGCCCCGCGCTCAGGCCGACTGTGCCGAAGGCGCTGATCGCGTCGAAGGCCACCTCCATGAAGCTCGCCGTCTCGGTGATGAGCAGCAGGAAGATGCCCGCTGCCAGCGTGCCGACCGAGAGCAGGATGATGCTCGCCACCCGGTGCACCGTCTCCTCGGGGACGGAGTGGTGGAACATCTCGGCCTTCTGGCGGCCGCGCAGCGTGGCCGCGATGCTGGCGACCATGATGCCGAGCGTGCTCGTCTTGATGCCGCCGGCCGTGCTGCCGGGGCTGCCGCCGATGTACATGAGGATCATCAGCAGGAAGAGCGTCGAGGGCGCAAGCACGCCGGCGCCGGTCTCTATGGTGTTGAAGCCGGCCGTGCGCGGCGTCACCGACTGGAACATGGCCGCCAGCAGCCGCGTCTTCAGCGGCGCCCCTGCCAGAGAGCCGTGCGACTCGATGATGAACAGTCCCACGAACCCGACCACGAGCAGCAGCGCCGTCATGCTCAGCACCAGCTTGGTGTGCGTGGTCAGCCGGGGGCGGCGGCCCCGGCGGCTCAACAGCCACCAGCCGGCCCAATGCTGCACGTCGCGCACCACGGTGAAGCCGATGCCGCCCAGCACGATCAGCCCGGCCACGATCACGTTCACCGGCACCGAGTCGACGTAGGCCACCAGGCTCGCGTTGTTCAGGCTGAAGCCGGCGTTGCAGAACGCGGAGATCGAGTGGAAGACGCTGTGGTAGAGGCAGGCGGCGAAGCTCTCGAAGCTGCCGCGCCACGAGAAGTAGAGCGTGACGGCCCCGAGCGCCTCGGCCACCAGCGTCAGGAGGCAGATGAACTTGACCAGGTCCCAGACGCTCTGGCGGGCGTGCGTCTCGACCAGGTCCGTCATGAGCGCCTCGAACTGCATCGAGAGGCGCCGCTGGAGCAGGATGGCCACGAACGCGCCCATGGTCATGATGCCCAGGCCCCCGATCTGGATCAGGGCCAGGATGACCAGTTGCCCCGGCAGCGACCAGTGGTCGGGCGTGCTGCGCACCAGCAGGCCCGTCACGCAGACGGCGCTGGTGGAGGTGAAGACGGCGTCCACGGCCGAGGTCCACTCGCCGGCGGCGCTGCTGACCGGCAGCATCAGCAGGAAGCCTCCGCCGAGGATGGCGCAGGCGAAGCTGGCCACCGCCGCCCGCGCGGGACCGTGCCTGAAGGCGAGGCCGAACACAAGCCCGGGCAGCTTCGTCAGTTGCACGCGCATAAGTGGGCCCCGCAACGGAAGCGCCGTGGAGAAGCGGATTCTACGCCGCCCGGCAAGGCGGTGTCAACGCGTCCGGCCAGCCCTACTGCTCCCGGCGCGGCGAGGCGGCGCGCTGCTCCATGCGGTAGCGCAGGTAGGCCTCCATGAACGGCGTCAGGTCGCCGTCCAGCACGGCGCCGGTGTCGCCGCTCTTGTGCTCGGTGCGCAGGTCCTTGACCATCTGGTAGGGCTGGAGGACGTAGGAGCGGATCTGGTTGCCCCAGGCGATCTCGCCCTTCTCGTCGAAGAGCTTCTCCAGCTCCTGCTGGCGCTTCTGGCGCTCGTGCTGGTAGAGCTTGGCCTGGAGCAGCTTGCGGGCGATGGCGCGGTTCTTGTGCTGCGAGCGCTCGCTCTGGCACAGCACGGTGATGCCGGTCGGGATGTGCTTGAGCCGCACGGCCGAGGCGGTCTTGTTGACGTGCTGGCCGCCCGGGCCGCTGGATTTGAGGAACTCCATCTCGATCTCGTTGTCGTTCAGCTCAACGTCGATCCCGGCCTCGACGTCCGGCGCCACGTCGACGGCCGCGAAGGAGGTATGGCGCCGCCCGCTGGCGTCAAAGGGCGAGATGCGCACCAGCCGGTGGACGCCGATCTCGCTCTTGAGGTAGCCGAACCCCCAATCGCCCTGCACGTGGACGGTGGCGTTGCGGATGCCGGCTTCCTCGCCCGGGCGGGTGTCGATCAGCTCGGTTTGATAGCCTTCGCGCTCGGCCCAGCGCAGGTACATGCGCAGGAGCATGGCGGCCCAGTCGCAGCTCTCGGTGCCGCCGGCGCCGGCGTGGACGCTCAGGAAGGCGCTGTTGTGGTCCTCGGGCTCGGCGAGCATGCTCTTCAGCTCGAGCCGCTCCAGGGCGCCGGCCAGCTCGTCGGCCCGCTCGGCCACCTCCCGGCGCGTCTGCTCGTCGGCCTCCTCCTCGGCGAGCTCCTCCAGCACCAGCAGGTCCTCGACCTGGCGCTCGACCTCCTGGACGGGTTCGGTAAGGCCCTTGACGAACTTCATGCGCCGGATGACCTTCTGGGCGGTCTCCTGATCCTCCCAGAAGTCCGGCTCGGCCATCCGCGCCTCCAGCTCCTCCAGCTCCGCCTCGCGGGTGCCCAGGTCAAAGGGAGTCCCGCAGGTCGTTCAGGCGGGCCTCAAGCTGCTGGGGATCGGTGGACATAGGGCGGCCCTCGCGCGGCCTGTGGGGACAAGACAGGGGGCGAAGCGATCACCCGGATTATAGCCGCTGCCCCGGCCGCACGTCAATCTGCCGGGCGCGCCGCCCAGGGATGATTCAGCTGTCCCGCGGGGGGTGGCGCGGATCGAGCCTTGCCGGACGACCTGGAACTTGCCGTTGCGATCCGGCTACTTCACGTCATCGGTCAGGCCCCAGCAGCCGTAGCGGTTGTAGCCGCTGGTCATGGTGAACTGCATGGCCTTGTTGGCGCCGAGGCCGAAGAAGCAGTCGTGGAGGTTGGCCTGGCCCGTGAAGGAGCACTTGCAGGTGCCGCTCATGTCGCTGCGGTAGGTGTTGACCCCGTAGCTTGTGGCCGACTGGAAGACGAGGTAGCCGACCTGTTCGGTGATGTGGCCGCGCTCCAGGTCGCCGATCTGGTCCTCGTCGATGGCGAGCGCCAGGGAGGTGGGGCTCAGCGGGGAGTTGCCGTAGAGCACCGCCCAGCCGCCGTCGCTGCCGTCCATGGCCGCCTGGCTGACCACGCCGACCTGCGGGGTCTGCGAGAAAGCGCTCAGGCTGTAGTAGAACGGCGCGCCGCTGCCCACGCCCTTGACCGTGTCCGGCCCGAGCGCCGCCTCGTAGGGCACGCCGTCCAGCGTGCCGGTGCCGGCCTCGATGACGCCGAGCGTCTCGGGGGCTCGCGTCTTGTTGCCGTCCTCGCCCACGTGCTTGCCCACGTTACACTCCGTGGCCGTCGGCGGCGCGCCCACGTTGCCCCCGCAGCACCAGAAAGTGGACCAGGCGGAGTCATTGAAGGTCATCACCTGCCCGAGCACGACCGGGCTGGTGTAGCTGCGTGCGTAGCTGTACGGTTCACACTGGCTCTGGCTCCAGGTGCCCTTGCCATTCGTGCCGGTCGAGTTCACCAGCACGGCCTCAAAGGCGCGTCCGTCGGGCAGTTGCCAGACGCCCTCCTCCGCCACCACGCAATGGACGGTCTCGCTGCTGACGGCGGCGCCGGAGGGGTTCTGGAGCTTCACCTCGAAGCTGCTCGGGCCGGCGCTGCGCACCCGCGCGACCACGGGCGCGGAGTTATCGGCCCGGTTCACCGCGCAGACCACGACGGGCGAGACGTAGGTGTTGGCCAGCGTCACCGTCTGCCACGTCTCGTCCACGGCCGCCACCGTGCCGGCCTCGATGGTGGAGACGGCCTCGGCGGTGGAGACGGCCTCGGCGGCCCCGCCGTGGTAAAGTGCCACTCGGGTCCCCAGGTGGAGGCGCCGGTCGAGTCCGTGGCGCAGACGCGCCAGGTGTAGTCCGTATCCATCTCCAGCGGGCCGGGGTCCAAGCTCGCCGAGGTAAGCCCCTCGAAGACCTGGAAGGTGGGGCCGGTCAGGTAGAGGTCGTAGGTGATGGCGTCGCCGTCGGCGTCCGTGCTGGCCGCCCATGACAGGACGGCGTCGCTCGCCACGCCGGTGGCGCCGTCGGGCGGGTCGGGCGAGGAAGGCGCGCTGGGCGGCTCGCCGAGGGTGTCGAGCAGGCGGATACGCACGCCCTGGATGTAGAGGTTCCGGTCCTCGCCCGCGTCGGGATCATAGAGGTCGTTGGGGAAGCGGATGCCGACGCGGCGCACGCCGGCCGTCACGGTCGCCGTGGTGGTGATGTCGGTCCAGGAGGCGTCCTGGAGCTGGTATTCGGCGATCTGGGTTCCGTCCAGCAGGATCTGCACGATGGGGTACTCGCCGCTGGCGATGGTGCCGCGGGCGGTGATGACGATCTCGTAGAGGCCGTCGCGGAGGAACTCGACGTCGGCGGAGGCCGTGCCGTTCGCCCACATGTAGGCGACGTCGCCGTCGTAGCCCCAGGCGCTGCCTTCCTGCTCGAAGAGCAGCCCGGATCCGGGGATGTAGAGGCCGCTGAGGCTCACGAACGAGGCGCCGAGGTTCGTCAGCAGTCCGCTCAGGTAGCGCGAGGCGTGCACGTAGCCCTCGACGCGGCCGTCCCAGGCCACCTGGTCGAAGAGCCACGCGCCGGCGCCGTCGGCGAGCTTGACCAGTCCGGCCGGGGCCGTCAGGTTCACCTCGCCGCCGGGCGGCTGCTCGCAGAACCAGAACTTGTCGAGCCAGACGTTGCGGTCCTCGCCGGCGTCGGGGTCCCAGGCGTCGTTGTCGAAGGTCAGCCGTAGCGTATGCGCGCCGGCCGTCGCATCGCCGCTGATCCAGTAGCGGTCGTGGTCCGGCCCCAGCGTGATGTAGCCGACCAGCTCGCCGTCCAGCCGCACGGCGATGCGGCCGTACTCCCCGCCCACGTGCGTGCTGTAGCCGACCAGGCCGAAGAAGTACGGCCCGGTGGTCGGCAGCGTGATCGGGTGCTCGATGGAGCCGTTGGTCCAGTACTCCCAGTAGTCGCCGGTCCACGTGCCGTTGCCCGGATCGAGGATCGTCATCTCCTCGATCTCGATCACCGTGCAGGACGTCAGATCCGGCGGCATGCGCTCGACGCTGCTATGCAGTACCCCGCTGTAGAGGGGGTGCCGGGTGCGCCAATCGCCGCTCCAGTCGAGGATCCAGTGCAGGTCTTCGTTGGCCAGCGCGTTGGCGAGCGGCTCGGCCTCGGCCGCATCGGTGTAGACCACGGGCACGCTGACGTTGGGGCGCGCCGTGAGCGGCTCGGGCAGCACGGCCAGGCCCTGGAGCGTCGCGTCGTCGACGGCATGCACCGCCGCCACGCCGCCGCCCTGCACGTAGGCCTGGAGGGCGGCCTGGTTGTCGAGCAGCTCCGTCGACGTCCCGTCGACCATGACGGCCGGATAGCCGCTCAGGTCCGTGGCGCCCAGCGTGCCGGTGATGTCCTCGTGCACCGCGCCCGTGGCGGCGATGTCGGAGGCCGCCGTGCCGGCCCCGGCGGCCAACGCCACCGGCGAGCGCGCCGCAGGCGGCGTGGCGCAGTAGCCGACCAGCCGCTCCAGCAGCAGGTTGGCCAGCGGCTCGTAGTCGAGCTTCTCGCAGAGCGGAAGCTGGCAGGTCACGTAGCGCCCCGCGCCGTCGAACTGCTCCAGCAGGCCGACGCGTGTCAGGCCGCTCCGGCTGCCGGCGTCGACCAGCACGCGGAGGCCGCCCGCCTCGGGGCGGATCAGCGACTTGTAGAGGACGCGGTTGTCGCCGCGCCAGAACAGGAACGCGTCGTCGCGCAGGTCGTCGAAGAGCGCGCCGGCCGTGCCGCGCCGGAAGGCGAAGGTGGCGCCGGCGTCCTGGAGCTGCACCGGCAGCAGGCCGTCGGGAATGGCCCGCTGCTCGAGCGTGAGAACGGTGCCTCGGCCCCGCACGTATTCCGCCAGCGACTCGGACGCGCCGCCGCCCACGGCGTAGCCGCCCGTGTCGAGCGAGTCGAGGGCATGGCCACCGATGACCAGCAGGTCGGGGTTCAGCCCGGCCGCGTGCGCCAGATCCGTGATGATGATCGGCTCAACGCCGCCGCTCTGGAGGAAGGCGAGGGCCGTGCCGTCGCCCTGGTAGAGGCCGATGACGGCGTCCGGCGCCAACCCGAAGCTCGGCGCGGCCTGGGGGAAGACGCGGTAGCTGCGCGTGCGGCTGTAGAGCACGCCCGTCCCGTTGAGCACCTCGATCAGGAAGTCCACGTCCGTAATGGCGCCGACGGTCGGCATCGTCAGCGAGATGGCGGTCTGGGTCTGGCCGGCGGCGGGCAGGCTGAACGGAGCGCTGCCCTGCACGGCCCCGTCGACGCTCCAGCGCAGCGTCAGGTCGGCCGCCTGGCGGGTGTCGTTGAACAGGTGGACGGTGCGGTTGACCGTCTCGCCGCTGAAGAAGCGCCGGTCGTACTCGACCACGAACGCCGCGTTCGGCTCGAAGACCCTCTGGACGGCGTAGTACTGCTCGTTGGGGAAGGTGCCGCTCTCCCAGAGCGTCCACGGGCACATGCCGTTGACGCCGTCGATGCGGTATGCCTCGGTCTGCATCTCCCAGGCCATCGCCTTGCAGGTGTGGCGGGAGCCCTCGAAGCTGGCGTATGCCTCGTCGCCGAGGAACGGCGTCCACTCGTGGGAGGACTGCTCGAAGACCCAGAGGTACTCGCCCATGTAGAGCGGCTTCAGGTGGTCCCACTGCCAGAGCTGGCGCGGCCAGCCCTCCACGACGGTCGGCTCTTCCAGCCAGTAGCACGTGTTGGGATAGAGGTCGTTTCCGGGCCACTCGTGCGGGTAGTGCAGGTTGACCACGTCGGCGGCGCCGTTGGGGTCTTCGTCGCCGTCGTACATGATCGGCCGGGTCGGGTCGAGCCCCTTCACGTAGAGGCCCAGCTCGCCCAGGTCGACCTCGGTGGTGACCGGGTCGGGCGGGTTGCAGTGCAGGATCTCGTTCTCGATGCTGAACATCACCACCGAGGGGTGGTTCTGCTTGTCGCGGATGATGCCGGCCCAGTGGTCGCGCGCGTTCTGCCAGAACTGCGGCGAGTCCAGGTCGTAGTTCTGCGAGAAGCACCAGATCGCCGACTCCATGATGATCGGCATGCCGATCTCGTCGGCGACCTCGTAGTACTCCTTCTGCCAGATGTTGGCGTGCAGGCGGAAGCCCATCACGTTGGCCGTGCGGATCTGCTCGAACTGCGCCTGGATCTCCGCCTTGCTCAGCAGCTCGCCGCTCCAGCGCGGATGGCCCGCGCTGGCCAGGAACTTGATCGGCGTGCCGTTCAGCACCATCTGGTTGCCGTCGATCCAGAACTCGCGGAAGCCGAACCGCGCGGAGTCCTCGTCGACCGGCGTGCCGCCGACGCTGGCGACCGAGTCCAGGTAGTAGAGGTTCGGCTGCTCGACGTCCCACAGCAGCGGATCGGTCCAGCCCTGCGCGAGCACGGCACTTGCGGAGCCGCCCGCCGGGACGTTGACCGTGGTGCTCTCGAGGTCGAGCGCCGTCGCCGCCCCGTCGCTCACCACGGCTGCCACCTGCACGTCGGCGGGCGAGGCGCCGAGGTTGCGCAGGTCGTAGGTGACGGTGATCTCGTCGTTGCGCACGCTGGTGACGATGGTCACGTGGTCGATGAAGACGTCCCTGCGCGAGACCAGGGCCACGTCCTGCCAGAGGCCGACGAAGGCGGTCTGCGAGCCGATCGGCGCCTGGATCTGGCTGACGCACGCCTCGACCATCTCGCGCGAGTTGCTGCTCCACGGCACGGTGCCGTCGATCACGCCGCGCAGGTCCTGCATCCGCGCCAGCACTTCGTTCGTCGCGCCGAAGGTGACCGCGCCCGTCGCGTCGATCTCGAACGACTCCCAGCCGCCGTAGTGGCCGCCCACGTGCGTGCCGTTCACGTAGACCTCGCAGACGTACTTCGCCCCGCCGAAGGTCAGGAAAACGTGCTCTCCGCTCCACTGGGCCGGCACGTCGAAGCTGCGCCTCAGCCACGTGTAGAGCGGCTGCTGGATGCCGAGGTTCGACGGCACCGTCACGCTGCTCCACGTGCCGCTCAGCGACGCCGGGTCGGCCGTGTCGCTGCGCAGCACCTCCCACGCCCCGTCCAGCGACAGTGAGTGGGCGATGACCGTGGCCGACGCCTCGGCCGACTGCGCCGACTCCTTGGCGTCGACGTCCGTGGCCGTCACCACGTAGTAGTAGGTGGTGCCGGCGCTGACGGCGTCGTCCACGTAGTCGCTGGCGGCCACGCCGCCGGCGATCTGCGCGTAGCCGCTGCCCGAGGTCGTCGAGCGGTAGACGTTGTAGCCGGCCAGGTCGGCCTCGGTGTTGTCGGCCCAGTCCAGCGAGACCTGCGCGTCGCCGCCGGCGGCGATCAGCCCGGTCGGCGCGGCGGGCGGGCCGGACGTGCCGGACGGCGTGGCGGACGCCTCGGCCGAGTAGCCCGACTCGTTGGCCGAGCTGTCCACCGCCGTCACTACATAGTAGTAGGTGGTTCCATTCGTGACGGCGCCGTCCACGTAGTCGCTGGCGGCCACGCCGCCGGCGATCTGCGCGTAGCCGCTGCCCGAGGTCGTCGAGCGGTAGACGTTGTAGCCGGCCAGGTCGGCCTCGGTGTTGTCGGCCCAGTCCAGCGAGACCTGCGCGTCGCCGCCGGCGGCGATCAGCCCGGTCGGCGCGGCGGGCGGGCCGGACGTGCCGGACGGCGTGGCGGACGCCTCGGCCGAGTAGCCCGACTCGTTGGCCGAGCTGTCCACCGCCGTCACTACATAGTAGTAGGTGGTTCCATTCGTGACGGCGCCGTCCACGTAGTCGCTGGCGGCCACGCCGCCGGCGATCTGCGCGTAGCCGCTGCCCGAGGTCGTCGAGCGGTAGACGTTGTAGCCGGCCAGGTCGGCCTCGGTGTTGTCGGCCCAGTCCAGCGAGACCTGCGCGTCGCCGCCGGCGGCGATCAGCCCGGTCGGCGCGGCGGGCGGCGGGTCGTGTGCGGTGGCGACGCCGTGGAGGGTCACCATGCTCAGCGGCGGCACGCTGAGGCTCACCGCGCCGCCCTGCACCGCCAGCGGGGCCAGGGCAACGAACCGCTCCGTATCGGAGCTGCGATAGACGTCGAACTCGGCGATCTGCGGCGTGGACGGCACGGCCAGCTCCATCGCGTAGGCCGCGTCGTTCATGTTGACGATCACCACGGTGAGGGTGCCCTGCGTGTCGTGCACGTAGGCGCTGGTCAGCAGGCCGCTGCCGTAGGTCGCCGCCAGGTGCTCGCCGGGGGTCACGCCGAGTCGCACGGCGCCGGGGCGGATGTAGCGGAAGAAGTGCTTGGCGGCGCAGTACTTCGGCTGGGTGACGTCGACGCCCGTCGTAAGGGTCTGCGTGCTGGCCGTGCCGCTGGTGTCGGCGGCCATCTGCCAGTAGAGCCAGGCGTTGACCTGGCCGAAGACGAGGGCATTGTGCAGGCAGTAGCCGATGTTCAGGGCACCGTTCTGGAGCCCGTCGGCGTCCGTGCTCAGCCACAGCGGCGCCTGGCCGGAGGTCTCCGTCATCCAGGAGAACTCCTTGCCGTCGGCGGCGATGCCTGTCCAGGCGGGGAACTCGGTGCGCCCGTTCCAGTACTCGCTCCACATCTGCGGGTGGTCGGTGGCGTGGATGGCATAGCCGTCGATGGCGGCGAAGGCATCCGGGTCGTTGCGAACGTCCTGGATGAAGCCCATGTGGCGCCACCAGATCCAGGGGTTGTCCGGGCCGTCGTGGCCCAGGTCCTCCGGTCCCATCAGCTTCGTGGTGATGCCGTTGGCGTCGAACTCGGCCGCGACCGCAGCCAGGGCCTGGGGGTACTCCACCACCCCGTTCTGCCAGTTGTTGTAGTAGACGCAACTGTTGTAGGGCTGGCAGAAGTAGGGCTCGTTCTGGATGCTGACGGCGTAGAGCGGCACGCCCCACTGCTGCTCGAAGCCCTTGACCCAGGCGGCGACGTAGCGGCCGAACTGCTCCAGGTTCTCCGGCGTCTGGATCAGGTGGCCGCAGCAGGTCCTGTCTACGTTGTTGATCCACTTCTCGTAGGTGGAGTCGGGGCCCGTGGCGGTCTTCATGTGGTGCGGAGGTGACCAGACGCTGCCGATCACCGTCATCTCGTCCAGCTTCAGGGCGTCCACCGCCGCCGCGAACTCGCCGAACATGCCGGTGCCCGAGTAGGTGAAATCGAACAGCGCGATGTTCTCGTCGATGTTCGGGCCCAGGTAGGTGACCGTCTCGTTGGCCGGGTCGGGGTTCAGGGCCGTGGCCAGCATGTCCACCCGAAACATCGAGCAGCCCATGTCCCGGGCATACATCTCCCGGAAGGTGCTCCAGTTATGGGGCTGCGTTGTCCGGTGGGCGAGGCAGGTGCCGAAGCCGTCCATGTGCTGGTAACGTGCGGCGCCGTCGATGACCGCTTCGACCTCACCCGACGAGGCCTTGCTGCTGCCGAAGACGAGGTAGCCGACCTGTTCGCCGATGTGGCCCCGCTCGGCGTCGGCGAGCTGGTCCTCGTCCACCGCCAGGGCCAGCGAGGTAGCGCTCAGCGGCGAGGCCCCGTAGAGGACCGCCCAACTGCCGTCGCTGCCGTCCATCGCCGCCTGGCTCGCCACGCCGACTTCCGGCGCCGAGGAGAAGGCGCTCAGCGAGTAGCTGTACGGCGGCGAGCTGCCCACCCCGCCGATGGTCGCCGCGCCGAGCCGCGCCTCGTAAGGCACGTCGCCGATGGCGCCCGTGCCCGCCTCCATCACGATCACGCCGAGCGCCTCCGAGGCCCGCGTCGTGGCGGGATCGCCCCCCACGTGCTTGCCCACGTTGCAGGTCGCGGCGTCGGGCGGGTCCGAGACCGAGCCGCCGCAGCACCAGAAGGCCGACCACGCCGGGTCGTTGAAGGTCATCACCTGGCCGAGCACGACGGGGCTGGTGTAGCTCTGGCCGTAGGTGTAAGGCTCGGCCAGGTCCTTGCTCCACGAGCCGGCGGCGTTCGTCTGGTCGGAGGTGACGCGCGCCGCTTCCACGGGCGTGCCGTCGCTGAACTGCCCGACGCCCTCCTCCATCACCATGTAGTGTACCGTCTCGCCGAGGACGGCGACGCCCGACGGGTTCTGGAGCCGGACCTCGAAACTCGTGGCCCCGGCGTTGCGCACCCGCGTGACCACGGGCACCGTGTTGTTGGCCAGATTCACGCTGCACACGACGACCGGCAAGGTGTAGGTGTTGGACAGGCTCACGCCCTGCCAGGTGCCGTCGACGCCCGCGACCGTGCCGACCTCGAACCGGGGGCCGGCCTCCGGCCCGGCCTGCACGGTGATGCTGACAGTGGCCGCCGCGCTGTCGTTCTGGCCGTCGCTGGCGACGTAAGTGAAGCCGTCGGCGCCCATGTAGCCGGCCTCCGGGGTGTAGGTGAACGAACCGTCGGCGTTGAGCGTCAGCGCGCCGTGGGCCACGTCGCCGGCCAGGGCCGCCGTCAGCGCGTCGCCCTCGGGGTCGGTGTCATTGCCCAGCACGCCGGGGGCGGCGGCGCTCAGGGCCTCGCCGTCGAAGGCGACGTAAGCGCTCTCGCCGGCCGTGGGGGCGTTGTTCGAAGGGTCGCGTCCTGAACGTCCATTCCGGTCCGGCGCTCTCGCCGCCCTGGTCGTCCTTCGCGATCACCTGCCAGTGGTAGACGGTGTGCCCGGCCAGCGTGCCCGGGTCGAAGGCGGCCGCGCTCAGGCCCGTGGCGGTCGGCGCGCCGGGCAGCGCCCCCGCGCCGAGGTAGACGTCATAGGTAACCGGGTCGCCGTCGGGGTCGATGCACGCTGTCCAGGCCAGGTCCACGTCCACCGACTGGCCGGAGGCGCCGTCGGCGGGGCTCGGTCCGCTCGGAGTGCCGGGGACGGCGTTGGAGGTGGCGAAGCTCCAGACCTGCCCCGGCCAGGTCTGCGCGCCCTTCACGCCGTCGACCGCCCAGTAGTAGGTCGTGTGCGCCTGAAGCGTGCCGGGCTCGAGAGAGGCGCCGGCGATGGTGCCCTGGTATTCGGGAGAGCTGTGATCGGCGTTGAGGACGGCGCTCCGGTCGGTGCCCAGGTAGACGTCGTGCTCGTCGGCGTAGGCGGCGGCGGTCCAGCTCAGCTCGCCGTTGCGATCGATGTCGGTCGCCCCGTTGGCGGGCGTCGGAGCGGTGGCCTGGCCGGAGAGGTCGAGCATGACGCCGATCAGCTCGATGCCGTCGCCGGTGCCCAGGTTGCGCGTGTACTGCTTGTAGGCCGCGTCGCTCCAGTGCTCGTGGACGCCGAGGTCGCCGAGAGCCGAGCCGTCGTTCTCGGGATCGTAGTAAGCTCCGCAGGGGGGGCTGGCGGCCATGGCCGCCTCGTGCAGATAGTCCTCCGCGCCGTCCATGCGGGGATAGTCGTAGGGGAAGGCGGCGCCGTCGTCGTATTCGGTGTAGAGCAGGTCGAAGCAGACGGAGTCGACGGCCACCGGGTCCTGCGAGACGAAGACGCTGTTGGTCCAGTCGCCGCTGAAGGGGAACATCTGCCACTGCACCGGCTCGTGCATCCAACCGACCGCGCCGAACAGGCCGTCCACCACGTAGAGCAGCGTCTTGCCGCCGAGCTCCTCGTGGCCCATCAGGTCGACCAGAGCGCGGTAGTGGTCCATGCCGGGCACTTCGAGCGCGCGCGTCAGGTGCATGTCGTACCAGGCCGTCGGGTCGGGCATCTCGCTGGCATTGGGGTTGCGGATCAGCGAGCCGTAGTGGTTCTTTGCGCAGAGGGTGACGCCCGACTGGTCGTGGCTGGTCAAGACGGGGAAGTTGATCAAGTAGGCCGCCTCGGCGAACGAGACGGGCAGGTAGTCCTGTTCGGTCACGCCATCGAAGTGGGTCGGGTCCGGGTCGCTCCAGTAGAAGGGCACCGCCGACCAGGTGGCGGTGCGGTAGTCGGGGGCCGTCCCGTAGCGGTCGAGCAACTGCACGTCGGCCAGGGCCGGCCGGGCGCGGATGGCGTCCTTCCAATAGTTGGGCACCATCCGGCCCGGGTCGCCGATGGTGATGTCGGCCGGGGCCACGCCGACCACGTTGACCAGTTGTTCCAGCAGGGCGATGGTGAGCTGGGGCGAGTTGTCCACGCAGTCGGGGCGGTTCGGGAACCAGCCCAGCGCGCTCTTGTCGCGGTCGTTGTCGAAAGTCAGGGTGAAGTTGGCCTTGAGGGCGATCTTCTCGCCGGCCACGTAGCCGACCTCGCCCTTGCCGCGCGCCTGGTTGAAGTGGCGGAAGACGGCGTCCCACGCCGCCGCGTCGGTGCTCTCGCCCGTGTAGGCGCGCAGGGCCTGGGAGAATATGTTGTCCACGACAGCCTGGTCCGTCGCATCGTAGGGGCGCACGCCACTGCCGACGCCGGCCCAGTCGGTGGCGCCCGGGTCGCGCACCCACGCCACGCGGCCGGGGAAAAGGCCGCGCGCCGTGCCGAGCGGCACGTTCGGATTGCCCACGTGGGCCAGGGCGGGCCTGTCCTCGGCGATGCCGCCCGCCAGCCAGAGCGCGCCCACCGCCGCCACGAGCATCACACCGGCCACCACGTAGCGCGCCTCGGCGAAGCAGCGCCGCGCCTTGCGCACGGCCGCCAGAGACGCGATCGCCCCCCCAAGCCAGATAAGAAACCCCGTGGCGATGGGGAACGCCACCCGCTGACACGGATAGCGCACGCGCGACGGCTTCGGGATGACGCGCACGCAGAACCAGATCAGCGCCGCCAGCCCCGTGACCGGGAACAGCAGGCGCGACCAGCGGGAACGCCAGGCGCCGCGTTCAAGCGGGCGACCTGTCTTCGGGCAGGTGGACGGCTCTCTTCCCCCTCGCATGGATGCCACCTCGGCACCTCCATCGGCCTCGGGACGGTCTGACCCGACCGTGCCGCCAACAGCAACGAGAAGACGGCCCCGCCGGGGCTGCTTTGCTCAACCCGCTCCCCACGTGCAAGAGCGGCCCCCCGGCACGGCCGTCGTCGTCTCACGTTCTTCCCAGACCTGTCTCAGCGTGCAGCCAGCCGAAGGATAACCGCACGGGCCCGCTTTGGCAAGCCTTTGGCCCCGTGTTCCCGGCCCCGTTGTGGCCTCCGGCGCGGTCGGCTATACTGCCTTCGGTCCGAAGGGCGCGCCCGTAGCTCAACGGATAGAGCATCGGACTTCGGATCCGAGGGTTGGGGGTTCGAATCCTCCCGGGCGTGCCAGCCCCGCCTGCGGCGGGGCAGAGCAGGAGAAGGTCGAGAGTAGAGAAGGGCGGACGATCCGATCGAACACGGCGACTCGACACTTCTGCCCTTCGCCTTCCGGCGCGCGGCGGCCCTTGAACCCCACTCGGCCGACATCTGCTTCAACCTCGGCACCGCCTACCTCGCCCTGGGCCAGCCCCACCAGGCCATCCCTCACCTGGAGCAAGCCGTGCGATCCCAGCCCGACAACACCCAGAACCTGGCGCGCCTGGGCGCCGCATATGCACGGGTCGGCGAGGGCGCGATCCTCGTCGAAGTCCAGCAATCCGCCATCGACCATGATCCTGGGCTCCCGCGCGGCAGAGGCGGGGCGAGTCGGATCGAACGCAAGGGGGCAATGGCGGAGAGGGAGGGATTCGAACCCTCGGAGGGGCTGCACGCCCCTCAACGATTTAGCAAACCGTCGCTTTCGACCGCTCAGCCACCTCTCCGCGGCGCGATGGCCGGCTTACGGGCCGAAACCCAGTGTATTTGGGCGGCCGCCCCGTGTCAACCTCCGCGGTCGCGCCGGATGCGGCGCCCGAGCTTGAGCAGCTCGAAGGCCGCCAGGTAGACGCCCGCGCCCGCCGCAACGTAGAGCCAGTCGCCCAGGGCCACGTCCGCGAACTGGAGGAAGTCGCTGATGCCCGGCACGTAGACGCCGATCAGCACCGTGCCCAGCGAGAGGAAGACCGAGCCGAGCAGTATCTTGTTGGTCAGGATGTTGCGGTTGAAGATGCTGCTGTAGCGGTAGCGGCGCGAGAGGATGTTGACCCACTGGCAGGCGGCGATGGTGAGCCACGTCATGGTGCTGGCGCGCATGTAGGGGGCCGTGCCGACGGCGTCCTGGGTGAGCATCTCGCCGCCGTGGCGGGCCATGTAGAGGAAGAAGTTGCCGGCCGCCAGCGCGCCGATCAGCGTGCCGAGCAAGACCACCTCGGCCCCGCTGCGCAGGTCGAGGATGTGCTCGGTGCGGCTGCGCGGCGGGCGGTGCATGATCTCCTCTGTGGGCGGGTCGAAGCAGAGGAAGGTCAGCGGCATGATCTCCGCCAGCAGGTCGATGGCCAGGATCTGGATGGCCAGGATCGGGATGGCGTAGTTGCCGATGGCGATGCCGACCAGGCCGAGCAGCACGGCGACCAGCTCGGCGGTGTTCGTTGTCAGGCTGGCCAGCACCACCTTGGCGATGTTGCTGTAGATGGTGCGCCCCTCCTTCACGGCGTGCACCAGCGTGGGGAAGCTGTCATCGAGCAGCACCAGCTCGGCCGCCTCCTTGGCCACGTCGGTGCCGGTGCGGCCCATGGCCACGCCGATGTGGGCGCGTTTGAGCGCGGGGGCGTCATTGACGCCGTCGCCGGTGACGGCCACCACCTCGTCGAGCTCATCCTCCAGCAGCTTCACCACGCGCAGCTTGTCGGCCGGGTCGACGCGGGAGAAGATCAGGCTCGCGTTCTCGCGCATCGTCTCGACCAGCTCTTCGTCGGATATCTCCTTCATGTCGGCGCCGGTGAAGACGCGGGGCTGCTGGCTGTCGCGCGCCAGCCCGATCTCGCGGCCGATGGCGCGGGCGGTGGTCGGATGGTCGCCGGTGATCATGTAGGAGTAGATGTGCGCCTCGTGGCACTCCTGCACCGCCTCGCGCACCCCTTCGCGCGGGGGGTCCATCATGCCGACCAGGCCGAGGAAGACCATCTCGCGCTCGACCTGTTCCTCCTCGTACTCGCCGTCCCCCTCGCGCTCGCCCAGCGGGCGATAGGCGAAGGCCAGCACGCGGAGGGCGTCCTCCGAGTAGCGCTCCTTGACCTGCTGGATCTCGTCGCGCTGCTCGTCGGTCAGCTCCCGGTGCTCCCCGTCCAGACAGATGTAACGGCTAAGGCTGAGCAGCACGTCGGTCGCCCCCTTCATGGTGACCACTTCGCCCTCGGCGAACCGGCGGATCGAGCTCATCCGCTTGCGCTCGGCAGTGAAGGGGAACTCGTGCAGCTCCGGCGTCTCCACGTCCTCCTCGGGGGAGCGGGTGCCGATCTTGGTGGACATGGCAATCAGGGCCGCCTCCGTGGGATCGCCGACCGGATACCAGTCGGGATGGTCGTCGTCGGGCGGATGGATCTCGGCGTTCGAGGCCATCGTGGCGGCGTCCATCATGATCTCGATCTCGTCGATCTCCTCCCGGCTCAGCTCCTCCCCGCCCAGGTGCTTGACGGTGCCCTCCGGCTCGTAGCCGCTGCCGGTGAACTCGTATTCCCGCCCGCTGAACCACGCCCGCCTGGCGGTCATCTCGTTGCGCGTCAGCGTGCCCGTCTTGTCGGTGCAGATCACGTTGGTCGAGCCGAGCGTCTCGACCGAAGGCAGGCTCTTGACCACGGCGTTGCGCTCGGCCAGGCGGCGGCTGGCGGTAGACATGGCGACGGTAAGCTGCGCCGGCAGCGCCTGGGGCACGCAGGCCACCGCCACCCCCAGCGCGTAGGTCAGGCTCACGATGGGCCCCAGGCCCTGAAGCAGCGCGAAGGCAAACAGCGCCGCGCTGATGACCACCACGACGCCGGTGAGCCGCCTGGCCAGCAGGTCCAGCTCGTCCTGCAGGGGCGACTTCAGCTCGACGGTCTCCTCGGTCATGGTGGCGATCCGGCCGAGTTCGCTCTCCATGCCCGTGGCCACGACCACGCCGCTGGCGTTGCCGCTGGCGACCGTGGTGCCGGCGAAGGCCATGTTCTCGCGGTCGGCCAGGCCGCGCTCGCCGCTCAGCGCGGCGGTGATCTTGTCCTGAGGCATCGACTCGCCGGTCAGCGAGAACTCGTTGGTGCGCAGGTTCGTGGTCTCGATGATGCGCAGGTCGGCCGGCACCTTGTCCCCCTCCTCGATGCGCACCACGTCGCCCGGCACCAGCAGGCGCTGGGCCGTCTCGCTCACCTCGCCGTCGCGCACGACGTCGGCCGGCGAGCGGATCAGCTCCCGCAGTTGCTCCACGATCCGGCTCGCCTTGTACTCCTGGATGAAACCGATGACGGCGTTGATGCCGACGATCAGGAACATGATCGAGCCGTCGCGGAAGTTCGCCCACGAGCCCTCCACGATGGCGATGCCGTAGGAGACGGCGCCGGCAACGATGAGCACCACGACCAGCAAGTCCCTGAACTGGCGCAGCAACATCAGCCACTTCGGCGTCTGCGGGCCCGTGACGAGCACGTTCTCGCCGTACTCGTCGCGGCGGCGCTCGGCCTCCGCCGCCGAGAGCCCGTCCATGCCGGTGCCCAGCTCGCCCAGCACTTCCTGAACACCCATCCGGTAGTACTTCTTCTCGGCCATCGCGCTCCTTTCTCGAATGCGGGCAACAAGCCGCGCCCCACCCATTATGCGCCCGCTCGCCCCGCCGGGCAAACGAACCGGCCCGGCTCGCAGCCCCCGTCACAGAACGCTACAGGAGCGGTCTCCAGCCCTTCTCCGGGCTCGGGCGAGGCCCGCAGGACGCCGCACCCCGGACGAGTCGCGGCACGGCCTTTGCACTAAGGTGCCCTGTCGCAAACTGAATCCGTTCCCCATTAAATGAGTAGGGAGGACGCGTGATGAAGCTCGTCCTGTTCAAAGTCTGGCAGGCGCTCCGGTCCAAGAAGGGCCAGAGCCTGGTCGAGTACGCGCTGATTCTGGCGCTGGTGGCCATCGTGGTGATCGTTGCCCTCACCGCGCTGGGCGATCACACCAGCAATGCGATGAGCAACGTCGCCAACACGATCGGCAACACGACCTGATGAGTTTCGCGTTGGTGCTCCGGACGGGTTCCGGAGCGGCCTGACCCGGCGGGCATCACAGCCCGCCGCAAGGCCAGTATGGGGAACACGACCCCGGCCGGCCCCTCGGTCCGTGCGGGGTTCCCCTCTGCCCGTCATAGGCGTGCAGGTTGTCAGGTCCCGCGAGGCAGGCCCAGAGCCGGCCCGCGGGACCGCCTTTTTTGCCCAACTGTGCCCTCGCCGAGCCGCCCGCCGGAGCATCCCACGTGCACTTGCACCGGCCGGGCCGAAAGGGGTAGAAATGCGTCCGAGGGTCGTGCGCTAACGCGATGCCGGCGCGCCCCGCAGCCGAAGGCGGGCCGCTCGGCCAGGGGTACAGGGATGAGTGCCGCCGAGGAAGGCCAGGCCGAACGGGCCTGGGGCCTGCGCATCACCGAGTACTTCCGCGCCCGTCTGGCCGAGGAAGCCCGCCGCGCCGAACGCTACGGACGCAACTTCGCCCTGCTCTACGTCAGTTGCCGTCAGGCCGACGCGCGCGACGTCTTCAACACCCTGCGCCCCTACCTGCGCTGCACCGACCTGGTGGAGGTCATCAGCGGCCGCCCATCCGCGCATACCGGCGCCGAAGCCGCCGAGGAGGCCCTGCGCGACCGCGTGGCGGTGATCCTGCCCGAGACCGACCGCGCCCGGGCCCGCGCCACGCTGGAGCGGCTGCGGGCCAACCTGCCGGGGCTGGAAGGCTTCGAGATCGGCCTCGCCGTCTTCCCCGACGACGGGACGAACCCGCTGGACCTGCTCGCCCAAGCCGCCCAGCGCGCCGGCGAAGAGTTCCACGTCTGAAGCGTCCGGGGCCTCTCTACCGGCTCAACCGAACCGATGAGCCTTTGCGCCGGCTCCGCGCAAGGCGCTACAATCGACGCTCAGCGGCCGGGGCGTGGCGCAGCCTGGATAGCGCGCGTGCTTTGGGAGCACGAAGTCGCGGGTTCAAATCCCGCCGCCCCGACCATTCCTTCGCCGCCGGCGAAGGAATGGTAGAGCAGGCGAGAGGAGAAAGTAGAAAGTAGAGAACGGCAAGGCACGACGGCACGGCCAAGTCGCGACAGCAGGGCATGAGGTTCGCTCTCCTGCGGTCTCCTTTCTACTCTCTACTTTCTGCCGTTTGCCTCTGCGGGAAGCCCGTCCATGGCCTTCGCCTTCGAGAAGCTCAGCGTCTACCAGCGGGCCATTGACTTCGCCGACCACGTAGCCACACTGACCGAGGACTTCCCGCGCGGCTACGGTTTCCTCTCCGACCAACTCAACCGCGCCTCCCTTTCCATAGCCGCCAACATCGCCGAGGGCAACGGCCGCTTCACCAAGGCCGACAGGAAGAACTTCTTCGGCATCGCTCGGGGATCGGTCCAGGAGTGCGTGCCCCTGCTCGAATTGGCTCGGCGGCGAGGCTTGCTGGACGATGCTCCCCATGAGAAGATGAAAGCCGACCTGGAGGAGATCGCCAAGATGCTCTCGGGGCTGATCAGCGGGCTGGAGAAACGGTCAACTTGAGATGTTCGAGTGGGCCGGACGGCTGGGCGCTTTGCCGTCTCGCCCACGGGATTTCCTCCCCGAGTTGACCCGGCAACGTGGCCGCCGCTGCGGCAGGGAGTCCTAACCGCGTCCGGTCCGCCCCGACCATCCCGCTTCCAGCGGGATGGTAGAGCAGGAGAGAGGAGAAAGTAGGGAGGAGAGCAAAGCGATGGACGGCAGCCGCGGCCTCCTTCCTCCTGGGAGAATCGTCGCCCCTTGCCGGCGGTCTCATATCAGACATCAGTCGAGGAGAGCGAAATGACCACTGCAGGTCCGCATATGTTCAGTCTGGACGAAGCCGCCACAGGATACGCGTTGGCAGCGGAGCGCATGCTCAACGGCGACGCCGCTTTCTTGAACGCCAATCCTGCAGTGGTACCGATCTTCGTCACCATGCTGTTCCAGTCGCTGGAGATCTCGATCAAGCACGCTGGAATCACGTCTGGCCTGTTCCGCAGGTGCGAAGCACGCAAAATTCGCTCCGGCCATGGCGTCAAGCAGCTTGCCGCTCTTGCCGTGGAGAAACTCGGAGGTGACCCATTCGAGCCGATTGTGATGGCAATGACATCCCCGCACCCAAACGCGTCCGCGCGATTCATTCGCGAGATGATCTGCGGGGAGAGAATGGAGAAGACACGAAAAGCATACGCTTCGCGAGACCTGGGGTACGGCGAAGTGTCCGAGGGTGACTTCGCCACGATTGAGCCCATTGTTGGATGGGTTGATGCCGTCAAGCAGACGGCCCTCCAGCTCCCCTCCACGATCGACATCCTTTCCCAATGGCACAGTTCGTCGTCCAAATCGAAGTGTTTCGCAATCTGGTTGGGGGAAAGGTGAGGCGAACATCAGCCCGCCCACTATCCTCGACGGCGCGCCAGAAGGCGACATTGGCGTTGAACCCCATGAGTCTACCCACAGGCCTCGTATGCCTGCGCGGTCTGGAGGCAGCGGGGGGGGTACGCCGAAAGGCGCACAGCGCTGTGTACGGTGAGGATGCCGCGCTTTGGCGGCCTAAGGCAGGGAGCCACGATGGGAGCAAGGAGTTCCTGGGCAGGCTCAGACAAACGCCAGTTCCGCCATGAGCATTGCGCCGTGTCCGGGCCTTGCCGCCACGGCCTCAATGAAGCGTTCTAACCGTGTCCGGTCCGGCCGACCATTCCTTCGCCGCCGGCGAAGGAATGGTAGAGCAGGCGAGCAGTTGAGCAGTCGAATAGGTGAGAACGGCCAGACGG
>CAYSWA010000029.1:0-28199 GCA_964434535.1 uncultured candidatus Brocadiaceae bacterium | reverse complement strand
CCCGGCGGTCATCGTGCGGGAGGGGAGGAGCTCGCCTGCTTCTCCCCTCCTCTTTTGGCTCCGGGAGTTCGGAACGGTTGCTTTCGGGGTCCGGTCCGTA
Source organism: uncultured candidatus Brocadiaceae bacterium (assembly GCA_964434535.1). Taxonomy (GTDB): domain Bacteria; phylum Planctomycetota; class Brocadiia; order SM23-32; family SM23-32; genus SM23-32. The sequence continues at coordinate 28,099 of CAYSWA010000029.1, read as the reverse complement.
CGCGGTTGTTAACCCAGAGGGGGTTGTTCACCAGAGAGTCAGAGAGTTTTTCCGCTGATTTTCGGGCACCGAGAGCAACCCCCATGGTTGCTTTCGGACCCCGAAAACTCTCTGTCGAAACGGAGAGTACGGGCAGACTGGCGGGAATGCGCTAAAGGGTTGCGCAGGGGCGAGATATGCGAAAACCCCGAAGGCTCTCGCTCTCGGGGTCGTGCGCTAACAGGAAGGCCGTCGGATGTCCGCTACAAAAGGGTTGGCTCCCCGACGAGGACTCGAACCTCGAACCTAGCGGTTAACAGCCGCCCGCTCTACCAATTGAGCTATCGGGGAGCCGGTCGCTCAACGCCGCCTGCGGCGCGTGGAGAGGATATCTTACCAGATGGACCCGCAGTTGCAAGCGTCGTGGGCGCTCGCCGCCCCCCTTTACCGGCCCGGTCCGAGGCGGGCGCGCCAGCGCAGGACGGCTTCGGCGATGGCCAGGTCTTCAGCAGTGGTGATCTTCAGGTTGTCGCGGGTGTCGGGGACGGCGCGCACGGGGTGGCCGAGCCGTTCGACGAGCTGGGCGTCGTCGGTGGCGGTGAAGCCGTCTTCGCGCGCGGCGTGGTGGGCGCGCAGGATAAGGTCGGTGCGGAAGCCCTGGGGGGTGCGCGCGAACCAGAGGCCCTCGCGGGGGATGGTGGCGATGATGCGCTCGCCGGCTGCGGCGCGCTTGACGGTGTCGGTGGCGGGCACGGCCGCGCAGGCGGCGCCGTGCTCGGCGGCGGCGAGGGCGACGCGGCGGATCACGTCGGGGTCGACCAGCGGGCGGACGGCGTCGTGAATGAGGACGAGGTCCAGTTCGGGCCCTACGGCCTGGAGCCCGGCGAGGACGCTGGCCTGGCGGGTGGGGCCGCCGGCGGCGACGGTGGCGATGGCGAAGCGCTGGCGGAGTTGCCCGCGCAGTGAGGCGTCGGCCGTCTGGTCGGGGTGGAGGACGGGGATGACGAGGGCGCAACCCTCAACGGATTGGAAGGCGGCGATGGTGTGGTGCAGGATGGGCCGGCCGGCGAGGGGGAGGAAGGGTTTCTTGCAGCCGCCCATGCGGGCGCCGGTGCCGGCGGCGGGCAGGACGACGGCGAAGGCGGGCTCAGGCATGGCTGTGGGGCGCAAGGGGCAGGAACCGGACGGGCTATGTGCCGCCCTGGCGGACGGGGGCGTTCTCCAGTCTGCGGGCGAAGATCATGCGGCCGGTCTCGCGGGTGATGGTATTGCGTACGACGACGGGCACTTCTTCCCCGATGAGCCTGTCGGCCTCCTCGACGATGACCATGGTTCCGTCGGGGAGGTAGCCGACGGCCTGGCCGGGCTGCTCGCCGCGGTTGATGAGCTTGACGGTGAGCTGCTCGCCGGGCAGGGCGACGGTCTTGAGCGCGTTGGTCAACTCGTTGAGGTTGATGACGGAGACGCCTTCGATGGTGGCGAGCCGGTTCAGGTTGAAGTCGTTGGTCATCAGCTTGGCGTTGAGCATGCGGGCGATGCGCACGAGTTGTTCGTCGACGGGGCGCTCATCGTCGATGGCCATGTCCTGCACGCGCACGTCGAGTTCGTCGTCGGCCTGGAGCTCGTTGAGCACTTCGAGGCCGAGGCGGCCGCGCTCGCGTTTGAGCTTGTCGGCGGAGTCGGCGAGTTGGTGCAGTTCGGACAGGACGATCTGGGGCACGATGATGGGGCCGTCGAGGAAGCCGGTGCGGATGATGTCGGCGATGCGCCCGTCGATGATGATATTGGTGTCGATGACGGTGGAGCGCAGGCCCTTCTCCTCTCGGCGGAACTCGACGTAGGGCACGATGAGGTTGAACTTGTCGCGGCTCTGGTAGATGAAGGCGATGCCGAGGTAGCTGAAGATGACGATCAGGGCGCCGGTCAGGTCGTCGCGCACCAGGTCCATCGTGTCGGTCTCGACGGCGAGTGCGACGACGGAGACGGCCAGCGTGGCGAACAGCAGCCCCAGCAGGGAGCCGAAGACGATGGAGCTGATAAGCGCGATGGGGCCCTTGCTGACGAACCACTCGGCGGCGATGACAGCGAAGCTGCCGAGGATGCCGATCAGCAGGAACATGAACGGGCGGCCGAGGTCCAGTCCCATCGAGTAGGCCGTGCCCGCGGAGGCGAGCACGAATAGCGCTCGAAAGACCCACACGCCCATTGTTGCGCCTCCGGTGCACGCGCCTCCCGCCGGAGCGCCTCTGCCTTGCGCCCCGTATCGCCCCCGCCCGATCCGGTCCTCCCCAGGTTGCGGGACATTATACCCAAAACGTCGGGCCAGTCAAAGGGGGCTATGCACGGGTCGGCATGGGAGCGGCCGGCTACGGATGGCGTCCGTAGGCCTTGAGCCGGGCGTAGAGGGTGCTGCGGTCGATGCCGAGCATTTCGGCGGCGCGGGTCTTGTTTCCCCCGGCGGCTTCGAGGGCGGCGAGCACGTGCCGGCGGACCGCCTCGCTGAGGGGTTCGACGCGCCCCTGGGGGGTGCGGGCGGCGGAGCGGATGTCCTCCGGTATCAGCTCGAGCCCGAGCAGGGGTCCCTCGCCGAGTATGGTCATGCGCTCCACGACGTTCTTCAGCTCGCGCACGTTGCCCGGCCATTCGTAGCGGGCGAAGACCTCGGCCGCCTCGGGGGCGAAGCCGTCCACCGGGCGCTTGACGGCCTGGCTGGCGGATCGCAGGAAGAACTCGGCGAGCAGCTCGATGTCGGCGCCCCGCTCGCGCAAGGGGGGCACGACCAGGCGCAGCCGGTCCAGCCGGAAGAACAGGTCCTCGCGCAGGCGCCCCTCTCGCACGGCGCGGGCGGGATCGCGGTTGGTGGCGGCGATCAGGCGCACGTCGACCTCGCGGTCGCGGGTATCGCCGACGCGGCGGATATTGCCCTCCTCCAGCACCCTGAGCAGCTTCGTCTGGCACTCCAGCGGCAGCTCGGCCACCTCGTCCAGGAACAGCGTCCCCCCGTCGGCCAGCTCGAAGCGGCCGGGCCTGTCGGCCACGGCGCCGGTGAAGGCGCCCCGCACGTGGCCGAACAGCTCGCTCTCCAGCAGGGCCGGCGGCAGGGCGGCGCAGTTGACGGCCTCCATCGGCCCGTCGCGGCGGGCGCCGTGGCGATGGATGGCCCGGGCGACCATCTCCTTGCCGGTGCCGCTCTCCCCGCAGATCAGCACGCCGGCGTCGGTCGGCGCCACCTTGTCGATGAGCCGGTAGACCTCCTGCATGGCGGGGCTCTCCCCCACCATGCTGAAGCGCTCTTCGACCTGGCGGCTGAGCCGCTCGGCGCGCAGGGCGACGCGCTGCTCGGCCTCCTTGTGCTCGGTGATGTCCATGCCGATCTCGACGACGCCCTCCACGGCGCCGTCCCCGCTGAGGATGGGTTCGCCCCGGAGCTGCCAGTAGCGTCCGTCGGGGCTGGAGATCTCGAAGGTGGCGATGCGTCCGGTCTCGGCGGCGGCCACTACGGGGCAGCCGACGCAGGGCTCGTCGCGGCCGTGCCAGAGCTCGTAGCAATGCCGGCCGATCAGCTCCGCCGCCTCCATCTCCAGGGAGTCGGCGGCGGCCCGGTTCGCCCAGACGATCCGGCAGGCGGGGTTGTGGTAGACGACGAGTTCGCAGAGGCCGTCCAGGATGGCGGCCTTCTCGCGCTCGGCCGAGCGCAGCTCCTCGGCGGCACTTTTGCGCTCCGTCACGTCCATGACGGCGGCCTGGACGGCCGGCTCGCCCCGATATGTGATGGCGCTGGAGAAGGTCTCCAGCCAGCGGACGGCGCCGTCTGGGCGGATGATGCGGAACTCGTAGCGCTGCGGCTGCGCCACGCCGCCTGTTCGCCTCTGGCAGCGTTCGGCCACGAGGTCGAAGTCTTCCGGGTGGATGTGCTCGGCCACCTGCTGCGGCGGCCAGGCAAGGAGCTCCTCGACGCTGGTGCCCATGATCTGGGCCGCGGCGCGGTTGGCGAAGGCGATCCGGAAGGGCGCATCCTGCATGATGAAGATGCCCTGAAGCGACTGTTCGACAAGCTGGCGGTACTGCTCCTCGCTCTCGCGCAGCGCCTGCTCGGCCCGCTGGCGTTCGGTGATGTCGACCATGGCCACCTGCACGCCCTGCGCGCCGTCCCAGCTCGCCGTGGCGGTCAGGAACTCGACGTGGCGCACCGAGCCGTCGCCGCGCAGCAGGCGGAAGACGTGCCGCACCTCCTCGCCGCTGCCGTCCATCAGCTCGGCGTAGAGCCGCAGGAGCGTGGCGCGGTCTTCCGGGTGCACCATCGCCGTGGTCGCCTGCGCGCCCAGTTCGAGGACCTCTTCGCGGCTGCGGCCGACGATCTCGGCGGCGGCGGGGTTGGCGTAGACCACGCGGGGGGGGAAGCCCTCGGCGATGAACAGGCCCTGCAGAGACTGATCGACCAGTGCCCTGTACCTTTCCTGGCTTTCCCGCAGGGCCTCGGCGGCGCGGCGCCGCTCCAGCGCATAGCCGGTGCATCGCTCCAGGGCATCGGCGTCGAAGCCGTCCTTGAAAAGGAAATCGGTGGCGCCGGCCTTCATCAGCCGGACGGCCACCTTCCTGTCCTCGATACCCGTGAAGGCGATGACGGGCGCCCCGCCGCCCGCCTCGATGAGCTGGCCGATCAGCTCCTGCCCGAGCGCGGCCCCGCCGGCGCAGATGTCGGCCACGATCAGCTCGTAGCGCTGCTCTGCCAGCCTTTCGGCCGCCCTGCGCGGCGTCTCGACGTGGTCTATCGCGTAGTCGTAGCCGGCGCACGCGGCGGCGCGGCGCCGGAAGATGACGGTCTCGGCCGCGTCGTCCTCGATCAGCAGGATCCGCACTCGGTCTCGGTGCGGCACTTGGTCCTCCCCTTTCACGCGTCGATCCCGTAGCGTTTGAGCTTGGCGTAGAGGGTGCTTCTGTCGATGCCGAGCGTGCGCGCGGCCTGGCTCTTGTTGCCCCCGGCTTCGCGGAGGGCCCGCACGATGTGCTCCTTCTCGACCTCCCGCAGCGCCCTCGCGGCTCCCCGGCGGGGGGCGTCTGCCTCGATAAGGAAGTCGGGGACGTCCGCAAGGGCGAGGCTGCGGCCCTCGCCGACCAGCGCCATGCGCTCCACCACGTTGCGCAGCTCCCGCACGTTGCCCGGCCATTTGTAGCGCCGGAACGCTCCCATCACCTCAGGGGCGAAACCGGTGAAGGATCGGTCCATCGCCGCATTGCACTGGTCCAGGAAGTGCCGGGACAGCAACTCGACGTCCCCGTCCCGCTCGCGCAGCGGCGGGGCGCAGATGCGCAGCCGGTCCAGCCGGTAGAACAGGTCGCGGCGCAGCTCGCCCCGCTCCCGCGCGGCGGCCGGATCGCGGTTCGTGGCGGCGAGCACCCGCACGTCGACGGGCCGGTCGCGGGTGTCGCCCACGCGCCGGACCTTGCCCTCCTCCAGCGCCCGCAGCAGCTTCGTCTGGCACTCGACGGTCAGCTCCAACACCTCGTCCAGGAAAAGCGTCCCCCCGTCGGCCAGCTCGAAGCGCCCCGGCCTGTCGGCGATGGCGCCGGTGAAGGCCCCGCGCACGTGGCCGAACAGCTCGCTCTCCAGCAGCGTCGGCGGGATGGCGGCGCAGTTGACGATCTCCAGCGGCCCCTGGCTGCGCCGGCTGTAGCGGTGCAGTGCGCGCGCGATCATCTCCTTGCCGGTGCCGCTCTCCCCGCAGATCAGCACCCCCGCGTCGGTCGGCGCGGCGCGCCGGATCAGGGCGTAGACCCGCTTCATCGCCTCGCTCTCGCCCACCATGTTGTAGCTCTGCTCGATCTGCCGGCTCAGGCTGCCCGCCCGCCGCGCCATTCGGCTGTAAGAGCGCAGGTTCTCCAGGGCCAGGCCCGTCAGTATGGCGACGGCCAGCAGGTAGCAGAGGTCCTGCCGGGAGAACTCCTCCGCCCCGTCGGCCCGCTCGCAGTAGAGCAGCCCGTGGGCCTGCTGGCCGACCCGCACGGGGGCGCAGGCGACGCCGGGGCCCCCGCCGCCGCCGGCCCAGACGGCGCCGACCGCCTCGCGGCGGCACTGCCCCACCAGCTCCATGTTCAGCCCGAGGGGGCCCACGTCCGCTGTCGGCTCGCGTCCGGCCCCCAGGTAGGCGCGCAGCGCGCCGCCGCTCTCCAGCAGCGGCAGCACCCGGTCGGCGTCCAGCGTGTCCCGCAGCATCTGTATCACCCCGTCCAGCAGCGGTGGGACGGTTCGCACCGAGATGGCGATCTGCGCCAGCTCCAGCAGCCGGCGCAGGCGCTGCTGCCGCCGGGCCGAGTCCGCCTCGGGCTGCTCGCCGAAGGCGCCGAAGCCGACCCGGTCCACCCGGATCGTCTCGGTGATGCTGCCCCCGGCCTCCGCTCTGGGGGAGCGCTTCGGGGCAGCGGCCCACGGCGCGTCCTCGTAGAACTCCAGCGCCAGGTTCCCCACCTGTATCTGGTCGCCGGTGGCCAGCCGGTGGCTCAGCGCCGGCGCGCCGTTGACCCGGGTCAGGTTGTGGCTGCCCAGGTCGGTCAGGTGCCAGCCGTCGCACTGGCGCGCGATGACGGCGTGGTAGCGCGAGACGGTCCGGTCCTGGAGCTGCACCTCGTTGTCGGGCGCGCGCCCGATGGAGACGCGCTCGCCGCTCAGCTCCACCACCTCATCCTCGCCGGAGGCGTGCCTTATCCGCAGACGCGCCATCAGAGCCTCTGGTAGGGGTGGAAGAGCTGCACGTAGGTGTCCTGCGCGAAGCGGTCGGTCATGCCGGCGATGTAGTCGCAGACGGCGCGCTCCAGCCCCGCCTCCTCGGCCCAGGCGTGGTATTCGGGGGGCAACTGGCGCGGATCTTCCACGTAGGCGGCGAACATCCGCTCCACGAACCGGCGCGCCGAGTTCGTCACCCGCACCACGCGGTAGTCCTGGTAGAGCGAGGCGTAGAGGAACTCCTCCAGCCCCGCCATCTGCTCACGCAGGTCCCCGCTGAAGCCGACCACGTTCGCCTCCTGCCGCGTGGCGTCGGCGGGCGAGGCGATGGCGAGCCGGGCGATCTCGGCCCGGCTCCGCCCCACCACGTCGGTGACGAACCGGTTGATCAAGTGGCGGATGGCCTGCTTGCAGAGCATGGCCTCGTCCAGTTCGCCGTGGCGCGCGCGCGCGGCCTGCTCGGCCTCCCGCCACAGCGGCACGGCCTGGAGCCTGGCGCGGGTGAGGATGCCGGCCTCGAGGCCGTCCTGCAGGTCATGGTTGTCGTAGGCGATGGCGTCCGCCACGTCGACCACCTGCGCCTCCAGCAGCGCCCGTCCCTCGGCGAAGCCCTCGGCGCGGGGCCGGTCCCAGCGGGTCTGGTGCTTGGCTATCGACTCGCGCACCTCGTGGGTCAGGTTCAGGCCGGGCAAGCCGGGGTACTGCCGCTCCAGCACGTCGACCACCCGCAGCCCGTGCGCGTTGTGCTCGAAGCCGCCGTGCTCGGCCATCAGCGCGCGCAGGGCCGCCTCGCCGCTGTGGCCGAACGGGGTGTGACCCACGTCGTGCGCCAGGGCGACCGCCTCGGTCAGGTCCTCGTTCAGCCCGAGCGCGCGGGCGATGGTGCGGGCGATCTGGGTCACCTCCATCGTGTGGGTCAGGCGGGTGCGGTAGTGGTCGCCCTCGTGGTTCAGGAAGACCTGGGTCTTGTATTCCAGGCGGCGGAACGCCTTGCAGTGGATGATGCGGTCGCGGTCGCGCTGGTAGCAGGTGCGGTAGGCGGCCTCGGGCTCATCGTGGACGCGCCCGCGGGACTCGGCGCTCCGCATGGCGTAGGGGGCGAGCGTCTCGGCCTCGCGGCGCTCCAGCTCCTCGCGGCGGACCACGTCGGGCTCGGCGGCCATCTCAGCCTCCCCCCTGCTCGTCACGGAGCAGCTCCCAGAGCGCCGCCAGGCTCTGGGGGATGACCTTGGTGCCGGAGACGGCGGGCATGAAGTTGGTGTCGCCCTCCCAGCGGGGCACCACGTGCCAGTGCAGGTGGCCGGGCAGCCCGGCGCCGGCGGCCTTGCCCAGGTTCAGCCCGAGGTTGAAACCGCCGGGCCCGACCTTCTCGCCCAGCCGCTCGCGGCAGGCCCGCAGCATCCGGGCCTGCTCGAACAGCTCTTCGTTGGTCAGTTCGGTCAGGTCGCCCTTGTGCTCGTAGGGCGCCACCAGCACGTGCCCGTTGTTGTAGGGCCAGCGGTTCAGCACGCAGAAGCAGGTCGCGGCGCGCCAGAGCACCAGGTGGGCGCGGTCGTCGCCGGCCGCGGCGGCCCGGCACAGGAAGCAGCCCTCGTCGGGCTCGTCGCGGGTGACGTAATCCATGCGCCAGGGCGCCCAGAGCCGGTCCATGGCCTCGCTCCAACAGGGGTGGCTGTCTCGCGGCCGGGCCGTCAGCCGGCCCTAAGGAGCTATTGCAGAACCGTGACCTACTGCGGCCGGCTGCGAAGCCGGATGGCCGCGTCGTTGACGCCCAACGTCCTCAGGCGTGCCCTCTGGCCACGCCTGCGGGCGTTCTGCGCCAGCCTCCTTGCCCTCCGACTTCTCGCTCGGCCTCGCTACGGACATGGTTCTACAATAGCTCCTAAGATAACGCCAAGGGCAGTCGCCTTTCCAGTCGGCGAAGGCGGCGGCCCGCCCTCACCGGAAGTGGCGGCGTTCCCCGTGGGGGCCTCGGTAGTGCTCGCGGAAGAACTCGTCGCACCACAGGCAGACCGAGCCGAGCTCGCGCAGACGCCGCGCTCCGTGACCCGGCTTCAGCCCCGCCGCCCGGAGCCCGGCCGGCTCGCCCCGGTTCAGCGCTCGGAAGGCCGGCTCCTCGCGCGCGCGCCGCAGCATCTCCCCTATCGGCTCCTTGCGCGCGTCGCCGAGGCAATACCACGTGGCCGGACAGCAGGGGAAGACCTGATAGAGCTGGATGGCGACCTCCTGGGCCGGGCTGCCGTCGTCGAGGAAGCCCACCGCCCCCGACCAGAGCGCGCAGAAGTTGTGCCCGGCATCGAGGCGGGCCGCCCCGCTCTCCAGAGCTCGGCCGCGCGGCCAGTTGCCCTTGAGCCACAGCTCCTCCGTCGCACCCCAGAAGGCGTAGACGCGCCGCTGCGACGGCACCACACTCCCCTCGTCCGAGCGCCAGCCGGCCTGCTGAAAGACGCTTTCGAGCTGCTCGCGGTGCCGGCCCCGGCGCCGGTGCCAGCGGTCTATGCTGACCACGTCGATGCGCAAGACGCCGTGCGCGTCGAGCTCGGCGAGCGTCTCGGCGCTGAGCAGGTCGCCGTTGGTCTGGAGCATGATCGGCTGGTCGGGCCCGTAGCGCTCCCGCACGGCGTCGCAGATGGCGAGCAGCTTGGCGGGCTCGACGAGCGGCTCGCCCCCGGAGAGCGTCAGGCGGACCATCTGCTCGGGCAGGTGGGCGACGACGCGCAGGCACTCCTCCAGGGGCATCGTGGGGCCTTCGGGGCCGCTCTCGTTGTAGCAGTGGGCGCAGCGGTCGTTGCAGCGGTAGGTGAAGACCCAGTAGACCGACTCCATCGGCGCCCCGCGCGTAGGGAACGGGTTGGAGCCTTCGGCGGCGCGGTAAGCCGAGTCCTGTGATCCCGCGCGAGGCGGGACGGCAGCCATTCTTCTGGGAGCGCCGTCGCCGGCGCCCTCAAGCGGCCAACCCGGGAGTCATAACGAGGCGGGCCACCTCGTGCTCCCCTATTTGGCCTTGCTCCGGGCGGGGTTTGCCGTGCCCCCGGCGTCGCCGCCGGGGCGGTGGGCCCTTACATTAAGCCCGCTTGCTCGCGGGCCCCACCATTTCACCCTTACCCGTCCCGAGGGACGGGCGGTGTCTTTTCTGTGGCACTTTCCCTGGGATCGCTCCCGGTGGACGTTATCCACCGCCCTGCCCTGTGGAGCTCGGACTTTCCTCTTCCGCCGCTTCTCCCGCAAGGGGGGGGGGCGGAGCGGCTGCCTTGCGCCCCCGAGGGCTCCACACACATTATACCAGATCGCCGGCCCCCCCGGTAGGCTACGCAGCCGGGCGAGCGCCCGCTGCCGGCGGTTGAGCCAGGGGGCGGCGGTCACTACAATCTGCCTGGCGGAGAGGCCGCCCCTCTCCCTGTGAGCCCATCACCGGGCAGGCCATGCTCAGCACGAAGATAGACCGCTACGTCAGCTCGGCCGTGCTGGTGCGTTTCGTGGGGATGCTCTGCCTGATCGGGGCGCTCTACGCCAGCTTCGACCTGCTGAAGCGCCTGGAAGAGGTCGAGCAGGGCCGGGTCAGGGAGCAACTGGCCACCTTCCTGACCTACTACGCTCACGTGCTGCCGATGTTCCTGCTCGACATCGCGCCCGGGGTGCTGCTGCTCGCCGCAGGGATCGTGATGGTGCGGATGGCCGCGGCGGGGGAGCTGCTGGCGCTGAAGGCCTCGGGGGCCAGCCTTTACCGGGTGATGGCGCCGGTGTTTTTCTGGGCGCTGGTCGTCAGCGTCGTCGTGTTCGTGACCCGCGAGACCGCCGGCTCCCAGATCGCGCGGCGGCGCGACGTGCTGGACCGCGTGCTGGAGAACGACGTGGAGAGCGCGCTGCTCGTGCGCGACCCGGGCCGCGACCGCAAGGTCTTCATCGGCGAGTACAGCTTCGCCGACGGGACGATGAAATCGGTCACGGTCTTCGAGCTTCGCCCCAGCGGCAAGCTGAGCCGGATGGTGCGGGGCGACGCGGCGCGGCTCGCCCCCGACGGCACCCTCGAGCTACAGCAGGTGGAGGTGCGGCACTTCGACGAGGCCGGCATCCCCAACAGCAAACCCGAGCTGGCCCCGAGCCTGGAGGTGGCGACGAACCTGACCCCGCTGGCGCTGGCCCAGGCCGCCGAGGAGGGGCGCGAGGAGGGCATGATGCTGCACACGCTACGCGAGCTGCGGGCGCAGATGCAGCGCAACCCCGGGGTGCCGTTCTTCGCGGTGGCCTTCCATGCGCGGCTCGCCTCTTTCTTCAGCCCCCTGATCCTCCTGCTCGTCGGCCTCCCCTGCCTGGTCGGCTTCGAGCGATCCGTCAACAGCCGGTTCCTCAGCGCCATCATCAGCATGCTGCTGGCCACGGGCCTTTACGGCCTGACCTTCCTTTTCAACAGCATGGGCAACACCGGCTCCATGCCCCCGGTGCTGGCCGGCTGGCTGCCGGCGATCATCACCGGCGCCCTCGGGCTCTGGCTCTTCGAGTCCGTCCACACCTGAGACGCGCCGGGGCATTTGCATCCTGGCACGCTTGCCTATACCCTCTAACGCTCCCCCGAAGCAGGCACGAAGGCGAGCTGTACCCATGGCAGAGCAGGTCAGGTTCGGCATCATCGGCACCGGCGGCATCGTGCACATGCACATGGCCCGCTTCCGCGAGGTGCCCGAGGCCGCCGTGACGGCCCTGGCCGACCCCGACCCCGAGCGCATCGAGCGGCTCAAGAGCCGCTTCCCCGAGCTGGCCGACTGCCCCACCTACGACGACCATGCCCTCATGCTGGAGCAGGAGGACGCGCTGGACGCCGTCCTGATCGCCTCGCCCCACAACGTGCACCACCGTCAGATCGTCGACTCGCTCCGCGCCGGCCTGCACGTGCTGACCGAGAAGCCGATGGTCTGCACCATCGAGGACGCGCACGACGTGATCGCCGAGGAGAAGAAGGCCGGCAAGATGGTGGCCGTCGCCTACCAGCGGCACACCCAGGGCGAGTTCCGCTTCATCAAGGGCTGCATCGAGTCCGGCGAGGCGGGCGAGGTCCAGTACGTGACGGCCTTCCAGGGCCAGAACTGGCTGCGCGGCACCACCGGCTCCTGGCGCCAGCAGCGCGAGCTCTCCTGCGGGGGGCAGCTCAACGACTCCGGCAGCCACCTGATCGACATCATCCTCTGGGTCACCGGGCTGAAGGCCGAGAAGGTCTCGGCCAGCATCCGCAACTTCGGCCGCGAGGTCGACATCAACAGCGCCCTGGCCATCGAGTTCGCCGGCGGCGCCCTGGGCAGCATCTCCGTGGTCGGCAACTGCCCCATCTGGTGGGAGGACATCACCATCACCTGCTCGCAGTGGTCCTTCTTCCTGCGCCAGGGCAAGCTGACCTACTGCACCGGCCCCCGCGCCGAGGTGCTGAACCTGGAACGCACGAACTACGGGGCCGACAGCCCCAACCGCAACTTCGTGGACGCCGTCCTGGGCCGCGACGAGCTGCTGGCCCCCAGCGTCTGCGGGCTGCGCACCATCGAGCTGACCGAGGCCGCCTGGCGCTCTGCCGAGAGCGGCGAGCCGGTGGAGCTCTAAGCCGACGAGATCACCCCAGAACGGGAGGGCAACACATGCTGGGTTGCACCCATGGCAGGTTGTTCCGCGTGACGGTTGCCGGCGGTTCCTACCAGGACGGGCTGAGCATCAACATCCAGGGCGTCCCGCCGGGGCTGCTGATCCGCGAGGAGGAGATCTACGCCGACCTGCTGCTGCGCAAACCGGGCCAGGGCGAGCTCGCCTCGCCCCGCCGCGAGCCCGACATCCCCGTCATCTACAGCGGCGTCAACGCCGCCGACACGATGGTCGGCTTCCAGAACAAGGGCACCACGAACGGCACGCCCTTCGTGGTGCTGATCCCGAACCTGGACCGCCACTTCGAGCACATCGAGCAGTACCGCACCACCAACCGCACGCCGCGGCCGGGGCACGCCTCCTATGCCTCCTACCAGAAGTACGGGGAGTGGGACGACGCGATCGGCGCCGGCTTCTTCAGCGGGCGCTACACGGCGACCATCGTGGGCGCCGGCGCGGTGGCCAAGCGCGTGCTGAAGCGGCACGGCATCGAGATATGCGCCTACGTGAAAGAAGCCGCCGGCGTTCGCGCGCCGCAGATGGACCTGGAACTCATCCGCAGCCAGGTCGATGCCTACAAGCGCATGCGCCGCGAGAACGACCCCATCTACCGCACCGTCTACGGCGAGGGGCGCATAACGGCCGAGATGCGCCTGCTGGAGAAGATGGCCGTCCTGGCCGAGATCGAGAAGCGCGTGCCCGAGCTGAGCGAGCAGATGGAGTTCGACGCCGAGGCGGTGCGCGAGCAGTACGGCGTCCACCCGACTATGAACTGCCCTGACCTGGAGACCGCCGACGCCATGGCGCGCCGCATCGTCGAGATCCGCGACAGCGGCGACTCAAGCGGCGGCCTGGTCGAGGTCGTCGCCACCGGCGTGCCGGCCGGCATGGGCGAGCCGGTCTTCGCCAAGCTCGACGGCGAGCTCGGCCGCATGCTCAGCATCGGGGCCATCAAGGCCGTGGAGGTCGGCGCCGGCTACGCCGCCAAGGACATGACCGGCTCGCAGTTCAACGACCAGATGCGCGCCTCCGACGGCGAGGTAGAGTTCCTCTCCAACAACGCCGGCGGCATCCTGGGCGGGCTCACCACCGGCCAGCCCATCGTGGCGCGCATCGCCGTGAAGCCGACCCCGACCATCGCCAAGCCGCAGAAGACCATCGACAAGGTCACGCTCCAGAACGCCGAGCTGGCCGCCGTGACCCGGCGCGACCCCACCATCGTGGCGCGCGTCTGGCCGGTGGCCGAGGCATTCATGGCCATCGTGCTGGCCGATCAGCTCGCCATGCACCTGGGCTATCGGCGGCTGGCGGGCATGGCCGAGTGAGCCCCGCTGTCGCCGGATGGCACGCAGCGTGCTGCGGGTGAAGGCGGCCCGGGGTGGCTCCGCTTGCGACGGCCGGGGCAAAGGCGCCCTGCGGCGGCCGTCGGCCGCACCGAGCCCTCAGCCCCGCCCGCGACAGGCAGAACGAAACGCCGCCATAGCGTTGGCCAGCACAGAGGGGCGGCCGGGCGAAGCCGTTGACACGGCCACCGGCGCGCAGCTATCTTGAGGGAATCAAGCTGGCGAGGGCGGCCCAAGGCATGAAGTTCACCTGCCCCGGATGTAAGCAGGAGTTCGCCGCGAAGCGCCCGAGCGGCGGCGAACCCCTCCGTTGCCCCGACTGCGGCCACGAGTTCACCGACCCCGACCCCACCGTCATGGACGATCTGGGGCCGCTGGCGGCCGGCGGCGTGGCCCCGGGCAAGGAGCTGGGCGGCTTCCAGATCGAGGAGAAGATCGGCACGGGGGCCATGGGCGAGGTCTACAGGGCCACCCAGCTCTCGCTGAACCGGACCGTCGCCCTCAAGGTGCTCCCCCGCGCCTTCGCCGACCGGCCCGCCTTCGTGCGCCGCTTCCACGAGGAGAGCCAGGCCCTCTCCACGCTGAACCACCCCAACATCGTCACCATCATCGAGCGGGGCAACGTCGGCAAGATATACTTCTTCGTGATGGAGTACGTGGACGGCCCGTCGCTTCAGCAGCTCATGTCGCGCCCCTTCACCGTGCAGGAGTTCGTGCGCATCGCCCGCGGCACCGCCGCCGCCCTCGACTACGCCCACAACCACGGCGTGGTCCACCGCGACGTCAAGCCCTCCAACATCATGATGACCGAGGAGGTGGGGGTCAAGATCGCCGACTTCGGGCTGGCCGGCCTGATGGAGCAGGAGCGCAAGGCCGCCGAGGGCGGCGCCCCCCGCGCCCGCCGCATGGGCACCCCCGCCTACATGAGCCCCGAGCAGCGGCGCAACCCGATGGAGGTGGACGGGCGCGCCGACATCTACGCCGCCGGCGTCGTCTTCTACGAGCTGCTCACCCAGGAACGCCCCGAGGTGCCCCTGAGCCGGCCGCCCAGCGAGGTCTCCCGCACCGCCGATCCCCGGCTCGACCCGATCGTGACCCGCTGCCTGGAGCAGGACCCCGATGACCGATACCAGAGCGCCGAGGAACTGCTGGAGGACCTGGACCGGTTCGAGTCCGAGCTGAAGCGCGCCCCCGCCTGCCCCTCCTGCGGCAAGGTCAGCCCCGTGCGCTTCCACAAGTGCATGTACTGCGACGCGAGCCTGGAACAGTTCTTCGACATCTGCCCCGACTGCCGGCAGCGCAACCGCCACGACGTGCGCCGCTGCATCAACTGCGGGGTCGACCTGGAGCGCGGCCGCACCCTGGTCAGCAACAAGGTCTCCATGATGCTCGACCAGGCCGACCGCCTGCGCCTGAACGCCCGCTTCGGCGAAGCGCTGGAACTGCTGGAAGAGGTCAAGACCGTCGAGGGCAAGTCCTTCGCTGAAGAGAGGAAGCGGGCCGAGACGCTCAGGCACAAGGTCCTGGAGGAGCGGCGCGCCGCCGCCAGGCGCAACTACGCCGAAGCGATGCGCATGGTCAGGACGCACCGCTTCAAGGAGGCCATCGAGATGTTCAGGCAGGTGCCCCCGGACATCAAGGACACCACCGAGGCGATCAAGGCCACCATGGAGCGCCAGGCGCGCATCGCGGCCGAAAGGCGCTCTGAGTCGGTCACGAACCTGGTGCTGTTCGCCATCGGGCTGATCATGCTCATCTTCTTCCTGATCGTCGTGCTCTGATCCGCCGCGCCGCGGGCCGGCGCGCCCGGCTTCATTCCGGCAGCTCGGTTATGTCCGAGTCCAGGGGCGGCGGCGGCTCATACATCCGGTCGACCAGGCCCATGGAGATGTTCATCACCATGAGCCGGATGATCACGATCACGGCGAAGACCAGCCCGAGCACGTTGAGGTACTTCACGCTTTCCAGATCGCTCAGCCCCCCCAGCCCGATCATCACGGCCGCCACGTAGCCGAGCCCCTCCAGGGCGCGCAGCCTGCGCTCTTGCTTATCCATTGCCGCGCCTTTCCTTGTGAACGCCGCGCCCCGGCCAGAAGCCCCCGGGGCGCCTGAACACGCCCACAATGTAGCCGGGGGGGCAAGGCAGAATCAAGCCGCCTTCACGGCGACCTCCCACCACGGAGGGCGCTGAGAGCGCAGAGCAAGGCCAGGCTGACTGTCACGGGACGGCAGGCGGCCACACGGCAGCGGCCGCCCATCGTTTTCGAAGGTCAGCCCTCGTAGCCCGTCCCGTCGTCGGCGTCGCAGGCCACGTCCGGGCGGACCGGCTCCTCATGGTAGCGCCTCTGGCGATGCTCCCGGACGAACTTCTCCTCCTTGAAGAGCATCTCCGAAGTGATGGAGATGAACTGATCGCACGTGCGCATCAGCTCGTTGGAGGTGCTCGGCTCGAAGGAGACGACCTCGGTGCGGCAGCCCCGGCTGTTGAGGGCCTGCACCAGCGGCAGGAAGTCGCCGTCCCCGCTGACCAGGACGGCGCAGTCGAGCTTCGGCTCCAGGGTGAGCGCGTCGATGGCGATCTCCATCTTCCAGTCGCCCTTGCTGGAGCCGTCGTCCCGGATCAGCAGCTCCTTGCCCTTCACCTCGTAGCCGCTACGGCGCAGGGCCTCCAGGAAGCTGCTCTGGTCCACGTCCGCCTTCTGCACCACGTAGGCGATGGCGCGCACCAGCCGCCGCCCACGCACGATGCCCTCCAGCATCCTGCTGTAGTCTATCTTCGACTGGTGCAGCGTCTTGGCGGAGTAGAACATGTTCTGCACGTCAACGAAGATCGCGATCCTCTGGTCCGTGTTCTCGTATATGGTATGAGCGACCACTTGCGGCACCTTTCTGGCGGCGAGACACAGAGAAGGACCGGCCACGACCGGCCCACCCAAACGAGGCCCGGCAAGCGCCGGCCTCCGCGCACCGTTCCTGCCAGAATCTACCAGCCCCCGCGCGCGCCGTCAACTGAACGGGCCGCTCAGGGCGCTGGAGGCCCGTCTTTTCCCGATGAACGCGCCGGGCCGTTCTGCTACAATGACCGGCCCCACAGCAGCCGGGCGCAGCTCAAGCAAGGGAGGAGACCTTCCATGGAGCAGCAGGACTTCGAAGAGGAGACCCCGCAGGAGCAGCCCGCCGAGCCGAGCGGCGAGCCGCCCGTCCCTGCCGAGTCCGAGGCCCCCGCCGCGCCGCCCGAGCCCGCGCCCGAGGAGCCGGTCGAGACCGACTACGCCCGGCACATCTGGCTGCTGGTCATCGTGCTCGGGGTCGTCGTGGCCGCCTGGTTCATCTCCGTGCTCGGGAAGCGCGCTCGCGAGGGCGTGCCGGGCGTGCACCCGGCGCCCCAGCCCGCCGCCTCGGCCCCGGCGGTGCCGCCCGCTCAGCGGCGACCCACCGCCCCGCCGCCCCAGGCCGCGACGGGCCCGACGCCTGTGCCCGTCGCGCGCATCGTCGGCGCCGAGGCCGAGATCGTCTTCGCCCGCCCGCCCACGGCCGTGGCCGGGGTGCCGCATACCATGGCGCGCTACTTCAACGTGACCGAGAAGGTCGAGAGCTTCGACCTCCAACGTCTGGCGCGCATGCCCGGGCTCTACGCCGACGTTCGCGGCGTGCTCGATCCGGCCCAGATGTCCCGGAGCCCCTTCCTGCCCGCCGTCGAAGCGGCCGGCCTGGCGGCCCGGGACCGTGTGATCGCGGTCAGGGCCGGCGAAGAGGTCCGCGCCTATCCGGTCAAGCTCCTCGCCGGTGTCGGGGGCGTCAGCGACACGATCGGCGCCCGGCCGGTCTTCGTGCGGTGGGCCGCGCTCGCCCAGGCGGCCTGCGCGCTGCTGGCCGAGCTGGACGGGCAGCAGGTGGAGTGGCGCGACGCGGGGATCATCCACGGCCCCGACCCGCTGATCTACGACGAGGGCACCGGCTCGCTGTGGGACCCGATCTCCGGGCGTGCGCTCGCCGGCCCGCTGGCGGGCACGCAGGCGCAGCCGCTCGAGGCCGCCGTCTGGCCCTGGGAGGCGTTCGCGCAGGAGCATCCCGACGCGGCCGTGCTCGCCCTCGGCCTCGGCGCCGGCGGCCAGCGGGCCGACCTGCTGGAGCGCGGCGCCGCGATTCAGGAAGGCTACCTCGGGGACCCCGAAGTGCACGTGCAGACCAGCCACTTCGACCCGGCCCAGAGCCCGCTGCCGGCCAAGGCGTTCGTTCTGGGCCTCGCGCTGGACGGCGAGTCGGTCGCCTATGCCCTGGAGCCGGTCGCCGCTGCCGCTGAGCGGACGTTCACCGACACCGTCGCCGGGCGCCGGGTCGAGGTGCGCGCCACGTCGGGCCGCACGGCTTACGCGCTGGTCGACGGCGAGCCGGGCCGGGGACGGGTCATGCTCTGGTTCGCCTGGAAGGAGCGCCATCCGGAGACGGCGCTGCGCGGGCCGAGCGCCGGGCCCGCGACCAGGCCGGCTCAGCAGCCGGCGCCCTGACCTGGGAGGCCGAGCGCCTCGGCGGCCGCGCGGATGTCCTCGGCGATCTGCTCCGCCAGCTCCGCGGCGCCCGGGAAGGCCCGCTGGGGCCGTAGCCGCGCCACGAACTCGACCTCCACGTCCCGCCCGTAGAGCTCCATGCGCCGCCCGATCAGGTGCAGCTCGACGGCCCGCTCGCCCTCGGGCCCGTGGAAGGTCTCGCGCCGGCCGATGCTGACCACCCCGGGGATTCGCTCCCCGTCGAGCCTGGCCCATGCCGCGTAGACGCCGTCGGGAGGGATCGCCTCGTTGTGCGGGTCCAGGTTCGCCGTCGGCACGCCGATCCGCTCGCCGCGCCCCTCCCCGGCCACGACCGTGCCGAGCAGCGAGACGGGCCTCCCCAGCAGCCTCGCCGCGCGCTCCAGCTCGCCGCGCTGGATCGCCTCGCGGATGGCCGTGCTGCTCACCGGGCGGCCGTCCTCCTCGACGGGCGGCACGCTGCGCACCTCGAATCCGAGCTCGGGGCCGAGCCGCCGGCACAGCTCGACGTCGCCCTCCCGCCCGCGGCCGAACCGACAGTCGTAGCCCAGCACCACCAGCTCGGCGCGGAGCAGATCGTTGAAGACCTCGCGGGCGAACCGCGCGGCCGGCATGGCCGCCACCGCCGGATCGAACCGGATCACCACGCACAGGTCGAGCCCCAGTTCCTCGAAAAGCCGCAGCCGGTGGGGCAGCGAAGTGATGGCGGGCAGCGGCTCGTCGCTGAGCACGGCGGCGGGGTGGCGCTCAAAGGTGGCCACGACGGCCCGGCGGGAGCGCCCGCGCGACTGCTCCACCACCTCGCGCAGGACGCGCGCGTGCCCCCGGTGCACGCCGTCGAAGACCCCCAGCGTCACCACCGAAGGCTCCCGGGAGGGCGGCGGTTCCCCCGGCCAGCGCACAACGCGCATCGGCTCACTCCTCGGGCGGCGGGGCGGCGTGCGCCTCCGATAGCAGGCCCTCCAACCACCGCCGCATGGCCTGGTCCTGCTTGCCGGACCCGTAGAGCATCCGGTAGAACAGCCCCCGTTCGGCGAACTCCTCCCGCGAGGCCGGCTCCTGCCCGGCGACCTGCAACACGTAGCACCGCCCCACCGGCTCCCCCTCTGTGGCGAGCGCCAGCTCGCCTACGGCGGCGGCGAAAGCCGCCTCCACCAGCTTCGGGTGCGGCTCGGCCATCCCGGGCAACGTCCTGGCCGCGCGGGCGAACGGCTCGGACTCTGCCAGCTCCAGCAGCGGTTCGTCTTGCTCGGCCGGCGCCGCCCCGCCGAGCAGGCTGCGCAGGCGCCGCTCCATCTCGGCCGCCGCCTCCTGTAGCCCCTCCTGGCGCGCCTGCTCCAGCAGTTTGCCTGCGAATGCCTCGCACCTGGCCAGGGCCTCGCGCCGGGCGTAGTCGCGCCTGACCTGCTCGGCCACCTCCTCGAACGGGCGCGGCTCCGCCTCGCGGCGCTCCAGCAACTGGCAGATCACCGGCTCCCGGCCCATCCCGAACGCCTCGGGGTAGTAGAGCGTGGCCCCCTCGTCGAAGATGAAGTCCGCCACGGCCTGCCCGTGCCGGGGCACGGCGGCGGCCAGCTCATCGCGCCACAGCAGCTCGCTCCCCCTTTCGGTGGCCGCCACGGCGTAGCTCAGGCCGTGGCGGCGGGCCATCTGCGCCAGGGGCAGGGGCTCGTTCGCGTACTGCCGGCCTACTTCGTCCAGCTCGTCCAGCACCCGCCGGGCCAGCGCGTCCGCCTCATCGAGGGCCTTCTGCCGCTTGAGCCGGTCGCGGATGGCGCCTTCCGCCTCTTCAAGCGCCTGGTAGCGGAAGCCCTCCGCAGGCCCTTCGTCCCCCTCCTCGGCGGCGTCTTCCTGCGGCGGCTCGGGCGCCTCGTCCAGCTCCTGGATGAACTCGTCGCGATGCTCTGCGTAGTAGGCGGCCACCTCGTCGTCGCTGACCTCGGCCTCCCGTGTGAGCCGCTCTATCGGGGCGGCGGCGTACTCGACCCGCACCCGCTGGGGCGCCATGTAGCCCACGAGCCCGGCCGCGGGGTCAGGCAGGCGGTCCCGGTGCTCGGCGTAGAAGTCGCGCAGCTCCTGCTGCCCCGCCTCGGCCAGCGGCTCGAAGAGCGACGCGTCAACCGCCACGTAGCGAACGTGGCGCTGCGCGTAGTTGTGCGCGTAGCTCATCCAGAGCTCGGCGGCGCTGGTGCGGAAGGACTCGCGGCGCACCGTCAGCAGCTTGCCGACGCGGGCCAGGCGCATCACCGCCCTGTTCAGGGCGGGCTCGCTGATGCCGTAGTGGGACAGGAAGCTCTCGAAGCGCTCGCGGTCGACGCCGGCGGCGTCCGCCAGGACCGGCGAGAGGCTGAGCAGCTCGGCGGCCTCGTCCTGGGTCACCTCCACGCCGGCGGCGTCCGCCTCCTTCAGCACGACCAGGGTCCGCCACGTGGCCGGCCGGTCCAGCCGGCGCCCCTCGGCGAACACGAAGTCCGCCAGGTCGCGGGACAGCGCCACCAGCGCGGCGGCGGCCCGGGGCGGCACCGCTCGGAACTGGAGCACGCCGACGGCCTCGCGCTCCAGCAGCCCCAGGGCGGCGCCGGCGCGCAGCGTCGAGTAGGCGTCCTGGAGCTCGGCCGGGCCGACGGATTCGCCGTGGATGGTGCCGGCGGCCTGCTGCGCCCGGCCCACCAGGTTCTGCACCGTGCCCAGCACGCCCCAGGCGACCATCAGCATCACCACCAGGCCCGCCAGCAGGTAGCGCTGGTGCCGCCTGAACCAGTGCGTCATTCTCACGCCGGGGTCCTCCTCGGCCGGGGTGGAAAGCGGCAACGCGGAAAGGCCGGATAATACCCCATCGGGGCGGCCCAATCAACCGGCGCGGGGCGCCGTCAGGAGAGGCGCAGGCGGCAGAAGCGACGCTTGCCGACGTTCAGCACCATGCCCTCGGCCACCTCCACGTCGGCCTCGGCATCGCTCACCGCCTCCAGCGAATCGGCGTCGCGCCCCAGCCGCACCCCGCCCTGCTCGACCAGCCGGCGTGCCTCGCCGTTGGAGGACGCCCAGCCGGCGAGGCGGATGAGCGTGACGATCCAGACCCGGCCGCCGCCGGCCTGCTCGGCCGGCACACGCACCGCGGGCATCTCGCTGGGCAGCTCGCCCTCTTGGAAGACGCGCTCGAACTCCTCGCGGGCCCATTCGGCCGCCTCGGCGTCGTAGTAGCGCCCGACGATGGCGGCGGCGAGCTCGGCCTTCGCGTCGCGCGGGTGCACCTGCGGCGAGAGCAGCTCCTCGATCCGCTCCATCGGCAGCGCGGTCGTCAGCACCAGGTACTTGCGCATCAGGTCGTCGGGCACGCTCATGGCCTTGCCGAAGATCTCGGCCGGCGGCTCGTCGATGCCGATGTAGTTGCCCTTGCTCTTGGACATCTTCTGCTGCCCGTCGAGCCCCTCCAGCAGGGGATTGGTGACGACGACCTGGGGCTCCTGCCCCATCTGGCGCTGGAGCTCGCGGCCCATCAGGATGTTGAAGATCTGGTCGGTGCCGCCCAGCTCGACGTCGCTGCGCACCATGACGGAGTCGTACGCCTGCATCAGGGGGTAGAGCAACTCGTGCAGTGCCAGCGCACGCCCCTGCGCCAGGCGCTTGGCGAAGTCGTCCCGCTCGATGCAGCGGGCCACGGTCAGGCGCGAGGCGAGGGCGAGCACTTCGGCGAACGTCATCTGGCTGAACCACTCGCCGTTGTAGAGGACCTCGGCCTCCTCCACGTCCACGATCTTGCCGACCTGCTCGATGTAGGTGGCGGCGTGCTCCAGCACCTCCTCGTGCGAGAGCTGAGGCCGGGTGGCGTTCTGCCCGCTCGGGTCGCCCACCGTCGCCGTGTAGTCGCCCACGATCAGCACGGCGTGGTGGCCCAGGTCCTGGAACGCGCGCAGCTTGTGCAGCGGCACGGCGTTGCCCAGGTGGATGTCCGATGCCGTCGGGTCGAGGCCGAACTTGACCCGCAGCGCCCGTCCCTCGCGCAGGGAGCGGGCGATCCGCTCCTCCAGCTCCTCCTCGGGAAGGATGTCGGCCGCGCCGCGACGGATCCGCTCCATCTGACGCTCGACCTGCCGGGTGATGTCGGCCATGACGGCGGTCCGTGGTTGGCGATGCGCGAAGAGCGGACAGTCTAACCGCTCGGCGGCCCGTTTGCACGCGCCCGCCGCGTCACGCCGGCGACGCTCCGAGGCCGAACAGGCGCACGACCAGGATGATCCCGCCGTTGTAGGCCGCGTGCGCCAGGATCGGCGCCCAGAGCGTCCCGCTCCGCTCGAACAGCGCGATGAAGATGAACGAGAGCACCACCAGCACGGCGACGCCGGGCGCGTAGAAGTGCATCACGGCAAACAGGAGGCTCACCAGCAAGGCCGCCGGCACCACGCCCCACCGATCGCGCAGCGGCAGATACAGCACCGAGCGGAACAGCACCTCCTCAATGACCGGCGCCACCACCACCGCCGCCACCACCGCGAGCGTCAGCACCGCCGGCGACTCCACCTGCCCGATGGACCACAGGATGCGCTGCAGCGGCAGGTGCTCGCCATCCCCCAGGAACCGGCGCCACGCCACCAGCGTCGCCACGCCGACCACGACGTAGGCCAGCGCGCCGACGGCCAGGATGCGCCAGCACGCCACCGCCCGCCCCAGCGTGGTGCCCCCGAACCCGAGCAGCCGGCCCACCGTGGCGTCCCCATGCCTGGCCGTTCCGACGACTGCCCACACCAGCAGCACCGCGAACGCTCCGGCGAGCCCCGCGCCGGCCAGATGGGCCACCAGCTCGCTGGCCCTCGCCTTCAGCGCGGTCCCGATCCCGAACTGGAGCAGCAGGTGCAGCACGATCAGCGCTACCGCCGTCCCCGTGCCCCAGGGCACCTTGCAGGGCACTCCGGGCCGCGGGGCCGCCTCCTCCCCGGCCGGCTCCTCGGGCCGGGGCTGCCGCTGCTCAGCCAAAGTGCCCTCCCCTACCGGCAGGTCACGCGCACCTTCCGCGTGCGCGGCCCGTCGAACTCGCAGAAGTATATCCCCTGCCACGTGCCGAGCGCCAGCCGGCCGGCTGCGATCTCGATCATGCACGAGCAGCCCACCAGCGTGCTCTTGATGTGCGCGGCGCTGTTGCCCTCGCCGTGGGCGTAGTCGTCCTCGAAAGGCACCATCTTGTCCAGCTCCTTCTTCACATCGCGCATCACGTCGGGGTCGGCGTTCTCGTTGATGGTCACGCCGGCCGTCGTGTGGGGCACGAAGACCATGCAGATCCCCTCCTCCACCCCGCCGTCGGCCACGGCGTCCTGGACCCGGCTGGTGATGTCGACGTACCCGGTGCGCTCGCTCGTCCTGACGCTGAAAGTCGCCATGCGGTCGCTCCCCGGGTGAGTTCCCAGCAGCTTATATCAGCAACTGAGGCAGCCCTTCAACGCCGCCGCCGCCGCAGGGCCACCAGCGCCGGCACCCCCAGCAGCAGCAGCGCCGCCGTGCCGGGCTCGGGCACGGCGTAGTAGGAGGCCAGAAGCTGCTCCGCCGGCTTGCCCTGCGGCGTGAAGCCCATGTCGGATAGCCCGCCGGCGTTCGGGTCGGTCTCCCAGTTCCACCAGAACGCCCCGGCCCACCACGGCTCGCCCCAGCACGTGCTGAGCAGCGCCTGGTAGCAGTCGAGCTGCTCCTGCACGTCGACCTCGCCGTCGCCCCACCAGGCCCAGGGCGCCGTGTTCGCCCCGTCCATCGAACGATAACCGACCTCGGTGAAGGCGACCGGCAGCCCGTATCCTTCGGCGTCGAGCCAGCTTACGATGTTCGACGCGTGGCCGGCCCAGGCCGACTCCAGCTCGGCGAGGGTCGGGGCCGTCTCGTCCGTCAGCTTGAAGTAGGCGTCGATGCCGACCAGGTCCAGCGCGTCCCACCAGTCCACGTTCTGGTAGCTGTCGTGGTTCGCGGCGTAGGTGATCGTGCCGGAGTAGAGCCCCCGCACGCCGTCGATCACCGCCCGCCAGTGCTCCGACCACTCGACGGTGTTCTTGAACTCGCAGCCGACGCTCAGCAGCTCGGCGCCCTCCGCCTCGGCGATCTCGGCCCAGTAGTCGATGAACTCCCCGTAGCCGGCGAACCACGCGTCGCTCGGGTTGATCGTGCCCCGCCACTCGAAGGTCCGCAGGTCCACCATCGGCTTCAGCATCACCGCCATCCCGTTGTCGTGGATCTCCCGGATGGCGTGGATCACCGACTCGGTGCTGGCGCTGTAGAGGCTGAAGTCGGGGGTGATCTCCGAAGAATCCCGGTCGTCCTGGAACCACCAGACGTTCAGCGCCACGGTGTCGACGCCGATGCCGGCCATGTTCGCGATCGACTCGTCGGAGCCGGGCTGGAGCAGCGCGTCCTCCCACCACGGGGTATACGACATGCCGCGCATCGGGCAGGCGTCGGCGGGCGGCGCGGGTACGACGAAGAACGTGATTATGGCGAGTGCTGCGACGATAGATAGGCGGCGCATCGGGGCTCCCCTCCTGGTGCCAGGACCTGCTCAAGGCGGCGTCCGGCGCGCCCTGTTGTAGGGCAAACCCCGCGCGATGTCAAGCTTTTGGCTCTCGCTCGGCCGTTCAGGCCGTCAGGCGGTCAGATATTGCCCGTCCGCGGGCAACGAACAACGAGCAACGAGCAACTCGCCGTTCCCGCCGTTCCCGAGCAACGAGCAACTCGCCGTTCGGTTCGTTTCGTAATGCGCCCTCTCGCGGCCTTCCAGGCCATTCACAGGGCGTTCACGTCCACCTGCGCCACCGCCGGCACCCGGCCGCCGCCGCGCCGCTCCTGCTGGCGCTCCAGCTCGTGCAGCAGCTTCAGGAACTGGTTGGTCAGGCTCGTGTCGTAGCGCTGGACAAGGCGGGCGATCGTGGCGAAGTGGCGCGGGCGGAAGTCGCTCGCCGGGCAGATCTGGTCATAGTCGTCGCCGGGCAGCCGCGGCATCCAGGCGGCGCGGTGGTATTCCTGCTCGGCGCGCGCGCAGCGCTGAAGTCGCAGGTAGCAGACGGCCAGCTTCTCCACCAGCGCCTCCTCGATGGGCCCGGCGGGGCGTAGCTGTTCGGCGAACCGGGCCACGATCATGCCGACCTTCTTGCGCTCGTTGCGGGACAGGCTGGTGGCGAGGATGCCGTGTTTGCGGGCATTCTGGCTGCTGACGGCCTTGCCGGCCTCGGTCTTCGGCCCGCCGAGCCGTCCGTTGCGCTGATTGACCAGCGCACGATCATCGCTCATGGCACGCTCCCTCCCGTGCGAGTGCAGGCTGAAGGACGCGCACCACGTGCGCGCCTCTCCGAGGGAGA
Organism: uncultured candidatus Brocadiaceae bacterium; assembly: GCA_964434535.1. Taxonomy (GTDB): domain Bacteria; phylum Planctomycetota; class Brocadiia; order SM23-32; family SM23-32; genus SM23-32. The sequence continues at coordinate 2,580 of CAYSWA010000029.1, read as the reverse complement.
TGCTACGCGAAGGGCAGGGCAGGCGTGTCCCATTAGGGCGGATTTGGCCGCATCTGTCCGGACGGAAGGCAGCTACCCGCAGAGCACGCCGAGCCCGCCGAGGCTTACACAGCGCCTGACAGGGATAGATAGCATAGGCGGGATGACGGACCGGAAGCCCGGGCAGTTCGCTGGCGGAGAGCGCCTGAGGCTGTCCATTGCTGCCGGAAGCGCGGTCTACCTATTCCTGGAGAGCCGGAACGAATAGATAGAAGTAGAGAGACGTAGGAAACGACCCCACCCGACAAACGGGATAGGGAATAGCAAATCGCTTCGCGAGAGGCTGAAGAAAGCCTGCTCCCTCGGTGCCCATGTCTGAAACCACGCTATGACCCCAACGCCGTCTGCCTGTAGGGAGCAACGCCGGGCACACGATCAACTATGCCTTGTCCAGATACGGCTGATAGCTCCTTCGGCTCCACCTTATAGAGGCCCCCGCCATAGACTCTACCTTCGGCCATGAAGTTCTCCGGCTCGATCTCAAGCAGTCCGTCGAACACGGCCCCCGCGAGTCCTGGCTGCTTCCGGAGGGCTCTCCCGAGAAAGCCCTTCGGGTACAGCAAGAGGTAGACGTTGGCGGCAATGGCCTCTGATTGGTTCCAGATGAACCGAAACGGTTGCGAACCACTGGTGAACCGTCCCATGTAGGTACAAAGGAAAGGTGGTGGGTCACGCTGTTCCTGTGAGTACCAGGGCGACCTCCGTTGGACGAGATAACGGTCCCGGACTCCGTCCGCCAAGCCTTGCTGGAGATACGCCCACAAGGCTGGATAGCAACTCTCTATCTCCGGCTCTGCCATCGTGGTGTCGATGAGAGCAAGTTGCCCCTCAATCGCCGGCCACCCGTCTTCGTCCCGCTCGACGACACTGCCGTCCAGGAAACGCGGGCTCGGCAGAATGGGCCGAAGCACGTCTTCAGGGATGTCCCTTTCCTGCGCCAAATCTCTCCGCATGATGAAGAACTGGTTGGCACCCGTCGCAATCCCCCGCTTTATGACGAATAGATCGCCAAGTGTCACCTGCCCTGGCTCTGTGCGGCTCCCGTTCTCTGGATGGGAGGGATAGCCCGTCCACTTGGTTGCCGCCTTCAATGTGTTCACCGGAACGTCAGCCACGAGTTCGGGGCTCTGCATTGAGCCTCCGAGCGTGACGCGAGCAGTGGCGCCAGGCCTGGGACGGGCCTTCTGAAAGACCACCACACAGGAAGTGACCAACGCATCGGAGAACTGCATGTCCGCGGGCCGGAAGCGATGGATTCTCAATAGGCGCACGTGCTGAGTCAAGTAGCGCCGAATGGCGGCGCCATAGTTCACACTCATGAACTCCGACGGGATCAGCCAAACACCATGGCCGCCTTCGGCCATCCAGTCGTGAGCAAGCAAGAGAAAGTAGACATACAGACCTGCAAGTCCGCTTACATCAAGCTGGAGTGATTGTCGAACCGTCCCCTGTAAGCGCTGCTTGTCAACAGAGGAGATATGGTGGTGACGCACATAGGGCGGATTCGTCAGTACGAGATTGAACCGTTCCTCGACCGATGGCGGCTTCAATCGGGTGAAATCTGCGCACCTCAGGCTGAGACCACTGCCACGCCAGATCGCCCGCGCAGCATCAGCGAAGTCGCGGTCGATCTCCACCCCTGCGGCCCTCTCAACCCGGCTCGGTCCCAATGACTGAAGGAGGGCGGAAAAGAAGGCACCCGTTCCGAGCGCTGGGTCCAGAAAGCGCAGTGCAATGCCTCGGCGAGGCCAAAGGGTGGCCACGTATTCTGCGATCTGGCGAGCGAGCGCTGATGGTGTGGCGAACTGCCCGAGGCGATTCCGCTCGGCAGGAGTCTTCTGTGCGTCAAGTCGCCGTTGCGTTTCGACGCGTGATCTCTCGGTGGCCTCTTTGTCCATCCCTACACCCCAAGCTCCTCCATGTCGTCAATGCGGTGCTCCCAGACCCAGTCAATGCCCTCGGCAGCCTCATACCCGAGATAGCCGCTGTTGAAGTAGCCGCACAGGAAAAGGACGAACCGCACGTCATTGCCGTAAGTGGATCGGAGTTGGTTCATCTTCGTGGCTTCTTCCTTGCGCCGCTTGTTCGTGTTCGTGAAGTCCCCGGCCGACTTTGCCTCGACAAGCAGCGGGAAGTCGCCAGACTCAGCACTCCTCAACTGGATCGCGACATCGATTGGGATGTTGACGTCCTCTCCGCTTGAGTTCTGAACCACGACATTTGCTCGGAAGCAGTAGGTCCCCGGTGGCATGCCCAAGACTTCCCGGCGCTCGTCTTCACTTGCCTCACGGTATCCTTTCGCCTCTAGGTAGTCCCCAATGAACGCGAGTTGCCGTTGCTCCTGTGCATTGCGGATGATGGGGTCGGCGATTGCGCCGCAGAGGCGATCTGCAACGACAGTCGCCGCGCGGTACCTCTCTCTCTTCCCAGCTGAGCGTTCCTCCGCAATCCACGGGAAGATATCAACGTCCAGCAGTTTGACGATAGGTAACACTTCAGCCGTCTGAGCGCTGCCGGCTGGGATTCTCTGGTTTGCTCTGT
>CAYSWA010000028.1:0-28484 GCA_964434535.1 uncultured candidatus Brocadiaceae bacterium | reverse complement strand
GGCTGGAAGCCCGTGCCACCGAACCGCGGCCCATAATCTCAAGTGTCAGGGACCAGTTAGCTCCTTACCAGCGCTCGATGTTGTCGTAGGCCGTGTCGGGCAGGTACGGGTCGCGGTACTTCAGCCGCAGCGTCTCCATCACCAGCCCGTAGAAGCGCACCCACCGCAGCATGCCCTTGTAGAGCGGGAAGAGCGCCGCGTACTGAAGCAGCCACCACTCCTGGCGCCGCCGCTCGCTGAACGAGATGGCCACAAGCAGCGTCAGGAACGTCAGGCAGGTGTAGAACACGTAGCAGGCGATCAGCACGAACGTGAGGAGCTTGAAGGCGAAGATGACCATCAGCACGATGTAGACGGCGAAGAGTACGTTGAAGACGACGCTCATCAGGTACTCCATGCCCATCTCGTAGGCCGTGGCCCAGTCGAAACGCCAGAACTTCAGCGCGTCTCCGTGCTTGTGGTAGTAGAGGCGCAGGATGCCGCGGTTCCAGTTGACGCGCTGGCGCACCAGCTCGGGCAGCGTCTGGGGCACCGTCGTCATGGCGATGGCGCCGGGGGCGAAGACGACCTTCCAGCCGAGCTTCTTCGCCTTCATCGAGACGTCGATGTCCTCCGTTATCTCGGCCGACCAGGCGCCGGCGTCTTCGAGGGCCTCGCGCCGGAACGCCCCGCAGGCGCCGGATGCCTGGAGCGTGGTGCCGAGCACGTTGGTCCAGCGCTTCCACAAGCTGATGCCCATCAGGTACTCGGCCGCCTGGAGGTTGGCCCAGAGCGAGCGGCCGGCGTTGCGGGCCTTGATGTTGCCGGCGACCACGCCGACCTCGGCGTCGTAGAAGGGCCCGATCAGCTCCTCGATCAGGTTCCGATCGAAGGAGGTGTCGGCATCGACGCTGACGATGAGCTCGCCCGTCGCCACCCGGAGCCCGAAGTTGGAGGCGATGGGCCGCCCGCCCCGGCCCGCCGGCGAGGCGTTGCGCAGCAGCCGGATCAGCCCCCGGTCGGCGTATTGCTTCGCGATCTCGTACGTGCGGTCGGTGCTGGCGTCGTCGACGACGATGATCTCCAGGTTCGGATACTCCGCGGAGAGGAGCGATTCGATGGTGGAGCCGATGACGTGCTCCTCGTTGCGGGCGGCCACGATGACGCTGACCGAGGGTTCGGTGGCGAGGAACGCACGCTTCTGCTCGCTGTCGTCGGGAGGGATGCGCAGCAGCCTGAGCAGCGGCAGCAGGATCAGCGGCGTGGCATAGCGCGGCAGCTCGAAGAAGACCACCAGCGGGAAGAAGAACAGGAACCACGTCAGCAGCGTGCGCTGGGCGAACTGCTCGCGCACGTAGAGCATGTAGTCGTTGAAGAAGATGAGCAGGTGGTCCAGTAGGTCCATCTCACTTCTCGATGACGGCCTTGCCGACCTCGCCCGGCGCCATCGGATCACCGCCCGCACGGGCGGCGAGCCCGATGTCGACGGCAATCACGCTCGGCTCGTCGTATCCGACGCGGTGGCGCAGGCTGGCGGGCAGCGGCACGACCTGCTCGCTGACGTGTATGACCTCTCCGGGCACGTGCCCGTCCCGCCCCCTCAGGTAGAGGCGCGCCGGCGCCCCCTCGCGCAGCGCGTCGCGCCAGCGCACGGGCACGAAGGCACGGGCCACCCGGCTCGCCGGCTCGTAGAGGCTCAAAAGCACCTGGCCCTGGTGCACATAGCTGCTGCTGGCGGCGTGGACGTCCAGCACGCGGCTGTTGGTCGGGGCGCGCACCACGAGCTGGCTGCCTTCCTCATCGAAAGCGGCCTGCTGCGGCTCCAGGGCGGCCGTCAGCACCTTCAGGCTGCGGCCGGCCCCGCGCACGCGGCCGCGGGCGGCCTCGATGGCCTCGCCCCTGGCCGCGGCGTAGTTCTGCGCGGCCTCCAGGGCGGCCGCCAGGTTCATTCGGGCGGTCTTGGCGCGGGCCTGGACGGCATCGTGGGCCTCCCGGGCGGTCTGCCGCGCGCGGACGGCGACGTCCAGTTCCGCGCGGGTCGCCGCGCCGACCGCCAGCAGGCCCTCCAGCCTCTCCGCCTCGGCAGTCAGGCGCTCCAGGTCGCGTTCGGCCGAGCCGGCGGCCGCCTGGAGGCGTTCCAGCTCGTCCTCCAGCCGCAGTGCCTCCAGGGCGAGTTCGCGCTCGCGCCGCGTCGCCTCGGCTTCCACGGCGGTGGCTTCGGCCTGGGCCGACTCGACCTCGGCTATCGTCTGCACCGTGCGGAGCTGAAGGTCCGTCAGCCGCGCGGCGGCCGAACCGGCCGTGTCGGGGCGGGCCTTGATGCGCGCGATCACCGCCCCGGCCTCGACGGACTCCACCTCGGGGCCGATCAGGTAGGTGACCGTGCCCGCCACGGGCGCCACCACCTCGACGGGGTCCACGTGCACGATGAACGAGGCGGTGATGCGCGGCGGACGCAGGTAGAACCAGGCGACCAGCGCCGCCACGACCGCCAGCAGCAGCAGGATCACCTTGGGCAGGACGCGGCGGCGCTCCCGCCCGTTGCCCTCCTGCATGCGCAGTTGCGCGGGTGACTGCTTCCTGTCTTCGATCCGGCGGAACTTAATGGCCATGGCTCTTCTCGATCAGTTGGGCCAGACTGGTGTAGTCGTGGATGGCGAAGCCGGCGAATGCCTCGCGGCCGATCAGCCGCTCGTAGACCGCATCCAGGGCCACCACGAGCGCCTCGATCGACTGCCCGGCGAACGAGATCCCCTTCGGCTGGTCCGCGGCGGTCTCGACGCCGATCTCCACCGCCACGCCGTGCCCGGCGGCCGCCTCGAGGGCGGGAACAGATGCGGCAACGATTCGCGCCGCCGAGTCCCGGTAGGCCATCAACGTCAACTCGTCCACCCGCGAGCAGACGGCGCCGAACAGGTCGCCGGGCTCACCCGCCTCCACGCCCAGGTAGGTGGGGGGCACGTCGGCCGCGAGCCGCAGCCCCGCCCCGTCCCGCCCGAGCACGGCGCGGGCATGGTCGATCACGTCCAGGTAGGCGCGGGCGAGTCGCCGGCGGCCGTCCTCGTCCCGCCACGCGGGCAGGGCGTGCGGCTCGACGTCGAGCTTCAGCCCGGCGAAGCCGGTCGCGCCCTGCTGGGCGCGCGCGTTGAAGCGCACGACGCTGCGCACCAGCCCGCCGACCTCGGCGCGCTGTCCCTCTTCGACCCAGTGGGGGTTGCCGGCGAGCGCGTAGACCGTGATCCCTTGCTCCGCACAGAGGTCCAGGAAGTGGCCGAACTCGTGGTAGTGCCGCTGGAGGTAGTAGTCGTCGCCCACGCGGGCCACGAAGCAGTAGACGCGGTTGATGCCTTGCTCGGCGCAGGTGCGCAGGAAACGCTCGCGCCGGCCCGGGTCGTTGACCACTTCCAGTGACCGCCAGAGCCAGACGGAGCGCGTGCGAGTGAGCGGGGCGGCCTGCGCGCCGGCCAGCACCTCCAGCAGCCGCCGGGCCAGCCCCGCCCGGTAGTAGCAGGCGGCCAGGTGGCGCATGAACTCCGCCCGCACACCGGCCAGCACGACGCGCTGGCGCAGGTCGTCGAGCTCGGCCTGGATCTGGTCGGTCACGTCCGGCTGCGGCGCGCCCGCCGGGGCCTGATGGGCGGCGTAGATGCGCGCCAGCCGCGCCTTCTCTGCCGTCACGGCCCGCCAGGTGTTCTCGGCGGTCAGCTCCTCGCCCATGGCGTTCAGGGCGGCATGGGTCTGTCGCAGCTCGGCGCTCACGTCGAGGCGGGCCTGCTGGCGGGCGCGCCGATGGGCGAGCATCTCGTGGGTCCACTGCTCGCGGTAGGCCCTCTCCAGGCCGAGCTTCTCCAGCGGCAGGGCGTGGGCCAGGCCGGCGGAGATGAAGTCGTCGACCGTCTTGCTGAAGAAGTGGTCGCTGCCGTGCCCGTAGGTCAGGTCCAGCGTGGTGCGGGAGCGCGTCTCGGGCGGGCCCATGTCGCGGATGGCCGCCGCGCGCAGCTCCAGGAACTTCAGGCGCTCCAGGTCCGGATGGTTGACCTGCGCCAGGGCCTCCAGCTCCTCCAGCGGCGGCACGGCGTGGGGCGGCTCCCGCCAGTCCAGCGCGGCCGGCTCGATCTGGAGCGCCCCTTCGGCGCCGACGCCGATCAGGGCACGCAGGCGGGCGCGAGCGGCCTCGGCCCCGGCCCGGGCCTCGGCCAGCGCCGCCCGGGCCGCGCTGAGGTGGCCCTCGCCCTCCGCGACCTTGCCCGGCAGCACCTCGCCGGCCTCCGCGCGGGCGCGCAGGATGAACAGGCGCTTGCGCTCCAGGTCCAGCACGCGGCCCAGCAGATCGGCCTTCGCCGTCTGCTCGCTGTAGTCGAAATGCGCGCGCACCACGTTGTAGACCAGCTCGTTGTAGCGCTTCAGGTAGGTCTGGCTGTAGACGACCTCCTGCCAGGTGTCCCGCTGCTCGATCGCCTTGTTCAGCGGCCCCTGGAACAGGGGGATCGAAAGGGTGAACAGCAGGCGCGTGAAGCCCTCTACGGCCCGGTCGAAGGGGTTCTGCTCCGGCTCGTCGACGAAGACGCCGACGTCGATCATGTGCATCCCGCGCGCGCTGAGGACGGCTCCGCGCTCCCTGGCGTTATGCTGCCGCTCGGCGCGGGCGGCGCGGATCTTCTCGCGGTACTCCTTCAGCAGCGGCGCGTTCCACTCGGCCAGCAGCGCCGCGTCGAGCAGGTCCACCTTCTGCGGCAGATCCAGCAGCAGGCGCAGGTCCCGATTCTGGGCGAACACATCGGTGGCCAGGTAGGTGTGGCGCGTGGCGTCGTCCCAGGAGAAAAGCATCTGCTTCAACTGCCCCGGCGAGGCACGGCGCGGGCCGCTGCCGTCGAGGCCCACGATAAAGAAGTCGCTGATGCCGCCCGACTCGGCGACGTAGAGGCATTCCTCGTTGTTGGGCAGCACGGCCGGAAAGCGCGCCGAACTCTCTTGGTCCGTCGTCAGCAGCCCGACGGATCCGCCGCGGTAATCCATCAGGGCTACGTTGCCCACGCCCCGCTCGGCCGAGACGAACACGATCCAGTTTCCGTCCGGGCTGAAGGCCGGCTGCACGTCGTCCCAGCCGTTGTGGGTGAGCTGCTCCAGGCCCAGCAGGGCGCCGCTGCCGTCCTCGCGGGCGGCGATGCGGGCCTGGAAGATCTCGTAGTCGTCCTGTCCGCAGAGAGGCAGCAGCGAGCTCTGCCGGGCGGCGAGCAGCACGTCGTAGACCTCCGCATCGGGCCCGCCATTGCCGGCGCGCCGGGCTGCGAGCCCGTCCAGGCGGAGCGAGAGGCGCTCCACGTCGCCGCGGGCCCAGTTCCACAGGTTCACCGTGGCGGCGTGGGTCTCGACCGAGACGGCGATGACCGCGCTCTCGCCGGCGCGGCGAGCGCTCAGGGCGGCCGGGCTGATCTCGGTGACCTGGCCGGTGTCGGCGTCGTAGACGTAGAGCGGGGCAGCGGCGAGCTGCTCGCCCTCGCGGACCATCTCCAGCAGGCGCTCGGGGGCGACCTGCGAGTAGAGGAACGCCCTGTCGGCTTCCTCGATGCTGACGCGCACGTCGTCGGCGCTCTTCGCCATCTCGGGGCTCACGCCCCGGCAGCCCGCCAGCGCTGCGGCCATCAATGCTGCCGTCAGCAGAAGGATGCTACGCATCGGGGGCTTCCTCCTTCCATGTCTGGGCGCTCACGACCGTGCCCGGCCGGCTCTCCCGCGCCCAGGCGAGGACGCGCCGGACGTACTCGAAGAACTGCCGGCCCTCTTCGTGCTCCTCGCCCAGCTCGCCCACGGCCACGGTGACGGCGAGCGGCTCGGCCAGGCTGACCGACTGGTACTCGGAGATGCTCCGGTGCAGCCGCTGCCCGACGGCCATGGCCGCCTCCAGGGGGGTCTCCGGCAGGAGCACGGCCGCCCACGTCTCCTCCACGGTGCTGACCACGTCCAGGTCACGCAACGCGCCGGCCACCTGCTCGAGCATCTCCGCTCGGAGGCGTTCGACGTCGGCCTCGCCGTGCACGCCGTCCGCGTGCTCGAAGCCGCGCACGTCGATCAGGGCCATCGACAGCGGCGAATCATAGCGCCGGGCGCGGTAGAGCTCGCGATCGATCTCGAAGATCAGGAAGTCCCGCCGGAAGGCGCGCGAAGAATCCTGGAACAGGACCGACTCGATGTCGAGCCCCTGGATGCGGCCGTACTCGACGGCGCGGTGGGTCTTGGGGTTCGGCACGTAGTCGTAGATGCGGCGGGGGCGCAGCTTCTCGGCGTTCTCGGCGTGGTTGCAGCGCAGGCACTGCGCCTCGACCGCCGACTCGGTGAACACGTAGCTGCACTCGCGGCAGACGTACGTGTCGGCGGGGCGTTCGTAATCCAGGCCGAGGTGGCGCAGCTGGTCGCCGCACTTGGGGCAGACCAGGTCGACCCCCTGCCTGAACTCCGACCAGGCGCCCACGTAGGCGCAGGCGAAGTGATGGATGACGTTCTCGATCTCGATGTCGATGGAGCGGCAGCGGGGGCAGACCTCGACGAAGTTCAGCGTGTGCCACCTGCAGCCGGGGCAGAGGTGCACCTTGTGGGCCAGGCGGCGATCCAGCAGGCCCTCGGCGGCCAGCTCTTCGAGCAGTTGGCCGGCCTCCTCGCCGTCCATCTCGAAAAACTCCTCCACCTGGGGATAGGCGAAGGCACGTGGCGCCTCCGCGCTGTACTGGCTGCGCACGGCCGGCACGCGCTGCTCCAGCAGCCGCCCCAGGAACTCCACGACCTGCTGCTCGCTACGATCTTCCCTGCTGGCTGCCATGCTATGCGGGGTCTCCTTGTGGGTTCTGCCGCTCTTGTCCACGGAGCTGGACACCGGGTGGGGCAAAGCATGGCCGCTGCGAATCCGATTCGCACCGACCCCCTGGACGGCGTCCCCTGCGGCACTCCCGCTGTGGCGGGGAGTTCTCGGCCAGGGGGGGGCCCGCCGCGCCCCGCGTCCGCTCCGGCGGGCCAGGACGCTGCCCGTCCCTGCGCGCCGGCGACCGGGCCCTGCGGCCCGAACACTCCCGGGGCCAAAACGACAAAGGCAGCCCATCGCACGCGCACGATTCGTCGCCCGCGCGACGGCGCTGCCCTGATTACCCCCGCTCAGAACAGTATAACACGGCGAAAGACGTTGTCAACCCCGACATTCCATCAACTGCAAGGGCCCGCGGAGGGCCTCAATCGGAGGGCAAGCCCTCCAGGCCCAAGCGGCCCCACAACGGCGGCTCCGTCGGCGCCCACGAGTGCAGTTCGGTAAACAGCTCGCCGTCGTTGTCCCACGCCCCGATGTTGAACAGCAGGTCCCCTTCCGGCGGCAGGCCGCCGGCGAGCAGGGCATCCCAGGGCACGAATCCCTCGCACTGCCAGCCGCCGTCGGGCGCGCCTCTGGCGGCCGCGTGCACGCCGGGCGCTTCCGGGCCGACGGGGCTGCGGAGGTCCCAGAACGCGCGCATTGTCCGGGCCGGACCCTCTGGCGCGAACGGGAAGACCACGACCATGGGCAGCTCCTCCGGCGCCGGGCAGCGCTCTGCGGTGGCCTCAACGGCGGCGATGAAGATGGCGTCGCTCAGCATGCGGGAGCCGCGGAACTCGGAGGTCTCGACGTCGGGGCTCTCGGCGTGGAAGTAGAGGCCGGCCGGCGTCGGCAGCACGCGGAAGAGCGGTCCCCGCTCGCCGGTCTCGTAGGGACTGCTGAGCCATACGGCCGTCGGCAGCAGAGCCGCCTCGCGCCAGCCGGGTTCCTCCGCTCGACCGTCGATGGAGATGGCGGCCTTCACGATCGGGGCCGTTGCGGCGCGCTTGAGCGGAACGCGGCGGGGCAGCACGATGGGGATGATGCGGCCCCGGCTGTCTGTGAAGGTGTACTGCACCTCCACCTCGGGCGCCACGACGTCCGTCGGCTCCGTCAGCGGCGCGCTGACGCCCAGGTAGATGGAGCGGCGCTCGCCCGGCCCGAGCGTCACGCAGCGTGAGGCCGGCCGAAAGCGCCAATGGCCGCCGCGGGCGACTCCGCGCACGGTCACGGGCAGGGCCACCTTCAGAGGGTTGGTCACGTGGACGGCCACCTGCTCGTTGACCGGGCCCGCCTCGGGGCTCTGCACCGGCGCGGCCGCGCCGCTCTGGTCGCGGGACAGGAAACGCAGCCGCTCCATGGCGTGGAAGTCCTCGCCCGCGATGTAGTCGTCCGCCAGCACGTGGCCGGGCTTGACCAGCGCCAGCGTGTAGTCCCCCGGGCCGACGTGCAGCAGGCAGTAGTGCTCCAGCCCGCCGGCCAGCTCGGGGGAGAACGTGCGCCCTCCGGTCACGCCGATCACGTAGTGCCGGATGCCGTCGCGCAGCACCGACTTGTAGTAGTGGTGGAAGTGGCCGGCGATGACCGCCCGCACGGGGTGCTCGCGCAGGACGGCGTGGACTTCGTCCCAGTTCGCCCCGTCGTATTCCCAGGCCGGCTTGTGCACGAGCACGAAGACCTGCCCGGACTCGGTCGCCTCCAGGTCGTTGCGCAGCCAGTCGATCTGCGCCCGGCGGAAGCGCGGCAGGGACTGGAGGCTCTCCTCGGAGTAGAGGATGACGAAGTGAGCGCCGCCGTGGTCGAAGGAGTAGTAGAGGGGGGCGAAATGCTGCTGGTAGAGGGCCTCGCCGCGCCGGTCGTCCGGATCTCCGGTGCCGGTGATCACGTCGTGGTTGCCGGCCACGGTGAACAGGGGCGCCTCCAGTTCGGCCAGGATCGCCTTGACCCGCGCGATGTCGGCCTCCCAGCGGTCCATGTCGCGGATGTAGCCGGGTACCAGGTCGCCGATGTGCAGCACCAGGTCGGGCTTGAGGAGGTTCAGCTCGGCGACGGCCTGCTCCAGCACGGCGAGCCCCTCGTCGAAGCCCGTGGTGCGGTCGGCGAGGATGGCGACGGTGAACCCCTCGCGCGGAGCCGGCAGGGCCAGCTCGACGCCGCTCTCGGTGCCGGCGTTGACGCCGACGGCATGTGCCGGCGGGGCGGCGGGCACGGCCAGGGCCAGCAGCAGGACCAGGCGGATGAATGCAGTCCTCATGGCGGGCGTCTCTCCTCGCGGCGGGATGGGGGTCTTCCGCTGCATTGTAGTGGCCGGCCCGGCGGGGGCGCGAGTGCGGGCCCGGCGCACAAGGGGCGCCCGAAGGCGCCCCCTGAGGCATCGATCGCGGCGCCTCGCCCCTTACATGAACACGCCGCCGTACTGGGCGATGACCGGGGCGAAGACGAGCGAGACGACCGCCATCAGCTTGATCAGGATGTTCATGGACGGCCCGGAGGTGTCCTTGAACGGGTCGCCGACGGTATCGCCGACGACGGCGGCCTTGTGGGCGTCGGAGCCCTTGCCGCCGAGGTTGCCCTCCTCGATCCACTTCTTGGCGTTGTCCCAGGCGCCGCCGCCGTTGGCCATGAAGACGCCGAGCGGCACGCCCGAGGCCACCGCGCCGGCCAGGAAGCCGCCCAGGGCCTCGGGGCTGATCAGGAAGCCGACCGCCAGCGGCGCGGTCAGGGCGAGAACGCCGGGCAGGATCATCTCCTTCAGGGCGGCGCCGGTCACGATGTCGATGCATTTGTCGGTCTGGGGCTCCGCCTCGCCCTCCAGCAGGCCGGTGATCTCTCGGAACTGGCGCCGGATCTCCTCCACCATCTTGCTGGCGGCCCGACCGACGGCCTCCATGGTCAACGCGGCGACCAGGAACGGCACCATCGCGCCCAGCAGCAGGCCGATCACCACGTCGGGCCGCGTCAGATTCAGCGCGAATCCCTCGAGCTGGGCGCCGACCGTCGCCCGATAGGCGCTGAACAGCGCCAGCGCCGTCAGGGCGGCCGAGCCGATGGCGAAGCCCTTGCCGATGGCGGCCGTTGTGTTGCCCAGCGCGTCGAGCCGGTCGGTGATGGAGCGGATCTCGTCGCCCGCCTCGCTCATCTCGGCCATGCCGCCGGCGTTGTCCGCGATGGGGCCGTAGGAGTCGGTGGACATGACGATGCCGATCGTGGCCAACATGCCGACACCGGCGATGGCGATGCCGTAGAGGCCGGCGAACTGGTAGGCGACGGCGATGGCCAGCGCCAGGGTCAGCACCGGAAGGATGGTGCTCTTGAAGCCGACGGCCAGGCCGGTGATGATCGTCGGGGCGGCGCCCGTTTCCGAGGCGCCGGCGATCTTGCGGATCGGCGGGCCGGAGGTGAAGTACTCGCTCTCCACGCCGATCAGCACGCCGGCCGCCATGCCGGCCAGCACGGCCCAGAACGTGTGGCCGATGCCCAGCCGGTGCGTCACCACGTAGGAGCCGATCAGGAACAGGATGCCGCTGACGTAAGTGGCGTTGCGCAGCGCCGACTGCGGGCTGGTCCGCTTCAGCACGCTCATGGCGAAGATGCCGATCAGCGAGGCGACCAGGCCCCCGGCGATCAGCAGCAGCGGCAGGGCCATGTGGGTCTCCCAGTGTTCCATGGTCGCGGCGATGGCGAGCGCGGCCACCACGGAGCCGACGTAGGACTCGAACAGGTCGGCGCCCATGCCGGCCGTGTCGCCGACGTTGTCGCCCACGTTGTCGGCGATGACGCCGGGGTTGCGGGGATCGTCCTCGGGGATGCCGGCCTCGACCTTGCCGACGAGGTCGGCGCCGACGTCGGCGCTCTTGGTGTAGATGCCTCCGCCCACGCGGGCGAACAGGGCGATGCTGGAGGCGCCCATGGCGAACCCGTTGATGACCAGCGGCGCCGAGCGGGCGTCGGCCTTCAGCGCCAGGTAGAAGAAGCCGAGGCCCATCACGCCGAGCGCCGCCACCGAGATGCCCATCACCGAGCCGCCCTGGAAGGCGATCGCCAGCGCCGCCGGCGTGCCGCCGGTGATGGCGCCCTGGCAGGCGCGCGTGCCGGCGCGGGTGGCCGCCTTCATGCCGAGCCAGCCGGCCGCCATCGACGCAAGCGCGCCGCAGAGGTAGGCGATGGCCGTCGCCCAACTGCCCGGCAGCCCGAACAGCCTCACCCGCTCCATGCCCGGCGCCTTGCCCATGGCGAAGCCGAGCGCCAGGAACACGATGACCATGAAGACGGCGATGATGGTGTACTCGCGCTTCAGGAAGACCATGGCCCCGCTGTGGACCTTCTCCGCGATGCCCTGCATCAGCTCGCTGCCGGGCGAGTGCTTCAGCACCGCCAGGTAGGTCAGCACGGCCACGATGAGCCCGGCCACGCCGAGCCAGGGCACCAGGTTCAGCGCGGGCTCAAGCATTCCGGATTCGAGCATTACGGCGTCTCCTCTCGGGCAATGGTCGCTGCGTCGGCGGCAGGGAATGCACGCGCCGGCAGCGCCGGCGCGGACGCGCTCCCGTCAGAGCCGCGCAATGGTACCGAGTGCCGTCGCAGGCTGTCAACCGAAAGGCCCGGCCGACCCTCACGAGGTGAGCTTCCGGTGGGCCCACTTGAGCTTCGCGGTGATGGGCAGGCCGTAGGGGCAGCGGGGCTCCACGTCCGAGCAGTCGACGTCCGGCGTCACCTGCCGCTCCAAAGACGCATAGCGCGCCCTCGCATAGTCCTGGTTGTGGAACCACCCGTTGAGCACGCGGCGCATCTCCATGTCGGGCAGGTCCATCACCGGGCCGGGCAGCATCTGGCGGTCGAGGTACGCCTCGCAGCCGAAGACCGCCGGGATCTCCAGCCCCGCCTCGTTCGGCATGCAGCTCCCGCAGCGCCGGCAGACGTAGTTCGCCAGCTCCGGCGCGCTGGCGTAGAGCGCCTCCCGCTCGTCGTCGCCCATCGGCTCGTGGTCCTTGGCCAGGGCCAGGTTCGAGGCGAGCTGATGCATGGTGTTGTTGCCCGTGGCGGCGGAGGTGACCTCCGGCATGCTCCAGACCCAACGGAACGCCTTCGCCGCCGATGCCGGCCGGTAGAGGAGCCCGTCGGCCACGGGCTTCATGCAGATGACACCGATGCCGCGTTCGACGCACGCCGGGAGGATCTGCTCGTGGATGAGCGGGAAGTTGAAGCGGTCGTAGTAGTTGATCCGCTCCATGATGGCGTCGAACGGGTAAGTCCGCACGGCGGCGAGCATGGCCTCGGGAAGGTGGCTGGTGATCGAGATGTAGCGCACCTTGCCGGCGTCGCGCGCGTCTTCGGCGGCGCGCAGGGCGCCGTCGTCGGACATGATCCGCCGCAGCTCCTCGTGGCTGCTCACGCCGTGCATGAACAGGTTGTCCACGTGGTCGGTCTGGAGGTGACGCAGGCTGCGATCGATGCTCTCGGCGGCCTCCTTGCGGCCGCGCTGGTGGGTCTTGGTGCTGAGGAAGCACTCGCCGCGGCGCCTCTTCATCACGCGTCCGATCTTGCGCTCGGAGTCTCCGTCGCCGTAGGCAATCGCCGACTCGATAAAGTTGCCCCCGGCGTCGAGGTAGAAGTTGAGCAACTCCTCCGCCTCCCGCTCGGAGACCTCCAGCAGGTGGAAGCCGCCGAAGCCGACGATGGTGAGCTGCTCCCCGGTCCGGCCCAGCCGGCGCCGGGGCAGCTCGCCCTCCAGCGCGCGGCGGCGCAGCTCATCGGTCAAGGGCGGTTCGGTGTAGTCGGACGGTATCATCGCCAGTGCCTCCGCCGACAGCTTCAGGAAACGCCTTCTGTCCATGCCCCGGTGCCCCCGGCCAGTTAACGACCTGCCTCCGAGTATAAGCGGCGCCCTTGCGCACGGTCAAAGCGCCGGGAGTCGCCCCGGTTTCGGTTCGTTTCGTAATGGGGCCTGTAAATGCCCTACAATGCCTTCAGAGCCGCTCGCGCCCGTGCTGCATGGTACGCGATCGCGGCCGGCGCGTGTCCCATTTGGGCGCATCCGGGCGGTCGGCCAGCGGCGTCTCGGGTCCGGCGTCTCGGGGCTCGGGTCTGGAGCCCGCGCAGGCTGCGTGTATCGGCTTGACAGCGGTGGCAGCGTGGCACAGAATCGACGTAGGGGCATCGAGCGTTCCTGGGAACAGCACAGGGGGGCAACTATGCCGCAAGAAAGCAAAGAGTGGGCGAAGGCCGTGCGGGAGGAAGAGCTGGCTGAGGGCGAGCGCATCGCCGTCGAGGTCGGCAAGGACAAGGTCCTGGTCTCCCGCGTCGACGGCGAGCTGCACGCCTGCGGGGGGAAGTGCACGCACTACGGCGGGCCGCTCGAGGAAGGTCTGCTGGTCGGCAGGACGGCCCTCTGCCCGTGGCACGGCGCCCGTTTTGACGTAGCCACGGGCGAGATGCAGATGCCCCCCGCCCTCAACAGCCTCGGCTGCTACGCCGTCAAGGTGGAGGACGGCTGGATCTACGTCGGCCCGAAGCAGAAGCCGACCGAGGCCGAGCTGGAATCCGACCAGCGCACCTTTGTGATCGTCGGCGCCGGGGCGGCCGGCAACGCCGCCGCCGAGACGCTCCGCAAAGAGGGCTTCGGCGGGCGGATCGTGATGATCACCGCCGAGGCCGACGGCCCCTACGACCGGCCCAACCTCTCCAAGGAATACATGGCCGGCGAGGCGCCCGAGGAATGGATGCCGCTGCGCAGCGCCGAGTTCTACGAGGAGAACGACATCGAGCTGCTGACTGAGCAGCGCGTCAGCGCCGTCCACCCCGAGGCGCGAAAGGTCGCGTTCGCCGACGGGACGGAGGTGGCCTTCGACAAGGCGCTGCTGGCCACCGGGGGAGTGCCGCGCGCGCTCGACGCCCCGGGGGCTGACCTGGCGGGGGTCTTCCTGTTGCGGAGCTGGCAGGACGCGCGCCGGATCATCTCCGCGCTCGAGGGCGCCGAGCGGGCGGTGATCGTCGGCGCCGGCTTCATCGGCATGGAGGTAGCCGCATCGCTGCGGGAGCGTGACCTGGAAGTGCACCTGGTCGCCCCGGAAGAAGTGCCGATGGTGCGCGTCTTCGGCGAGAGAGTCGGCAACTGGCTGCGCGAGCTGCACGAGGAGCACGGGGTTCACTTCCACCTGGGCAGCACGGTCGAGGAGTTCCGGGGCGAGGACGGGCTGGAAGAGGTCGCGCTCTCCGACGGCGCCGTTCTGGAGGCCGACCTGGCCGTGATCGGCATCGGCATCCGGCCGGCCGTCGGCTATCTGGAGGGGACCGGGCTGGTCGAGGAGGGGGCGGTGCCGGTGGACGAGACGCTCCGCACGAAGGCGGAGGACCTCTATGCCGCCGGCGACATCGCCCTGGTGCCCGACCCGCGCCTGGGCCGTCCCATCCGCGTGGAGCACTGGATCGTGGCCGAGCGTCAGGGCCAGCACGCCGCCCGCGCGATGCTCGGCAGCGACGCTCCCTACGAGGAGGCGCCGATCTTCTGGACCATGCAGCACGGCACCTCGCTGAAGTACGTGGGCAACGCGCGCGAGTGGGACGATCTGGTGATGCGGGGCAGCCTGGCGGGGGGCAAGTTCCTGGCCGGCTATTACCGGGACGGCCGCCTGCTGGCGGCGGCGGGCGCCGGCATGAGCCGCGAGGCGCTCGCCGTGGCCGAGATCCTGCGCGCCGGCGGGAACGTCGAGCCGGACCGGTTCTGCGATCTGGAGGTCGATCTCCCCTCGCTGATCCCCGGGGCGTAGGCTCAGTCGCCGATTGGCCGCCGGGAGGGACGGCCCGTCTCCAGCAGCGCCTCGAGGTCCACCTCGGCGTAGTCCCGGATGCAGGCCGGGGCGTCGGGCAAGGCCTCGGGCGGGCCGACGCCGACCACCGCCATGCCGGCCGCGCGGGCGGCTTCGATCCCCGCCTCGGCGTCCTCGAAGGCGACGCACCCTTCCGGCGCGGCGCCGAGCCGCTCGGCCGCGCGCAGGAAGAGGTCCGGCGCGGGCTTGGCCCGCTCCACGTCGTGGACGGTCACCACGGCGCCGAACAGGGGCGTGAGCCCGAGCCTGTCCAGCACGAGGGCGGCGTTACCGCTCGAAGAGCAGAGCCCGAGCCGGACGCCCTCGCCGCGCAGGGCGTGCAGGAAGTCCAGCACGCCGGGATAGAGGTCGTCCGCGCCCATCTCCTCGATCAGTTCCTGGTAGTGGGCGTTCTTGGCCGCGCAGCACGCCTCCTTCTCCTGCGCGCTAAGAGCGACGCCGTTGTGGTCGAGGATGACCTGGAGGGAGGCCATGCGCGGGATGCCGCGCAGGCGGTGGTTCAGCTCCTCGTCGAAGTCCCATCCCCGCTCGTCGGCCAGCATCTTCCACGAGAGGTAGTGGTACTTGTCCGTGAAGCAGATCACCCCGTCCAGGTCGAACAGCGCGGCTTGGATCCGGTGACTCACGCGGCGGGCCCGCTCCGTTGTGTCGAGGGATAACCTGCGGCGCTACAGTATCTCACGGACGCGCTCGTCCATCGCCTTCTGATCCGTGGCGAAGGAGTGGAGCCCGGACAGGTTCATCAGCGCATCGAGGGCGACCTCTCCGGCGAGCAGGCGGTCGCGCCAGCGGTCCAGCGCCGGGATCTTGCCGTCCTCGACCGCCGCCCGGTTGTGCGCCTCTGACCACTCGGGCAGCAGGTCGGGCAGGCCGCGCTCGGCGAAGAAGGCGCAGATGCCGGGCGGCGTGATGGCGTTCACCTCCTGCGCGACCAGGTCCTGCACGGCGCGCTTCAGCTCGTCCGTCACCTCCCACAGCGAGGTGATGCCCAGCTCCTCGGCGTCGACGCCGTCTTCAATGCCGGGCCCGGGATCGTGGTCGACCTGGGACGTTATCTCGGCCGGCTCCGGCGCCAGCTCTTCGAACTCTTCGGCGACGCCGGTCGGCATGGTGAGCACGTCCACGCCGGCCAGCGAGCGGACCTGCCCGCCGTCGCGCATGCTGGCGGCGATCTGGCGCGTGCGCAGCCCGAGCTCCCGGCGCAGGGCGGCCACTTCGCGCTGGCTGGCGAGCGTCGCCTTCTCGCCGACCATCTCCCCCGTGCCCAGGCCGTTGTCAGCCACAAAGCCGTTGAGCCGGCCGAGGAAGACGTTCACGAAGGAGGGCCGCGCGACCGAGGCGATCAGGTGGTTCTGCCGCGCGCTGAAGCCGAGGGTGCAGTTGACTGGCACGCCGTCCTCGCCGAGCCGCCGCGCGGCGAGCAGGCCGGCCGGGGTGAGCGGCACCTTCACGTAGAAGCGGTCGGGCGCGATCTCGTGGTAGCGGCGCCCGTACCAGACCGAGCGCTCCACGTCGTGCGCCAGGTCCGTGTGCAACTCCACGCTGACCATCGCCCCCAGCTTCCGGCTGATCTTCAGGGCGTGGTAGGCGTTGAGCACGAAGGCGATCTCGAGCGGCACGTCCTCCGGCGGCACCTCGCCGGCCAGCTCTTCGGCCGCCTTCTCGATCAACTCGTCGTACGTGCCCTTCTGCACCTCGCGGTTCAGCAGCGTGTTGTTCGTGGTCACGGCGCTGAACTGCTCGCACCAGAGGGCCGAGGCCGCCTCGATGTCCCCCGTGTCCAGCCACAGGTCGCTGCCGCAGCGCGCCACCGCGGCCCAGGGCGCCTTGCCGGGGAAGGAGACGGCGTCCGGCTCCCCGGCGAAGTCGGCCAGGACCAGGTCGCGCATCCGGTTCGTCAGGTCAGCGCCTTCAAAGACGGACATGGCTCGGTTGCCCCCATCTCTATGGTCTGCTTGCATACTACGTCCCATCGAAGCGGGGCGCAACGGCGCGCGCGTTCGGGCCGGGCTCTACGTGCACGCCGGGCGCAAATCGGCCCATTCCCTTGCGTCCGGGGCGAATCCGCATTATGACTTCGTGGCTTGCCGACCTGAATGCCCAGAGCAGGGAAGGGGTAGACGCCGTGTCCGGAGAACTGCGAGGAAAACTGCTTGCCGCTTGCCTGGTCGGTTGCATCGCGTCTCTGCTTGCGTCCGCTGCCCTGTCGGGGGAGAACGTCGAGCCGGAGGCGGGCCCTCCGCCGGTGCGCCTGCCGCAGGAGCTGACGCTGCGCGACGCCTTCCTGCTGGCCCTCCGGGCCAACAAGGACATCCGCGTCGCGTGGCTCGGCACGGACGTGGCCGACGCCCGGATCATGAGCGCCCGGGGCGCGTTCGACCCGACCCTCTTCGCCGAAGCGGCCCGCGGGCGCAGCGAGACCCCCATCGAAGACGACCCGCCGGGCCGGACCAAGGAGTCGGTGGGTTCCGTCTCGGCGGGCATCCGCCAGAGGCTGGTGAGCGGGACCAACCTGGAGCTGGCCGCCTCGGACGGCTACGGGCGCGACCGCAGCAACGGCGAGCCCCTCAACCCCGAGCACGACAGCGAGGTCTTCCTCGCCCTGCGCCAGGACCTGCTGAAGGACTTCGGCGTCAGGATCAACCGCACCGACATCGTGATCGCGCAGAACAACCTGCTCATCAGCCGGGAAGACCTGCGCGACCAGGTCATCCTCAACCTCTTCCTGGTGGAGCAGGCTTACTGGGACCTCTACTTCGCCGTGGCCGACCTGAAGGTGCGCGAGCAGCAGCTCGCCCGGGCGCAGAAGCTGGTCGACCGGGCCGAGGCCCAGGTCGGCGTCGGCGAGGCGGCGCCGATCGAGGTGACCCGCGCCAAGTCGAGCGCCGCCGCCCAGGCCGTGGCCATCCTGAACGCCAGGAACCGCATCTCCACGCTGCGCAACCGCCTGCTGCGGCTGATGGGCATCATCGGCGTCAGCCGCGTGCGCGACGACTTCGTGCTGGTCGATCCGCCCCCGACGGAGCTCTACCGGACCACGCTGGAAGAGACCCGTGACGTTGCACGGCAGTACCGGCCCGACTACCGGCGCGCGCTCCTGGCCATCGAGAACGCCGAGCTGGCCGAGCGCTTCGCCCGCAACCAGCGCCTGCCCACGCTCCAACTCTTCGGCCAGTACGGCCTGGCCGGCCTCGGCGAGAGCTTCGGCTCCTCCGCCGACGAGATCGAAGATCGCCGGTTCAGGAGCTGGCGTGCCGGCCTGCTGTTCGAATGGCCCTTCCCGAACCGCACGGCGCGCGGCAACTACCGGGCGGCCACCTTCCAGCGGCGCATAGCCCAGGCGCGGCGGGATTCCGTCCTGGAGCAAATCGTGCGGGGGCTGGCCGACGCGCTCGACGACCTGCGGACGGCCGAAGGGCGGATCGAGACGGCCGAAGAAGCCCGCCTGCTCGCCGAGCAACTGCTGCGGGCCGAGGAGAAGAGCTTCAGCCTGGGCCGCTCGAACAGCCTCGACGTGCTCGATGCGCAGGCCGCCCTCGCCGCCGCCGAGCGCGACGAAGTCCTGGCGCGCACCGACTACGCCTCGGCCCTGGCTAACCTGTTCCGCGTCCAGGGCGACTTCCTCCAGCGCAAGGGCGTCGCCCTGCTGGAGGGCCGGCCCTACTGAACGGCCTCGCCCCACGCGTCCTTGCGCAACTTGGCCTGACCGACCGGCAGGGTTGCGCCGGCCGCCGCACGCTGTCACAGGGAGGCTCAGCTGCCGCCGTGCAGGTTCCGGTACTGGCGGGGGGAGACGCCGATCTTGGACTTGAAGAGCTTGGAGAAATGCGCCGGGTCGTCGTAGCCCGTCTCTTCGGCGACCTGTCCGATCGCCCGCTGGGGGCGGCGGCGCAGTTCGCGCGCTGCGCGGCGCATGCGCCACAGCAGCAGGTAGTCCAGCGGCGGATGGCCAACGTGCTCCCTGAACAGGTGGCGGAAGCGGCCCATGGACAGCCCCAGGCAGCGGGCTTCCTGGTGGAAGTCGAACTCCTTCAGCGGGCTGGTGCGGACACGCCGGGCCAGGCGGCGCATCTCCTCGCCGTGAGGGCCCTGTTGCGCCCGTTCATCGGCGTTCTCGTCGGTGAGCCGTTCCAGTTCGGCGTGCGAGCTGGCCAGCTCGCTGAGGGCGCCTTCCAGCTCCTGCTCGACACGCTTGCGGCGGGATATGTCGCGGGCGGACATGGCGATGGCTACGACACTGCCCTCCATGTCGATGATGGGGGCCATGGTGAGGGCCACCCAGGCGTGCCGGCCTTCCCTGGTGAGGTGGCGGGTTTCGAATTCATCCACGGTCTCGCCGCGCAGCACGCGCTGAAGCTGCCGGCGCAGTTCCGGCCGTTGCGGCTCATCGGCCAGGTCCGTGACGGGGCGGCCCTCCGCCTCCTGGGCCACCAGGCCGTAGAGCGCCTCGGCGCCGGGACTCCAACCGGTGATGGTCCCCGCGAGGTCGAGGTGCGCGAACGCCTCGGGAAGCGTCTCGACCATGGAGCACCACTGGCAGATCATGCGGATGGGCGCCTCGGCCTCGACGCCGCGCAAGGTGCCGACCAGCACGGCTACGGCCTTGCCGTCCGGCCCGGGGATGGGCACCTTCACGCGGCTCCCGTCGCGGTCGACCACGACCTTGCCGGCCTTCAGCACGGCCCGGTCTTCGGCCTGGTAGACGCGGGCGATCTGCGGCGGAAACACGCTGAAGTCGTCCTTGCCGACGACCTGTTCGGGCGTCGTGCCCATGTCGGCCGCCGAACCCTCGGTGACATAGACGAAGCGAAGCTCGGCGTCCTTGATCGTGAACCGGGGGAACATGGTCATCATCAGGTGGGGCCAGATGCGGCCGGAGGCGGTCCGGATCGGCGCGTAGACGGGCATGTCCTCGCGCGGCAGGAAGAAGGGCGCCTGGCGGGCCTCGTGCAGAGCGCGTCCCAGGAACAGGCCGAGCAGCCCCAGCGACGTCTCGGGCACGAAGCGCGCCCGCCATGTGGTTACGCTGCCGGCCAGCCGCCCCTGCCGCCCGTCGTCGCCTGCCACGACGATGGCGATAGCCTCGCTGAAGGTCCGGCAGGTGCTCACGGCGTGCAACACGTCATCTTCCGGCAGACGGCCGCTGATCACCGCCGCGTGGGGGCCGTCTCCCGATTGCCTTGCCTCGCGCAGGTGCTGCGTCAACTCCTGGATGCTGGCCACTCGGCCGACGCGGCAGCGCGGCCCCGTGGCCAGGAGGTAACGGCGCAACCGGCGCGCGCGCGCATCCTCAGGCTCCAGCAGGACTACGCTCAGGTCCTCGCCCATGGGTCCCTCCCGATTGCCGGGCCAACAGCCTGCCCGCGCCTCGCGTATGAATTATACAACAAATCAGCCGATAACGCCATTTACAGGTCGGGGATCTTAGGGTATAATCTCGCCCGCGGCCCGGGAGTGCCGGCCCCCCCCGGACAAGTCCAGTTCCTGCAGAAGGAGGCTGAGATGCGGAGCAACTCGATGGTTCGCTGTGTCGTCGCGGTAGTCGTGGTCCTGGGTGCGGCCGTTCTGTCGGCACGGCCGGTGCAGGCCCTAGACGTAGCGATTGACAGCAGCATGCAGCATCAGACGATCGAGGGCTGGGGCGCCTGTCTGTACCCCAACGAACACTCGGATTCCAATAGCTGCTACCTCTGGGATAGCTGGCGCACGGCCTTCCGCGAGGCGGGGAACAACATAATCCGCCTGAACGTGGAGCCGAACATATTCATGGCGTCGGGCGGGACATTGGAGGGCCCTGAACTGCCCCTCACCGGCGACCTGGCCACCGACGCCGCTCAGTTCAACTTCGAGTTCTCCCGGTTCCGCTACTCCGACGATCTGGCCGCCTGGTTGCACCAGAACGCCCTGGAGCCGGAGCGCGCCAAGATCATCGGCGGCATCTGGTCGATCCCCCACTGGGCGAAAGCCCCCACCGGCGCCTTCATCAGCCAGGGCCAGTGGTCGGGCGGCACGCCGCTGATCATGTACTGCGACACCTGCGACACGGCGGGTGGCACCTGGGACACCGGCATCTACAGCCAGGACCGTTACCAGTACTGCTCCCGCTACCTGGCCGCGTTCTGCTACGGCTTCGAGCAGCACGCCGGAGTGCCGCTCTACGGCCTGAGCATCCAGAACGAAGTCGGCTACGAGCAGGGCTTCAACAGTTGCACGCTCTTGCACGAGGCCACGGCCACGAAGGGCACGCGTCAGAACAACTCGACGACGATGAACTTCAACGTCTATGCCAACGCGCTGAAGGCTGTCAAGGACGAGTTCGCCCTGCACGGCGCGCTTGACCACATCAAGCTCATGGGCCCTCACCATGCCAACGTGGGGGATAGCGTGGCCAACCCGTGGGGTCTGCTCTGGCAGACGCTCGCCATCGATTGTGTCAAGGATCACGCCGACTCGGCTCTGATCGGGTTCCTTGACGTTTATACGAACAACTACGGTGCCCCCCCGGCCGAGCGGGCCGAGATGTTCCGCGCGTACTGGGAAGGCATCGACTCCATGCCCGAGAAGGACTGGGCTTCCGATTGGGGAGAGGGCGTCGAGTTCCCGCCGACTATGCATGCGGGCATCGGCGGCGACGGCAAACAGACGTGGAACAGCGAGTTCGGCGGGCATGCCACGGACTGGGCCGGCGCACTGGCCCTGGCAGGTGACCTGCATACCCAGCTCCACTGGGGGCGGCAGAGTGCCATCGTCTACTGGCAGTTCGCCGATCCGTCCTTGAGCGAGCACTGCCTGCTGAGCGAGAGCCAGCTCTCCGAGCCGACCCAGAGCCCGAAGTACTGCGCGTGGAAGCAGTTCTCGCGCCACATCCGGCCGGGCGCGAAACGGGTCAAGGCGGTCTTCAACGAGAGCGGCGGCGCAGGCTACGGCGGCGCTGACTTGATGGACGACGAAAATGCCATCAACGTCACTGCCTACGTGCACGGCGCCGACGGGTGCGTCACCATCGTGTTCGTCAACAGGACGGGCACCGACCACCCCGTCAACGTGACCGTGCCGTCCACGCCGGCCATCTCGACCTACCAGGTCTTCCGCTCCAGCAGCACGGAGAACTACGTGCAGCAGGCGGACCTGTCCGTCTCGAACGGCAGCGTTTCCGTGACGGTCCCGGCGCAGAGCGTCGTCACCCTCACCGGCGCCGGCGAGGGACAGAACGTCGCGCCCGTCGCCTACGACGACGCCTACAGCACCCCGATGGACGTCACGCTCAACGTGGCCGCTCCCGGCGTGCTGGGCAACGACACCGATGCGAACGGGGACCCCCTGACCGCCATCAAGGTGAGCGACCCGACCAGCGGCTCGGTCACGCTCAACAGCGACGGCTCCTTCACCTACACGCCGGCTGCCGGCTACACCGGCGACGACTCGTTCACCTACAAGGCGAACGACGGCCAGTTGGACAGCAATACGGCAACGGTGACCATTACGGTTACCAGCGGGAACAACCCGCCGACGGCCAAGGACGATAGCTACAGCACCGACAAGGACACGGTGCTGAACGTCGCCGCGCCGGGCGTGCTGGGCAACGACAGCGATCCCGACGGCAACGAGCTGACGGCGATCAAGAAGAGCGACCCGACCAACGGGGCGGTCGTGCTCAACAGCGACGGCTCGTTCGAGTACACCCCGAACGCCGGCTACGAAGGCACCGATTCATTCACCTACGTCGCCAATGACGGCCTGGCGGACTCCAACACCGCCACCGTCTCGATCACCGTCGTCGGCAGCGGCAGCACCATGCACGTGGCGGACGTCGTGGCATACCTGGTCGCCCTGCACGGCCCCCGCAAGGGAGTGCGCGGCGACGTGCTGATCCACGACGAGTTCGGCCAGCCCGTCGAGGGCGCCACGGTCTACGTGGAGTTCACGCTGGACGGAAGCACGGTCCAGACTGCCTCCGCCGTCACCGGCAGCGACGGCTGGGCCTACTGCTCCGGCGCCGATGGCACGTGGTCCACGGTCACGTGTTGCGTGACCGACGTGACCCACGCCACGATGACCTACGACCCTAACGCAAACGTGGAAACCTGCGACAGCAACTAGCGACGCGTAGCTTCGCAGGATGGAGCGAGGTGCCCCGGTCGCGCAACGCGACCGGGGCGCCCTCTGCATAAACCTGTCGGAGGCGGGGGCGATGCAGGCCCGGCGGCTTCTGTGGCTCATGGCCGCGATCTGGTGCGCCGTGGCGCCCTCGGCGCTGGCCGACGGCGCCGGGGCGCATTCGCCCGACGCCCGTGCCAGAGCCGGGGCAGGCCTCGGCGCGTCGACCGCCGCCGAACAGGACTTCTTGCCTTCACTCAGGTTGATCGGCACAGTTACCGGCGACCCGTCCGTGGCCTGCGCCGTGATAGACAGCGACGAGCCGGGGGGGCAACGCATCTTTCGCGTCGGCGAGCTGGTTCAGGGCGCGCTCGTGGAGCGCATCGAAAGGACCCGCGTGGTCCTTTCCTACCAGGGCCGGATGCATGAGCTGTCGCTCGGCTTCCGACCTGCGCTCAGGGCGCCCGAGGCGAAGCGCCGGGCCATCGAGCCGCACGGGCCGGCGGTTCCCCCCGGGCGCACTGTGTACCGCAAGCCGTCGGGCCCCGAGGCGGCCTGTGACCTCGTCATCGCCGACCGGATGTACTTCCATCAGCGCGTCCAGGCCCTTCGGCAGGCCCTGCAAGCCTGCGCCGAGCCGCACTACGGCCCGCACGGCCGGCTGCTCGGACTGCGCATAGCCGAGTGGTGGCCGCTGGAGGCCGCAGACCGCGCCGAGACAGAATCGATGCGAGGCGTGCCCAATGCTGCGCACCTGGCCGACCTCAGCGTGGGGGACGTGATCATCGCCATCAATGGGGAGCCCGTCGCCGGTCAGGCGCAGGCAGTGGCCAGCCTGGAGAAGGCGGCCGCAAAGGGGGCCGTGAACCTGACCATGCTCAAGCCCGACGGCCGCGAGCTGACCGTCTCCTACAGGCCCGGGTGACGGGCCGCATGAGGCCCGCCCGCGCATCGGCAGGTGGGCGTCAGTCGGCGCCGTGCAGCTTCCGGTACTGGCAGGGAGAGACGCCGATCTTGGACTTGAAGAGCCGGGAGAACCGGGCGGGGTCCTCGTAGCCCATGTCGCGGGCGACGTTCTGGACGAGCCGGTGGGGCCGGCGTCGCAGTTCGCGGGCTGCGCGGCGCATGCGCCACAGCAGCACGTAATCGTGAGGCGGGCGGTCGGTGTATCGCCGAAACAGGCGCCGGAAGTAGCCGTAGGAGATGTGCAGCTCTGCGGCCACCGCGTGGAAGTCGTAGTCGGCCAGCGGGTCCCGGCGGATGGCGCGGGCCAGCTCGTCGATCTGCACGTGGTACCGACCCTTAGGGCCATCGTCGGCCGCGTAGGCGAAGTGCTGAAGCTCGGCGTGTGAGAGTGCCAGCTCCTGGAGGGTCTGCTGGAGCTCGCGTTCCCTGCGCAGCGCGTCGGTCACGTCCCGGTCTACGGCGAACAGGTAGCGCCGCTGGCCGGCGGCCGCGATCACGCAGGAACGTTCGTGGTAGTTCTCGCGCCCGTCCGGCCGTTTCCATGAGCCGATCTCCATCACGGGCAGCCCCTCCCGGAGGCGCTCGCGGCAGCGGCGCCAGTAGGCGGGATCAGCGTATTCTTTGCGCAGCAGGCCGAGGCATTCGCGCGAGGGCAGTTCGGCGGCGGTCAGCCGCAGGGCGTTCAGGTTGCGGGCGGCCCGCAGGTGCCGCTCCGGATAGCCGGACATCTCGACGTAGCGGGCGTTGCAGAAGAGGAGCCGGGCGCGCTCCGCGCGCGCGTCGACCTCGGCGATGCTCATGGCGTCGAAGGCGGTTTCGGCCATCAGGCGGAACCGCTCCTCGCTCTGGTGCAGGGCGCGCCGGGCGCGCTTCTGCTCGGAGATGTCGCGCGCCACGAAGGAGATGCCGGTCAGCTCGCCCCACGCGCCGATGCCGGGAAAGAGCGTGACGGCCACGTCCAGCCCATGCCCGTCCCGGGCGCGGTGCATGGTCTCCCGGCGGCGCACGACCCTTCGTTCGATGGCGACCTGGAAGTCATCGGCGAGCTCGCCGGCGGCTTCCGGGCCGACGAAGTCCGTGATCGGCCGGCCGACCGTCTCGGCCTCGGTGTAGCCGTACATGGCCTCCGCGCCCGGGTTCCAGCTCTGGACGGCCCGGTCGTGCTGGAGCAGCGCGATGGCGTCGGTCGACGAGACGACCAGGTCAGCCAGGCAGTAGAGCGTATCCTCCAGATGCTGGCGCTCTGCGGCCGACCGAGCGCCGACCAGCAGCAGCGCCACACTGCGCCCCGCCGTGTCGGTGATCGGCACCTTGTGGAGCACGGAGCCGTCTTCGTGCGGAACAACCACAGGTGTCCCGGCGGCCATGACGGCGCCGTCCTCTTCCTGGAAGGCTGCGCCCGACTGCCGGCCGAACACGTCGCAGTCGCCCATGCCCACCAGCTTCGCCGGCGGCAGGCCGAGGTCCCTTCCATAGGCATCGTTCGCGTACAGGAAGCGCAGGTCGGGACCTTTGACCCAGACCCGGTCGCCCAGGGCGTAGAGGGCGCGCTTGATCCCGGCCGCCGCCTTCAAAACGGCGCTCTGCCGCAAGGGAGGCATGGCGACGGCGGCCGGCCCGTCGCCCGACGCGCCCGCCAGCGCCTGCCGCACCGCCTCCTTCAGCCGCCGCGGGCTCCTGCCGGCCACGTAAGCGGAGGGGCTCAGGTGCGGGTAGGACCGGCGCCGGGCGGCGGCGGGCCCCGTGCCCATCACGACGATGGGAATGCCGCTGAGCAGCTGCGACGCCGTCTCGACGAAGCCGTTGAGGCTATCGGTGAGGACCGGGCGTTCGATGCCGAGGATCAACTCCGGCGGGACGGACGCCGCCGCGCAGGCGCGGACCATGCGCCAGGGCTCGTCCGCTTCGATGCTCGTCGAGACGGGGGCATAGCCCGCCTCTCGCAGCATCTGCTCCACGTCGCTGACCGGCACGCTTCCGCCGTCGATGAACAGGACGCGCAACGGGCGCTCGCGCCCGTCCGGGGGACGACGCTCGGACCGGCTTCGCCGGCCGGGCCTGGTTGATCGGGCCAAGGCGGGCCTCCATGGGACCGAAAAGAGGATGTACAGATCCGACAATAACCGATTCGGATTCGCCATTCAAGTACGGCCTCCCTCGCCGTATACTCATAAGTGTCGGAGCACACGGACGACACGAACACGGAGATCAACCACGGGGGCTTGCACGGAGCGGAAAGGAGGTAGGCCGGCGCAGCAGCACCAGGCAGCATGTCGTTCTGTTGACTGAAACTTGGCAAGGTGCATAACGGGAGGATCAGCCATGCGTTTCGCGCGTCGTAAGCACGGTTTCGTATTCGCTCTGTTGGCCCTCGTAGTGGTCGGGCTGCTGGCCGCCTTCCAGGCGACGGCATTCGCCTACACGGACCTGACCGCCGACTACATCTGGCGCCCGATCAAGGTCGGAGGCGCCGGCTTTGAAACCGACAACTGGATTCACCCCACCGAGCAGAACCTGATCTACTCCAAGACCGACGTGGGCGGCTGCTACCGCTGGGACCCGGTCAACAATGAGTGGATCCAGCTCGTCACGGGCGACAGCATGCCCGAGCCCCTCGGCGGCTACTTAGGCGTCGCGTGCTGCGGCCCCGCCTACCCCGGGGTCTTGAGCATCGTCGGCGCCCCGAGCAATCCCGACGTCGCTTACATGTTCGCGGGATGCCCGGACCATCCGTCCCCGTATAACGGCCAGGTCTACCGGAGCACCAACCGGGGCGACACATGGACCCGACCGGGGGATCTGAACGTTCACATTAGTGCCAACGATGAGGAGCGGCAAGCCGGCCCCCACCTGGCGGTGGACCCGGCGGATGCCAACGTGGTCTACGTCGGCACACAGCAGCACGGGCTCTGGGTCAGCTATGACGGCGCGGCCACCTTCACCCAGGTCGCCGCCGTGCCGCTCGGCAGCACGGGCGGCGTGGGGAACGTGGACTTCGACCCCAACTCCGGCACCACCGGCGGGCTGACCAACACCATCTACGCCTCGGTTTACGGCAGCGGCGTTTACGCCAGCTTCGACGCCGGCGCCTCATGGGCCAGCATCGGCGGCGCGAACGACGTCAACGACATGGAGGTCGGCTCCGACGGCACGCTGTGGACCGCCGGCACGAGCCTAGACAAATACTCCGGCGGAAGCTGGACCACGATTCGCCCTAAAGACAGCCACGACATCGCCGTGGACCCGAACGACCCCAACCATATTTACGTCCTCAAGCCGGGTGGCTGGGGCGGCAAGGTGTCGTGGGACCAGGGCGCCAGTTGGACCGACCTGACCAGGAAGACGACATCCGACATCACCTGGCAGCAGGCATACTTCCCCGAAAACGGCGACACCTGGATGAGCCTCGGGCAGGTCGTGTTCGACCCGTTCGTGGCCGACAGGCTCTGGTACTCGGAGGGCTTCGGCATCTGGCGCGCCGATAACGTCGGTCAAGACGGCGTGATCCACTGGCAGTCCATCAGCCACGGGCTGGAGGACTATGTCAGCGAGACGATCGCCTGGCCCCCGGGCGGCAACGTCCTGACGGGCGGCATGGACCTGGGCGTCTTCTCCCACGGAGACCCCGACGCCTACACGGCCGTCCGCGTCACCCCCGAAGTGTTCCTCAACGGCTGGGGCATGGACTACTGTTACAGCCAGCCCAACTTCGTCGCCTGCATCCAGACGCACGGGCGTGACGACTACAGCAGCTACTCCACGGACGGAGGCAAGACCTGGACCGAGTTCTCCGGCAAGCCGGCCGCCAACAAGGACACGCCGACCGGGCTGGCCGTCTCGGCCACGGACCCCAACAACATGGTGGCCTACGACGGCTCCAAGAACACAGCCTACGTTACCACCAACGGCGGCGGCTCGTGGACCAGCAAGAGCCTCGGAACGGCATTCATGCCCTACTGGGGCCCCGGTGACGGCGGCATCGCCGCCGACCGGGTCGACGGCGGGACGTTCTACGTCTATAACTGGGCCGATGACGCCAACGGCGGCATCTGGCGCACCACCGACGGCGGCTCCACCTGGCAGCACGCCCATCAGTCGTCATACACCGGCGATCCCGAAACCACGCTGTATCCCACTTGTCTCCAGGACATAGAGGCAACGCCGACCAAGGCGGGCCACGTCTGGTGGTGCGGCGGCATCGTCGGCGACAACACGACCTGGGGGCTGTATCGCTCGACCGACTACGGCTCCACCTGGGCGCACGTGCCCGGCACGGATTACGGCCTGAGCGTGGGATTCGGCAAGGCCGCCGACGGCGCCGACTACCCCACCATCTTCTACTACGGGAAGCTGGACGGCGTAACCGGCGTCTGGCGCTCCACCGACGAGACCGCCAGTTGGGACCTCATCTGCAACGGCGGCCCCCTGGGCATCTACACGGACTCCCTGACCATGACCGGCGACCCCGACGTCTTCGGCAAGGTCGCCGTCGGCATCCGGGGCAAAGGCTCGGCCTACGGCGAGCCGGGCAGCGGCGGCGGCGACACCACGCCGCCGGCCGCTCCGACCGGCCTCTCGGCCACGGCCGTCAGCTCCAGCCAGATCGACCTGGACTGGGCCGACAACGCCGAGAGCGACCTGGACGGCTACAACGTCTACCGCTCGACCACGTCCGGCGGGCCGTATGACCTGGTCGCCTCGGGCGTCTCTCAGAGCGCCTACAGCGACACGGGCCTCGCGGCCTCGACCGCCTACTACTACGTGGTCACCGCCGTGGATACCTC
>CAYSWA010000027.1:0-28719 GCA_964434535.1 uncultured candidatus Brocadiaceae bacterium | reverse complement strand
GGGGCGATGCGGCTCTTGCAGGAGCAGGAGCGCATCTGCCGGGAGCTCGGCCTGCCCGAGAGTCTCGCGCGTTCGCTGGCGAACCAGGCCCTCATGCTGGGCAGGGAGATGGGCCGGCCCGAGCAGGCCCTGCCGCTGGCCGAGGAGGCGCACCGGCTGGCCACCGAGCACGGCTACAGCTCCCTCGCCGAGCAGACGGGCGCGTTACTGGACTCCATCCGCCGGATGCAAAGATAGCCGGCGCTGCGAGGGGGCAGTCCCCGGCGGGGCGCCGGGCGAGCAGGGGATGATAGGTGTCGGTCTCGATCAGGCGGTCGAGCAGCTCGAGCGCCTCGACCTCGGGATCACCGGTCTCGCCGACCGGCTCGGACTGGCCGAGCGTGACGTGGGCCAGGCAGTCGGCCCTGCGCAGCATCACGAAGGGTTCGTCGGGATGCCACTCGCTGAGCGGCCCAAGGACCTCGTAGGCGCCGGCGAAGTCGCCCGCCTCGATGGCGGTCAGGGCGTCCTCGTACTGTTGAATGAGCAGCGGGCTGCCGCCCAGGTGCAGTAGCGTCGACCTGCTGCGCCGCGGCGAGGCTGCCATCCGTACTTCTTCCTATGGAGCTGGCTCAGCGATTCCCGCCGCGACGGCGAGGCCCGCCGCAACGACGTCGTCGCCGCTCACTTCGCCGGCGCCGGCAAGGGCGGCTCGCGAGGCGGCCTCGTCCAGCACCGCGATGGCCCTGGCCGGCAGGCAGCCGGCCGCCATTGGTGCCGAGCGCACGACCGCCGCCAGCAGTCCCTCGGGCACGCCCACGCCGTGGTGCTCCGCCAGTCGGGGACGCAGCGCGGTCAGGATCGCCAGGGCCTCTTCCGAAGTGCATTCAGGAACCGGCACCACCTGGATGCGACGCGCCAGCGTGCGGGCCGCGAGCGATTGGACACGATCCGGCAACGCCGTGCCAATGAGCCGGCCACCACGGTCCAGCGCCCCGGCCAGCAAGGACGGCCCACGGGGCAGGTGCACCAGCGCCGTCTCGATGTGTTCGAGGGCGAGCACGGTGCCCTCGCGCGCCGCCGCTTCCTGCAGGAGCGACGCGAGCAGGCTCTCGCGCTCCGAGTCGAAGAGCGTGCCGGCCATGACCTCGTCCAGGTCTACGGACACCAGCCGGGCGTCCGGTTGCCGCGTCGCGAGCTGGCGGGCGACCTGCCAGAGCAGGTTCGACTTGCCCACTCCCGACGGGCCGAGCACGAGGGCCAGTCGGGACTGCGACCAGCGCAACACACAGGCGAGCACCTGGCGGCACTCCTCTTCGCGCCCGACGGTTGGCTGGCCCTCTCCCCTGGGCAGGGCACCGCTGAGGTCCGTGCCGAAGGCTTTCAGCGGCGGCCGGTCAGCGGCAGCCCGGCGCGGCGGCTCGAGGTCGGCCTCGCGGCCGTTGAACCCCACGGCGTTGAGGCCGCGCTCGACGGCCGCCTCGAAGTCGCCCGCGCTGCGGGGGCCGGTGGTGATGACGCGCCAGCCCTGCTGGACGGCCCCGGAGGCAAAGGCTCGGGCCAACTCGGGGCACCCGCCCCGATAGGACAGGTCGTCGTCCACGCAGACCAGGAAGGGCAGCCCGCGGCGGGCGCGCTTGACGAGCATGTTCGTGCGCGGCTTGCTGAAGCCCGGCGCCCCTGTCGGCACGCCCTTGAACAGCGCCGTGTCGGCGTCCGTTACCTGGATCTGGACCCGGGCCCGGGCCAACTCCTCGGCCAGCTCTCGCCCCAGCGTCAGCACTTCACCCTCCCCGCTCCGCAGCGGCCTGGCCGCGCCGGGAGCACCTGAGCCTCGCGTTGAGCATGCGGAGCAGGGACTCGGGCGTGGACTCGGCGGCGGAGCCCTTCTCGGTCTCCGTCCATTCCTCACGCTGGGTGAAGGGGTCGCTGAGGTCGAGCATCCGGCTCCCCTCCAGGTCCCACACCACGTCCCAGTCGCAGGCATAGCGGGACGCGCGGGATGCGAAGCGGCGCACGCACTCGCCCCGCAGCTTCGCGCGGCCGAGAGCCGGCGGCGTGTGCACGGCCCGTTCCACGTCCTGCCGGCCGACGAGCCGATGGTCGAGCAGGCCGGGAGGGCCGTCGAGTGACTCGAAGAGCCCCTGCGGCCCCAACTGGGAGAAGCGCAGGTCGATCTCCCGGAGCTCGTCCCGCAGTTCGAAGAACGCGGCGGCGTCGCGCCAGGACAGCCCCATCGCCTCCGCCTGTCGCCTCAACACGGCGGCCAGGGGATCGGGCGGCGTCTGTGGGCTCAGCATCTCCAGGACGGCTTCGGGCGTCGGCTGAAGGTCACGCGAGCGCAGTGCGGCGTCGGCCCTGGTGACGACCTCCGACCAGCCGCTGAGCCCGCCGGCAGTCCAGCCTCGCCGCGCGGCGTGCCGCTCGAAGAGGCGCCTCTTGATGGCCCAGTCGAGCGTCCGCTCCATGGAGCGGGGGTCGGCTTCCAGGGCGTCGAGCGTCCGACGCCAGATGGCGCAGGCATCCTCCGTCCAGGGGGGCATGAAGGGCTCTCCAGCGCACCGCTCCGCCTGTCGGAGGTAGTGGCGCTGGACCGCGATGGCGCTGATCGCGTTGCCGCCTTCGTCGGACGTGGTCGCCGCGCATGTGGGGTCGCCGGCGAAGGCGTGCAACGCCCGCACAGGGAAGCGGAGCTGCACCTGCCTGCCGGGGCCGACGCCTGCCTCGGCCATCGCGACCACCAGCCCTGTCGCGGCGATCTTGAGGAAGATGCTGGTCTGCGAGCAGAGGCTGTCGCCGACCAGGACATGGAGGCGGTTGAGGCCGGGGCGGCTGAGCGATTCGTTCTTCGTGTGGTAGATGCCCCTGTGATGGGTGCTGTCGCTGGAGACAACCCGCTGGAACCAGAATGCCCGGGGGGAGAGGACGAACCCCCAGGCAGGCCCGTGTGGCGTCATGCCCCCGGCGCCGCAGTAGCAGACGCGCGAGACGAGGTGCGGCACCAGGTCGAGGCGTAGCCGGTCGGGGTCGGCCCGGTGCAGATAGGACTCGTGGCAGCCCCAGGTGTTGCCGCTGACGTAGTCCACGTTCGCCTTGTGGATCAGGACCCTCTTCCCGCTGCCGTCGGTTTCGAGCGCGCCCGCCAGGCGGGCGAGGATCCTGTCCCCGGCGATGGCATGGCTGACCAGCTGCCAGGGACCCGAGCACTCGGGTGTCGCAAACTCCGGGTGGCCCCCCGTGTCCACGTACAGCCGCGCCCCGTTCTCCATGAACACGCCCGAGCCCCTGTGCGACTTCAGGCAGCGGAATCCCCGGCAGGCGAGGGCCACCATGCGTGAGGCCCAGTCCCTGCGGTCCAGCGCATGTCCATGCCTGTCGAGCACGGTCAGCGCGTATTCCGTCTCCAGTCCGAACAAGCGTTCCACGCGTCACTGGCCTCCTTGCTGCCGGCTGGCAAGCAAGAACTCGCGGCTGTTCGCGGACAAAGCACGGTCGATGGCTTGGTCGGCCGCCGCGAGGAAGCCCTCCCCGGCGCTTCGCAGCGACTCGAGTTCGCCTTCGGCGCCGCTGTCAGGGCCGTCGTCGTCGTCCCGGTCGTCTTCGCGCCTTCTCATCCGTTCACGCATCGTCCTGCCCTCGTTAGTGCAGATCGCTGTTGGAGTGGCCGTCTCTCGGCGAGCTGGAACCGGTGCCCGCGACCCAGGGCCGCTCGGGTGCCGCCAGCAGGCGCTGGCTCGGCCCGGCGCTCCCGGCCGTCTGCCGCTGGTGCCGAGTCGAACGCCCCTCTACCTCGCCGTCCAGGCTTGCGATCAGGTCTTTCAGACCGGACGCGCGGGCCAGCGCGTCTTCGCACTCCCGGCGGGTCTGCCCGAGCGGGTTCTCCATGGGTATCGTGACCACACAGTGGCCTCGGTGGCGGCCCCCTCGGGAGCGCACGGCGCCAAGCTGCATTCGGTGCCAGTCAACCTGCTTGACCGCCGCGGCGCCGATGCGGCGCAGCAGATGCGCCCGCAGCCAGGCCCGCGTGTCTTCGGGCGGCTGTTCGGTCAGCGCCTCGATGCGGGCCTCGGGGACGACCTTCTCGACGAGCCCGGCGCGGTCATGGGCCCAGTAGAGGCCCTCATGCGGATCGAGGCTGCCGTAGACCTGGTCGAGGTGCTTGGCTTCGAACGAGCCCCAGGAGATGCCCCTCCGGGCGACGGCCCGCCGGATGGCATGGAGCTTGAGAGCCCAATCCAGCCGGGAGGCGAGAGCCGCCAGATCGCGCCGCCTCAGGCAATCGAGCGTCTCGCCCCAGCACTTGATGATGTCGCGGGCCCGCGGGACCACCCCGTCCGCGTGGCCCGCCTCAACGAACGCCGCCGCTTCCTCCAGCACCGCCTCCTGCACCTCGAGCGCCGTGTAGGCTCCCCCCGACACCAGGGCGGCCCTGGCCTGAAGCTTCGGGTCGTGGCTCCACTGCGTCAGCGCGGCGACGGGATCGTCCAGGATGAGCCGGGGCACGCGTTCCCGCTCCAGCATGGCGAGCACTATCTGCGTGACTCCCACCTTGAGAAGGCTGGAGACGTGGCAGAGCGTGTTGTCGAAGAAGATCACGTGCAGCCGGGCCATGTGCCGGGCGGGCGAGCCCGGCGCCGGACCCCAACGGGATCCGCAGAGGCACTCGTCGCGGCTGTTGACGATGGGACGGTTGAACGTCGTCTGGATCCCGGTGAGGGTCTCGAAGAAGTCCGCCCGCTGGGAGAGCTGAAAGGGGACCCAGGTACGCCCGTTCTCGCTGCCGACCTTGCCCGCGCCGGTCGTTACCACACAACTCGCCAAGTAGGTGGCCAGGAACAGCAAGTGGTGGAGCTTGCGACTGAAGATGTTGTCGAAGCAGCGCCGGGTGATCAGGAAGTCCAGGTGGCTGCCGTAACTGTTGCCCAGGCCGTCACTGTTGTTGACCAGCACCTGGATGGCCTGGCCGTCGGGGAGCTCCCCATTGGCCTCGCGCTGTGCCCGCCGGGCGATGCGCAGCATGGCATGCCAGGCCGCCACGTGGTCATAGGCGCTGAGCACTTCGGGCAGGCAGAGTTCCAGGTGGTCCAGGTCTATGTAGGCGCAGCCGCCGTTGGCGGGGAGGAACCGCCGGTCATGGTCCTGGGGGTCGTAGGCAACCGCGCTTCGGGACCCGGCCAGCGCCTCCTCGTTCCAGGGCCGGCTCTGGCCGGCGGGGCGCGACGGCACGCCGGGGATGTGCCGGAGCAGCGCCCTGGCCGCCCGACCACAGGTGCCGGCGGGGGCGTCGACGCCGAGGACGAAGTTGCCCAGCTCGATGTCGGCCCCGCAGAGCTTGGGCAGCACCTCGGGGGCGGCCGAGGGCTTCTGTCTCTTCCGGTCTCCCACGTCAAGCCTCCTCGTCGGCGGGCCTGAGGTTGAGGTAACGGTGGGGCCGCTTCACTTTGCGCTCGATCGGCTCCACCGCCACCACGTCCACGTCGTGGGGCAGTTGGGTGAGGTAGGCGTGGACGTTGCGCACGGTGAGGGCGGAGGCGAGCCGCTCCATCGCGCAGTCCAGGGCGGACTCCATGTCCTCGAGGCGGACGCCCTCCTCGCCCGTCCTTATGTCGCGCAGGCAGGCGCGGTGGCGGGCGTCGGTGCTCACCTGTTCCAGCAGTCGGCCGCTGACCAGCTCGCGGGCAGCCACGCGCCGCTGCGTGCTGTCGCGGAACCGCAGCAGGCAGAGCTCGTTGTCGGCGTTGGGGCTGTAGAGCCGGGAGACGGCCGCCTCGATCATCTCCCGGCGCGTCTCCTCAGCCGCCTTGCCGTTTGGGCTGTAGGGGACGGCGTCGGGCATGTGGATATGCAGAATGGCGCGGGCGCCGCGCATGTCCGGCCGGCCCACGTGGAGGTCCATGTCGGAGATCCTCTCCAGAAGCGCCGGGTCGATGAGGTCCTTGCGGTTGCTGGCGGCGATGACGGCGACGCCCTTGCGCTGCCTGAAGCCGTCCAGCTCGGCCAGCAGCGCGGCCAGGAACTTGTCCGAATGGTGCGTGCCGAGGCCGCCCCGTATGCGGCCGACCGCCTCTATCTCGTCCATGAACAGCACGACGAAGCCGTCTTCGGCGGCCTCGGCCAGGGCGGCGAAGCAGTTGCGGATGTTCTGCTGCGTGGCGCCCACGTAGGGGTTCTCCCATTCGGCGGGCTTCACGACGGCGAAACGGCACTGCTGCTTGCTCAGCCTCGCCACCTCGGCGGCGGCCACGCGCGCCATCAGCGTCTTGCCGCAGCCCGGAGGTCCCCACATAAGGATGGACCTCTGCGGCTTGAGGCGGTAGCTGCGCGCCTTGTCGGGTGCGACGAGTGCGGCGGTCAATGCATCGAGCAGGCGCCCGAGGGCCTCGGCCTGGCCGCCCACGGACTCGGGGCCGACGTCGGGGGTCTCCTCCAGGAAGTGGTGGCGTCCGTCCGGGCGTTCCAGCTTCTCGAAGGCCATCCAGGCATACCGGTCCCATCGCAGCAGGTCGCCCCGGCTCAGGTCGGCCCCGCGCAGTGCCGCCGCGGCCTCGACGACCACGTCCTCGTCGCGCCACTTCAGCACCAGGCGGCCGTCGGGCGTGAGGCGCTCGAAGGTGGCCGTCTCGCCGAAGCGCTCCAGCCCGTAGAGCGAGCGCATCATCACCACGTTCTGTCCCTGGCCCAGGAGCACCTCGTCTCCGGGGCTCAGGGAGTCGGCCTCGACCCCTTCGGCCAGGCCGACGACGCGCCGGGAACCGTTGCACGCCACCAGCGCCCGGGGCCCGTCTTCCATGGCCACGCCGTCCAGGAACACGGCGGGGTACCAGGGGTCGGCGGAGAGCTTCTCCAGCACGGCCTTGAGCTCGCCCTGCCGCTCGCGGGCCTCCACCAGCCCCCTGTGCATCTTCTCCAGGCAGGCCAGCAGATGCAGGTCCACGCCGAGCGCCTCCTCGCCAGCCCGCTGTCGGAGTTCCTGCAGGATGCGGAGCTTGTCCCGCGTGCCGGGGGCCCCGTCGCCGAAGCTCAGCAGTTCCTGCATGTACAGCTCTTCATCGTTCCGCATGGTCGCTCGCTCCCGTGGTGATGGATGCCTGGCCCGCGCCGGCCAGCAGGTGGTAGCCCCTCGCGGCGACGACGCCGCCCCTCCAGCCGAACAGCGAGTGCTCCAGCCCGCCGCAGGGGCTCTCGGCCACCACGAGCGCCACGTGATAGGCGCGGGGGAACACGGTGCGATGGAGCGTCAGGTCGTCGGCCGACATGAAGGCCATGCTCACCGCGCACGTGCCGTCCCGTCGGTGTGCGCACTCCTTGCAGGTCTCGGCCGCGAAGCAGTGGCTGTGCCACCAGCCGAGCATGAGCTCGTCGCGGCCCCGGATGTCCATGGCCGACCGCACCGCCGTCCAGGTCTGGGCGGTGAAGGTCAGCTTCGCCAGGTCGCCGCGGGTGTGCCTCGCCGGCACCTGGGCCGTCACCACGGCGTAGACCTCCGGGCTCGCCGCGTCCCGGTAGAGATGCCCGATCAGCACGCCGCCCGTCTCGTTGGGCGCGTGCTTCGAGGCGATCTCCGCCGTCTCGTCCAACAGGTCAGCGTTCAGAAGGACAGGCGCGTTCTGGTCGTCCATGGTCCCCCGGGGCGTGGAGGCGACCAGCAGGGACCCCAGGTCCACGCCGGGCCTGACGGGCAGCGGCCGGGAGGAGCTCTCCACCTGGAATCGTGAACCGCTCTCGGCCGGCTCCGCCTCCGGCGTCAGCCTCTGTGCGGACATGGTGAAGCGGAAGGTCTCGCCCGCCTCGAGCAGCCCCTCCTCCACGGCGAACCCCGAGACCTGTCTGGCCAGCGGCGTGAAGTAGGAGAGGGGGAAGTCCGCGCTGGCCCGGCGGCCGTCCTCCGCCACGGTCACCCGGAAGCCGCGCAGGAAGGGCGGCCCCTGGCTCTCGTGCCACAGGGGCGTCACCTCGGCGCCGTCCCCCCGGCCCGGCGGGATGCGCCCCTTGCGCACCCCCACCCAGGAGGCCCACTCCCTTGCGGGATCGAAGTCGGGTGCCACGACCCAGTCGCCCACAGCGGCACCCTCGTCCTTGAACAACGAGATGACGTAGCGGTACTGCTCTTCGGCCATCTGCAGCCTCCTCAGTGGCCGGCGCCGTGCGTGCCGGCCGGCGTTCTGCGGGGGCGTGCCTATCCCGCGTCTATGTTCGGCTGAAGCACCACCCTGTCGTCCTGCTGAAGGGCGTCGCCGACGCTCTCGGTGGCGTGCAGGTGGCGCCCTTCCCTTTCCAGCAGCGCGTGGTAGGTCAGGGGCCGGCCGCCGGAGTCGTTGGCCGGCAGCCGCATCTGGCCCAGCATCTCCTGGATGAACTCGCCCACCGTTGCGTCCACGGGCACGGCCCTGGCGTGCCCGACCTTCTGGCCCGACACGTCCTGCGCGTGCAGTGCGATCGTCTCCGGCTTACCCATCGTCCTGTCTCCTTCCCTGCTGAGTAGCGTTCTGCAGTTGGGGAGGCGGGCTCCCCGCCCCCAGGTAGGCGGCGGCGACCTTCTCGTCCCGCAAGGCGACCGCCTCCCGTGCACATAACCGGCGGGCGACCGAGAGCGCTGAGAATGCGTGCCCCAGCTCGGCCGCCGCCGGCGGCGAATCGAACGACAACATGAAACAGAGCTTGCCGTCCTCGCTGCTCCACGCCGGCCGCGCCATCCGGACGACCCGTCCCGCAACGAGCACCAGCCGTCCCAGGGCCGTTCGGCAGGAGGGCGGCCAGCCCCCCGGATCGCCGACCTCGAGGGGCGTGATCGCCCGAACCCCGCCGCCCGGAGCGACGTCCAGCGTGGCTCGGCCCGCTGCCTCCGACACCGCCAGCTTCACGGAGAGGCGGCCGGAACGATCTTCGGCCGGCCAGCCGGCCTCCTCACACAGCGCAGCCACGGTCTCGACGCTTCCGTCGGCTTCGCCGGGAGCGGGCGCGTTGCACTCCCCGCCGCCCAGCAATGCGGCGGCGGCCAGGAGCCCGTCGCAGCACTGGCGGGTCCGCTCGGCGAGATCAACATCGTGCAGCAGCGGCACTTCTGCCCTCAGGCCGGCGCCGCCACGTCCGTCGAGGACGAACTTCGCTCCTCCGCTCACTGCGGCGTTCAGCTCAAGCAGGCGCCACGCGTCT
The DNA here is from genome assembly GCA_964434535.1 of uncultured candidatus Brocadiaceae bacterium. Classification (GTDB taxonomy): domain Bacteria; phylum Planctomycetota; class Brocadiia; order SM23-32; family SM23-32; genus SM23-32. The sequence goes on along the minus strand of CAYSWA010000027.1, from coordinate 19,587 downwards.
ACGTGCGCGCCCTTCGGCACGCGGGCGGCGATCAGCAGCCAGTCCTCGCAGACGCGCGCCCCGCCGCCGAGCGGCCTACCGCGGCGGGGGGCTATACTCCACGTCGCCGGCCGAACGCGCTTCAGGCCGGGCAGACCGTCCCGCAGGGCCGGTTCGACCAGGGGAGCCCATTGCTCGTGCAACGCGCTGTTCATTGCTGCGCCTCCTCGCGGACATCTACGTCCAGGTGCAGTGCCCGTCGCTTCAGCGGTCGCCGGTCCACGGGAAACCGCCCCGGGGATTGCCGGCGCGCCCACTGCGATGCGGCGGGGTTCAGGCCGTCGTCTCCAGTCGCAAACAGGTTCCACGTCCAGAGCTCGTGGCACACGTAGAGCAGCTCCACGAGCGGGGTGGCCGGGCGCAGGTGGGCGCAGATCAATGGCGGGCGGATATTGGGGTGCCAGGGCCGCCGATGGGGACCGAGGTACGTCAGGACTCTGGTCACCTCGGCCCGGCGCAGGTAATCGTCGGGCAGCCAGATGCCCACGTCGAAGCGCTCTGCCTCGGCGATGCGTCCGTGCTCGTCCTGGATGAGCCCCCGGGCATGGAAACAGGCAATGTAGCGCTGCGGAGGCCGGCCCTCGACGGGCACGAGATCGAGCCTGTCGCTCTGAGCGGCCAGGTGCGCCGCGTCCTCGCGCTGCCGCGCCAGAAAGGCCTTGAGCACCGGATCATCCATGGCCGACCTCGCCTTCGTGGTCGAGTGGGAACTGGTAGTGCTCTGCGCGGTCGCCCTGACGCAGGACGAAGAGGTCCCCCGGTCGGAAGCCTGCATCTGCCATCGTCAGTTGGACCTCCTCAGCGGAGACAGCGTCGTTCCGCAGGGCCTGGACCATGTCCGCGCCCGCTGCGACCGTCGGCTCGCCGCATTGCGGACACGTGCGCTGGTGAGGCGACAGACGCCCCTCGATGCAGAGCACGACGGCCCTGTGCCCGCAGTCGGGACAGGTCAGCGCGCGGATGATGGCCCTGCCCTCGGCGGCGAGTGCCACTCCCTCGTCGGTGCCGCCAGGTCCGAGCGCGAACGCCTCGTCCAGGGTCAGGCCGGAAGGCGAGCGATCCATGGCCTCTATCCGCCAGGTCTGATGGTCGAACCGGCAGTTCCGATTGCGGCGGAAGAAGGTCAGGAACAGGCGGCCGTCCCGGGCCGCCAGCAGGAGCTGCCCGCCCGCCGGCGGCGTCCCCCTTCCTTCGAGCAGTTCGCCCAGCGCGATGACCTGCAGCGAGGCAGCGAGGGCGCCCAGGGGCGATGGCGCATCGGTCGGCGGGGGTTCGCGCCCGTCGTCGCAGGCATAGACCTGCTCCAGGGCGTCGTAGTCGCGCTGGTCCCAGGCGCACTCCAGGCAGGGCGCGTCCGCGTCCGGCACGTAGACGTTGACCCGCGCCAGCATGTTCCCCGCGTCAACGCCAGCGTCTATCCACGGCACGCCAAGCCGCCAGGCGGCCTGGTTGACCGCCATGCGGGCCCTGCGCGAGTCGAGCCCCGTCAGCAGGGCGTCGGACCGCAGCCGCCCTGCGGGCACGTCCTGGACGGGCGCCACGAGCGCGCATGCCTCGATGTCCGGACTGATGCGCCGGGCGACCTCCGCCTGGACCTCCGCCTTCGGCCGGCCCACCTCGGCCGCGCAGAGCGACTGCCCCCGCAGGTCCTTCGCCTCGTAGCGGCCCGGGTCCACCAGCGTCAGGCGCGCCACTCCCGGCATGCGCGCCAGGTGGGGCACGATGTGTGAGCCTATGTTCCCGCCGGCCCCGATCACCGCCAGGCTGATGCAGTCCCGCTCCATGGTGCCCTTCCGCCTCAGAGGTCTTCCGGCGTCCAGCGCAGGCCCGCATCGAGCGAGGTCGGCTGGTCGCACCCGGCGCACGTCGGCTCGTAGATCCAGCAGGCGTATTTGTCGCCCTGGTGATGCCAGAGCCCGCAGCCCGGACACGCCACGGCCATGTCCTCGGGCTCGATCCACTGCCGGCAGCGCGCGCAGCGCAGCCTCTCCCGGTCCCGGGGGAAGCTCACGACGCCGGCCTGCTCCTCCTCGGAGAAGAAGAGGTAAGACCGGCCGATCCGGATCTCGTCGCGCTCGCGCAGCACGCGCAGGCCGAGCTCCAGCGGCACGCCGTTGACTGCCACCCGCGCGCCCGCACAGAGCAGCGCCCATTGCCCGCCGCTGGAACGGGTAAGCCTCACCTGTCCCGGCCCCCGTTCGTCCGTGCCGTTCGGGCGGACCACCGGCCGGGCATCGTCGCCGGTCAGCAGCGCGTCCTCCCCTCCCAGCAACACGGCCGCCCACTCCCGATCCACCCTGGCCCACAAGTGCGCCACTCGCTTCCCCCACTGCCTGAAGTCCCTTTCCGGGGACGTCGAATAGCAAGGGCTGTGCCGCCCGTCAGACCGCGAGCGTTCACGAGAGCCGTAAGGCTCTCCGCAGTAGAGGGTTGGGAAAAAGGAGCCGCACGAAAGGCGGCAGGGACAGCCGTACGCCGCACGCACAAGCGGGCCCACGGGCGTACGTCTGCCGTACGCTCAGCAGGCGAAGGCATGCGCAAGGGAAGGGACGGCCTACTTGCTGGCGTCGTCCTCGCGGAGGCGCTTGCCCATCGTTCCGCGATGACTCTTGAGACGCTTCGCCAGGCGGGTCACGTTCGTCGTCTCGCCAGGGACCACCTCGCTGTAGCCGGCGCTCATGCCGCCGGGAAGCTGCACGTGGCCCTTTGGGAACTCGGCGGCAAGCCTGTCCAGCTCACTCCTCGCCACGCCCGTCTTCAGGTAGACGAGGCTCTGGCCGTAGACGGCCGTTCCGGCGGCGGCACCGCGAGCCCCGGAGACATGCGCCGGCAGATGCTCGGGAGCGATCACGGTCCCGCGGTGGGCGCGCACGGACGCATCGATCACGCTGGACAGCTCGCGCACGTTGCCGGGCCAGGGATAGGCTTTGAGGCACTGGATGGCCTCTGTGCTGATCTTATGGAAGCGCCGTCCCATGCGTTTGCTCGCCGCCAGCAGCAGGCGGCGCGCGATGTGGGGGATGTCGTCGGGCCGCTCTCGCAGGGGAGGGATGTGAACGACGTGTCGGGAGACGCGGAAGTACAACGCTTCCAGGAACCGCTCCTCCTGGATCAGTTTCTTCAGATCGTAATGGGTGGCGGCGACGACCTTCGTGTCGACGGTTACCTCCTGGTGGCCGATGCGAACGAAGCACTTGCGGTAAGGCATATCCTCCGTCGGATCCGTCTCCAGCACGCGAAGCAGCGCCTGCTGCTGCGGGATGGCCAGGTTGCCGATCTCATCCAGGAATAGCACGCCCCCGTTGGCGAGCTCGAAGAGCCCGGGACGGGTCTCTGTGGCACCGGTGAAGCTTCCCTCCACCCAACCGAAGAGCTCGGATTCGAAGAGGGACTCGGCCATCGCACCGCAGTCCACACGGACGAAGTGCTCGGCCCGGCCGGGCGCCAGGCCCTCGTGGATCGTGCGAGCCAGGAAGGACTTGCCGGCGCCGCTTTCGCCTTCATACAGGACGGCGTCCTCATGGACGACCCGCGCAGCCTGGGCCACGGCCTGCAGGATCTCGGGGCTGCGTCCCACGAAGGCACTCGCCTTGGTATCCTGGATGGCCTTCGCCCATTCCTCGGCGGCGCGCTCCTCAATGCAGATGCCGCGCACGAGGCGCCGGAATTCCTCTGGCGACTCCTCCAGCCACGCGGTGTCACGGTACTCGTAGGCCCCCGCCTTCAGCGCCTCCAACATCCGCTCTACGGTTGGATCGGCCTCCAGGGCCAGGACCTCCACGTTGTCGAACTCCTGGAAGTCCTTGACTGCCGACACGACAGACTCATCCGTCAGGCCCAGCTCGTCCAGCTCCAGTATCACCACCGCGCAGGTGGCGGCCCCCTCCTTGCGCCAATCCTCGACCAGCTGCGCGGGGCGTTGGGCCCGGACGCAGGAGATCCCCTCGGGCTCCAGCAGCTTCGCGCACAGGGCGTACGTCGGCGATTCCCGCCGGCTGGCATAGTAGACCTTGCCCATCTCCGCAGCCATCGTCCCACCTCCCATCTGCGTCCGGTCCGAGGAAGTCGAGCTCATCCCCGCAAGGAGTCTGCAAAGAGCAGCACAAAGGGCCGGAGCTGCTCCGAGAGGTCGACCTCCGCCACCCTCGCCGGCTCGACCCACCTCGCTTCCTCGTGCTCGCCGCTCCGGACGCGGACCTCGCCGCCCGGCGTGCTGGCGCGCATGTAGATCAGGATCACGCGCACGTGGGGCATCTCGAACTCGTCGGCCCCGGCCAGCCCCTGCAGCTCGACTTGCAGGCCGGTCTCTTCGGCGATCTCCCGGACCAGCGCCGCGGCGAAGTCCTCTCCGGCGTCCACCTTGCCTCCCGGCAGGTCCCACTGCCCGGGGTACCATTTGGAGCTGGCCGCCCGCCGGATCAGTAGCCACCGGCCCTGCGGATCGGTCACGAACGCCTTCACCGCCAGTCCGAACGGTTTCCCCGCCATCACCGGCCTCCCGATAGAACGCGCCTGATCCACCGCGGGCGCGCCCCATTCTGAGCCATTGCAGGGACTGACGCAAGTCACCCTTGGCCGGGCGCAATGCTTGCCGCCCGCTTGGAGGAACGCCGGGGCCGAGCCGCGCGCCTGCGCAAGGTTTGCGCAGTAGCTTTCCCGGTGTTATATTGCCCCCGCCTTGGACCCCGTTTCGCCCGGGCAACGGCGACGCCCGGTCGCGGTTGCCCCGTGGAGGTGCGCCATGGACTTCACGTCTTCCCAGTTCGTTCGCCCTCTTCACGCTGCCGAGAACCGATTCCTCGAGGTGCTGCTCACCGACTTCGGCCTCCGCCGACGGGGGCGGGGAGCCGATCTGACCGTGCGTTTCGACAGGAACACGCCGGCGATATGGAACCGGGATGGCAAGTACGCCGTGCAGCGCATGATCGGTCCGACCCAACAGAAGGCGCTGGACTACCAGAAGCAGCTCGACGAGTTCCTGCTCTCCGGGCAGGGCGAGAGTTACCGGTTCAGCGACCCCGACTTCTGCTTCCGCTACGCCAGCGGCGGCGTGCTGCCCGTGCTGCGGATCGGCAGGCGCGAGTACTACTGCCTCTTCTACCGGGACGTCTTCCCGGTGGGCTGGAACATCGCGAACGGAGGATGCGATTCGCAGGACGAGCTCCAGAACCCGCTCTTTGCCCTGGAACGCGAACTGCGCGAGGAGCTGATCGTCTTCGACGTCCCCCGTGCGGTTCGCTACGTCTTCAAGTGGGACGCGGGGAAGCCCTTCGACCGGCCCGAGTTCGCGGTGGCGCGCCGGTTCTGGCACGAACGCTTCCGCAGCACGGACTTCCATGGTCTGGAGGAGCGAACCGTGCCGCTGAAATGGCTCTACGGCCCGGACTCGCTGACTGTCGAGATCGGCGGAGAGCCGCCTCAGATGATCGACGATTGCTTCCTGAACGTTACCGCCGAGGACTTCGGCATCGAGGTCGACCGGGTGGCCAAGCTCGACCTCGGCCCCGACGTAACGTTGTGCGACGGCGAAGTCTGTGCCGGGCGGCTGATCAACCGTCCCGTCGGGCTCTTCGAAGTCGATAGGATGGAGGAAGAGCTTGAACGCGGCTGCACCGAGTTCCACCCCGACCGCCTGTTCGTGGGGGGCCGTGACCGCAGCGGCGAGGAGGTACTTCGGATAGTCGACGAAGAGTGCCGGCCCCAGTGGCACGCGGCCGCGGCGCGTACCGAGTTCGATGACGAGTCGTACGACGGCGAGCCCGCGAAGCTGAGGCTCTGCCCTGTGACGCGAAACGTCATCAAGCGGCACCTGGCGATCGAAGGGCGCCGAAGGCCCGGGGCACCGGAACGGTACGACGTGTTCATCAGCTTCGGCGGGGAGGACGTTGCGCTGGCTGCCCAGGTCTACCAGTTCCTCGAGCGGAGGGGCCTAAGGCCGTTCTACAGCCGGGAGAGCATCCGCGATCCGGATTGGGACCGGGTCGTGAACAACGCCCTGGAAACAGCCGACTTGCTGATCGCCGTGGCCACGAATGCGGAGAACATCAAGCGACCGTACGCGGATTACGAATGGCGCAGCTTCCATCACGCCATCCTGGACAAGCGCAAGCCGGACGGCAAGATCGTCTCCCTGCTCAGCGGTTGTGAGCGAAGGGACCTGCCGCTAGAGCTGCTCTATGGTCGCGAGGTCGTGGAGTGTCCGCCGGGCAACATGGAGCAGGGATTGCAGGAACTGAGCAGGTTCCTGTGCCACTGACGACCCCGGGCCATACTTGGCATATTCGCCAGCTTCGCCTCCAGTGACCTGGTGGCGGAACTATGGGAGGTGATGGGCGTTGCGTGAGGGTGGACGCTGGCAGACGAGGCCGGTCTTCGTGACCAGCACGTTCCGCGACATGCACGCCGAGCGGGACTGGCTGCGCGAGCACGTGCTGCCGCAGTTGGAAGAACGCCTTCGGCGCCGATACCGGCACCTCGAGTTCGTTGACCTGCGCTGGGGGGTGGAGACGACCTCCGAGGCGGACGAGAGCGCCAGGGAACTGCTCGTGCTCAAGGTCTGCCTGGACGAGATCGAACGCTGCCGCCCCTTCCTGGTCGCGTTGCTGGGCGACCGCTACGGCTGGGTGCCGCCCGAAGGCCGCATGAGACGGGCCGTGGAGGAAGCCGGCTTCCAGACTGACATCCGGGGCAAGAGCATAACCGCGCTCGAGATCGAGTTCGGCGTGCTCGACGACCCCGAGCAGCGGGCCCGCAGCCATTTCTACTTCCGGCGACCCCTCCCGTATGACCGCATGCCGCCCGCGCTGGCCGCCCAGTACAGCGACGCCCACTCCCCCGACCCGCAGGTCCGGGAACGCGCCGCTCGCCTGGAGGGGCTGAAGGAGCGCATCGAGGGCCGGATGCCCGGGCGTGTCCACCCGTACTCGGCTGCCTGGGACCCCGACGAGCAGGAGGTGAGCGGACTGGATGAGTTCGGCCGAATGGTGCTGGAGCATCTGTGGGCCGACCTGGAGGCGGAGGTCCCCCCGCCCGAGCAGCAGGAGGAGCTGACCTGGCGGGACGAGGAGCGGGAGACTCTGGAGGAGTTCGTGGAGCTCAGCTCCCGCGACTTCGTGGGGCGTCGCGAGATCACAGCCGCGCTCCTGGACTTCGCGTGTTCGCCGTCCCAGGCCGAGGCGCCGTGGGCCGTCTGTGCGACCGGCCCCGCCGGGTCGGGCAAGAGCGCCTTGCTGGCGCACGTCTACCGGGAGCTGCGCGCGGGGACGGGCGCCGCAGGTCTGGTGCTCGCCCATTTCGCGGGCGTCACCCCGCGCTCGGCGTCCGTGGACGGCTTCCTGTTCCGATGGATCGAGGAGCTGGCCGGCTTCCTCGGCGAGCAGCCCCCCGTCGAGGAGGGCGCGGCGGCCGAAGAGCTGGAAGACGCCTTCGCCTCGCTGCTGGGCCGGGCGGCGCAGCGCACGCGCATCGTGGTGATGTTGGACGCGCTCAACCAGCTCGAGCCGACCGCCCGCGGGCGACATCTCACCTGGCTGCCCACGCTCTGGCCGCCGAATGCGCGGCTCCTGGCCAGCGCCATCCCGTGCAGCGCGTCGCAGGCCCTGCTGGCTCGCCCGGGCGCCGTGCGCGACCGGGATTTGATGTTGTCATCCGGAAGCTGTAGCATAGAAGGTAGCTCCGATGTAGCTCGGGCAATGGGGTCTGCCCTGAACCGCCGCCTTGGCTGATGACTCCTACCTGACACCGGAAACTCAGGTAGGGCCCCGTCATGGTCAAGTTGCTCACAATAGGCTTGGGCGGTTTCGCCGGGGCGGTTGCCCGTTACCTTCTCTCCGGCCTGGCGCACCGCATCTGGTCGACATCCTTCCCCGTCGGCACCCTTGCGGTCAACCTCCTGGGGTGCTTGCTGATCGGGGCCGCGATGGCCCTTGTCGGCGACGGCCGCCTCATCTCGCCCAATATGCGCCTGCTGCTTCTGGTCGGTCTGCTGGGCTCGTTCACCACCTTCTCCACCTTCGGATACGAAACGACCGAGCTTCTGGCAGAGAATCAGTATGGGTGGGCGACGCTGAACGTCGGCGCGAGCGTAGTTCTGGGGCTTGCCGCCGTTGTCATGGGACGCGGAGCAGTCCGCCTACTGTTCGCATAGAGGGAGCGAGAACATGAAGATCGAAGGCAAAGGCAAGCTCTTGCGTGTGTTCATCGGCGAGAGCGACCACTGGCATGGAAAGCCCCTCTTCGAAGCCATCGTGCGCAAGGCACGCGAGGCGGGTATGGCGGGCGCCACGGTCCTGCGGGGGCTGGAGGGGTTCGGCGCCGACAGCCGGATGCATACCGCGCGCGTCCTGCGCCTTTCTCAGGACCTGCCCATCGTCGTCGAGATCGTCGACAAGCCGGAGCGCATCGATGCGTTCCTGCCCGCCCTTGATGAGATGGTCACTGAGGGCATGGTGACCGTCGAAGACGTGCATATCGTGGCCTATCGACACAGCGGCGGCGCAGAGGATGCAGGGAGTGGAGAGGGCTATGGCGCGTGAGCCGGCTCTGCAGGTGAGCGCGAATCACCGTAGGGCGATCAGCAGCACACTGCGCCTGCTGGACCGGGTCGTGTGCGACTTCGACGAGCTGGCCCGGGGCCGTCGGCGCGAGGGCATGATGTTTCGCGAGGAGAACGACCTCAGTTCCGCCCAGCGCGGCGAACTCGCCTCGTCCGTTTCGCGCCTTCGCCGGATAATGGACCAGATGAGGCGGCGCCTGGACCTGGAGCCGGAAGCAGTTTCGGCGCGCACGGAGACCCGGGCGCAGTGCGCCGGCCTGTGGGAAGTTCTCATTGAGACGTCCAGCCGGTACCTGAGGGGCTACGGACAGGTTCCGCCCGAGCTGGCCCGATATGTTGACGCTCGGATCGATGGCCTGATCACCGAACTGCACGAGATCCGTCGCCTCACATCATCTGCCGAGACTGCGTAGGCCCAAGTCTGCGTTTTGGAAGCCGGGGCTTACAGCCAGCCGGGATTCGGGAAGGAAGGTCTTGCGACACGGAGCAGAGCGGATACGATTAAGGTAGGAAAGAAACCGGGCGACAGGCTGGCGGCTGATCCCCGCCGGGCTGCTGAGCCATTCAAGGGCCGCTGGTGCGAGCGCACCCTCGCATCGGCGGGCCTTTTTGTTTGGCGATTCGCCCGCGCAATCAACGGAGACACTCCGATGGCCGACGACGTGAAGGACACCATAGAGAAGAACGCGCAGGGGCCGCGCCAGGCCAAGGGCGACGTGGGCGAGGTCCAGCAGCACAGCCTGAAGGACCAGGTCGATGCCGACCGCTACCTGGCCTCGCGCGAAGCGCGCTCGACGATGGCCTTGCAGTTCAGCGGCTCGCCGGCTTCTGCCAGCACCTTCGCCGCCGCGTCGAGGCCGCTCATTAAGCTCGCCGGCGTCGCGAGCGCGCCGCATCGCGGGCAGCACCTGCTCCGCTGCCGCGAGGTGCTGCGGGGCATGAGGCGGCGGGCCATGCACCTGGACCCGCCGATCGCCCGCGTGCTGGAGCAGCTCGATGCGATGGCCTGATCAAGGCCCGGGCCGCAGAAGCTGCGCGAAGAGGCCGGCCCATCCGGGCGCTCACTCGTAGCGCTCGTCCCAGTGAAGCGTGAAGCCGCGTAGCTCTTCCTTCAGCTCCTTCGCCCGGTGGACCTTCGCTATCAGGGCGGCGATCTCCCTCCGATCGGTCGATAGCTCCTGCGCCGCCCAGTGGCGCGGCTCGTCCTCGGCGCGGCGCCTGGCGGCGGCCACCATCAACTCCGGGTTCAGTTGCGTCGCCCCGGCCACGAAGAAGCCGATCATGGACGGATACTCCAGCTCCGGCCAGGCGTCGAGGTCGGCCGGCAACTGCGCCCTGCGGATGGCATAGCTCTCGTCCACGTCGCGGGAGACGGTCCGCAGCTCGGGCACGTAGAAGCTGGCCGCCGTGCCGGTGCGGCCCCATTCCTGGTACTGCGACCAGACCTCGAAGTGCTCCGGCCGCCGGCGCACGACCGGGACTTCCGCTGAGAGGAAGGTCTCCACCTCGTACTCCCATTCCGAGAGCCGCTTCACCGGCCGGATGAGGGTCCATTTCCACGAGAACGTGTTCCCGCAGATGCCGCCGACGCCGAGCATCCATCCCACCGCGTCGGGGCCGGCACCGACCGGCTCGATGCGCACATCATCAGGACCGATGAAGCGGCAGCCGATGAGCGTGCCGCCTTCCAGCGAGCGCGGGTGCAGGAAGGACCCGTTCCGGTAAACGCCGTAGTCGCAGCGCGTGGAGGGGTAGCCGTACCTGCCCGTCTCGACCTGCTTGATCTTCAGGCGCAGCTCGAACTCGCCGGCGGGCGTCGTGAACGCGCCGGTCCGCCTCAGCGCGTCATCGCCGGCGCCCGCGCCGAGGAGGGACGCCGCGAGCACGGCGGCACCGGTCGCTGCCGCCAGGATGCCGACTCGACGTGATGGCTTCATCTGGTTCGTTCCCCTCATGGTCATCGCTCCGCAGCATCCGCTACTGACAAAGGTAGCGGAAGGGCGAGCCCAAGCGCAAAGCAGGCCCCCCAAAGGCCGGTGTCCGCCCCCCTCGCCACGCCCTCACATGAACGGGCTTGACGGGGGCTCTCCAGGATGGACAATAGTGTCCGGCCGTCCCTTCATCGGGAGGAGGCACGGCAGGTGCCGCGCGCAAGCCGCACATTCCGCATCTTCGTCAGCTACTCGCACGAGGACCGGGGCCTGGTCGAGCGCCTGGTCGAGGTCCTGGAGGAGACGGGCCTGACCGTGCTCTGCGACTGGAGCATCGACGTGGGGATGCCCTTTACCGACGCCATCAAGTCTCTGATCACACACGCCCACCTGTTCATGCCGCTCGTCACCGAGACGGCCCGCAGAAGACCCTGGGTGCACCAGGAGATCGGCTACGCGATGGCCCGCAGTATCCCCATCCTGCCCGTGGTGGTGGCCGGGACGGAACTGCCCGGCGAGATGATCGCGCAACTGCAAGCCATCGTGGTGGAGCCGGATCTCTCGGACCTTCCCGAGCGGCTCGCTGCGGCCAACCTGGAGGCGCTGGTGCTGCCCCGCCCGGCCCCGCCCGAAGACATGGTCAAGGTCGCCTACTGGCCCGAAGAGCGCACGGACTGGATGGCCCAGTACGCCGACCGCGTGGTCGAGATGGGGCACTACGGGAAGCTGCGCCAGAAGGGCGCCTTCTCCAGCTTCTGCCTGCCCGACCGCCACGTGAGCGACCCCGTCTGGCAGAAGCGCGACGGGAATCGGGTCCGTAGCGACCACTACCACCACTTGCAGAGGCTGGAGCGGCAGGCGCTGGAGCGGCACGCCCGACGGGCAGGCTGCCGCCTGATCATAGACCCCACGCTGGACGTCAGCGCGAAGGGCCCCTGCGTGACCTCGACCCGTCTGGCGACGCTGCTCGAGTTCGTTGAGTCCATGCCGGACGACAGGCTCCAGATAGCGACGTCGTGTCGGGCCCTGAGCGGCAGCCTGACGATCGTGGGAGACTGGTTCGTGGCCGAGTCGGTCACGCCTCGGCCGGGCGGCTACGTGCAGACGGTCTTCGACTGGCACGCGCCGACGGCGCTGCGAAGGGCGCGGCAGTTCGACCGGGAGTTCGAGGAGGTATGCGAGCAGAACGGCATCGCGCCGGGCGACAGTCGGAGGGCGGCGATGGCAGAGATCCGTGCCTGCATCGAGTCTGCCACGCCGGAGAAGCCCTGCGACGGGCCGGCGTAGCTGTTCCGCGCCGTCGCCGCCGCCTGGCGCGGCGAGCCGTGGGAGGACGACGGAGGTGAGTGATCGTGGCGACCCTTTGGCCGTGGGGACTTCCTCGATAGGCTGAGGGGAGATGAGGAGTAACTATGGATGAACGAGTCAAGGACATGAGCGACGATGAGCGTCCCGAGCTGCGCCCTGAACTGGAGCAGCTCTACGACGACCTGTTCAGCAAAGGGCTCTACGTGCTGGCTTGCGGCGGCGGCGCCATCCCCGATGCACCGAAGGCAGCAGCCGCCCTTGAACCGCGCTACGGGGCGGAACGCCTGCGCGCCCTCTGCCTGGAGATGCTGTTCCAGACGCCCCGGGAGGCCATCCGCGTGCCGGAGGTGCTCCTCGTGGCGGCGGGTGTGCTCTACCACGTGGCGGACGAGGCCACGCTGGAGTTCCTGCAGCAACTGCGCGCCGAAGGACAAGCGCAGCCGGACGGCACGCTGGACGCCCTCGTCTCCGCGCTCTGCGAGCGGTTCGGCAAGCCGATGCCCGACGGCATCGAGCCGCTCGACCCGCAGGAGGCGTATTCCCGCTTCGGCGTGGTGTAGGGCGGCACCCAGCAGCGCGTCGGGAAGGAGCAAGGTCTCTGTCTCGCAGAGCCGTGCCTTGTCTGGCCGGCATGGAAGAAATATGCTCGGCACGCCTGCCGGCGGCGTGAACGAGCGTGCAAGGGGAGGGGAGATATGGCGAAGAAACAGACATTGGAAGAGAAGATCGAAGAGCAGGTGGACAAGTACGACGGGACCGGAGCGGCCGGGGCACCGGGGTCCGAGCGGCCCCGCTACGAAGTGTATGCAGGAGCCCTGCGCGCCATCCTGGAGAGGGCCTGCGAGGAGTGCGGCGTGATGGGCTTCGTCGAGGCGCGCGCGAAGTCCACGGCCAGCTTCGTCGAGAAGATCAGCCGCAAGGGCAAGGGCCTGGACGACCCCGTGACCCAGTTCACCGACCTGTGCGGGGCGCGGGTGATCGCTCAGACGCAGCAGGAGGTGGACCGCATCTGCGAGTTCATCCGCGCTCACTTCAAGATCGACGAGGCCAACAGCCCGGACATCCGGTCGCGGCTGGCCGTGGGCGAGTTCGGCTACCTCTCCGACCACCTGGTGGTGCAGATGCCCTGGTCGACACTCACGAGCATCAGCTTGCCGGGCGAGGACAGCATGTCCCCCGAGGAGCGGCTGCTGGCCGAAGTCCTGGAAGAGAGCCTGGACACATCAGTTCGCCCGGCCCTGAGGAGCTGGCAGCAGGTGGCGGACTACATAGGCAACCGCAAGGCGGAGATACAGGTGCGCACGCTGCTGCAGCACGCCTGGGCCGCGATCACCCACGATCGGGTCTACAAGAGCGAGTTCGACGCGCCCGAGGCCCTCCGGCGCCAGCTTCACCGCATGGCCGCGCTGATGGAGGAGGCCGACGGCGAGCTGCAGGAGGCAGTCGACCGCGTGGACACCTACAACCTGAACTACGCTGCCTACCTCGAACCGGACGAGATAGACGCCGAGATCTCGCGCTGGCGGGCCGTGCTGCCGCAGACCGACGGCGCGGGCCGCCGGAACGTCGCCATGAAGATAGCGCGCCTGGCCCGGGCGAAGGAGGATTGGGACGCCGTCGTGGAAGCCCTGCAGGAGCACGTCCAGGAAGGGATACCCGGGATGCTGCGCGATCTTGGGGTGACGGCGAGTAGCGGCGCCGGTTGGTCCATGCCCCAACAGCTTCGGAAGGCCGTGGCAGGGGAAGACTGGACGCGGGTCCGCAGCCTGCTGAGCCCGCATACGGCGAAGGCCATGGCGGACATGCTGTGCGAGATCGGGCTGGCCGAGAGCATCAGGAAGAACCAGGCCGGGCGGGGCCACTTAGAAGACGCCGTCACCATCGCCCCCGGGCACGTGGACGCCCACTGCTACCTGGGCGACACCTACTGCGAACGCATGGACAGTTGCCTGGGAGGAGCCTGCGAGAAGGCGCGCGAGCACTATGCCCGGGCCTTCGAGGAGGCCCCGGCGGAGCCCCGCGCCCTGCGGTGCTACCTGGAATGCTGTCTGTGCGGCGGCAGAGACATCAGCGCCCTGCGTCTGCTGCGGCCGGGCCTCGAGGCCGCGATCGGGACCTGCCGCGAGCGCGCCTCCATCGGCGTTTACGTGCCTTACGCCTACTACGACATGGGCATCTTCGAGCTGATGCTCGACCGGCCCTACGAGAGCCTGTCCGCCTTCGCCAAGGCAGTGCACCACAGCCGGACTCCGCGCAAGGTCGAGCGCGCGCTCAAGGACGTGGAGAAACTGCGAGACGCTGCGCAGGGCGCGCTGGGGAAGCTCCCGGAAGGAGCACGAGAAGATGAGAGAGAACACCTGTGCCGGTGGCTGCGCTGGTGCGAGTGGCTGCGGCGCTTCCTGCTGCTGGCCAGGGCCGTGAAGCTGAGGAAGGCGGCGCAGCAGCTCGCGGAAAGCGCGGCCGAGACAGAGGCGGCGGAAGCCCGGGGGACGGCCGATACCGCCCGGGACGCGCTGTGTGTTGACCTTGCCACCAAACGCCATGTGCGCATGGACGAGCCGGTCGTCGTCGTGGCCGGCGGCACCGACGAGAGCGTGCAGGACCAGATGGCCGAGTACGGCACGCTGGTCATGAGGGCTTTCGCTGGCTTCGAGGGCACCATCATCAGCGGGGGCACCACGGCCGGCATCTGCGGCGTGATCGGCGGGCTGAGCGTCGGAGGCGCCGTCCGAAAGGTCAGCTACCTGCCCGATCGCGATCGCCTGCCCGCAGATGCCCCCCTCGATACGCGCTACGACATCCGCGAACCGGTGCCACTGCCCGAGGAACTGCGGCCGGGCGCCACCGAGGACGAAGTCCCGTTCACCGCACTGGAGCCGATTCAGGGCTGGATCGACCTCTTCTGTCAAGAGGTCGCGCCCGAGGACGTGAACGTGCTGGGCATCAACGGCGGCACCATCGCGGGGTTCGAGTACCGGCTTGCGCTGGCGCTCGGCGCCACGGTGGGCATCATCCAGTCCAGCGGCCGCGTCGCGGTGGACATGAAGGAGGAGCAGGACGAGTGGCGACGGGGCGCACTGGTCTGGCTGCCGGCCGATCCCATGTCGCTGCGTGCCTTCGTGCAGCCGCCGGCCGAACCCCAGAAGCCGTTCGACGAGCCCGACGTACTGGAGAGCGCGGCCCGGACGGTGCATGAGAAGTACAGGGAGGACAAGATAGCCTCTGCCGATCCGGCCCTGAAGCCCTGGGAGCCGCTGGATGAGGGCTACAAGGAAGCGAATCGGCAGCAGGTCCGCTACGCGCGGCGAATCCTGGCCACCGAAGGCTACCAGGTGCGCCCCAAGCGTGCACGGGGCAAGGGCATCGGCGAGTTCAAGGCCCGCGAAGTGGAGAGAATGGCGGAGATGGAGCACGGTCGATGGGTCGCCGAGCGTCTGCGCGCGGGCTGGCAGTACGGGCCGAAGCGAGACAAGGAGAAGAAGACCAGCCCTTACCTGTGCGCCTGGGCGGACCTGCCCGAGAACATCAAGGACTACGACCGCAAGGCAGTGCGCGACTGGCCCGACGTCATGAAGGAAGCCGGCCTGAAGATCGTGAGATGATCCGCAGCACGGCCGGCGCTTGAAGGGGAAGCGCATGTCGCAGAGCCTGCCAACCCGCACAGGTGCGAGACGCCAGAGACCGGGACGGTCCTTCAGGTGGGCCTACTGGCCGTGGGTCGCGATGTGCGCACTGGCGGCACTGGTGGTCGCGCTCGGCTACGTGGGGTTCCGTCAGCACATGGCCGCGCGGGGTGAGCCGCTGCCGTCGTCCACGCTGCTCTACCTTGCGGTCCAGCTCTTCGTGCTCGAGTCCGGGGCCGTCGTCGGCACCGTGCCGTGGCAGCTTGAGGCCGCGCGCTTCCTGGCACCGGTGGTGCCGGCCTGGGCCGTGGTGCAGACGCTGGCGCTGCTCTTCCGGGACGAGTTCCGGGCGCTCTGCGTGCGGCGGTGGAAGGGGCACACGGTCGTCTGCGGCCTCGGGGAGCGCGGCATGCAGTTGGTGCGGGACTTCCGGGACGCGGGCGAGCGCGTAGCGGCCGTCGAGAGCGACGAGGGCAACGACGACATCGCGGCCTGCGAGGAGCTCGGCGCCTTCGTACGCCCGGGCAGGGCGGACGATCCGGCGCTCCTCGCCTCGGTGGGAGCGCATCGCGCACGGCGCCTCATCGCGGTCTGCGGCGATGACGGCACGAACCTGGAGATCGGCACGAGCCTGCAGGCATTGACCGGCGGGCGGCACCCCGACAGGGAGCTGCCGCTGGAGTGTTTCGTCCACATGACGGACCTGCGCCTGTGCAACCTGCTAAGGCAACACAGGCTGGTGATGAACGCCTTTGAGGCCCTGGAGATGCGCATGTTCAACGTCTACGAGAACGCAGCCCGTCTGCTGTGGCTGGAGCACGCCCTGGAGCGGGACCTGTCGGGCCCCGACGACCCGCGCCGGGCCCACCTGGTCATCCTCGGCCTGGGCCAGATGGGAGAGAGCGCGCTGCTTCAGGCCGCCCGGACGGCGCACTTTGCCAACCGCAGGCCCCTGAAGATCACCGTCATCGACCGGGAGGCCGGCAAGCGTGAGGGCAGCCTGCGGCAACGCTATCCCAACCTGGATCAAGTATGCGAGGTGCGGTTCATCGAGGCCGACGTGGAGGCGAGGGATTTCGCGGATCGGTTGCCGGCCTGGGTCGGCGGCGAAGACCTGATCACCACCGTGGTCGTCTGTTTCGACGACGATTCCCGCGCCCTCTCCTGCGCCCTGGGCGTGGTGGACACGCTGAGCGGGACGGACGTCCCCGTGCTGGTGCGCATGTCGAGCCAGGGGGGCCTCGCCTCGCTGCTCGGGGCCGAGGGGCAGGGCCCGAGCCGCCGGCTGCATGCCTTCGGCGCCGTGGGACGCAGTTGCGGCCGCGAGGCGCTGCTCGGCGGGGAGCTTGATAGGCTGGCCAGGGCGGTGCACGAGCACTACGTCGCTAATCGCAGACGTGAGGGAACGTATCCCGATGACGATCCCTCGCTGCGGCCGTGGGACGAGCTGGACGAACAGATGAGGGAATCGAATCGCTTCCAGGCCGACCACATCCCGGTGAAGCTGCGCGCCGTGGGTTGCTGCATGTTGCCCCCGCAGCCGGGCCGTGAGCCGGTGGAGGAGTTCACCCCTCCCGAAGTGGAGCTGATGGCGAGCATGGAGCATGCCCGCTGGAACGCCGAGCGGCGCCTGGCGGGCTGGCGGCATGGTCCGGAGCGCGACCAGCAGAACCGACGCAACCCCTACCTGGTCCCGTGGGATGACCTGCCGGATGAGATCAAGGAATACGACCGCCAGGCCGTCCGCAACATCCCCCGCCTGGCGCGCCTCGCCGGCCTGCGCATCTACCGTGTGCACGCCTCCTCGGACGGCTCACCATAACGCTCAGTATGTGAAAGAGGATATCCGGATGGAGCGGGCAACGCTGTCGGTAATCCAGGGCGGCTTCCCTCCCGAATTGCGTGTGCCGAAGCCCTTGCCGGGAGAGAGCCTGGCCCAACTGGTCATACGCAACCATCCGCAGGAATGGCGCAACTGCGTGGAACGGCTCGGCAATGATTTCGGAGTTTCGGAAGCCGTGTGTGCCCGCCTGCTCCGAGGCGAAGTCAGTGCCGTTTCGGATGAGGCCGCTCAAGACCAGATTGAAGGCTTCATGAACTTCCGTCTGCCGTCGCATGGCCGCACACTACAAGGCCTTGCTGAACTCCGCGAGGCCCTCCGGGCACCGCGGTTGGGCAAGTTTGTGCAGATCGAACTCACCGAGATCATATGGCCCTGGCAAGGGCCGCCGAGAGATCCTCGAGCCGAGTCCCTTGCCGAGTCGCTCGGTGTCATAGTCGTGGACTTCGACACCGCGGAGGCCGGCCCCATCGATCTGGAGTCGCTTCTCGACCACGTTCATGGCGATTTCCTATGGGTATTGCCCGGCGGGACGCGTGTGTGGGGCGCGATGGCGGTGATGGCGCTGACCCGAGTCCTGCGTACCTTCCAGGAACGACCGAAGATGGCGCTTTACAGCGATCAACATTACTCTCAGATATACAGGACTGAAGCTTTGCGCGCGCTCTTGAAGGCGGGCAAAGCGCTGTCAGCCGATGCCCGCGAGAACGGCCGGCTGCTGCAGGAAGCCGATTTCGGGATAGCGGCCGACGACGAACGGATGCACGCCCTGGCCGAGCTTGAGCCCCTCTACGGAGGCCCCCCTGATGACTTCCCTCAGTCGCTGGCCGGCGGAAAGACATCCCGGCACACGGCGCGTGGCTCGTGGTGGCGCCGGCTGCTGGGGCTGGGTTGAAGGGGCGTGAGCCCGCTGTTCCACCATTCTCGCAGTCCGAAGGGCGATGAGTCATCCCGCGATCAACTGGGTCGGCTGGGCCCTGGCAGTTCTAATGCTCGTGCCGATCGCCCGTAGCTGGTGGTATACGCGCGACCTTCTTGGGGGCATAGGGACTGAGCGGATCAGGGAGATGCTCTACCTCGCTTCTTTCACCGGACAGCTTCCGGTGCTTCTGGCCGTTCCTGCCGTCCTCGCGCTCCTGGTCGGGCTCGTGGTCATGGGGGTGGCCATCCCCTCAGGCATTCTCGCGGCAATGCTCTCGGCCGCGCTGGCGCCCGCGCTAAGGCTTGCCCTGCCGCCCTCTGTTCTGTTCCTCGCTGCATCCAGCGCCAGGGCCCGCGACCTTTTCTTGCGTTTGCACCTGATGGCCGGTCCACTGCGCGTGGTGGCGTTGCTCGATCCGGAGCGTATGGGCCCCCTGGGTCAGATGCTTAGACTGGACCTGATGCGCACGTCCAGCGAGAAGACATGGAAAAGCATGGTTCATCGGCTTATGGATACTGTGCCCGTCTTCGTCGTAGACACAGTCGGTCGGACCGGCCCCGTTCGCTACGAGGCGTTCCTGGTTCTGGCGCCAGAACGAGCCGGAAGGACGGTATTCATCGCGGATGATCACGGGGACTGTCCCTCGCTTCTGGCGGAGGGAGTTGACCCCGCCGAGCATGCAATACCCGTGACGCACCCGGACCGGATGGAACTGGCGGTGGGACGGCTGCTCGACGTTGAGAGGGCACGCCCACGGGAAGAGCGCCCTGCCAGCCCTCGGCGGGTGCCCGTAGTCCAGGAGGACTGGGATTCATTGCCGTCGGTGCTGGCAATCGGGTTGGCCGACGGCATCGACGGGGAGTTCTTGCTGGCTCAAGCGCGTGCGACGGACAGAGATCTCATAGTCCTGCTGCTCCCCTTCTCGTCGACGGATCAGGAAACGGCGGAGCTTTCGATACAGCTTTCATGGGACTTCGCCCGTGCCCCCCGTCTCGCAGGCATTTACTTCGAGGAGGCCGGTCGGGTCATGGTGCGGCGCGAGTTCCTGCTGCAGCATCCGGAACTGCTGGATTTCCACGTCGAGCAGACCCCGCCCGGCAGGCTGTCCATGGCCGATCTCGACCGGCCCGCCCCGGTTTGGGCAGCGGTCCACGAGCTTTGCGGCGGTTGGCGGGACGCTGCCCGACGGGATGGGCTCGAGTTCCGTTTTGCGCGCAAGTAGAGACGGCCGGGCCCCGCTTCAGCGGGGAAGGTCCGCGAACGGCCTGATGTGGTCCACTTTCTTGCGACGGCTCATCACTGTCTCCGCGCCCCATAGCAGCCCGGTGAAAAAGTGCCTGTCTGTGTACTATCCTATGAGCGTTCGGTTT
>CAYSWA010000026.1:5484-29306 GCA_964434535.1 uncultured candidatus Brocadiaceae bacterium | reverse complement strand
TTAATGCTCTGAGTACGGCCTGCCTGAGTTGCCAAAGCTCGACTACGAGGACGCCGGTCCATTCGGCCATGATCGGGGCCAGCAACCACTTCGAGGTCGCCATCGCCTCCTCGGTGATGCTCTTCGGCCTCCAGTCGGGCGCCGCGCTGGCCACCGTGGTCGGCGTGCTGATCGAGGTGCCCGTCATGCTCATGCTCGTCAAGATATGCCTGCGCACCCGCCACTGGTTCCCCGAGCACGGGCGGTAGGGGAATCGGTCTCAGGGCATGTCTGTCCGGTGCTCGCCGACGCCCTCGAAGCGGAACTGCCACGTCACCTCGTCCTGCACCTCGCCGTCGACGACGGCGATCGGGTAGATGACGTAGTTCTGCGGTTCGAGGCCCGAGCCGGGGATCGGGATGTCGCGGCCCGTGGTGAAGCGCACGCGGTGCTGGTCCAGACCGCCGTAGAGCTCCTCGTGGCGGGACGGATCCCTGGCCGCCTCCGAGACGTCGACCGGCACCCACCCGACGCCGTCCAGGTGGAACTCCGCCCAGCAGTGGTAGCCGCCCACCTGGCCGGCGCTCTCGTGCGGCGGCAGGGGGAAGCCGATGTGGAAGCGGGCCGGGATGGCCTGGCTGCGGGCCATGCCGATGAAGAGCGAGTGAAAGTCGGTGCAGTTGCCCTTGCGCACGTCGCAGGCCCGCACCGCGTCGCCCCGGCCGTAGCCGGGCACGCTCTTGTCGTAGGACATGGTGCTGGCCAGGTAGTCGTACATGGCCCGCGCCTTCTGCTCGTCGGTCATGCCGGGCTCGACCACCTTCTGGGCCTCGGCGGCGACCTTGCCCCCGAGCGGGATCAACTGGTTCGGGCCGAGGAAGGCATCCAGCACGCCCCCGGCCTCCTGCGGCGGCGGCGTCCAGCCCGGATGCTCCAGCACCCGGTAGGCGCTTCGCGCCACGACGGCCGTGACGCTCACCTCCAGCGGCCTCCCCGGCTCGCCGGTGGCGGCGAGCAGCCTGTTGCCGAACTTCGGGTCGGTGACCACCTCATACGCGCCGTTGCACTGGATCTGGGGGGAGGCGATCCGCTGGTGCGCCGTGGTCGGGGGCAGCGGCATGTAGAGCCGCGCGGACTCGGCGCCGGCCGGCACGTCCATCCGCGCCGAGTAGGTGAACCGGAAGACGCGCGGCCGCTCGGCAGCAGCCGCCTTCGCGTGTTCGGCATGTTCGGGGTGCTCTGCCGCGCTCAGGGCACCGGGCAGCAGCCCGAACGCCAGGGCGCAGACCAGCAGACGTCCCCCCCGCCGCCCTCGGGCGGCCATCGTGCTCGTCATCTCTGCCTCCGGGTCTGCGGTCAGGCGCCGCTCAGTCGACGGGGCGCCGTTTCCAGACGCCGTCCTCCTCATGCCACGTGTAGCGCGGCACGCCGGCCTCCTTGTGCACCATGATCTCGGTGACCTTCAGGTCGCCCTCTTCGTCCTGATGCAGCCAGAAGTCCATGTCGTAGACCTTGCCCTCGGGCGTGACGAAGTCCGAGCAGGCGAAGAAAGTGCGCTCGGCCGTCTTGGCCAGCCGCTCCCGGTGGACGTTGTCGAGGTTGAGCATCAGCACCTGCTCGTCCTCAGCGTCATAGAACAGGAAGTAGCCGCCCTTCAACGCCGTATCGGTGAGGATGTAGTCCTCGATGCCGTCGGCCACCTCCTCGATCGTCAGCGGCTTCGGCTTCGGCGGGGTCACGGCCGGATGCTCCGGATGCTCGGCCAGGGCCAGGGCCGTGCCGACCTCGTAGCGGGCGAAGGCGTCCGAGCGCGGCGCCGCCGAGCTGGGGTGCTCCTGCTCGGTCGGGTGCTCCTGCTCGGTCGGGTGCTCCTGCTCGTGCGTGCTGCCCGGATGCTCATGGTGCTCGCCCGGATGCTCCTGCATGCCCGTCGGATGCTCCTCGTGGTGGACGCAGCCCACCAGCGCCGCCGTCAACAGCAGTCCGAATGCGGCAACGACCACTACACAGAGTCCCGTCTTCATCACGAAACCCCCTTCTTCGAGATGGCGAACTTCCGGCGCGGGACCGGCCAGTCGGCGTATGGCACCCCCGACAGAAGCGGCCGGCGGCGACCGTCGCATAGCCCCCGGAGGTCGCGCGCCCCGAGCGGGGCCCCTGCCTCGCTCCGGCCTTCACTATACCAGCCCCGCCCCGGCCCCGCAAGGCCGACCTGCGACCTCCCGGCCGGAGCCTGACCCCCGAAGCCCAGGCGCTGCCACGTGCCCCAGTTGCCAGTGTGTGACCCGACGGAAGCCTTGGCCCTTGTTTTTCCGCTCGCGGGCATTACACTACGTCTGGATAAACGTTGGGCCGCGCGTTGGAGTGGGACGGAGCCGCCATGTTCCAGCCTGTGACCATTGCCGAGGCGTTCTCCCTGGACAACCAGGCCACGCTTTACCGCGGCGACTGTCTCGATTTCCTGGCCACGCTACCGGACGACGCGATGCAGCTTGTGGTCACCTCTCCCCCGTATAACATCGGCAAGGAGTACGAGGAACGTCTCGAGCTCGATGACTATCTGGAGCAGCAGACGGCGGTGATCTCCGAATGTGTGCGCGTGCTTCGCAGCGAGGGGAGTATCTGCTGGCAGGTAGGAAACTACGTGGAGAACGGTGCCATCGTGCCCCTTGACGCCATTCTGTTCCCCGTCTTCAGCGGGTTGGGGCTGCGTATGCGCAATCGCATTGTCTGGCGTTTCGGCCATGGGCTTCATTGCAGAAACAGGTTTTCGGGCCGGCACGAGGCCATCATGTGGTTCACGAAGTCCGACGATTACTACTTCGACCTTGATCCAGTGCGAATCCCGCAGAAGTACCCGGGCAAGCGTCACTACAAGGGTCCGAAGGCCGGGCAGCCTTCCTGTAATCCCCTCGGCAAGAACCCGGGCGACGTCTGGAACATCCCGAACGTCAAGAGCAACCACGTCGAGAAGACGGCCCATCCGTGTCAGTTTCCGGTAGCTCTCGTCGAGCGTCTCGTGCTGTCCATGACGCGTGAAGACGACTCAGTTCTCGACCCGTTTGTTGGGTCCGGCACGACCATTGTGGCGGCCTTGCGCCACGGACGGAGAGGCCACGGGTCCGAGGTGGTGCCCGAATACGTGGAACTGGCAAGGGAACGCATCATGCAGGCTGCTGCCGGCACCTTGCCGGTGCGACCGATGAACAAGCCGGTCTACGACCCCGGGGCGAAGGAACGATGTCCTGTGGCTGTTCCGCTCTTTGCGCCGGAACCCGAGTCTGGCGACGACGGCAGCGAAGACTCCTGAGAACACCTTGCGATGGATATCATCGAGCGTCACTCCCATCTGAACGGCGAGGAGCACCTACTGGTGCACCAACCCGGTCTTTACCGGGAGATCGAGGCGGTGGTGTCGGGAATCGACGCCGCCGACTGTCAGACGAAGGTAAGCGAAGAGAAGACGATGGCAGGCAAGCGGCTTTACAGCCCACAGGCACTGAACGCGGCCTTTGACCAGGGCTTCTCGGCGGTTGGCTGGGAGAGCGTTCGGTACGAGTACTACGTGACCACGGATCGCGGGACGCTGGACCGCATCGTCAACCTCCCCCTGGACGAGCAACGTGAGGTTCTGCTGCGCCGCGGCGTTCAAACTCCTATAAGGTCATACAAGCAGACCGATTTCGTGAAGGATGGGGTGGCCGTGGAGGTGCAGTTCGGCAAGTACGCGTTCGTCGCATACGATCTGTTCGTCAAGCACCTGCTCTTCTACAGTGGTGGAGTGATAGACGTCGGCGTCGAGGTGCTGCCCGTGAAGGCTATGATCTCCGACCCTGACGGGGGGCGGATGATGTCCACGGGCATCGCATACTACGAAGGCGAAGTCTACAACGTCATGCGCCACGGCCGCAACAACCCTCCCGTTCCCCTGCTGATCCTCGGCGTCGGGCCATGAGATGAACCGTCCTCGCGCAAGCCCCCTTGCGGGCGCGGAGGGCGTAAAGACGGGCCTGCTCGGCCCCGTGCGTGCGCTCGAAGAGCAGGCGCAGGCGGTCGGTGCGCGCCGGCCGTACGCTATGCTGGCCCGGCCTGGAAGGAGCCCGCCAGAACCCATGCCTCTGCTCGAAGTCCGCGACCTGCGCCTCGCGCTCGACGGCCAGCCGATCCTCAGCGGCCTTTCGATGAGCGTGCGTGAGGGGACAGTACATGCGCTGGTCGGGCCGAACGGCGCGGGCAAGTCGACGCTGGCCTACGCGCTGATGGGCCTGCCGGGTTACAGCCCGCAGGGGGGCGAGATCGTCTTCGCCGGCCGCCGGCTCGACGGCGTGCCGGTGGACGAGCGGGCGCGGCTCGGGCTGAGCCTGGCCTGGCAGGAGCCGGCCCGCTTCGAGGGGCTCACCGTGCGCCAGTTCCTTCTGGCCGGCGCCCGGCGCGGGGACGAGGCCAGCTTGCGGGAGGCGCTGCGCAAGGTGGCCCTCGCGCCCGACCTCTACCTGGACCGCTTCGTCGACGAGGGCCTCAGCGGCGGCGAGCGCAAGCGCGTGGAGCTGGCCTCCATCGTGGTGATGGAGCCGCGCCTGCTGATCGCCGACGAGCCCGACTCGGGCATCGACGTGGAGGCGCTGGGCCACATGTTCGAGCTGTTCGACTCGCTGCGCGCCGGCCGGGCCACCGTGTTGCTGGTGACCCACAGCGCCGAGGTGATGAAGCACGCCGACACGGCCACGCTGGTCTGCTGCGGGCGCACCATCGAGGAGGGGCCCGCCGCCCGGATCGGCCGCTACTTCACCAGCCGCTGCATCCCCTGCCCCCACCACGACCCGATCCGTGCCGACGAGGTCCGATGAGCACCGACTACGAGGCGATGGTCGCGCTGTATGAAGAGCTGGGCCAGGACGCCCGCGCCCTGACCGACTCCGACGTGGCCCACCTGGTGATCCATCGCAACAAGGTCCTCGGCGCGGCGACGGTGCCGGGCTTCCACGCGGAGCCGGAGCAGACCGAGGACGGCGTGCGCATCGCCGTGCGGCTGGACGAGGGGGCGGTGATCGGCCGGCCGGTGCACATGTGCTTCGGCGTGCTGGCCGAGCGCGGCCTCCAGCGCATCGTGCTCGACGTGGAGGCCGGCGCAGAGAGCCGCGTGGAGATGCTGGCCCATTGCGTCTTCCCCAACGCGGTGGACGTGCGCCACGAGATGGAGGCGCGCATCCGCATCGCCCCCGGCGCCGACTACCGCTACTTCGAGCGGCACGTGCATGGCGCCGAGGGCGGCGTGGTCGTGGTGCCCCGGGCGGTGGTGCGCCTGGAGGCCGGGGCGAGCTTCGAGACCGAGTTCGAGCTGCTCAGCGGGCGGGTCGGCGCCATGGAGGTCGACTACCGCGTGCTCTGCGCCGAGCGCAGCTCCATGCGCATGGTCGCCCGCGTGGCCGGCCGGGGAGACGACCGCATCGAGATCCGCGAGACGGCCCACCTGGAGGGCGAGGGGGCCGCCGGCGTGCTGCTGAGCCGCGTGGCCGTGCAGGACGAGGCCAGGGCCGACATATACAACGAGCTCGTGGCCCGCGCCCCCCACGCCCGCGGGCACGTCGACTGCAAGGAGATCGTGCGGGGCGAGGCCGTGGCGCGCGCCACGCCGGTCGTCTCGGTCGAGCATCCCCTGGCGCACGTCACGCATGAGGCCGCCATCGGCAGCGTGGACTCCAAGCAGCTCCAGACGCTGATGGCGCGGGGCGTGCCCGAGCAGGAGGCCACCGAGATGATCATCGGCGGGCTGCTCGGCGCAACAGGCGGCGGTCAGTCGCCGGCCTGACGGATGCGGCGCACCTCGAAGACGCCGGGGCGCGACAGCACGCGGTTCACCACCGAGGCCACCCCGATCGCCGCGAGGAACCCGACCACGCCGCCGACGATCGGCGTCATGTCGTGTGCGCCTGCCTCGCCCTCCATGGCCACGCCCACGGCGGCCCCGGCGACGGCGAAGACCAGCGGCAGCACGAAGAGCGTCACCATCCCCACGTGCTCCACGTAGGCGGGGGCGGAGACGGCCACCGCGTCCCCTTCCTCCAGGTTGCCGCGGGGCACGCGCACGGTGCGCGGCGCGGGCCGCACGGCCGCCGAGCAGGCGCACTGGAAGCCCGACCGGCTGCACTGCTCCGGGTCGAGCTGCACGAGGGCGCACTCGGCGCTGAGTTCGACGACGGTGCCGACGTGTTCGACTCTCTTCATGATCTGCGCCCCGTGGCAGGTCGCCGAGGCACGGGGATAGCCGCCCTCAGCCGGCCTTCTCCCCCTCGTTCGGCCCGCCCTTCGGCGGGCGAGCGGCCTTCTTGCTGCGTGCCTCCAGCAGCGAGCGGCGCCGCTCGGCGTGGCGCACCAGCGTGTGGGCCGTGGCGGCTGCATCGGCCGGCCCGCGGCGCAACCGGAGGCCGAGCTTCGGGCCGAGCCGCACGTAAAGGACCGAGCTGAGCGCGGCGGCGGCCACGACCAGCACCACGGCGACCGGCAGATGGAGGGCCAGGTCGGCCATCGGCGCCGACGCGGCCAGGCAGAGCCCGAGCGTCACCGTCAGGCAGAACGTGACGGCGGAGACGATCAGCGCCCAGCCGAGCCGCCCCGCGCAGAGGCCGTAGCTGCACGCGCGGTAGGCCGCCAGCAGCCCGAGCGCAGCGCCGAGAGCGATCAGGACGACAAGGAAGGCCGCGTAGCTGCCCTGGCCGCGCAGGAACAGGAAGACGATCCCGCCGGTGGCCAGCAGGCCGGCGACGAGGCCCTTGAAGGCGTACGCCCGCACGGCGCCGAGGTCCAGCAGGTTGGCCGGCACGCCGCGCGAGACGCCGAGCAGGCCGGCGTAAAGCCGCCCGATGAACTCCAGGACGCCGGCCGTCAGCCCCCCGCCCTGCGGCAGATCGGATAGGTGGTTGAGCCGCTCCGCCGTCGGCGGCCGGGTCGAGAACAGCCCGAAGGCCATCCCGAGCAGGTCGGGCACGTAGGGCGCCTCGCTGTAGCGGGCGCAGATCGCCTCCACCAGCTCGCCCCGGCCCTGTGGCGGGGGAAGCTCGTCCGCCCATCGCTCCGCGACCGAACTGCTCACGCCGTCGCGCAGGAGCTGGTAGCGTTCCATCCCGCTGAGGCCGGCAATCGCAACCATCGAGGCGACGGCCGACCGATCCTGCAATGCCTGGACGGCGAAGGCGTCCGCCGCCTCGACGCTGTGGCGCTGGAAGCTGCTGACCGCCAGCAACAGGATGGCGGCGACCAGGCCGACCAGCCCCGCGCGCCAGTCGAAACGGAACAGCAGGGCCACCGCGGCACAGACGGCCACCAGGCCGAGCCCGGCGGCGATGCGCGCCACGCTCGCCCGCGCGCGAAGGCCGAGCGAGGCCACCGGCCAGAGGAGCGCTCGCACGGCGCGGGCCAGGCCGTCCAGCACGCCGAGCGGCAGCGCCAGGATGGTGCGCAGGTCCGCGTCGCCGTTGTAGACGCCCGCCAGGCCGTGGGCCACGAAGGCCCGCAGCTCGGCCCCGTCGAGCCCGACCTGCGCCAGCCAGGCGCCGGGCACGTAGAGGGTGGCTTTGCGGGTGAAGAAGCTGTATGCCTGGCAGCGGCCGTCCCGGCGGCCAGTGGCCCTGATGCGCGGCACGGGCAGGTCCAGCCGTTCGCAGGCCCAGCCCAGGGCGGTGCTCAGCTCCTCGCTGAGCGGTTCGCCGCCGGCCGCCGCGCCGCGCAGGGCCATGTAGCCGGCGGCGATCCCGAGCGCCAGGAAGGCGGCCAGGACGACCATCGCCGGCGCCACCCCCGGCACGACGTGGTAGATGCCGATGCCGAGGAAGGCGTAGGCCAGCACGGCGAGCGTGCCGGCGGCCTTGGCCAGCGCGCTGCGCAGGCCGACGGGCACCTCGCGCGCGGTGAGCGGGCGCGGCGCGGCCGCCTCCGGCGCGGCGTCGGGGGGGGGCGCCTGGCGCACACGCGTCGGCGGCGGGGTGCGCTCCTCGGGCGGCTCCTCGGCCACTGCCGCCGCCTCTTGCGGCTCGCCGATCTCGAAGGTGGTCTCCTCCAGGGCCTCCTGGAGGGGCGCCTCGATGCGGTCGCCGGCCGGCTCGACGCTGCTGAGCAGGGCGTCCATGTCACGGATCAGGTCGCCGTAGCTCTGGTAGCGGTTCTGGGGTTCCTTGGCCATGCAGCGCACGATGATCTCGCAGAGAGGCTCGGGCAGGCCGGGCTCGTGCTCCTGCGGAGGGCTCAGCGGGCTGTTGAGGTGCATGGTCATGATCTCGAACGGCGTGGGCGCCTCGAAGGGGACCTGGCCGGTGGCCATGTGGTAGAAGGTGGCGCCGAGGGAGTAGATGTCGGAGCGGAAGTCCACGTCGCCGGGCTGGCGCACCTGCTCGGGGCTCATGTAGTAGGGCGTGCCGAGCACGTCGCCCTCGGCCGTGGCAGAGGCAAGCACCACGCCGACCTCCTTGGCGAGGCCGAGGTCGGCGATGCGGACCTGGCCTTCCTTGTCGATCATGATGTTCTCGGGCTTCAGGTCCCGATGGATGATGCCCTTCTTGCTGGCGTGGTTCAGCCCGTCGGCGACCTGGCGCATGATGCGGGTGGCGGAGTGCCAGTCGAAGCCGACGCCGCGGGCCATGCGGTCGCGGCAGCTCTCGCCCTCGATGTACTCCAGCACCAGGTAGAAGGAGTCCTCCGTCTCGCCGCAGTCGTAGACGCGCACGATGTTGGGGTGGGCCAGTTGGGCGGCGATGCGGGCCTCGCGCATGAAGCGCTCGCTGAAGTGCTCCTCGTCCTCGCCGTTCTCCTTACGCATGACCTTGACGGCGACGGGGATATGGAGCCCCTCGTGCCAGGCGAGGTAGACGACGGAGCGGGCGCCTCGCCCTATCTCCCGTTCGATCAGGCACTTGCCGTATCTCTGGACCTGCTCCGGCGTGTCCACGGTGTCTCGATCCTCACTGGCATCGGTTTTGCGCGCCCTAACAGGTTCAAGGGCGGGCCCGCGCGAACGCGGCAGTGCATCGTGTCCATTTTAGCGGAAGGCTTCAGCGGGAAGAAAGGGATTTCCGCCCGCCTCGAGCCCTTCCGCCGGGCCAGCCTTGACAACAGGCAGCGGCATCGCGTAGAACCGGCAGGAGCGATGCAAGCCGTGGCAGCGGTGACACTTACGGAGGGGGAGACAGCGGCGGGGCCGCCCTGACAGGCGGGAGCCCCCGGCCCCTCCCGGCCGAAGGGGAAACCGATGGCGAAAGCAACCTACCTCCTGCGCAAAGCCGGCGAGCTGGTCAAGGAGCGCAACTACCAGGAAGCGGTCGAGGTGTATCTTCAGGCGACAGAGACCGACCCCAGCGACGCCCGCGCCTGGTTCGGGCTCGGCGTCTGCCTCTACAAGGTGGACAACCTCGACGTGGCCCACATCGCCCTGGAGAGGGCGCTCAAGATGGGCTACCCCCGCGCCCAGGACGCCCTGAACCGCGTCGAGGGGGCCGAGAAGCGGCGGGCCGCCGAAGGCAAGGGCGCCAAGGCCACCGTCGCGCCCATCGAGGCCAAGAAGCGGGCCGCCGCCAAGGCACCGCCCGCCAAGGAGCCGCCCCCCCGGCCGGCCGTGCGCCCCGAGGAAGAGAAGATCGACCTGGACCGCTACCTGCGCGTGATGCTGATCGAGAACATCGAAAGCGACCGCGCGGCGATCGCCCGGGCCATCGAAGGCACCATCAAGCACGCCGAGGTCGCCGCCGTCGACTACGGCATGTCCACCTCCGACACGATGAGCGGCACGGTGCACTTCGACGCCGCCGTGCTGGACTGGGACACCGCGCCCGACGCCGCCGCCGGCCTGATCCACATCCTCAAGATCAAGCGCCCCTCGCTGATGGTGCTCTGCCTGACCGAGAAGTGGCTGCCCGAGACGGCGGTCGAGATATTCGAGGCCGGGGCCGACTATCACCTGGTCAAAGAGCGGCACTTCGCCAGCGCCATACCCCTGGTGCTGGCCCAGTGGGCCCGGCGTGACGCCGCCGTCTGCCACGAGGAGGCCGAGAAGGGCGCCGACGGCAGCCGCTGGCCGGCAGCGCTCGACGCCCTCGGCATCGGCCTGCTGCACGTCAGCGCCGACCTGACCGTCTGCGAGGCCAAC
Organism: uncultured candidatus Brocadiaceae bacterium; assembly: GCA_964434535.1. GTDB lineage: Bacteria > Planctomycetota > Brocadiia > SM23-32 > SM23-32 > SM23-32. The sequence continues at coordinate 19,195 of CAYSWA010000026.1, read as the reverse complement.
CAGGCGGCCATGAAGAGGCTGCGGCGCGGCGAGGACGAACTGGTCGGCCGCTCCTACAGCAGCGTCTTCTACGGCCAGGAGGAGCCCCCCGAGTCCTGCCCCGTGATACGCGTCCTCGAGAAGGGCGAGGCCGCCGAAGGCGAAGTCCACGTCGAGGGCCTCGAGGCGCCCCTGCACGTGCGCGCGTGGCCCGTGGCCGGCGGCCGCGGGCGCGTCGGCAGCGCCGTCGCCGCCGTCATGCCCGACGGCGAGGGCGCGGGCAGGCGCGAGCCCCACGCCCTCTACCGCAGCCTGGTCGACAAGGCGAACGTCGGCCTCGCCATGGTCGGCACCGACGGCCGCTTCCTCTACGTCAACCAGGGCCTCTGCACCATGCTCGACCAGACCGAGGACGAGCTGATCGGCCAGCCGATCGAGAGCCTGGTGCCGCCCCAGGAGCAGCAGACCCTCCGCGAGGCCCTCCAGGGCGCCGTCGAGGAGGGCCGCTCCGGCGAGCGGATCGTCCTCCAGCAGGCCGACGGCAGCACCTTCGCCGCCGAGATGCGCACCTCCTGCTTCGCCGCCGGCGACGGGACTCACCTCGTGGTCACGCTGATGGGCGTGCAGGAGCTGGAGCAGGCCGAGCAGGAGCTCTGGAGCGAAGCCGGCCGCCTCGCCGTCGTGCTCGACGAGGGGGTCGACCGCCTCGCCTGCGGCGTGGTCGTCCTCGACGGCGAAGGGCGCGTCACCTGGCTCAACAGGACGGCCGCCGAGACGTTCGGCGCCGGCAAGGACGAACTGCTCGAGCGCGGCTACCTGGAGCTGATGGCCGCCCACCTGGAGGACGGCCGGCAGCTCGCCGAGGAGCTCAGGGAGGCCCACGGCAGCGGCGCCGCCGTGGAGGCCCGCCCGGCCCGGGACGCCGAGGGCTCGCCGCTCACCTACTGGAGCACGCCGGTGGCCGAGGGCGGCACCAGCTCGGTCAGCCGCGTCGAGCACTTCTACTTCGGGGGCGCCCCCGAGCCGATCGAGCTGCCCGAGGGCGAAGACGGCCTGCCGGCGATCGCCGCCGCCATCCCCGAGATGTTCTTCACCGCCGACCTGGAGGGCAGCATCACCTGGTGCAGCCCGGCCGCGCGCGCCACCGCCGGCTACAGCGAGGCCGACCTCAGGGGCAAGGCCCTCTCGGAGCTGGCCGACGAGGAGGGCCGCGCCGTGCTGGCCGAGCTGACCCGCAAAGCGGCCGAGCAGAACGGCCCCGTTCGCATGCAGCTGCCCATGCTGCGCAAGGGCGGCGGCCGCTTCTGGGCGGAGCTGACCATGGTGGCCACCGGCCGCCAGAACGGCGAGGAGCCCTCGCTCCAGGGCGTGGTGCGGGACATCACGGACCGCAAGGTGGCCGAGGCGATCCGCGAGCTGCTCGAGGGCCGGCGCCCGGTCTGACTACTTGATCGTCATCCCCAGCTCGCTGGCCACCTTGTAGAGGTAGGCGGCCGCCAGGTGGTATTCCTCGTCGCTGGGCAGGTGCTCCAGCAGCACCGGCGTGTCGAGCCCGAGCTTCTCCACCTCGCTCAGCAACGCCCCGTAGTCGAGCTCGCCCAGGCCGGGGCGCACCTCCTTCAGGTGCAGGGGGAAGCCCTCCTCCAGGCGCACGTCCTTGGCGTGGCAGCTCTTCACGTGGGGCCCGAGCTTCGCGAAGCACTCCCGCACGAACTCGGCGTTGCGGAAGTAGCGCGTCGGGCAGTTCACCATGTTCACCACGTCCAGGTGCACGGCGAACTGCTCGCGGTCGACCGCCTCGATCAGCCGCAGGTAGCTGTCGGGCGAGTCGGGATACATCCAGGGCATCGTCTCCAGCGTGTAGAAGGTGCGGGAGGGCTGCACCTGGTCGATGATGCCGCGCACGGTCTGGACGATCAGGTCGAAGGTCTCGGCAGTGAGGTCGGCCGGGCAGGGCCCGTCCCACGTCTCGCCGACCGAGCCGGCGATGTTGACGCAACAGCGCGCGCCGATCATCTCCGCCAGGGCGAGCCGGTCGCGGCAGAGGTCCAGCGCCTTCTGCCGCTCGACCTTGTTCGGGCTCAGGGGATTGCTCCAGGCGCCGACCTCGGCGATCACGACGTCCATGTCCCGGGCCGCCTTGCGGAAGGCGGCCACCCGGTCCGGATCGCTCGCGTCCTCCAGGGGGCAGACGGCGGCCGTGTAGCCGCGGTTCTTCAGCGCCGCCACCCAGGCGTACGGGTCCGAGCAGTCCTCGAAAACAGGTCCCCCCAGTCTCATCCTCCCCCTCCTTCCTTCGGTTCTATCCGTGGCTCGCGCTCGCCGGCCTCGGCCATGCGCCGCAGGAGCGTTCGGCGCAGCTCGGAGCGCACCTCACCGAACGCCGGGTCGCTGACAAGGTTGCTCTTCTCGTGCGGGTCGGCCTCCAGGTCGTAGAGGAACTCCTCCACGTAGAGGTCGCTGTCGGGCACCTCCACCCCGCTGAGCCCCGCCGCTCGCACGCTGTATTTCCACCGGGCGGTGCGCACGGCGCGGCCCACCTGGCTCTCGCTGATCTGGAGGAAGACCTCCTGGGGCCAGTCCTCCGCCCCGTCCAGCAGTTGCTGGAGCGGCCGTCCGCGCACCGACGGCGGGACCTCGCCCGCGCCGGCCGCCGTGAGGATCGTCGGCGGCAGGTCGATCAGGCTCACCAGCTCCCGCACCTCGCGCCCGCCGCGCCAGCCCGGCCCGCAGGCGACCATCGGCACGCGGATGCAGCCGTCGTGGCAGGAGCGTTTGTACTCGCCGTTGCGCGTGCGGAAGTGCGAGCCGTGGTCGCTGGTGTAGACGACGAGCGTCTCGTCGGCCAGGCCCAGCTCCCGCAGTTCGGCCCGCAGCCGGCCGAGGCTGCGGTCCAGGGCGTGGCAGCAGCCGAGGTAGTCAGGGTAGTTCTCGCGCCAGTCGCCCGCGGTGCCGGCCAGGTCGCCGGGCGGCGCGAAGTCGGCGAACCGCTCGGCCGAGTCCTCAGGCCCCTCGTAGCGGTTGTGGTCGTTCTGGTGGTGCGGCTCGATGTAGGAGACGAACAGGAAGAACGGCCGCCCGCCCCGGCGGGTGCGCAGGAACTCCACGGCGAAGTCGGTCACGCAGCCGGCGCGGTAGCGCCCCTCGGGGAACCGGCGGCGGTTGCCCTCCGCGTCGAACATGTGCCCGTCGTAGGCGTGCGAGGTGTGTTCGAGCGCGTCCGAGGCGACCCAGAAGTCGTCGTAGCCGCCGCGCCGAAGCGGCGGCACCGGGCGGGTGCGGTAGTTGGCCGCCTCGCCGCTGGAGGCCAGGTGCCACTTGCCCACGTAGCCGACCTCGTAGCCGAGCGCCGAGAGCCAGTGGGCCAGCGTCCGCTCGTCGAGCGGCAGGGCGATGTCGTTGCGGAAGCAGCCCGTCTCGGTGGCGTACTTGCCCGTCTGAAGGCACGAGCGGGCCGGCCCGCAGACCGGCTGGCAGGTGAAGGCGTTGCGCAGCAGCACCCCCTCGCCGGCCATGCGGTCCAGGTGGGGGCTCACCGGCAGCGGCTGCCCGTAGGCGCCGACGGTGTCCCAGCGCTGCTGATCGGTGAAGAAGAACAGGATGTTGGGCGGCATCTGGTCGTCCTCGAGCTCGGGCTCGTTATCGTGCCGGCGCGCCCTTTGATACCACGGGGCATCCGCTCCTGCAACGGGCCGGTCCGCATTGACAAGGCGGGGCCGATGCGCTACAAAGGCTATGAGGGCCCGGGCGGCCGGGGGCGCCGCCGGGCCGACCGCGCGGCCGGGGGGCGCGTCGTCGACGGCAACCTGATCACCAGCCGCCATCCGGGCGACCTGACGGCCTTCTGCCGCGAGATGATGCGGGCGATCGAGGGATAGAGACCGCTTGAGACTGTGAAAGGGGAACACCGATGCCGGAGTTCGTCAATCCGTTCAGCGGCATGGCGCCCGAGCGCAAGATGACGAAGGGCGAGCTGATCCGGGCCATCCGACTCAGCATCGCCGCCGAAGAGGAGGCCATTCACCTCTACGAGGCGCAGGCCGACGCCACCGACCACGAGCTGGCCAAAGCCGTGCTGCACGACATCGCCAACGAGGAGCGCGAGCACGTCGGCGAGTTCCAGCGATTGCTCAACATCCTCGCCCCCGACGAGACGGAGTTCCTGGCCACCGGCGCCGAGGAGGTCAACGAGATGGCGGCCGAACTGGGCGCACGCGCCGAGGGGGGCGCAGGAGAGCCGCCCGCCGAGGCCGGCCCCGCCAGGCCGACCGTCGGCGACCTGAGGGACTGAGCCGGCCGCAACGCAGAGCACTGACGCGAGGGAAGGGAGAGACCATGAGCGAGAAGTTCCTGCACAGGGGAGACGCCCCGTTTGGGGACGAGGTCTGGGAGCGCATAGACGGCGCCGTCGTGGGCGCGGCCAAGGGTCAGCTCACCGCCCGCCGCCTGCTTCACATCGAGGGGCCCTACGGGCTCGGCTTCAAGGCCATCCCGGGGCCCGACGCGCCGGTCGGCGGGGCTGCGGACGTGGAGGTCATCGCCAGCGCCGTCGTGCCCGCCGCGCTGATCCGCAAGACCTTCGCCCTGCCGGCGCGCGACATCGCCGCCTACGAGCAGAACGGCGTGCCCCTCGACCTGGGCCCGGCCGCGGCGGCCGCCGTCGCCTGCGCGAAGCAGGAAGACGAGGTCATCTTCAACGGCTCCAAGAAGCTCGGCACGGAGGGCCTGCTGACGGCCAGGGGCACGGCCTCGGTGAAGCTGAAGTCCTGGTCGGAGCCCGGCGTGGCGGCCGACGACCTGATCGGCGCCGTCACGAAGCTGGATGCGGCCGGCTTCCACGGGCCGTACGCGCTGGCGCTCGCGCCCGAGCGCTACAACCTGCTTTTCCGGCGATACCAGCAGGGCAACGCCACGGAGATCGAGCACCTCAGGCAGCTCATCACCGAGGGCATCGCCAAGGCCCCCGCCATCGACGACGGGGGCGTGCTCCTCGCCGCCGGGCGCCAGTACGCCACCATCGCGCTGGGGCAGGACCTGGCGGCCGGCTTCATCGGGCCGGCCGGCGCCGACTACGAGTTCAGCGTCTCCGAAAGCGTCCTGCTCCGCCTGGTGGTGCCGGGCGCCGTCTGCGTCCTCAAGAAAGCGTAACATAACCTGCCGACAATCGAGCGGCCCCGCCGGACGCGTCCGGCGTCCCGGGGCCGTTCTCCATGCGGGAGGAAGAGGATGAAGCCACTTCGCCGCAGGCTGACGGTCCTGGCGGCGCTGGCGCTCGGCCTGGCGCTCGCCGGCTGCGCCGCCATCGCGCCGCGCCCCGCCCCTGAGCCCCGGCCGAGGAACGTGATCGTGATGATCAGCGACGGCTGCGGCTACAACCACGTGGACGCCGCCGGGCTCTACACCCATGGCCAGAGGGGGCGCGAGGTCTTTGAGCAGTTCCCCGTGCGCCTGGCGATGAAGACCGACTCCCTGGTCAACCGGGGCACGGGCGAGCAGCCCGACTGGCAGCCGCACGGCTACGACCCCGCCGCCGCCTGGCGCGAGTTCGACTACGTCAAGGCCCCCTACACCGACTCCGCTGCCGCCGCCACCGCCATGGCCACCGGCGTGAAGACCTACAGCGGCGCGATCGGACTCGACGCAGGCGGCCGGCCGCTGGCGAACGTGATCGAGACCGCCGAGGGGCGCGGCATGGCCACCGGCGTGGTCACCAGCGTCCAGCTCAGCCACGCCACGCCGGCCGGCTTCGTCGCCCACAACCCGAACCGGAACAACTACGCCGAGATCGCGCGCGAGATGATCGAACAGAGCGGGGCGGACGTCATCATGGGCTGCGGGCATCCGTGGTTCGACGACGACGGTCGGCCCGCCGACGCGCCGAACACGTTCAACTACATCGGCGGCGAGGCGACCTGGGCCGCCCTCCAGGCCGGCGCTTTGGAGACGGCCGGCGAGCCGTGGATGCTGATCGAGGAGCGGGCCGCCTTCGTGGCGCTCGCCGACGATCCTGCGCCGCCCCGGCGCGTCCTCGGTGTGGCGCAGGTGGCGCGCACGCTCCAGCAGCGCCGCAGCGGCGACGCCCACGCCCCGCCCTACGAAGTGCTGTTCATCGAGACGGTCCCCACCCTGGCCGAGATGACGCGCGGGGCGCTGAACGTCCTGGGCGAGGACCCCGACGGCCTGTTGCTGATGGTCGAGGGCGGGGCGGTCGACTGGGCGAGCCACGACAGCCAGTCCGGGCGCGCCGTCGAGGAGCAGATCGACTTCGCCGAGGCGGTCCGGGCCGCCGTCGAGTGGGTGGAGACCGACAGCAACTGGCACGAGACGCTGCTGATCGTCACCTCTGACCATGAAACCGGCTACCTGACCCGCGAGCCGGCCGGCCCCGACGACGTGCCCTGGGCCTATCAGCCGCTGCCGGGCCGCGGCGCGGGCGCCCTGCCGGGCATGGCGTGGAACAGCGGCTCGCACACCAACTCGCTGGTGCCGCTCTACGCGAAAGGGGCCTGGGCGGCGCGCCTGTCGGCCCACGTGGCCGGCTGCGACCCCCACCGAGGCCCCTACGTGGACAACACGGCCGTGGCGAAGCTCGTCCGCTCCGCACTGCGCGTTTGCCTCGTCGCGGCCGCTGATTGACACGCCCCGGCCTGTTCCGTATATTCGTGGGCCGGAGCTTGTGAAGGCCGGTGCCGCGCTCCGGAAGGCGGTGGAGACGGCGCGCGGCCGCTCGCCCGACGACCTCCAGCGGGGCGTCGCGGGCGCCGGAGTCGGCCTGCCGCGCCCGTTGTCGGTCGGCCCGTTCGGGCTTGCATTCGGCCCCGCCCGGCGGGCAGACTGTCGGGCAGAGGGGAGATGCCGCCGCGGCGGGCGAGCGCTGCCACCTTGTGCGACTGGACCATCATGGCTTTTCTCACCCCCGTCAGCCTGAGCGCCTCCGCAAGGGCTGCCCTTCCCGCATCGCCGCTGGCCATGGCCGAGGTGCCCCTCTCGCTCATCTGGCTGGCGGCCATCGTGATCTTCGGCGTGCTGCTGATGGCCTGCGTGCTGGTGCTGCTGAAGCGCGAGGTGGAGCCGAGCGTGAGCTACGAGCCGACCATCGGCCCCGCCGCGCGGCGGGGACAGTACCTTCAGCACCTGAACCGCCTGCTCAGGGCCATTCGCACCATCAACAGCCTGATCGTGACCGAGCGGGACGGCGATCGCCTGCTCCAGCGCGCCTGCGAGTCCCTGACGGCCACGCGGGGCTACCGCATGGCCTGGATCGGCCTGGTCGAGGAAGGCAGCCCCCGCGTGCAGCCGGTCGCCCAGGCCGGCTTCGAGCAGGGCTACCTGGACCAGATCGTGGTGACGCTGGACGACTCGCCCACGGGGCAAGGCCCCACCGGCCGGGCCATCCGCACCGGCGAGCCGGCCGTGATGCGCGACATCGAGACCGACCCCGAGTATGCGCCCTGGCGCGAGCAGGCACTCCAGCGGGGCTACCGCTCCTCGGCCTCCGTGCCGCTCAGGTTCGAGGGGCGGGTGCTCGCCGCGCTCAACGTCTACGCGGACATGCCCGACGCGTTCGACATCGAGGAGGTGGGCCTGCTTCAGGAAGTGGGCGACCATCTGGCCTACGCCCTCGGCTCGATCGAGCTGGGCAGGCAGCTGAGAGAGGCCCGGCGCCAGGTCCGGCGCGCCGAGCCGATCTGCGCCGCCTTCGAGCAGATGCCCGTCGGCGTGCTGGTGACCGACGGGGAAGGGCTGATCACCGGCGCGAACCGGCGCGTCGTCCAGATGCTGGACGGCTACGAGTCGGCCGAAGACCTGGTCGGCCGGGCGAAGCTGACCGACCTGCCGCCCTTCGCGGGCCCCGAGGCCCGCAGGGGCGTCGAGGCGCTGCTGGAGCGCGGCGAGCCCGTCCGGTTCCGCTGCACCGCGCCGGCCGGGAAGGGCGAGCGGCGCACGCTGGCCTGCCGGGCCGTGACGGTCGACGAAGCGGCGGGCGGCCCGGCGCAGGCGGTCTGGCTGATTGAGGACGTGCGCGAGCGGCCCGCCGAGGGGGAGGCCGGGGGGGACCAGGCCCCCGTTTGAGGGACGCGCGCGGAAGGGGGGGTAGTTTCCAGTGCGCCGGCCACCGTGGCCGGGGGAGGGGGTCGCGGGCGCAACTGCGCCGCTTCTCGCAAGGGTGGTCTGAGTCATGAAGGAGGACGAGAAAGCCGTTCTGGATGAAGTTACGCGCGAGGCCGAGGGCAAGGCCAGGAAGTTGTTCTGGGGCTCGCTGCTGCTCAGCGTGCTCATCGTGCTCCACAGCATCTACCTCTCGCGGCGGGCCGGCGGAACGCTCTCGGTCGTCAGCTCCTTCCTGCCGGTGGTTCTGCTCTGGTCGCTGGCGATGACGGCCTACGCGTTCTTCGTGCTCCACGACATCGCGCGCGAGCGCGCCGAGCGCCTGGCCGGGGGCATGACGGACCCGGCGACGGGCCTGGGCAGCCTCCAGTACCTCCACTCCCGGCTGGATGCCGAGCGGCGCCACGCCGTCGATGCGGGCCGGCCGGCGGCCGTCATCTACGCGGACCTGGTCAACCTGGAGCGGGTCAACAACGAGTTCGGCCACACCGTCGGCGACATCGTGCTGAAGGCGATGGCCCGGCTCGTGGAGGCCAACGCGCGCCCCGGCGACGTCGTCGGGCGCGTGGGGGGCGACGAGTTCCTGGTGATCATGCCGGAGACCTCGGCCGAGGAGGCCGAGGCCGCGGTGGAGAGGATCGGCTCGGCCGTGGCCGGCTACAACCTGAACCTGGGCAAGCGCGGCGTGATCGACTTTATCCGCTGCCGTTTCGGCGTGGCCATGTTCCCCGGCGAGGGCGACCCGGAAGGGATCATCTCGGTGGCCCGGGGCAGGCTTTCGGAGCAGCCCTGGGAGCCGTCGGGCGCCGTCGGGTGAGCGCCCGGCCTCAGTCCCGCCCGCGCCCCAGCAGGTGCAGGGCGAGCATGCCGGCGACGGCGCCCGCCCCGAACGCGCCGAGCACCAGCAGCGCCCGCGGCACCTGGGGCCGCCAGAACAGCACGTCGAAGGTGGCCGGCTCTGTGTTCTGGAACAGCACGATCAGCACCAGCACCACGACCGCGAGCAACGCCGCGAGCCGCACGCGCCGCATCCATCCCGCCATCCCGACGCCGCCACGCCCCTCGCCCATGGTCATTCCTCCTCCTCGGCGTCCGCATCCGGGGGCAGCTCGAGCATGTGGCCGAGCTTGTCCTTCTTGGTGCGCAGGTAGCGCAGGTTCTCGGCCCGGGGCGGCACCTGGATCGGCACGCGTTCGACCACCTCCAGGCCGTATCCGCCCAGGGCGTGGAACTTGCGCGGGTTGTTCGAGATCAGGCGCATCCTGCGCACGCCGAGGTGGCGCAGGATCTGCGCGCCGACGCCGTACTCCCGCTTGTCGGCCGGGAAGCCGAGCCGCCGGTTCGCCTCGACCGTGTCGAGCCCGTCGTCCTGGAGCACGTAGGCGTGCAGCTTGTTCTCCAGGCCGATCCCCCGCCCCTCCTGGCGCATGTAGAGGAGCAGGCCCCGCCCCTCCCGCTGGATCATCTCCAGCGCCGCCTCGAGCTGCTCGCCGCAGTCGCAGCGCAGCGAGTGGAGCAGGTCGCCGGTGAAGCACTCGTCGTGCACGCGCACCAGAACCGGCTCGTCGATCGGCTCCGCCGGCGCGTCGTCGGGCGTGCCGATCTCGCCGCAGCAGACGGCCACGTGCTCGCGCTCGTCGACCATGGAGCGGTAGTAGTGGAGCGTGAAGGGGCCGAAGCGGGTGGGCAGGCGGACGCAGACGCGCTTCTCGACCAGGTACTCCGACTGGTGGCGATGGCGGATCAGGTCGGCGATGGAGCAGATGCGCAACCCGTGCGCCTCGGCCATCCGGCTCAGCTCGGGCAGGCGCGCCATCGTGCCGTCGGGGTTCATCGCCTCGCAGACGACGGCGGCCGGCTTCCGGCCCGCCAGCCGGGCCAGGTCCACCGCCGCCTCGGTGTGGCCGGCGCGCACCAGCGTGCCGCCGGCCCGCGCCAGCAGGGGCAGCACGTGGCCGGGGCGCACCAGGTCCCCCGGGCGGGCGTCGTCGGCGAGCATCGTGCGGATCGTCTGCGCCCGGTCGGCAGCGCTCACGCCGGTGGTGATCCCGTCGCGCGCGTCGACCGTCACGGTGAACGGCGTGCCGAAGGCCGAGCGGTTCTCCTCGACCATCGGATGCAGCTCCAACCGGGCGGCCAGCTCGGGCCCGACCGCCAGGCACAGGAAGCCCCGCACCTCGTTGATCAGGAAGGTGATCGCCTCCGGCGTGACGTGCTCGGCGGCGAGGCAGAAGTCGCCCTCGCTCTCCCGCGACTCGTCGTCGACGACGATGACGAACCGGCCGCGCCGCACATCCTCCACCACGGAGGGCACGTCGCTGAAGACGGACTGCCTGGGGCTCTGGTGCGGCATGGTCGGGCATCGCTCAGAGGAGGGAAGCGGCGGGCGGGGGGCCGGCTCACGCCTGCGCGCCGGCCTGCCGCGCCCTGAACCATTCTACGAACGCGGCGATGCCCTGTCCAATCGGCACGCGCGGCTCATAGCCGAGCAGGCGGCGCGCTTTCGAGATGTCGGCGCAGGTGGCGGGCACGTCGCCGGGCTGGTCGGGCAGCCGCTCGATGCGCGCCTCCCGCCCCAGGGCCCATTCCAGCATCTCGATCAGGCGCCGCAGCTCGACCGGCTCGGAGTGGCCCAGGTTGATGATCTCGAAGCCGAGCCCGTCGCCGGCCGGCCCCAGGGCGGCCATCACGCCGTCCACCACGTCGTCGCAGTAGGTGTAGTCGCGCCGGCTGGTGCCGTCGCCGTAGACGGGTATCGGTTCGCCCGCCTCGATCAGGCGGGTGAACTTGTGGATGGCCAGGTCCGGGCGCTGGCGGGGGCCGTAGACGGTGAACAGGCGCAGGCAGAGCACCGGCAGCCCGTGCAGGCGGTGGTAGACGTGCCCGTAGAGCTCGGCCGCCCGCTTCGTGGCCGCATACGGCGAGACGGGCTCGCCGGCCGCGTCGGCCTCGCGGAAGGGCACCGGGGCATCGGCGCCGTAGACCGAGGAGCTGGAGCCGAGGATGAAGCGCCGCAGCCCGCCCGCCCGCCGCGCCGCCTCCAGCAGGTTCAGCGTGCCGGCGCAGTTGACCTCCTCGTAGAGGGCCGGCTCCTCGATGGAGGGCCGCACGCCCGCACGCGCGGCCAGGTGCACGACGGCCTCCACCTCGCCCCCCCCGAGCACGGAGCGGCAGAGCCGCGCGTCGCGCACGTCGCCCTCGATCAGCTCCACGCTCCCCGTGGCGAGCGCGCCGGCCAGGTTGGCCCGCTTCACCTCGGGCGGGTAGAACGGGTCGAAGTTGTCCAGCACCCGCACGCGCCGGCCGGCGGCCGCCAGGCGGTCGACAAGGTGGCTGCCGATGAAGCCCGCGCCGCCGGTGACCAGCACGCTCACGTGCGCCCTCCGCGCATGGGTGGGGATGCGGGGATGATACCACGCCGGCGGGGCCGGATGCCGCCAAAAGTCGGGGACAGTCCCCGGTGTCGGCTCCGGCCGGGGCCGGCTCAGAAGATGGTCGGCGTGAAGAGGCTGCGGAAGGTCCAGACGCGGAACAGCGCGCCGGTGCGGTAGCCGACGCTGACGACCACCTGCGCCTGGAGGCCGGTCGTGTTGACCGGGTAGAACTGCACCGTGTAGTAGAAGCCCGGGTAGTAGGGATGCTCGCGGGCGATGGTCACCGGCGAGCCGCAGGAATGGGCCACCGCTTCCGTGCCGCCCCAGCCCCGGTCGGGCTCGCCGTCGGTCTGCGAGATCTGGAACCAGCCCTGCCCCCACGGGGGGATGCGGTCCGGGTCGAAGCCCGTCGCCTCGTAGCGGAACCACTCCTCGTCGATCACCAGGTAGCCCTGCTCGGGCGCGCTGAAGTCGCCGTCATAGAGCGGCGGCATCAGGCCCCCGACGTGGATCGGATTGCCGGCGACCCATATCCTGACCACGCCCGAGGCCGGCAGCGGGTCCCAGCCCTCGCCGTCGGAGGGCATGTTCGGCGGCGTGTTGATCGGGTCCTGGTCGTCCACCACGTAGTACCACGTGCGCGGCTGGAGGACGGTATCATCTGCGGCATGGCCGGCGTCGGGGCTCGTCGTGCCCCACATGGGCCGGCGGAGGGGCTCGCCTGCCGGGTCGTTGCCGAGGGTATTGGGCAACTGCAGGGCCGGATACCAGATCCATTCGTTGCCGATCAGCACCGGGCCCGTGGTGCGCGCAATCGGATCCGCCAGGCCCGTCTGCACCGGCGCGATGGACGCGACGACCGGGCACTCGTCGAAGTTCGCCGCCTGCTCGGCCATCGTGGCCGTCACGCTGTTTACCTGGATTTCCGTGTCACCCGCGCCCACATCTTCCGCCAACGTTGTCTTCGCGTAGACGTCGCGCATCCGCATCGTCTGCACCTGGGCGAGCAGCTCCTGGGCGACGAAGCCGGCCGTGCGCCGGCCCACCGCGTCGGCGTGCAGAACGCTGGCCGCCGCGAAGAGCCCGATGATGCTGACCGAGCCGATCAGGAAGATCGCCAGCGCCAGCAGCACCTCCAGCACGGTCATCCCGCTCCGGTCGGTCAGGACGCGCCGCCATCTGCGCCTCTTGAGCCCCATCTACGGCGCCTCCCCCCAGAACTCGCGGCCGGTCGGGTTGTGGAAGACCGAGCTGAGCGTGTAGCCGAGCAGCACCTCCGTGCCGGCCGGGTGCGAGCGCGCCCAGGTGCCGCGCCGCCCCCGCGTGCCGAGCGGGTCGAACGGGTTCAGCAAGAACCGCTGCTCGGCCTCGTCGAAGGTCTGGAAACGCACCCACTCCTCCCCCTCCGGGTTGCGCAGCAGCAGGTAGGGCCACCGGGCGTTGTAGGCCGGCAGCGTCCCCGTGATGGGTATCTGGAGGTCGTGGGCGTCGATATCCTCCCGCAGGCGCATCCCCCCCGGCGCCCGGAGCCGCTCGGGCGGCTCGATCACCACCACGGCCATCAGGGCCCGGGGGAAGATGTTGTCCTGCCAGACATTGGGCATGTCCCCGTCGCTGTTCCAGTCGAACTTCGGCCCGCATGGCTCGGGCTCCCACGACTCGTTCCACGGCCCCCAGGGCACGGCGGCGTCCCAGGTGGTGGTGTACTGGCTCCAGAGCCGCAGCTCGAAGTGGAGCACCACGTTCTCGGTCAGCGCCACGGCCTTCGCCTGCACCTCGGCGGCGTGCTGCAGGTAATCGTCTTCGAAGAGCGTCACGTTCCAGCCCTCGGGCCGGAAGCCGCTCTGGGTCGGCACGGGCACGGTCTCGCCGATCGGCGCCAGCACGCCGCGGTAGAGGGTGTGCTGGTCGGCGGGGGCGAGGCCCATCAGGTAGGCCACCTCGCACATGCCCTCCAGGGGCATCAGGTCCTCGTCGATCAGCCCGTCGCTGTAGTCCAGGTACCCGTCCGGCCCCGGCACCGGCGGGCTCACCGAGTGATCCTCCAGGTCGTCCTGCGGGTCGTCCTTCTGGTTGTAGTACTCCTCGTCGACGCGCGGGCCGTCGGGCGGGGCCAGCGTCCCGTCGTCATTCGTGTCGGCGAAGTCGTTGTCGTTGTTGAGCCCGTCGCCGGCCTGGCGCAGGCGGGGGTTCAGCGTGTCCTCGGGGATGGCGCGCACGAAGCGGAGCCGCTGCTGCTGGCCGCGCGT
>CAYSWA010000026.1:0-5384 GCA_964434535.1 uncultured candidatus Brocadiaceae bacterium | reverse complement strand
GGTCCACGTGGAACTGCACGCGCGGGTCGTAGGACTCGACGTCGGTCGTCCAGAACTGGCTGCGGGCGGCGCCCAGGTCGCGATCGAGCTGCTGGAAGACGGCCGCGGCCGTATCGTAGGCGTAGCTGCGCCGGTGGCCGGAGCGCCACATCGCCGTGCCCTGGCGCATCAGCGCCGCCGCCATCGCCCCGAAGATCAGCACCAGCGTGATCGCCACCAGAAGCTCCACCAGCGTGAAGCCCGCGCGGCGCGTTTCGGTTCGTTTCGAAGTCATTCCCTCGCCGTCCCGATCACTGGAAGGTGCTGGACTGCGGCGTCGCCTGGATGCCGACCTCGTCCACCTCGATCATACGCTCCCAGCCCTCGGTGAGGCCGGTGTTCGTATCGAGCGCCACCGCGTAGGGATGCGTGAAGCCGAGGTCGAAGTAGAAGCGGACCTCTACGTCCTCGGCCGGCTCCTGTCCGAACCAGAACGCCCCGCCCTGCGCGTCGATGGCGATGTACTGGCCGGCCGCCTCGTCGATCCAGATCACCTGCTCCGTGCCGTCCTGGACCACGCCGTAGAGCCACGTCTCGGTGGCGTCCGGATGGGGCTGGGGCAGCACGTTCTCCCAGCCCGTGCCCGGATCGTTGATGCCCACCAGCACGGCGACCCGCTGGTTGTCCTCCAGCGGCTCCTTCAGGCGCCACCAGACCATGCTCAGGTCGACCGACGCGCTCCAGCTCTTCGCGTAGCTGAGCATCGACGCCTTGGCGAGGTCCGCGTCGTCGTAGTTCGTGTGCACGTCCCAGGGGTAGTTCGGGTGGGCCGGCTCGACCCCCGAGCGGTAGCGGTCCAGGTGCCGCACGGGCAGGTGGCGCACGATCTGCTGGCCCGCCGAGTGCGGGTCGAGCTCCTTGCGAGGCTCGGGGGAGACGCTCGTCGGGAAGTTGAACGCCAGGTTGTAGGTCCAGTCGGAATCAAGCGAGGTCTTCTGCAGGATCGCGCTGCGCGTCAGCCGGTGCGGCGTCACGCTCAGGTCCACCCCGTCGTAGGCGATGATGTCCCGCCCGATCTGCGCGTAGCCCTGCGCGGGGAACTGGCTGGCGTCGCTGACCGGTATCTCGGTATCCGTGATCGAACCGGCCAGCGTCGTGGTGGCGAGCCAGTTGACCGGGATGATCGGGCGCAGCTCGCCGTGGCCGGCGTAGAGGCCCGCGGGCTCCTCGGGCAGGGCCGTCAGGTCCGCCGCTACCTTCTTGATGTCCAGGAACCGATGAGTGGCGGTGTCGTAGCTCTCGTAGCTGTAGGCCCGGCCCTGGGCGAGGAAGTAGCCGCCCTCCAGGTGGACGGGTGCCTCGGCGGTCATGGTGAAGTCCACGCCCGGCTCGATCTCCATGTGCGGCCAGGTCTCGCCGAAGAACGGGTCGGTCTCCTCCCACCTCCACGTCCAGACGGTGGCGCTCTCGCCCGTCCAGTCGCCGGCCGTCAGCGCCAGGGGCAGGGCGGTGATGCGCAGCTCGTCCAGCTCGCCCTGGAAGAGGCCGACTTTGTCCTTGTCGGCCCGCCGATCGCCGCCGACGCCGAACGCCTCGCCGATGCCGCCGTTGGGCAGGCTGCCGCCGAGGACCGCCTCGGTGTAGCCGCCGACGAACTTGTAGGCGTCGGCGTCGGCGTGCACCAGCTCGGTGTCGCTCAGCACGCTGAACGGCTGCGCGCCGGCCTCGCCCGGCCCCACCGCCAGCCAGACGTAGTGGAGCATCTCGGGGTGGACCAGCGAGGGGCCGGCCTCCCCGTCCACCACCAGCTCGCCGACCTGCTCGTAGGAGCCGTTGCCCTCCGTCAGCTCGGCATGTTTCATCACCATCACCGTGTCGGCCGGCAGGCGGTAGCCCGTGCCCGCCTCCACGGGGTCGTCGCTGGTGTGGCGGACGGTCCGGCAGAGCGGCAGCATCATCACCACCTGCTCGCCCTCGTAGTGCGGCTCGTCGAGCGGCTTGACCAGGTCCAGCAGGTCCACCGTGAGCGTCGTCGTGCCGCCGGGGCCGTCGGGGACGGTGATGGGCTGATCCTCCCAGATGTCTTCGTAGGCGTAGGCATAGTCCGCGCGGCCGATCACCACGGCGCCCTTCGGCGGGAGGAAGCCCGCGTCCTCGACGCCGATCTCCATGCTCCCGGCGGGCCAGAAGCCGAACTCGTCGTCCCGCCCCAGCGTCACCGTCGTGCGGTCGGTGTCCTTGTTCGGGTATCTCATCCCGAGCGGCATGATGGTGCCCTCGACGACCTCGGCCGCGCTCTTGGCGCCGGCGACGCCCGTCACGGGGTCCAGGTAGTTGTAGAGCCATTCCATGTCCGTGTCGTAGATGCCGTCGACGAAGATGGCGATCTCGTCGCGGAACGGCCCGGCCACGGCGATGGCCACGTGGTGCCAGACGTCGGCCGCGAACTCGAAGTCGCCCGAGGTGCGGGCCGTCACGTAGCCGGCGTAGCCCTCGTTCGCCTCGTAGATCGGTTCGTCGATCCGCACCACGATCCCCTCGTTCTCCAGGTAGACGCGCACCTGGTTCTTCGCGTCGCTGTCGCTGGCGTTGGCCACGTCCTGGGGCCCGATGTCGAAGAGGAGCTGGCGCGAGAGCGGATCGTCATGCGCGGGGCGGATCCAGAACTCGACGGCGAACGGCTGCATGGTGCGGTGGAAGGCGCTCGCCTCCAGGTGGCGGGCCTTGACCGGCTCGGCGTGGCGCGTGGGGTAGCGCAGGCGCTGCTTGCGCAGGCCGTGGGCGCTGGTGTTCCAGGCGGTGCGCTCCAGGTCGGCCGTCAGCTCGTCCTCATCGTCGGCGATCGAGTAGTCGAGGTCGAAGTCCGCGCCGCCGCTGCCGTGGAACCCGAGCACGGCGGTGGTGTAGAGCGGGGTATCGGGGGGCAGGTAGAGCGCGTGGCGCAGCGTCGGGGCGTCGAGGCCGGGCGCGACGGTGCCGACGCCCGGGTCGGCGTTGTCGTAGTCGGGATGGGCGGCCAGCAGGGCGCCGGCGAGCCCCTCCATCAAGGGGTTGGTCAGGGCGATGAGCAGGCCGGCGCCGCCGTCGGTCAGGAAGTCCTTCTGGGTGCGCAGGGTCCAGTAGAGCCCGGCCAGGGGCGGGGTGA
Organism: uncultured candidatus Brocadiaceae bacterium; assembly: GCA_964434535.1. Classification (GTDB taxonomy): domain Bacteria; phylum Planctomycetota; class Brocadiia; order SM23-32; family SM23-32; genus SM23-32. The sequence goes on along the minus strand of CAYSWA010000026.1, from coordinate 2,260 downwards.
TGTCGTAGTGGCGCCCGCGCTCCAGGGCGAGCAGTGGCGACTGGCCGACGGGGGTGCGGGCGGGGTTGTCGACCACGCCGAGCGCCTCGACGCCGACCACCTCGCCGCTGTTGAACCGCAGCGGGATGGTGGAGACGGCGGGCCAGAGGGTTGGATGCTCGTCCTGGAAGTTCTGCTGAAGCAGGGTCACCTGGTCGGCGTCGATCAGCCCCGCCCCGGTGGGGCCGAGCGCGGCGAAGAAGTCGTCGAGTTCGGCCTGAGGGTCGCCATTCCAGGGAGAGCTCGGCGTCAGAGCGCCGTCGGCCCCGCTTGCGTTGATGTCGACCCCGTCGACCCAGTTCTCGTTGCGTGGCGGGATGAAAAACTCGAACGGGGGCCCGACGGGATCGTCCGGGTGGACGTTTGCGCTGGTGTAGTCGAGCATGGCCGTGGCGATGGCGGCAGCTTCCGTGGCATCGATGGAGGCGGGCACCGCCGGGTTGGAGAGCCCGTGTAGAAGCGACGTGAGGACAAGCGTGTTGTCCACCGTATTGATGTTGATCGCGTGGCGGCGCTCCACCAGCACGTGCGTCTCATCGGTGCGGTATATGTTGGCGACGGCAGGGGCGTAGTTGCCCAACTGGTCCGGATCGGCCAAGTTGCTGCTATAGCCGGCTCCCGCGTCGTAGCGCCAACCGACCGTGTTCCCCGCCAGCGTGGCGGTGACCGGATCGGGGTTGACAGAGGCCGAGTTCCAGATCTGGCGTTCGCTGATGTAAATCTTGTTGGTCGGTCCATCCACATCCACATCGCTTACGGCGATCCATTCCCCGAAACCCCCATCCTCGAGGTATAGGAACGCCGGGGTGTGCAGAGTAATCGCGGGGGTGTCGGACGAGTGCAACAGCCGAATCCCTGAGACGTCGTTCACCTCAACCCAGCCCGTGGTCACGTCGGTGATATCGTCCACGAGCGTGGTGCCGCCCCCGGAGACAGACACAACGAGTCGGTACTCAGGCTGGTCGGTTCCGTTGTCCAGAGCGATCACACTGCCCACAGGCACGCGGGAGGCATCGTTGAGGCGGGCCGCCCAGTATAGCGTGTCTTCCGGCTCGGCAAGGTTCACATCTGCGCCGGTGGGGTAGCCGCTGCTGCCGGGCCATAGGGTGATGCCCAGCCATGGCCAGATGTCCGGCGCATTCAGGTCCGAGTGCACGGTGATGTAGCGGCGGAGGCGGTCGAAGTCTGCGGCGTCGAGCGCCTCGAACGGCCCGCCCTGCCCCTGGAACCACGGCGCCAGCGAGATGTTCTTCACCGCGTTGACGCTGGGGAACCGGATGTAGTCGCCGTCGTCCTCCGCGTTGTTGTTCCAGTAGGAGTAGTAGAGCCGGTAGGAGGAGACGGCGCTGGCGATCGCCTGCTGCGTGTCGGTCGGGAAGTCGTAGGCATCGTCGCCGGTCGGCGCGTCCTCGGGCGAGTTGCCCCAGATGCGCAGGTAGCCGAGCAGGTTCACGATCACCTGGTAGGGGGCGGTGTTGACGTTGATGCGGGCCTGCGGGTCGCGGATGTCCGCGTGCCATAGCTCCAGGTCCGGGAAGAAGGAGACGGGCGAGCCGTCCGGATGCGAGGCCGCCGTCGTGCTGAACAGGCCGCGCTGCGAGTCGGGCACGGTGAGCGTGCCGGTGGGCGAGGTAAGGGAGGTCAAATTAATGTCGGTGTAGCCCATCCACTCCTCGCCCACGCGGATGTAGCCGTCCACGGTGTCGGGGTCGCCGTCGTTGGGCAGCCCGAGCGCCCACTCGACGCCGAAGTTGACCTCGAAGTCGGGATCACCGCCGCTGGCCAGGATATCCCCCGTCGTCTGCGTGCGCAGCGTCGTGTGGAACTCCCAGAGGGTGTCCACGTCGGGGTTGTCGAAGGGGAAGGCGTGCGGCGGGGGAGTGAGAGGGTTGGGATCCTCGACGTTGCCCCAGCCCTGGTAGAGGAGGGCGCGGGACTGGTTCAGCGCGCCCATCTCGCCGTAGCGGGCGCGGGTGGTCTGGAGCGCCTGCGTGGCCGCGCTGTGCTGGAGCCGCATGAAGACGGCGAACGGCAGCGCCAGGAAGAACAGCCCGGCCAGCACCATGATGGCGATGAACAGCGCCGCGCCCCGGCGCCGGTCGGCGAAGGGGCTCATGTGTTCGCTTGCTCTCATCACGCCCTCACCACGAAAGACGGCTAACGGTAAGGCTCTCACCACGAAGATCACGAAGAACACGAAGGACGGCAGAGGACGAGGGGG
>CAYSWA010000025.1:0-31081 GCA_964434535.1 uncultured candidatus Brocadiaceae bacterium | reverse complement strand
CCCCCGCTACCATGCACGCATAGGGGCAGGTCACCTGCGGCTTGCCCCTTTCCATTCGGGGTGGCCGTGATGCGGCTGGTTGCCCCCAGATGCATTGGCGCGGACGGGGCCCCGGGCGGTAGAATGCCGGTCCGCTTTCGACGCCGAGGGCCGCCATGCCGCACGCCGCCACCTCCCCACAGGACGAGCGCCGGGGCCCGCTCGGGCCCGCCGCGCTGACGGTGCTGGTCTGCGTTCTCTTCACGCTCTCCGGCGCCGTCGGCCTCATTTACCAGGTGGCCTGGAAGCACGTTTTCACCAGCGTCTTCGGCAGCACCACCTACGCGATCAGCGTCGTGATCTCGGTCTTCATGGCCGGGCTGGCGCTGGGGAGCTACGTTTTCGGGGGCGTGGCGGACCGCAGCCGCCGGCACCTGTTGCTCTTTGCGGGGTTGCAGGCGGGGGTCGGCCTGAGCGCGCTGCTGGTGCCGGTGGCGCTGCGCTCGGCCGAGGGGCTCTACAGCCACGTCTTCCGCGCTTACGGGAGCGCGGGGTTGCTGACGGCGACGCAGGTGCTGGTCGGGGCGGCGGTCCTCGTCGTGCCGACGTTCCTGATGGGGGGGACGCTGCCGGTGCTGAGCCGGCTGGTGGCGGGCTGGCGGGGCCAGGTGGCGGCGGCGGTGGGGCTGCTTTACGGGTTGAATACGCTGGGGGCGGCGGCGGGGGCGTTCGTGACGGGCTTCGTGCTGATCGAGGCGTTCGGCACGGCGAGGACGATGCTGCTGGCCGTGGCGGCGAATCTGGGGCTGGCGGCCTGCTTTCTGGTCATGCACCTGCTGTCGGGGCCGTCGGCCGCCGTCGAGCCCGTGGCGCCGGAGGAGGCGCCGGCGGTGAGCGTGATGCCCGCCTGGCGGGCGCACATCGTGTTGATGATAGTGACGATCTCGGGGTTCGTTTCGTTCTCCTACGAGGTGCTCTGGACGCGGCTGTTGACGTTTCGGTTCGAGAGCACGGTCTACGCGTTCAGCACGATGCTGACGGCGTTCCTGCTGGGGCTGGGGCTGGGCGGGGCGCTGGTGGGGCTGCTGGGTCGCGCCGTGTCGCGGCGGCGCTATTGGACGGTGCTCGGTCTGCTGGAGGCGGGGGTCGGGCTCTGGGGTCTGGCGACGGTGGTGCTTTTCCTTTCGCGCCAGCAGGGGCACGCAACGTTCGCGGGGCGTGTGGTGGCGGAGTTCGGGGTCTCGGCGGGGATCATGCTGATGCCGACGACGCTTTTGGGGGCGGCGTTTCCGATCGCCTGCCACCTGTACGCCTCGGGGGTTCGGCAGACGGGCCGGTCGGTGGGCACGATCTACGTGTGCAACACGGTCGGGGCGGTCTCGGGGGCGCTTTTGACGGGATTTGCGCTGGTGCGCTGGCTCGGGACGGAGACGACGCTCGAGGCGGTCTCGCTGCTGATCCTGGCCGGGGCGAGCGTGGTGCTTCTGACGCGGGAGGGTGCGGGCCGGAGCGCGCTGAGGCGGTGGGCGCCGGTGGGGGCGGTCTGGCTGGCGGCAGCGCTCGTCTGGTATCTGACGCCGTCGAACCACCTGCGGGATTACCTGGCCGAGACGCAGAGGCGTGGGCTGGAGCCGTCGAGCGAGCCGGTGGAGCTGCTCGGTTTCAGCGAGGACGTGGAGGGGATCACCGTTGCCGTGCGCATGCCGGACGGGGAGAGGCTTCTGTCGACGGGCTCGACGGACGTGGCCGGCACCGCCTACACGCTGCGCAACACGCAGAAGCTCCAGGCGCACGTGCCGATGCTGCTGCACCCCGATCCGCGTGAGGTGGTGCAGGTCGGCTTCGGCAGCGGGGAAACGGCCAGGATCTTCGTCAGCTACGGCCCCGAGCGTTACGACTGCGTCGAGATCAGCCGGGCGGTGCTGGAGGTGGCGGACGGGCACTTTCGGGACATCAACGGGGACGTGCTGCACGACCCGGCCTGCAACGTCATCCTGATGGACGCGGCGGCTTACCTGAGGTACGCAGACCAACGGTACGACATCGTGGCCAACGATGCTACGTGGCCGAACCTGGCCGGGCCGGTCATGCTCTACACCCTGGAGTACTTCCGCAACGGCCGGCGCCACCTCAAGCCGGGCGGCATCATGACGAGCTGGCTCCCGCTGGAGCTGCCTCCGGAGGACTTCAAGAGCATCCTGAAGACCTTCAGCAGCGTCTTCCCTCACGCCTACGTCTGGACATCGCTGAGTCACCGCAACAAGCACGCGCTGCTGATCGGCAGCGACCGTCCTTTGCGCGTGGATATCGGGCGGTTCCTGGAGCGCTTCAACCGATTGGCGCGGGAAGACCTGGCCGTCGTGCACCTGGACGATCCGGCGGGCTTCCTGACCGGCCTGCTGGCATCCGTGGATGAGATGGGTCCCGACCTGGAGGGCATCCCGCTGAACACGACCGACCGGACCGTGGTGGCCTACGCCACGTCCCGGCTTCAGCGCCTGCCCGCCTGGGAGCGGGCGCAGCTGATGGCAACGTCGCTCTCGATGCTTGTGGCCCACAGGGCTTCTGTGGCGGACTACCTGACCGGGCTGGAGCGGCTGGACGAGCCGGACGCTTTTCTGAGCCAGTTGGACCGGCTCGAGCAGGCCACAGCCCTCCTGCTGCGACGCGCAATCGTCTGGCACCGCGAGCCCGTGCTCAGCGCCGAACTGGCCGAGAGGGCGCGCCGACTGGGGCCGGAGCATCCAGGCGTCCGGTTCATGGATGCGGAGGCTGCCACGCGCCAGCTTCCCTGGTCCGGCGATCTGGCATCCTATACCGTGCAGGAGCTTGAGAGGCTGGGGGCCCGACTCATGCTGATGGCCTTCTACGGTCCGGCCACGGAGGTTTACCGCGAACTGCTGCGGCGAGACCCGGAGTCGGCGGAAGCGATGGGCAGACTCGGGACCTGTTACTTCAATAGAGGGATGCCGGCCGAGGCGGTCCGTTACCTCGAGGCGGCGCTCTCGATCGACCCGCAGTTGCTCGGCGCGTACCTTGAGCTGGGGTTCATGGCGCTGCGCGCGGGGCAGATCGAGCGGGCCGTCGCATACCTGGAGCGCGCGGTGGAGATCGATCCGGGCTCGTCCGAGGCGCACGGCCGGCTCGGCACGGCCTACATGGCGGCCGGCCAGCCCGGCCGGGCCGCCCCGCACCTGCGCGAGGCGATCGAGCTGAACCCGAGCGCCGCGAGCGCGCACGGCAACCTGGGAGTGGTCCTGATGGGCGAGGGCCGCGACCGGGAGGCCATCAAGCACCTGCATCGCATGGCGGAACTGCAGCCCGACTCGGTGCGGGCGCACGCCTTGCTGGCGGCTGCCTACCGATCGGCGGGGGACGAGCAGGCCGCCGAGCACCACGCGCAGCGCGCCAACGAACTCGCCCGGCTATCCGCCCCAGTGCAATGAGGCCGCGCCCATGGGCGAACCGGCCGATCCGACAGTGGCCGCAACCGCGCCGAATCCAGGGGGCTGGATCTCCGAGCGCACCGTCCGCTACGTCGTCATAGGCGCCGTGGCGGTCGGCGTCCTTCTGCGCCTGCGGGTCTACCTGTTCAACGCGCCGTTGTGGCTGGACGAGGTAAAGCTTGCGCTGGACGTGCTGAAGGCCCCGATCGCGCCGCTGGAGGACCATCCGGGCCATGCCCAGCTCTGCGCGCTCGGCTTCATCCTGTTGACCAAACTCGCCGTCCGCGTGTTCGGCGACGGCGAGTACGCGCTCCGGCTTGTGCCGCTCGTCTCGGCGGTCATCGCCTTCCTGCCGGTCTACTGGCTGGCCAGGCGGTGCCTGCGACCGGCCGGCGTCGCCGTTGCCATGGTCCTTTTCGCCGTCTCGCCGAAGGTCATTCGCTACGCGGCCACCTTCAAGCCCTATTCCACGGACCTGGTGGTGGCGGCGGCGCTCGCGTGCATGGGTGTGTGGGCGCTGGATAGGAGGCTGGACGCGAAGCGCGTGGCGCTGCTGGCCGTGGCCGGCGCGGCGGCGGTCTGGCTTTCGCTGACGGCGGTGTTCGTGCTGGCGGGGGTCGGGCTGGTGCTCGGCGGCCGGGCGCTCGTCCGGCGGCGGTGGGGGAGGGCGGCCCGGCTCTCGGCGGTGGGGCTCATCTGGGCCGCCAGTTTCCTGGCCTACTTCGCCTTCGCGCTTGGGCAGACGCGCCGGGCGCCGGCGCTGCTCGACTATTGGGAGTCGGCCTTCATGCCCCTGCCGCCGACCTCGCTGGCCGACCTGCGCTGGTTCGCCACACACGGCTTCGCAGTCTTCCGCGATCCTGGAGGGCTGACCCTCGCCGGCCTTGCCGCCCTGGCCTTCGCCGGGGGCGTCATCTCCCTGTGGCAGCGCCGCAGGGACCACGCGCTCGCGCTGGTGGCGCCGATCGCCGTGGTGCTGCTCGCGTCGGGCCGGAGCCTTTACCCTTTCGCGAGCCGGCTCTTGCTCTTCGTTGTGCCGCTGCTCTACGTGCCGATCGCCGAGGGCGCGGATCGGATCACGGCGGCGTTGCGCGAGCGGGCGGCGCCCATCGGCGTGCTGTTCCTGGTGCTGCTGTTCGCCCATCCGGTCGTGCGAGCGGCGGACAACCTGGTGGCTCCGTGGACACGTCACGAGATCCGCCCGGTCTTGAGCCACATCGCCGAACACGGCCGGCCGGGCGACGCGATCTACGTCCACTATGCGGCCATGCCGGCTTACGCCTACTACGCGCCACGCCTCGGCCTGGGGGACGCCGCCTACGTGGAGGGGGCGCGTCCGACTCGGCGGCAGCCGGAAGTGGCGCAGCACCTGGAGCGGCTGCGGGGCATCGGGAGGGCCTGGATCGTCTTGTGCAACGCCTCCTCGCCAGAGCAGCAAGCCCTGTTGCGCGTGCTGGACGGGATGGGCGAGCGGCTCTCCCACGTCGCGGCGCCGGATGCCGCCGCCTACCTCTACGACCTGGGGCCCGCCGAGAGCCGCGCAGCACAGAGCCCTCAGCGCCCGTAGCTGACCAGGTGGCGCGCCTCGATGACCAGCAGTATGCCGAACAGCGCGGCAACGCCCGCCAGCCCGGGCTCCCGAAGGCAGAGCCTGAGTAGGAGCAGCGCCGGGACGGCTCGCAGAAGCCCCAGCGTCAGGGCCAGGTAGTGCGGGGGCAGCTCCCGCAGCAGGGCGCTGCGACCGGCCTCGCCGTGGGTGCGGGCGACGTGCAGCCCCACGCCGGCGGATGCCAGCGCAACGCTCCCGCCGACCGCCCACGCCCAGGCCCCCGCGACTACGCTCGAGGCGACCACTCCCGCAAGCATCAGCAGCGACGCGAGGCGGGCGGCCCACCCGAGCCAACGGCGCGCGCGCCAGGGACCGGCCGACACGCAAAGCGTCCGCACGCCCGTCGCGCGGTCCGCCTCCAGGTCCAACACCTGGTGGAAGTGGAGGTTGACCCACTTGTCGGCGAAGACGGCGGCACAGGCCAGAGCCAGCAGCCCCGTGGGGCCGCCGAGCCACGCCCATGGAAGCACGGCGTAGGCCAGGCAGGCCGCGCCGCTGTAGGCCGCCGGCCCCCACGCGCCCCGGCCCTTCAGGCGAAAGGGCGACAGCGAATACGCCAGCGCCAGCGCCGCGGCTGCGGCGTAGGCGGCCGCCGCCGCTCTGCTCGCCCCGACCGCCGGGATGACCGCCAGCCCGGCCGCGAGCAGCCCACCGACCAACAGGCGGGCCGCCCAGCCGGGCAGGCGGACGATCCATCGCCGCTTGCCGGCGGCCGCGTCAGCCCGCCGGTCCGCCAGGTCGTTGCCCAGGATGGCCGCCTGCGACCAGCAGGCCACCGCCGCGAACAGGGCCAGAAGCTGGCCCGGACGGGGTGTGCGCCCGGACGCGGTCACGTAAAGCAGGGCCGGCCAGTAGACGTGGGCGGCCTTGACGATGCCCCGCGGCCCGACCAGCAGCTCACCGGCGGCTGCACGCAGGCTCCGGTGGTCTGCCGCGGCCACTTCAGGTCGCCCTCGAGGCCCGGGCGACGCGCTGCCGGAGCGGACAGGAGACGTCCTCCCCGTCGATGCGCCCGCCGGCGGCGAGGGCCGCGGCGCGGCATCCGCCGCCGCAGGTCAGCACGTGGGCGCAATCGGCGCAGATGCCGTGCCCCCCGGGGTCGCGGAGCATGAGGCAGAGGGGCGAGCGTTCGAACAGGTCCAGAAGGCTGTCCCGGCGTACGTTGCCGAGCCGCGCCTCGGGCACGTCCATGCAGACGCACGGCGAGACGCCGCCGTCGGGGTGAACGGCCAGCCGATCACGTCCGGCGCGGCAGCCCCTGTGCACCACGCGGACCTGCTGCGCGAGGCGGGCGATGACCGGATGGTGCTCAGCCCAGGGGATGTACGTCTCGACCAGCCAGCGCCGGGGGAGGGCGGCGAAGTGCTGCAGGACCGGTTCCAGCAGGGAGAGCGCATCGGCCTGCTGCGGGAAGGCGCCCTCGGTGCGCCGCGTGTGCACGGGGATGTGCACGGTAACGGTGCTCCAGAGCTCCCGGACGGCCCGATCGAGCAGAGCAGGGATGCCCGGCAGCGTGTCGGGGGAGAGCCTCGCCGAGACCGTGGTGTGGAACTCGTGCTCCTGCATCAAGCTGAGGTTCGCCAGCACGCGCTCCAGCGTCGTCGCCGACGTGCCGTGGCAGCGGGCGTAGAGCTCGGGATCGAGGCAGTCGAGGCTGACCTGGAAGGACTTGACCGACGTCTCCCCGCGCAGCCGGCTCAGCAGGTCGCCGTCGAGCAGGCTGCCGTTGGTGGCGATGCGCACGGTGATGCCCCTCTCGGCGAGGCGCGTCAGAATCTGCAGGAGATCGGGCCGCGCGAAGGGCTCGCCGCCGGAGACGATGACGCCCTTCACGCCGCATTCGCGCGCGTGATCGACCAGGCGGAGGGCTTCCTCCGTGGACAGCTCGTCGGGAAGCGCCGGCCCGGCGTCGGCGAAGCAGATCGGGCAGCGGAAGTTGCAGGCGTAGGTCACGTTCCAGTAGAGCGCGCGCAGCGGCGAGGGCTCCAGCCAGGACCGCTCGCTCGTGTGGCCCGGATACAGCTTCAGCTTCACGTCGATCACCGCGGCACTCCCCGCTCCTTGGCGAAGGGATCGCGCTCCTCGCACGGCACGCCGCACATGCACAGGGCGCAGCCCAGGGAGTAGCCGGCCTCGGTGCGGCCCGACTTCGAGACCGGAGCTTCCAGCATCGCCATCTCCCGGGCATAGTCGTCCAGGAACCTCCGGCGCACGGCGCCGCGCATCACGTAGCAGGCCGACTTGTCCATGCCCCTCGATGTGATCGCGCCCGCCGGACAGCGGGCGATGCATTCCCCGCAGACCGCCCCGCCGGATGCAAGGCACGGCGCCCGGTAGTCCTCGTAGAGCCTGGGCGTCGATTCGAGCGGCATGTCCGTGACGACGCTACCGATCCGCACGCAGCTCCCGTGCGGAGTGATCAGCGCGCGGTTCAGCCCGAAACGGCCGAGCCCGGCGGCGAACGCTGCGTGCCGCTCGGACCACGTCGATGTAAACGTATGCTCCGGCGAGCGGACCGCGGCGTAGCCCTCCGCCAGCACGGGGGCGACCGCCGCCCACCCGGCGTCTCGCAGAAGCCGCTCCATCCTCTCCCTGAGGCGGTAGTTGAGCGCGCCGCCGTTGTTGCGCGCCAGGGAATAGAGCCGCGAGGGCCAGCGGCGGTTGCGGTTGGACCGGCGCACCTCTGCGGCGAACGGCAGGATCCAGACGATCACGCGCACACGCTCGGCGGCCTGACCGGAAGACGCCTCCAGCAGGTCCCGCGGCATGATGTGCCCCGGGCTCACCACGTCCCGGAACCGAACGAAGACGGCGTCGTCGCCGTCGGCCACGCCGACCAGGGGGGCGTCGTAGATGGGCTCACCGCCGAAACCTTCGAGCCGGTTCTCGGGCGCTTCGGCCACCAACCGGCAGACCTCGTCGGCAAGCTCTACCTGTGCGGAACGTGCTGCGCGCAAACCTTCCCCCTCTCAGAACCAGCCTGGCAGCGTAGCACGAGCAGTTCCCGCGTTCAACGGGCGGGCCGGCCTTGCCCGTCGTGTTGCGCCGCCCGGGCCCGGCGCGTATCATCGGGGGACCTGCCGGCACCCCCTGGAGAGCCCGTCCCGACATGCTTCGCCCCGAATCCGCTTTCCGCCTCAAGTCCGCGGCCAATCTGGTCCGTCGGATGACGCGACTCTACTGGAGGGCGGCCTCACCTCGGCCGCTCGGCCGGCTGGTCTTCCATTACCTGCGCCGCGCAACGGGCGGGCCGGCGCCGCTGTTCCTGGACATAGGCGTCACCTATCGGTGCCAGTGCAACTGCGTGCACTGCGCAGCGACGGCGCACGGCGGCAGCGGCGATGAGTTCAGCACGACTGAGCTGAAGTCGCTGATCTCGCAGGCGGCCCGGCTCGGAGTGCTCGAGATCATCCTTTCGGGCGGCGAGCCGTTGCTGCGGGAGGACCTGGACGAGATTATCCGGCACGCTGCCCGCCTCGGCCTGCTGACGCGGATCAACACCAACGGCCTGCTGCTGGACCGGGCGCGGGCGCGGCGGCTCAACAGGGCCGGGCTCACGCAGTGCGCCGTCTCCATCGACGCGGCGGACGCGGAGACCCATGATCGGGTGCGACGCCTGCCCGGGACTTTCGAGGCGGCCGTGCGGGGCGTTCGCGCGCTGCGGAACGAGGGGGTGCCGTGCCAGCTTTTCACCTACGCGGGCTCCGAGAGCGTGCCCGACGGTTTGAGGCGGGTGATCGAGCTGGGCCGCCGGCTCGGCGTGCTCGGCATCTTCGTCTTCTTCCCCATGGCGGTAGGGCGATGGGAGGGCCGCTATGACCGGGTGCTGACCGCCGCTCAGCGCCGCGCCGTGCGCGAGCTTCAGGACGTCTCGCTGGTGCACCTGGAGCTGCCCACGTCGGCCACGAACTGCTGCACGCTCGAGCGGCTGCTCCTCTACGCAACGGCCGACGGTCTGGTCACCCCTTGTCCCTTTGTGCCGCACGTTATCGGCTCGCTGCGGGAGCATTCGTTGCGGGATCTGTGGCGGGCCTACACCGATGCCATGGCGATGGAGTGCCCCGGTCGCTGCCCCCTCAACGTCCCGGCGAGCGGAGAGGCGCTCAAGCACTACGTGGCGCAGTGCAGCCTGCGGCGGTAAGGACGGACCCCCATGCGAGCGCTCGTGACCACGAGCTGGGACGACGGGCACCCCCTCGACCTGAAGCTGGCCGACGAGCTGGCCCGGCGGGGGATCGCCGGCACGTTCTATGTCGCCCCGCAGAACCGCGAGCGGCCGGTCATGGGGCATGGAGAGATTCGCGACCTCGCCGAGCGGTTCGAGATCGGCGCGCACAGCCTCACCCACCCCGACCTGCGCCGGCTTTCCGGCGAGGCGCTCCGTCGCGAACTGCAGGAGGGGAAGGATGAACTGGAAGACATCCTGGGGCGGCAGATCGGCATGTTCTGCTATCCGAAGGGCCGCTACAACGCGCGGGTGCGAAGGGCCGTCGTCGAATGCGGCTTCGCCGGGGCCCGCACGACGCGCACCTTCCGGCTCGGCCTTCCGCGCGACCCGTGGCTGATGCCCACGGCGATGCCCGTGCGCCGGTCGGGCACGTGGGCGTGGGTGGCGCACTGCGCGAGGAGCCACAGCCTGACCGGCCTGCGCATCGTGCTGGGGAAGGGGAGGGGCAGGCCGTGGCATGAGCTTGCCGAACTGCTCTTCCGGCACGTGCGGCACCACGGCGGCATCTGGCACCTGTGGGGCCACTCCTGGGAGGCCGAGGAGCGGGGCATGTGGGACGAGCTGCGCGGGCTCCTCGACGCCGTGGCCGGCCACCAGGACGTTGCCTGCGTGACCAACGGCGAAGTGGCCCGCCTGACCCGGCAGACAAGCGACTGAGGCGGCGACTACGGCCGTTGGTCCGCCGGCCACTCCCAGCGCCTGAGCTGCCAGCCCCGCCCCTCGACGGCCAGCGCGGCAGCGTGGCCCGGCCCCGCGTCGAGTTCCACGACCGACCAGCGGTCGTCCCCGCCCGGCCGCCGCAGTAGTCCCTTTCCGGTCGCCTTCCCGACGGCTTCCGCGCGGGTCCAGAGGGCGAAGAACGCCGCCTCCCGGGCGTCGCCGGCGAGCCCGGCGAGCGCCTCCACCTCGGAAGGCGGGAAGAGACGCCGGGCGATCGCCATGACCGGAAGGCCGGGCCGGATCCGCTCGAGGTCAATCCCGACCGGCCTCTCCTTTGCCGCGGCGTAGAGGGCAAGGCCGCCCGAATGCGACACGCTGAACTCGAGCCCGCTTGCGGACCATACCCCACAGAGCGCCGGCTTTCCGTCGGGGCCGTCTCGCAACTCCACTCGGCCCGGCTCCGTCCGCAGGTAGCCCGCCAGGATGCTGCGAAGGATGCCCCGCGCGGCGGCGAACCGGCGCCCGTCCCCGGGGCGGCGGAACTGCGCCACCCGCGCCCTCTCAGCGGCGGAGAGAAGCTCGCGCAACTGAGCGCGGCGGGGCCCGGCCGCGTCGAGACGGGCTCGCCAGACGTGCACACAATCGGCGGCCCCGGCGCGTAGAGAAGGCATGGATGGGGCGGTCGCTGCGCTCATGCCCCGTCCCCTCGCCCGAAAGCCAGGGCGCGTCCGATGCAGGCTCTCAGCACCTCGGCGGCGGCGGCCGCGTGCGGTTCGCGCAGCGCGTCCTCGTGTACGCCGGGGATCGTGCGGACCTCCCAGCCGCCCAGCGCCACCCGCCGCCAGTCCAGGCGGCGGTCGTGGTGGGGCCAGGTCAGCGAATGCGTTGGCAGCAGCGCGGCGATCCGGCCGGGATAGGGTCGCGGCGTGTAGCGCCATGCGTCGTCCCTGAGCGGCGCGAGCCGCGCCTCGAACTCGGGTCCGGCGCCCCAGCCGCAGCCGGTCGCCGGCTGGGCTGCCGGCCCGGCTCCGCCCGGGCCCAGGCGGCCTCGCGCGCGCTCCCACCAGACCGCCGCCCATCGACGGAGGAACTCGGAGCGCTCGCCCGGGCCCAAGCACCTGAACCTGGCCCACTGGCGCGGCACGCGCATCAGCCAGACGCCCGTCAGGCCGGGCATCCAGCGCGGCGGGGGGAAATCCACGTCGAACAGGACAACCAGCGGCACGCGCTCGCCCGTCTCGGTGAGCTGGCGGGCCATCTCGAAGGCGACCACGCCCGCCGCGCAGCCGCCGCCCAGTATGTAGGGGCCCTGTGGTCGGACCTCGCGCAGGGCCTCTACGTAGCGAGAGGCGATCGCGCGCGCGTCCCAGGGGCCCGCCCGGTCGAGGAGCGCCGTCGGGCGCAGCCCGTAGAGCGGCTGGTCCGGGCCGAGGTGCGCGGGCAGGTCGCGCAGTTCCCAGCCCAGGCCCAGCCCGGCCATGAAGAACGGGGGCCGCGAGCCTTCGGGCTGGACAAGGACGACGATCGAAGCCACCGCTGGCCTCTGCACCTCCCGGCCCCCCAGAGAGCGCTCGACCATGCGCGCCAGGTCGGCCAGCGTGGAGCGGCGGAAGAACTCGTCCAGCGGCACCTGCGCCCCGAGCGTCTCGCCGACCCGCGTGAGCATCTCGACGGCCAGCAGCGAACTGCCGCCGGAGAGGAAGAAGTTGTCATTGAGACCGACGCGCTCGACCGGCAGCAGGGCGGTCCAAAGCTCGGCAAGGGCGCGCGCCATCTCGGTGCGTGGCGCCGCGTAGTCGGCGCGGAGCAGATGCCCGAGCCGCTCGGCGAGTCCGATCCGCTGCATCTTGCCCGTCGGCCCCTTGGGGATCTCGTCGACGACGAGCACCTGGCGGGGGACCTTGTGCTCGGCGACGCGCCCGGCGACGAACTCGCGCAGCTCCAGGTCCGCGGGCGCCTTTGCGGCCGACGGCACGACGGCGGCCACTACGTCCTCCCCGAGTTCCGGGTGCGGCACGGCAAAGGTGACCGCCTGGGCCACGGCCGGATGGTCCATCAGCACCTCGTCCACCTCGCGCGGCGAGACCTTCTCCCCGCCGCGGTTGATGATCTCCTTGATGCGGTCGGTGATGTAGAGGTAGCCCTCGGGGTCGAGGCGGCCTTCGTCGCCGGTGCGGAACCAGCCGTCGGTGAACGCGCTGCGATTGGCCGCTGGGTTCGCCTCGTAGCCGTCCGTGACGTTCGGCCCCCGGATTGTGATCTCTCCACGCCCGCCGACGGGCAGCTCGTGGCCTTCGGCGTCGCGGATCGTGATCTGCGTCCCCGTCGCCACGCCCACCGAGCCGGGCTTGCGCCGCCCCGGGGGCAGCGGGTTACAGGCTATCTGGTGGGACGCCTCCGTCATCCCGTAGGCCTCGAGGACCGGCACGTCGAACAGCGCCTCCAGCTCGGCCATGACCTGCGGCGGCAGGGCGGAGGAGCAGGAGCGGATGAAACGCAGGGACGGGCCGGGCGAGTCCAGCCCTGCCCGGGCCGCGTGGAGCAGCGCGGACTGGTGCATCGTCGGCACGGCGGTGTACCAGGTGGGGCTGAACTCCTCCAGCCAGTCGAAGAAGCGGGTGGGGTCCATCCCCGGCGAGCAGACGACGCTGCCGCCGGCGCCGAGCGAAGAGAGGAGGGCGGCCATCAGCCCGTGCACGTGGAACAGCGGCATGACGTTGAGGCAGCGGTCCCGTGGGGTCAGCGCGAGCGAGGCGCAGATGTTGCGCGCGGAGGCGCAGAGGTTCCTCTGGCGCAAAGGCACGATCTTCGGGCGAGACGTCGTGCCCGAGGTGTGCAGCACCAGCGCCTCGTGCTCGGGCCCGGCGAACTCCGCTGAGACGCCGGCACCGTCGGCCCCGGTCTCCAGCGAGAAGAGGCCGGCCGGCCCGTCCGTGGCCGTCGCCAGATCAATGACCGGCAGCGACAGCGCGCGGGCGACCGTCCTGGCCGGCCCTCGCTCGCCGGCAGGCAGCACGATGGCCCTCGCCCGCAGGTCCGAGAGGTAGAACTCGAACTCCGGCTCCCGATAGCCCGGATTCAGCGGGGCGCACGACGCGCCAGCGGCGACGGCGAGGAACGCGATGGCCATCTCCGGCCCGTTCGGCAGCACGACCGCCACCCGGTCGGCCCGCCCGATGCCCGTGGCGTTGAGCCGCCGCACCACGTCCTCAACGTGTTCGATGAGGCCGCCGTAGGTGAGCGGCGCGCGGCCCGGCGCCAGGATCGCCGGCGCGTCGGGCTGGCGGCGCGCCCGCCGCGCCAGCAGGTCGGCGAGGCAATCGGGCTGGTCGGTCGGTTCGGGGCACATCGGGGGCGGGAGCTCCTCCTGGGGTATCGCTCACATGTAACCGAGCCCGCGCAGGCGCTTCTCGACCGCCGCCCGATCGCTGCCGGCGGGGGCCCGACCGGGCGGCTCGCTCCTGGCCGAAGACGCGGCTCCGGCGGCCGCCTTTACGTCGTCCGTCAGCATCTCGGAAAACACGCGGCCCTCGAAGCTCTCGGGTATCGGGCAGCCGAGCAGCGCCAGGATCGTAGCCGGCACGTCGATGATGCGCGCGTCCGTTACGTTCGCCTTGCGCACGCGCGGTCCGGCGGCGATCAGCAGGCCGTCGGGGTGGTGGCCTCCGGAGCGCTCCAGGGCATCCCACGTGGCTTGCGGCAGCGCGTAGAAGACCTCGCCGTGAGGCTCGGCCGCGAAGGTTCGCATCGCGTAGCCGCCCGCCTCCGGCTCGATGACGAGGTCCGGCAGTTGCTCCAGGCAGGGGCCCGACCAGACCTCCTCCCGTCGGTGCACCGCCCGCAGCGCCGGGGCGCCCGTGTCGGGGTCGCGCAGCGCCGTCAGGGCGGCGATCACCTCTTGCCGGGCCGCCTCGTACTCGGCACCGGGCGAGACGGTGCCGAGGGGCTGGCGCCCGCGCACGTTCACGAAGACGCCTCGGGTCAGGCCGGTCGGGTATGCCCTGGTGCGGCGGAAGTCTATGCCGCCGCAGGCGAGCGCCCCGGCCGCGCCCCGCGCCGCCGCCGGGAAGAGCCCGGCCACGGTGCGCCTCAGCGAACTCGGCGCGCGATGGGCGAACGCCCTCACCGCAGCGGCCTTCAGGCACCCCGTGAGGCCGGGCCGTCGCTCAACCAGCAGTCCTGCCCCTGCCAGCGCCGCCCTCACGCTCAGGCCCCAGCGCAGCCCGCAGGCGCCGTGGTCCGAGACGACCAGCACGTCGGTGTCGTCGCCCGCTTCATCGACGAGCCTGCCGACGGCCTCGTCGAGCCTCTCGTAAGTGGTCCGCACCGCCTCGGCCAGGCGGCCCCCGCCGTCGCGCTCCATGTAGCTCCAGAAGTAGTGGCTGACGCGATCAGCGGCCACGAAGACCACGCAGAAAAGCTCCGGCCGATGCTTGCGCAGCAGGGCGAGCGCGGCGTCGAGCCGCGCGTCGAGGTTGGCCAGGGCGCGCCCGAGGAACGCCTCGGGCCGCGTCCCCGGCGCCGTTATCAGGTCGACGTCGATCGCGTAGCGCGGGCTGGCGGCCATCAGATCCTCGAACGCCGACGCCGGCTCGGCCATGCGCGCGCTGAGCCGCGGTGTCATCATGCCGCCGATGATGAACCCGTTGTAGGGCCGGGGAGGGTAGGTGAAGGGCAGGTTCAGGACGCCGCCCCGGATGCCGTGCTCGCCGGCGATCTCCCAGAAAGCCGGCTCGCGGCGCTCGGCGCCGCTCATCAGGCGCGGCTCGTAGGAGTCCGGGCCGAACTGATGGAAGCCGAGGATGCCGTGCCGGCCGGGGTTGACGCCGGTGGCGAACGTGCTCCAGGCGGCCGGGGAGCAGGGCGGCAGCGTGCTGCGCAGCGGGCCGGCGGCGCCTTCGCGCATCAGGCGCGCCAGGTTCGGCAGGTGGCCCTCCCGGGCCCACGGGCGCACCAGCGCGAACGTGCCCGCGTCCAGGCCGATGACAAGAACCTTGCTCATACACCGTATCCCGTTCGATGGCTTCCACCCCGGCGAGGCTGTAGAATACGTGCCCTTCGCGCCCGCTTCAAGCAGAGGCGGTGAAGCCACCTCGCCCGGCATTTCCAACCGGACGCCTGTTAGACACGGCAGATGATCGAAGACGACGCCAAGCTCCTCAAAGCGGACCTGACGCCGCAGACGTGGAAGGCGGGCCTGACCCTCATGCTCGTCCTCGGGCTCTACTACGGCGCGCTGCAGAACGGGCAATGGGTGCCGATCTCCGACGCCGACCTCTACATCGCGATCTCGCGCAACCTGGCGCTGGGACGCGGCTTTACCTTCAACGGCCTGCCCGTGCAGGCCATACCCCCCGGCTGGCCGCTGCTGCTTTCGGGCGCGATGCGCATCTCCACCTCGTTCCGGTTCCTTAACCTCGTGCCGATGTGCCTGATGCTCGGGGCGCTGCTCGTCTTCCACCGGGTCCTGCTGCGGCTGACCACGCCGCGGCGGGCCTTCATCATCTGCCTCATCGTGGGCGTCATCTCGCCGGTCTACCGGCGCACGTTCCTCCAGCACACGGAGGGCCTGTTCTGCCTGCTCGGGGCCGCCGCCGTGCTGGTGGCGATGCATCTGAACGAGGGTCGCCGTGCGAGCTGGCGGGTGCCGCTGCTTCTGGGGCTCTGCGCAGCGGTCATTTTCGTGCGCTGGCCGGGCGTCCTTCTCGGGCCGCTCATCGTCGGCGCGCTGCTCTCGGGGCGGCTGCGCCCGCGTTGGAACCGGCTCTGGGTCTGCGCGGCGCTGGTGAGCGTGCTCATGCTCGGGGTGTTCTTCACCCTGCGGTGGGGGCTCGGCGCGCGAACGGACCCCCAGAGCTGGGCGAGCGAGACGGTGACCTACGCCGCCCGAGAGCACGGGATCGCGGCGAGGCTGCAGACGTTCCATCGCCGGCTGCCGGACGGCGGCGTCTGGTTCTGCCGCCTGCTGGCCGAGCCGGCGAGCCTCGGCACTTCGCTCAGGCCCGTCTGGGTGCTTTCGAACCTGGCCGGCTGGCCGCTCTGGATCCTGTTCGCGCTCGGGCTGGTCGCACGGCTGCGCCGGCGCCGGTGGGTCGTGGCGGGCGGGGCGGCCTATGCGTTCGTCTTCATCGGATTCTGGGCCTCGCCGCATGCCCGCTACATCGTCCCCGTGGCGCCGTTTCTGATCCTGGGGCTGCTGGAAGGGGTGGACCGCCTGGGGCAGTTCGGGTCGGACGGATCCTGGAGGAAGGCCGCCGGCGTGATCACCGTCGGCCTGTATGCGGCCATTGCCATGGCGAACATACCGCTCTGGGCGGTGGACGCCTACGTCCTGCACTCCGATGACTTCTACGGCGCCTACCTCGCCGGCCAGGCCAGAGCGCTCATCGGCATCGCCCGCTACCTGAACGAACAGGGCGTGGCCGATGGCGAGGTGGGGCGCCCGGCGATACCGCGCGTCTTCACCGGCGTCAGCCCGACCCTGGGGCGCCTCTTCGACGAACGGGGCCTGGTGCTGCTATTGGACAGGTCAATCGTGGTCGTGCCGATCCGCCTGGTCCCCGATGGGCCGGACGAGGAGCTCGCCTCCTGGGCCCGCGAGCACGGTGTGAAGTACTACATCCACCGCCCGCCGATATCGCCCTGGAGGGTCTGGCACTTCCGCGTGCCGTGGCTTCAGGAATGGGTCGCCGGCGAGCCCGTCACGCAGAGAAATCCCTACTACGAGCTCTATGACGTGACGGGCGAGCGCCCTCGGAAACTGGACGTGCCCCCCTGGGAAGGGCGGGTCGCCCGCGTGCCGCACATGTCAGGCGCTACTCGCCGTTCAGTCCGAACCGGTCCACGATCCCGACCATGAACTCCAGCGGGTCCTCGGAGTCCTCCAGCAGCCGGCGGTGCCTCTGCCGGGCCGCCTGCTGCATGGCGGGATCCGTGAGCCATCGGATCGCCCTGCGACGCACCTCGTCCAGGTCGGTGGTCTGCTCCACCAGTCCGTACCGCCGCGACAGGACGTTCAGGTAGCCGCAGCGGATGCAGCTCATCCAGATCACGGGCGTGCCCAGGCACGCGGCCTCGGCCGCCATCGATCCGCCCTCGCCGACGTAGAGCCGGGCGAAGGCGAGCAGGTCGAGCACGCGGTCCGGCGCCACGGGGTGCACGTACGGCCGGAACGCATCGGGCAGCCCGCCCGGCCGGCTTGCGATCACCGTGGCGTGCTGCGACAGCGCGCGGATCAGCGCCAGCGCCTCCGGCTCGGAGGCGCCCCGCTTGCCGATGTCGTGCACGGCCGCCCATGCCCCGAGGCGGAAGACGACGTAAGGCTCGGCCGGGTCGAATCCGTTGCCCCGCAGCCGCTCCATGTCCGGCCGGAAGCGGGCCGGGTGCGTGTAGGTGAACTGCGGCAGGGCGCGAAAGCGGAGCTGCTTCGCCCCGAGCGGCTTCTCGTAGCCGAAGCCGGTGCAGAGGCGATGAGCCAGGCGGCTCGAGAGCGCGAGCTGGAAGGCGGCATACTCGTTCTCATCGAACGAGATGGCCGGCACGCCGAGGAGCCTCCCCACGGCGCCGATCTCGACCCCGACCCGCGCCAGCATGACGTGCGGGCGGAACCTGCGCGCCAGGGGCAGCATCCGCGCCGTGCGCAGCGCGACGGTGGAGACGATGCCGAGCGGCGTCGGCCAGGCGCGGCTCAGGCAAACGCGGGGGATGTCGAAGGCATCGAGCAGGCCGGCCACATTCGGCTTATAATGCGCGGTGACCAGCACCTCGTCGCCACGCCGCCGCAGGCGCTCGACGAGGTGGCGGAAGAAGTGCACCTCCGCCGGGTGCTTGATGTCGATCAGGACGCGCAAAGCGGCTCTCCGATGCCTCGTCGTCGGTTGGGGGTCCGTCCCGCTCCTCACAGCCTTGTGCCGCGCAGCGGAGCCACGCAGGGTACCCAGTGGCGCCGGGACCTGTCAAGACGAAGGCAGCGCTTGGGGGGTCAGGACTCGGGCGACGGCGCCCGGCCCCGCTGCAGCTCCCGGATTAGCTCGCGTGCCGTCTCGCTGCGCGACCCGCCGTGGGCCACGTGCAGGCGCAGCGCCTCGACGGCGTCGGCCGGCCGGTCCAGGTGCCGCGCGTAGGCGAGGCCGAGATTGAAGTAGAGGGGCGCGAAGTCCGGCTCCAGCGTTGCCGCCTCCTTCAGCATCCGCGCGGCGCGTTCGGCCCTTTGCAGGCGCAGCAGCGCCGCCGCGCAGTTGTTCAGCGCCCTGACCCGCAGCGCGGGGTCCGGTTCCTCCGCGGCGTCCAGCGCCGCCAGGGCTTGCTGGTGCCACTTCATGGCCTCTTCGTCGTCGCCCGCCTCGGCGCTGGCGCAGGCGATGATGTAGCGCAGCCGCGCAGATGCGTCGCCGAGGCGCGCGGCGTTCCGCGCCACGGTGCGCGCCATGTCGAAGTCGCCGCGTTCGAACGCAAGGCGCGCCAGCTCCGCCAGCCGATCCCGCACCTCGGCGACCGGCAGTCCGGGCGAGTCAGCCTGCGCCGCCTCGGGCTGCGAGGTCGATGCTGCGGCGGCTCTCAGCCGCTCCACCTCCTCCGCCAGCTTGTCGCGCTCGCGCGCCAGGCGCTCCCGGACCTCACTCAGCGCGGTCAGCTTCGCCTGGAGCGAGTCCACCCCTCCCTGGAGCACGGAGTTCTCAGCGCGCAGGACCGCCAGCTCCGCCCGCAGGCTCTCGGCCTCGCGTTCGGCCTCGCCGCCGCAGCCGCCGCAGCAGAGCGCCAGGGCCGGCACAGCCAACGCCAGGGCTATCTTCCTCATCGTCACCTTTCGTCTTCCTCACTGGTGAAGAGCTTCGTGATCTCGTCCTGGGGGAACGTCGGGATCGGCGTGCGCTCGCCGCCTCGGGCCATCACGACGCCGTCCTCGCGCGGGCGGACCTCCCCGATCTCGGCGCAGCTCGTGCCCGTCGACCGCACGGCCTCGGCCACCGCTCCGGCGTCCCCGGGCGCCACGCAGATCAGCAGCGCGCCGCTCGCGATCACCCCGAGCGGGTCCAGCCCGAAGTGCCGGCAGAAGGCGCCGCCCGGTTCGAGCACGGGGATCCTGTCGGCGTCCACCAGCATCCCGCAGCCGGCCGCCTCGGCCAGCTCCCGCAGGCCCGTGGCGACGCCGCCTTCGGTGGGATCGTGCATGGCGTTCACCCGGCCGGCCTCGCAGGCGGCGAGCGCGGCGCGCACGACGCTGATGCCCGGCTGGTCGAGGAACCCCCGCGCCCGCTCGACCTCCTCGGCCGAAAACGCCTCGCGGAGGCGCTCGCCCTTCTCTCGCGCCATGATCGCCGTCCCCTCGATCGGCACTCCCGCCGTCAGGAGGACCCGGTCGCCCGGGCGGGCGGCCGCCTTGTCCACCAGGCGTTCGGCCGTCACCTCGCCGATCATCTGGCCGACCAGGACCGGCCGGTCGAGGGCCACGGTCACCTCGGTGTGCCCGCCGACCAGGTCGCACTCCAGCTCCGCGAGCGCCCGCCCCATGTCCTCCCAGATCCCTTCGACAAGCGACTCGTCGGCGGCCCTCTCGGGCAGCAGAGCGGTGACCAGGAACCAGCGCGGCCGGGCGCCGACGGTCGCCACGTCGTTCGCGTTGACGTGCACCGTGTACCACCCGATCCGGTCCGTGGCGAACGTGATCGGATCCGTGGTGAAGACCAGGCACGCATCGCCCAGGCGCACGACGCCCACGTCCCGTCCCACCGCGGGCGGGATCACGACGCGCTCGTCGCGGATGACGTTCCGCTCCAGCAGGCGCCGCAGCAGCTCGTGGTCCAGCTTGCCGGGCTTGAGCCTCACCGTTTGTCCTCCCGGTCCGAGCCCGCGGCGATCCCCTCACGACGGCCGCCCTCGATGTGCACCATCAGGACGGCCACGTCGGCGGGGGAGATGCCGCTGACGCGCGCGGCCTGGCCGAGCGAGGCGGGCCGGACTCGGCCGAGCTTCTGGCGGGCCTCGGCGCGCAGCTGCGGCACTCTTTCGTAGTCCACCCAGCCGGGGATGCGCTGCTCCTCGTTGCGGCGGAAGCGCTCGACCTGCTCCCGCTGGCGGGCCAGGTAGCCGGCGTACTTGGTCTCGATCTCGGCCTGTTCACACACGGCCGGGTCGGCCGCGAGCCGGGCCAGCTCCGGATCGTCGGCGCTGAGACGGGCCAGGTCCACCTCGGGACGCCGCAGCCATTGGGCGAGCGTCTTTCCGTCGCGCCGTTTCGCCTCCAGGTAATCCAGGAGCGCCTCAATGGCCGCTTCCTTGCGCCGGAGGGCCTGCCACTGCTCCTCGGCGATCAGGCCGTTCTCGTATCCGTACTTCATCAGCCGCCGGTCCGCGTTGTCCTGGCGCAGCAGCAGGCGGTACTCGGCCAGGGAGGTGAACATGCGGTAGGGCTCCTCGGTGCCCCGGGTGACGAGGTCGTCGACGAGCACGCCGGCGTATGCCTCGTCGCGCCCGAGCACGAGCGGCTCCCGGGCCTGGAGCTTGCGGGCGGCGTTGATCCCGGCCAGCAGGCCCTGGGCGGCGGCCTCCTCGTAGCCGCTGGTGCCGTTGATCTGGCCGGCATGGAAGAGGCCCTCGACGCGCCTGGCCTCCAGGCTCGGCCTGAGCTGGGTAGGGGGGACCCAGTCGTACTCGACCGCGTAGCCGTAGCGCGTGATCTCGGCCCTCTCCAGGCCGCGGATGCTCCGTATCATCTCGTCCTGCACGTCCGGCGGCAGGCTGGTGAACAGGCCGTTGCAGTAGACCTCGAGCGTGCCGAGCCCCTCCGGCTCGAGGAAGACCTGGTGGCGCTCCCGGTCGGGGAAGCGCAGCACTTTGGTCTCGATCGAGGGGCAGTAGCGCGGCCCGAGGCCGGCCTCGATCTGGCCGTCGTAGAGCGGGGCGCGCTCGAGCGCGGCGCGGATGATCTCGTGCGTGCGCGGGTTGGTGTAGGTCAGGTAGCAGGGGACCTGCCCGCGCTCGATGCGGCGGGTGGAGAAGCTGAACGGGCGCGGCTCGGCGTCGCCCGACTGCTCCTCCAGGCCCGCGCAGTCCACCGTGCGCCCGTTGACCCGCGGGGGCGTGTCGGTCTTGAGGCGGGAGAGCTCCAGGCCGGCCGATTGCAGGCTCTCCGAGAGCCCCTCGGCCGCCGGCTCGCCCATGCGCCCGCCCGGCCGGACCGACGCCCCGCAGTGGAGCACGCCGCGCAGGAACGTGCCTGTCGTCAGAACGACCGCCCGGCCATGGAAGACGTCCCCGCCACGCGTGCGCACCCCGCGCACTCGCCCGTCGTCCACGAGCAGCTCGGTCGCCATCCCCTGGCGCAGCAGCAGGCCCTGCTGCGCTTCCAGCCGGCGCTTCATCGCCAGGTGGTAGGCGTGCCTGTCGGCCTGGGCGCGAGGGGAATGCATGGCCGGGCCCTTGCTGGTGTTGAGCATGCGGAACTGGATGCCCGTGGCGTCGATGGCCTTGCCCATCTCGCCCCCGAGGGCGTCGGTCTCGCGCACGAGCTGGCCCTTGGCGAGGCCGCCGATCGCGGGGTTGCAGCTCATGCGCGCGACGGCATCCAGGCTGATCGTCAGCAGGCAGGTCCGGGCGCCCATCCGGGCGGCGGCCAGTGCGGCCTCGCAGCCGGCATGACCGGCGCCGACGACCACGACGTCGAAGTCGAGCTCACGTTCCACCGGTGCGGTCCGCCAATGGAGGGACTGCGGGACAGAGCGGCATTGTACCAGCGCCGGCGGGGCGGGCCAAACTGAAGATTGCAGATCGGAGATTGAAGATTGAGACGGCAACGTCAATGGCCCGTCTCTTGCGTGCCGGCGAGGGGTATGGTACCATGCGCCAATCCACGGTGACCATAGCTCAACTGGTCAGAGCACCAGACTGTGGCTCTGGGGGTTGAGGGTTCGAGTCCCTCTGGTCACCCCATGGACATCACGCGCCCGTCGGGGTTTGCGTCTCGTCGGGCGCTTTGCTTTGCGGGGCGCTCAAGGCTCCGCCAGGAGGCGGGCCAGCTCCTCAGCGCGCTGCGGGGCGAGTGTCCCCTTAGAGCGCGCCACCTCCAGCGTCTCGCGGCCCAGTAGCTTGTAGACGGGCGCGAGGGCCGGGAGCCGGGCCTCCAGCGCGGCGATGTGCCCACGCACCGTCTCCACGTCGCCGCGCGCGATCGGGCCGGTCAGCGCGTCGGGGATTCCCACGGCCTCCAGGTTGCTCACCGTGCCCTTGATCAGCGGCATCAGCGCGCGGAGCGCCTCCGCCCGGTCCAGGCCGGCCGCCTGGGCGGCCTTCAGCGCGGCGTGCTCCAGCCCGACCAGGTAGTTCGAGGCGAGCACGGCGACCGCGTGGTAGAGGGGCTTGGCCTCGGTAGCGATGGAGAGTGGCCGCGCGCCGAGCGCCTCGGCGACGCGCTCCAGCACCTCTACGGCCTCCTCGTCGCCCTCGATGCAGCAGTAGGAGCCGGGCAACAGCTTGACCGCCTGCTCGGCGGTGGCGAACGCCTGGAGGGGGTGGAGCGAGCCGACGCGGGCGCCGGCGAGCCGCGCGCCGCGCAGGACCGAAGAGGGGAGGGCGCCGCTGCAATGGGCGACGACCGTACCCTCAACGAAGCCGCCTTGGCGGGCTATCTCGTCGCAGGCCGGCTCGATCTGACCGTCGGGCGTGGTGATGAAGACGAGCTCCGCCCGGCGCGTGAGCGAGGGGGCGTCGGCGCTTGGCGTCCCTTCGCCGGCGAACTCGCAGGCGGCCCGCGCGGCGTCAGGACGGGTGTCGGCGGCGCCGAGGAACTCATGGCCGGCCCGGCTGAGCAGCCTGGCCAGCGCCGAGCCGACCTTGCCCGCCCCGACGACGGCGAACCGCTCGGCCATGGCCGCCCCCTCCCGCCTCACTCCAGGTTCGTGTGCCGGCGGTCCAGGACGTTCTTCGAGATGCCCTCGCGCTCCAGGATGTAGTAGACGATGGCGTCGAAGTAGAGCAGCAGCGCCTGCTCGAAGAGCGTGTTGTTGTAGGGGCCGAGCACGTAGCGGTAACGCTCCTTGACCTGCTGGCCGGTGGAGGGGACCAGGACGACGTGGTCGGCGGTCTTGGCCAGGGGGGAGACCGCTAAAGCGGTCAGCGCGGCCACGCGCGCGCCGCAGTTGTGCGCAATGCGGGCGAACTGCACGGTGCTCAGCGTGCTGCCCGAGCAGGAGACGGCCACCATCAGGTCGTCGGCCTCGATGCGGGGACAGGTCGCCTCGCCCGGCACGTGGGCGTCGAAGCCCATCTGCATCAGCCGCATGGCAAAGCACGAGGCCACGTAGCCCGAGCGCCCCTTGCCGGTGACGAAGACCCGCCGGGCCGCCAGCAGCATGCGGATGAGCTGTTCGGCCTCCTGCTCGGCCATCTCGTCCAGCAGCAGCCCGATGCCGTCCAGGCGCGCCCGGGCGATGTCGAGCAGTTCAGTCTTCGGAGTCTCGCCGCTCACCGCTGCGCCTCCCGAGTTGCTCCCAGCGCATCAGCTCCGAGACCTGGCCGAGGGTCCCGCCGTCGGCGATCTCGCCCATCTCCCGCTCCTCGCGCTCCACCACGCCCTGGGCGCGGTTCGCCACCTCGACCGCCCGTTCCTGGGGGATGACGACCACGCCGTCGTCGTCGCCCACGATCCAGTCGCCCGTGCGCACGTACTGCCCGCCGATGCGCACGGGCACGCCGATCATGCCCTGGCCCTTCGGCTCGCCCGCCACCGGCGTGATGAGGCGTGCGAAGGCGGGGAAGCGCATCTGGCGGATGTTCAGCACGTCGCGGATCGCCCCGTCGATGACGACCCCGGCCACATCACGCTGAAGGCAGCTCAGGGTGGCCTTCTCGCCCCAGACGGCGGGCGGCGAGCCGCCGGCGTCGATCACCAGCACCTGCCCCGGCTCGGCCTGATCGATGGCGCCGACCGGCTTCGACCAGTCGCCCGGATACGTCCAGACGGTTAGCGCCCGCCCGACCATCTTGACGCCCTCCACCACGGGGCGGAGCCCTTCGACGGCGCCGGCGTTGTGCAGGGCTTCGGTCACGTCGGCGGCCGAGGTGCGGGCGAGCACCTCGGCGATGCCGGCCTCACCGGTCCGTTTGAACAGCTGCGTCTCGACGCGCTCGCCGGTCTGGATGGCATGGAGGATGCGGCGGGCGGCCCCCTCGGCGTCGGGCGCCTTGGTGATGGCCCCGCCGACGATGATGATCGAGGCGCCGGCTTCGACGGCGTCGGCGGCCGTCTCGGAGTTGATGCCGCCGGCCACGGCGATCGGTATCCCGACGGCGCCGGCGACCGCCCGCAGGTGCGCGAAGGGGGCCTCGCCGCGCATCTGGAGGTCGATCGGCGTGTGCACGCAGACCTGGGCGGCCCCGAGCGCCTCCACGGCCCTGGCCCGCGCCACGAGGGCCTCGGTGTCGTCCAACCCGATCAGGTCGGCGGTGATCCGCGCGTCGTAGCGCCGGGCGGCCTCGACGCACTCGGCCATGGTCGAGTCGGAGGCGGCGGCGAGCACGTGCACCACGTCGGCCCCGGCCTTCGCCGCGCACTCGGTCTCGAGCCGCCCGGCGTCCATCACCTTCATGTCGGCCACGACCGTGGCGGACGGGAACTCGGCGCGCAGGGCGCGCACGGCGTCGAGCCCCTCGCTTTTGATCAGGGGCGTGCCCGCCTCAAGCCAGGTCGCGCCGCCGCGCACGGCCTCGCGGGCCGCGCGCAGGGCCTGCTCGAGGTTCACGAAGTCCAGCGCCAACTGGAGCACCGGCTGCATGGAGAATCCCTCCGGGGACGCGACGGGGCTCATCAGGTCCGCTCCGAATATACGCCTGCGCCGGCCCGGACGCAAGCTGCCCGTCGGCTCAGACGTCGTAGTAGAGCGAGAACTCGTAGGGGTGGGGGCGGAGCTTGACGGGCTCGACCTCGTTCTGGCGCTTCCATCGGATCCAGGTGTTGATGACGTCCTGGGTGAAGACGTCGCCGCGCAGGAGGAACTCGTGGTCGGCCTCCAGCTCGTCCAGCGCCTCGGCCAGGGAGGCCGGCGTGCGGGGGATGCGCGCCAGCTCCTGCGGCGGCAGCTCGTAGATGTTCTTGTCCATCGGCTTGCCCGGCTCGATCTGGTTCTTGATGCCGTCGAGGGCGGCCATCAGGATGGCGGAGAAGGCCAGGTAGGGGTTGCAGCTCGGGTCGGGGCAGCGGAACTCGATGCGCTTCGCCCCCGGGGCGGGCGAGAGCATGGGGATGCGCACGGCGGCGCTGCGGTTGCGGCAGGAGTAGGCCAGGTTCACCGGCGCCTCGTAGCCGGGCACCAGGCGGCGGTAGGAGTTGGTGGTGGGGCTGGTGACGGCGACCAGGGCCCGCGCGTGCTTCAGCATCCCGCCGATGGCGTAGAGGGCCTCCTGGCTCAGGCCGGCGTACTGGTCGCCCGCGAAGAGCGGCTCGCCTTCCTTCCAGATCGAGAAGTGGATGTGCATCCCGCTGCCGTTGTCGCCGAAGAGCGGCTTGGGCATGAAGGTAGCGGTGCGGCCGTAGCGGCGGGCGACGTTCTTGACCACGTACTTGAACATGAGCATGTGGTCGGCCGTGCGGACCAGCTCGTCGTAACGCAGGTCGATCTCGGACTGGCCGCCGGTGGCCACCTCGTGGTGGTGGCATTCGACGTCTATGCCGCACTGCTGGAGGACGAGCATCATCTCGCTGCGCAGGTCGTGGAGCGCGTCGACCGGCGGCACGGGGAAGTAGCCGCCCTTGGCGCGGATCTTGTAGCCGAGGTTCGGGGCCTCGCGGCGGCCCGTGTTCCAGGCGCCCTCGACCGAGTCGACGGCGTAGTGGGCGGCGTTGATGGCCGTGTCGTAGCGCACGTCGTCGAAGAGGAAGAACTCGGCCTCGGGCCCGAAATACGCCGTCTCGCCGACGCCGCAGGTCTTCAGGTAGCGCGCCGCCTTCAGCGCGATGTAGCGGGGGTCGCGGTCGTAGTTCTCCCGGCTGACGGGGTCGGCCACGTTGCAGTTGAGGATCAGCGTGGGCACCTCGGCGAAGGGGTCGCGCACGGCGGTCTCCGCGTCGGGGCGCACCAGCATGTCGCTCTGGTCGATGGCGCGCCAGCCGCGCACGCTGGAGGCGTCGATGCCGAACCCCTCCTCGAAGCTCCCGGCCGTGAGCCTGGCCGCCGGCACGCTGAAGTGCTGCCACTGGCCGGGCAGGTCCATGAAGCGCAGGTCCACCACCTGGATGCCTTCGCCCTCGATCATCTTCAGCACTTCGCCGGCGGCCATGGCGGTCACGCCTCCGTGGGGGGCATGGGTCAGATAGGTCATATAGGACTTGTGGCGGTGCGTCAAGCGGCGAGCTACGGCCGCAGCGGCCTCCTCTGGCGCACCTCGGCGACCGAGCGCACGCGCAGGCGGCGGTGCACCTCCTCGGGCGCCATCTGGCGTGTCGTCTCCAGCGTCACTTCGATAGGCACCTCGGGCAGGGCGTCGAAGAAGTTGTCCGAGAACTCGCCCTCTTCGCCCTCCAGGCGGAGCCACACGCCCCTGGCGAAGGTCCCGCCGGTCAGCTCCACGGCGAAGGCCCGCTCGCCCGTCCGCTCGACCTCTATCTGCCACTCCGGCACGCGAAGCTCCACGTGCTTCGTCGGCAGCAGCGTCCAGACGCTGCGCGCGACCTCGCGTTCGTCTTGGAGCAGCCGGCACCAGAGGTAGCGCTCCTGGGGCATCCTGAGGTCCAGCTCCTCCATCGGTTGCTCGAGCGCGAGCAGCACGCCGTTGGGCGGGACCTCGACCGCCTCGCGGTGGAGCCACTGCTGGTCGCCCTCCAGGTCCGAGAGCCCACAGACCAGGTGCCCGCTGAACGGCTCGCGGGCGTCGTTGACGATGCGGGCCGTGAACTGCCCGTCGCGCACGTCGAGCACGGGCAGCAGCGGGGCGAAGAACCGCCGCGCAGCGTGCCAGAGGGCCTTCGGCCGCCCGTCGTAGTCCAGGCAGCTCCAGCTCGTGCAGGGCCAGCAGTCGTTGTGCTGCCAGAACAGCGCGCCCGCCGTGCGGAACTTGCGCGAGCGCCAGTGCTCGACCGCCGTCCGGATGCACTCGGCCTGCGTGAGCTGGAGCATGTAGACGGCGTCGGCGAACTCGCCCGGCACGCGGAACAGGGCGCTCAGGTAGCGGTACATCCGCGTCGTGCCCTCGTGCATCCGGTTGTGGTGCTCCATGGCCCGGCTCAGCGTGTCGTGTCCGGAGGCCGGGATACACTGCCGGATCGTCTCCAGGTTCGCCGGTGCCTGGACGCCGAACTCGCTGATGAAGCGGCCGTTGTGGCGCCGGTGCGATTCGGGATGGGCCAGCCCGTGCCAGACGCCCCAGGCGTGCTGGTCGCCCCGGGTCGGGTCGTTCGGGTCCTCGCCCCCGTAGGGACTGCTGCGCCGGTAGGGGCGGGTCGGGTCGAGCCGCTCGCAGACCTCCGGCAGCACGTCCTCGTAGAGCCGCACGCCCCCGTCGGTATCGGTCTGGCGCATGAGCTGGTAGTTCTCGTTGTTGCCGCACCAGAGCGCCACGCAGGGATGGTTGCGCAGGCGGCGGACCTGATGTTCGGCCTCGACGCGGACGGACTCACCGAACCAGTCCAGGTGGTCCGGATACGCCGCGCAGGCGAACATGAAGTCCTGCCAGACCATGATGCCGAGCCGGTCGCAAGCGCGGTAGAACGCCTCGTGCTCATAGATGCCGCCGCCCCAGACCCGCAGCATGTTCATGTTCGCCTCGGCCGCCCGGCCGACCAGCTCCTCGTAGCGCTCGGCAGTGACCCGCGGCAAGAAGCTGTCCGCCGGCACCCAGTTCGCCCCGCGGCAGAAGACCGGCTCGCCGTTGACGTGCAGGACGAAGCTCGTGCCGGGCTCGTCGTCCTCCTCCTCGCGCAGCTCGACGCGGCGGAGCCCGATCTCCATGCACCGCTCGCCCACGCGCTCCTCGCCCAGGTAGGCCGCGACCTTCAGCTCGTACAGCGCCGGCTCGCCCATGCCGGCCGGCCACCAGAGGCGTGGCTGCTCGACCGGCAGCGACAGCTCGACGGTGCCCGTGCCGGGCTCCAGGTCGGCGCTCGCCGTCGCCTCGCGGCCGTCCTCCGGGCCGATGAGCCGCGCGCGGACCTCGGCCCCGCAGGCCGCGAGGGCCTCCAGCTCGACCGAGACCTTGACGACCGGCACGTCCGGATCGCTCCAGTCGATGCGCGCGCAGACGTCGGCGAGCCGCCCGGCGTTGCACGCTTCGAGCCGGATGGGGCGCCAGATGCCGCTGGTGTTCAGGTTCGGCGCCCAGTCCCAGCCGCCCTCGTACTGCGCCTTGCGCACGTAGGGCCGCTCGGGGGTCTGCGGGTCCCATAGCTTCATCCGGCCGTGCTCCTCCATGAGGGCCGCGCCGACCTTCTTGGGGGATTCGATCAGCAGGAGAAGCTCGTTCTGCCCGTCGCGCAGCAGGCCGGTCACGTCCCAGCGCCAGGGGTGGAACATGTTGTCGGCCCGGCCCAGCTCCTGGCCGTTGAGCAGCACGCGGGCAAAGGTGTCGATCCCCTCGCAGACGAGCTCTACCCGCCGATGGCCGCTCAGCCCCTCCTTGCACGCGAACCGCCGCCGGTAGAGCCAGTGCCTCTGCGCGACCCACTGCACGTCCAGGTCGTTGAAGCCGTGGAACGGATCGGGGATCCGCCCGGCGCGCATCAGGTCCAGGTGGATGCAGCCCGGCACGGCGGCCTCGAGCCACTCGCCCGGCGCCTCGGCCTCGGCGGCGGCGTCGGTCGAGGACGCCTCCTTCACTTCCCACGTTCCCGTCAGGTCCTGGAGCATTCTCGTCGCGTCCCTGCTCTCTGTGTGGATGGCCGGGCCGGCGGCCCGGCTCAGCGCACGAAGACCTGTCCGGCGTCGACCACGAGCGTCTGGCCCGTGATCTTGGACGCCCCCTCGCCGGCCAGGAAGGCGACCGCCTCGCCCACGTCGTCCCAGGTGA
This sequence comes from uncultured candidatus Brocadiaceae bacterium, assembly GCA_964434535.1. Lineage (GTDB taxonomy): Bacteria > Planctomycetota > Brocadiia > SM23-32 > SM23-32 > SM23-32. The sequence goes on along the minus strand of CAYSWA010000025.1, from coordinate 2,169 downwards.
TCTCCTCTTTCAGCGCGGTGAGGCCGACGTAGTAGGGGATCACCTCGTCGGGCTCGATGCCGCGCTTGCGGGCGGCGGCCTCGATGTACTGCTCGTTCCAGATCTGCGACTCGGTGAAGACGTTGCCGGGGCAGACGCAGTTGACGCGGATCCCGTGCTCCGCCAGGTCCAGCGCCCAGCCGCGCGCCAGGTGTATCTGCCCGGCCTTCGTGGCGTTGTAGGCGCTGTTGTGCTTGGATGCCTCGAGCCCGGTCTTCGAGGAGATGTTGATGATGCTCCCGCCGGTGCCCTGGCGGATCATGGAGCGCGCCGCCTCGCGGGCGACGATGAAGTAGCCCGTCAGGTTCACCTCGAGCGCCCGGCGCCAGTCCTCGGCGGGGAACTCCGCCAGCGGATGGGCCGGCGCGATGCCCGCGCAGTTGACCAGCAGGTCCACCCCGCCCAGCTCCCGCACGGCCGCCTCGAAGAGCGCGCGCACGGTCTCCTCGTCCGTCACGTCGGCCCGCAGGGGAAGGGCCGAGCCGTCGGCCTCCTGCTCTTCGAGCCGGCGCGCCGTCTCCTCGGCGCCGTCGGGGTCGATGTCGGCCAGCACCACGTGCATCCCCTTGCGCGCGAGGCACAGAGAGATGCCCCGCCCCAGGCCGCTGCCGGCGCCCGTGACGAGGGCCACCTTGCCGGCGAGCCCGCCGTCGGCGCCGGCCCGGGCGACCATCGTGCGGCGAAAGCGCTCCACCTCCCAGCCGTGCAGGAAGTCCAGCGCCTCCTCGCTCAGCCCCCGCGCGCCGCCGAAGAGGCTCGCCACGGTGAGCATCTCCAGCACGGCCCGCATCGTGCTGGAGCTCGCCTCCAGCAGCTTCGCGCTCGGCGCGGCGCAGAAGAGGCCGATCCCGGCCGCCAGCACGCAGACCGGCGTGTCCACGCCCGCCTCGACCGCGCTCAGGGCGTCGGTGACGGCGTCCTGCGCCTGGCCGGGATCCTCCGGCAGCTCCACCCAGACGGCGCTGTCCCGGCAGTAGACGACCTGGTCCGGCACCAGGGGCGGCGCCTGCGCCAGCTCCGGGGCCTTCGGGCACCGCAGGAAGTGGGTGACCACCTCGCCGTGCTGGAACCTGACCAGCGCCGGCCCGCCGAAGACGCCCGCGTAGAAGCGGCGCATCGCGGCCGCCACCTCGGCGACGGCCGTCCGCTCCCACTCGGGGTCGGGCGCGACGGACGTCTTCCAGTTCGCTTCGGCGACGGCCTCGCGCGCCCGCGCCTCGATCGCCTCGAAGACCTGCCTGGTCAGCTCCAGCGCGCGCTCGGCCTCCTCGGTGGTCACGAAGAGCCCGTGGTTCTCCAGGAAGATCAACTCGGGCCGGCGGCCATGCTCCGCCTCGTAGTCGGACAGCTCGGCCTGGAGGCGCTTCGCCAGCGTGTAGCCGGCGCCGGCGTATCCGACGTAGAGGTAGGGCGGGTCGAGGTCCGCGAACAGCTCCGCGATGACCTCGCGCCCGTCCTCGGCGCAGAGCAGGCCGTTGACGATAGAGGGGTGCGTGTGGACCACGCAGCGGCCGAGCATGGCGTGCAGACTCGTCTCGACCGAGGGCCGGCCGGGCAGCTCGTCGCGGCAGGCCGCCACCAGGCGGCGCAGCACCTCCGCCTCGCGCTCGGCGGGGGGGAGGCCCTTGATCTGCTCGTCCTCGACGATGGCCCGGCACTCGGCCGCGTCGACCAGCCGGTAGCCGCGTCCCTCCTCCATCTCGCCCAGGCTCGTACCGCTCGCCTTCACGTACATCAGCCCGCCGCCGTCGGTCTTGACGCTGGTGTTGCCGCCGCCTCCCTGCACCATGCGCTCGTCGACGCCGACGGCCGTGGATATCTCCAGCATGTCCTTCAGGTCGTCGTTCACGACGGTTCACCGGTCCCTGAGCGCAGGACTGACCAATCTCAGTGGGCGCGGGCGGACGCCCGCGCACCGGCAGAGGGTACCTGATATCGGGCGGTGGCGCAACCGTCGCGCTTGACAGAATGGGACCCGAGGCGGTAGGCTATGCGCTTTGGGAACGCCACGGGGGCGTAGCTCAACTCGGATAGAGCATCGGACTGTCGATCCGAAGGTTGGGGGTTCGAGTCCCCTCGCCCTCGCCACATTCAGGGGACGCCCGCCCGGGCGTCCCCCTTTGCGTTGGC
>CAYSWA010000024.1:0-31238 GCA_964434535.1 uncultured candidatus Brocadiaceae bacterium | reverse complement strand
CCCCCCGCCACCTTACGATCAGCGCAAATGGCTCAGCGCCCGCAGCCGCCGCACCGAGCCGACTCCCGAGACCCAAGAGCGGCCTCAGGGCCATTCGCCCGGGACCGGATCGCCGAGCGCGGGATGGAGCGGGCAGCCTGCGCAGCGCGGCTGCGTGCGGCAGAAGCGCTTGCCCACCTCGACCAGTTGCGCGTGGTAGTCCTTGAACAGCTCGACGTCGCGCGGCAGGTGCGCCTCGAACAGCTCCTTCAGCTCCACGTAGCCGCAATCGGGCTCCAGCAGCCCATGCCGCACCACCACCCTGTGGGTGTAGGTGTCGACAACGAAGGTCGGCCGCTCCAGCGCGTAGAGCAGGATGCTGTCGGCCGTCTCGGGGCCGATGCCGCGCAGGGCCAGCAGCTCCTCGCGCAGCTCGTCGCTCGGCACGTCGGCCAGCACGCAGAGGTCGCCGCCGGTCCGCTGCTCGGCCCACCGGGCCAGGCGCAGCAGCCGGGCCGCCTTCTGGCGGTAGTAGCCGGCGGGCCGGATCAGCTCCTGCAAGCGCTCCGGCTCAAGCCTGGCCAGCGCGCCGGGCCGCAGCAGGCCCTCCTCCCGCAGGGCGTCGACGGCCCGCTCGGCGTTGCGCCAGTTGGTGCGCTGGGTCAGGATCGCGCCGACCATCACCTCGAAGGGCGTCTCGCCCGGCCACCAGCCGCGGTGGCCGAAGGCGGCCCGCATGGCCTGGTACATCTCGCTCAGCAGGCGCGTCAGGTCCATGCGGCTACCTCAGAGGGCGCGCGAGAGCGTGTGGATGGTCCACGGGCGGCCCTTCCAGCTACAGTGCAGGCGGCTCCACCTGCCCCGCGCGCCGATGCGTTTCATGGCGTGGCGCAGCAGCTTGCCCTTGCGCAGCAGGCAGACCATGTTGCCGTTGAGGCCGAGCACGCGGAGCGACTCGGCCATCAGCTCCGCGAACCGATACGGCTCCCAGGGCTTGCCGCTGGCCGGGTCGCCCTGCGGGGGCACGGTGACGATGCGATCGAAGGTCCGGTCGCCGAACGGCAGCCGGAAGGCGTCCCACTGGCCCAGCGACACGCGCACGCCGGCGGCCCCGGCGTTGCCCGCGGCCCACGCCAGTCGCTTCTCCTTGTCCTCGCCGGCGGCGATCAGCCCCGCTGGCCCGGCGAGGGCGCGCTCGATGGGGATGACCCCGACGCCGCAGAACGGGTCCAGCACCGCGTCGCCGGCCCGGGGCCCGCTCAGGCGGATCATGGCGGCGGCGAGTGTCGGCTCGGTCTCAGACGGCATGTGATAGCGCAGGTAGGGCCGCTCGGAGAGCGGCGCGGGCGTCAGCCGGCCGAGCAGGCGGCAGTGCTCGCCGTCGATCTCGACGCGCAGCTCCAGCGCCCGCGCATCGAGCGTCGTCTTGCGGCCCGTGGCGGCGCGCAGCGCCTCGAGCGCGCGCTCCTCCACGTCCGCGTAGGTGTAGTTGTGCTCGCCGCGCCGGCTTACCGTCACGGAGACGTCCTCGACGGCCAGCTCACCCAGCTCCCGCCGCCGCTCCTCCCAGGCCCCCATCGGCAGTTCGGCCAGCCGGCCGGCCAGCTCGTCCAGGTCCGGCCTGGTGTGGCCGACGACGAAGCTGTCGAACCGCAGGAACAGGTTCCCGGCCAGGCGCAGCTCGGCCAGGCGCGCGGGCGAGCCGGCGAACGGAAAGACCACCTCGCACCAGTGCCGCTCGCACTCGGCGCCGCACCGCTCGTGCACTTCGTCGGCCAGCAGCGGCTCCAGCCCGTAGAGGCAGGTCGCCACGTAGGTGGAGGGTCGGGGGTTGTCGCTCACTTCAGCGCTCCGGCTCGGGTTCGAGGTCTTCGGAAGGCGCCCACCGCGCCGGCTCGACCGTCCAGCCCTGGATCAGGGCGTCGGGGCCGACCAGCTCGATGCGGCTCTCGCTCAGGCGCAGGGCGTCGGCCACGGCCCCGGCGCCCTCCCCCGCCACCGGCGCCACGGCCCCGGAGCCCCCGAGGATCACCGGCGAGACGAACGCCACGACGCGGTCCACCAGGGCCGCGTCGAAGAACGCCCCGAGCACCGTCCCGCCGCCCTCCACGAGCACGTTCGTCATCCGCCGCTTGCCGAGGGCGTCGAGGACGGCCGCCGGATCGGGCCGTCGCGCGCCGGCGGCCGACGCCGCCACGGGCAGCGGCTCGCAGCCGAGAGCGACGAGCCGGTCCATCCCTTCCGGCCGACTTCCCTCGACGCAGGCGAGCAGGACGGGCGCCTCGCGCGCGCTCTCGGCCAGGCGCGAACCGGGGCCGGGTGCACGCCGTCCGCACAGGACCAGGCGCGAGGCGACGCGCCGCGCCTCGGCCTCGCGGCAGGTCAGCAGCGGGTCGTCCCGCAGGGCGGTCCCGGCGCCGATGATGACGCAGTCGACCGTGCTGCGCAGCTCGTGCGCCCTGCGGCGCGCCTCGGGGGAGCTGATCCAGCGGGACTCGCCGGTGCGGGTGGCGATCCGCCCGTCGAGGCTCATGGCCCACTTGGCGATGACGAGCGGGCGGCCGGCGGCGGCGAGCTTGAAGAAGCCGGCGTTGAGCCGCGCGGCCTCCCGGCGCAGCAGCCCCACCTGGACCTCGACGCCCGCCTGGCGCAGCATCCGGACGCCGCCGCCCGGCGAGGCAGCGGTCGGGTCCAGCGTGCAGGCCATCACTCGCCGCAGCCCGGCGGCGGCGAGCGCCGGCGCACAGGCGGGCGTCTTGCCCGCGTGGTCGCAGGGCTCGAGGGTGACGTACATGGCGGCCCCGGCGGCGGCCTCGCCGGCTTTGCGCAGCGCGATGACCTCGGCGTGCGGCCCGCCGAAGCGCTCGTAATGGCCTTCGCCGAGCACCCGGCCCTCCCGCACGAGGACCGCGCCGACCATCGGGTTCGGCTCGACCCGCCCCCGCCCGCGGGCGGCCAGCTCCAGCGCCCTGCGCATGAAGCGGCGGTCCTGTTCGGTGAATCCCACGGCGGGCCTCCCCGGGCGATGGAGCGCGAAGGGAGCCGGATTATAGCCGCCCGCCTGCTTGATTCAAAAGGTGCTGCCGGCTACAATGGCCGGCCCGGTAGCCCGTAGACGCTTCCGAGCAGGGGGCTTGCGACAATGGCCACGAATGCCAACAGGGACAGGTTCGCCTACGACTTCGAGACCCCGATCATCGAGATCGAGGAGGAGATCCGCGAGCTGACCGAGCACGCCTCGGCCGGCCACGAGGACCTGCCCCAGCGCGTCGAGAAGCTCGAACGCAAGCGCGACAGCCTGCTGAAGAAGACCTTCGAGAACCTGACCGCCTACCAGCGCGTGCTGCTGGCCCGCCACCCCCTGCGGCCCCACACGACCGACTACGTGCAGATGATCTTCGAGGACTTCATCGAGCTGCACGGGGACCGAAGGTTCGGCGACGACGGGGCGATCGTCACCGGCCTGGGGCGGCTCGACGAGCACCGCGTGATGCTCGTCGCCCAGCGCAAGGGCAAGGAAACGCGGGAGAAGATGGCCGCCAACTTCGGCATGCCGCAGCCCGAGGGCTACCGCAAGGCGCTGCACAAGATGAAGCTGGCCGAGAAGTTCGCCCTCCCGCTGGTCTGCCTCATCGACACGCCCGGCGCCGCCCCCGCCGTCGGCGCCGAGGAGCGGGGCCAGGCGGTGGCCATCGCCGAGAACCTCTACGCCATGGCCGGCCTGGAGGTGCCGATCGTGCTGGTGGTCACCGGCGAGGGATGCAGCGGCGGCGCGCTCGGCATCGGCGTCGGCGATCGGTTCGCCATGCTCGAGAACGCCTACTACAGCGTGATCAGCCCCGAGGGCTGCGCGGCGATCCTCTGGAAGGACGGCGCCAAGGCGCCCGAGGCCGCCGAGGCGATGAAGCTGACCGCGCAGGACATGTTCGATGCCGGCATCATCGACGCCGTCATCCCCGAGCCGCTCGGCGGCGCCCACCGCGACCCGCAGGCGACCGCCCGCGCCGTCGAGCAGTACCTGAGCGACGCCCTCGACGAGCTCACGCAGGTCCCCCGCCACGAGCTGCTCGACCAGCGCTACGAGCGCTATCGCCGCCTCGGCGTCTTCGAGACGACCTACGAGCCGGATGACGAGCCCCCCTCACCCGACTCCGCCCCCGAAGAGGCGGGCGCGGAGGAAGACGAGGGGCAGTAGCCGGGGGGAGCGGGCCGGCGGCAGCGGCCCCTGGCGCCGCTGCACGGGCTCAAGACCCGAGACCCAAGACCCGAGACGCCGCCGCGCCGGTCAGCGCCGCATGGGCGCCGCGCCGAGCAGCGCCGCCACGTCGGCCGCGCCGAAGCCTTCCAGGTCCGGGCGGACCACCTCCGCCTCCGAGAGCGCCTCCGCCGGGTGCGTCACGGTGAGGGCCACGCACGGCATGGCGGCGGCGTGGGCGGCGCGGATGCCGGCCGGCACGTCCTCGATCACCAGGCAGCGCTCGGGGGGGCAGGCCGATGCCGGCGGCCGACTTGAGGAACACATCGGGGTCGGGCTTGCCCCGCTCCACGTCCCAGCCGCTGACGATCGCGCCGAAGTAGCGCTCCACCCCGAGCGTGCTCAGCACCAGGTCGATGTTCTGCCGCGGGCCGGAGGAGCCGACCGCCATCCGGAAGCCCCACTCGTCGAGCTCGCGGATCAGCTCGACCACGCCGGGCACGGGTTCGACGCGGTCGCGGATGATGTCGCGGTAGGCGGCCTCCTTGAGCCGGTCCACCTGGCGCAGCTCGTCCTCGGGCAGCTCCCGCCCGAGCATGGTCTCGATGATCTGGTGGTTCGGTCGGCCGAACGTCTGCTCGAACGTCTCCCGCGAGATCTCCACGCCGTAGCGCTCGCCGAGCCTCTGCCAGCTCGCGAAGTGCGCCTCGGCCGTGTCGGCGAGGACGCCGTCCATGTCGAAGATGACGCCGTAGCCCTCGCAGCGCATGGCAGCCCCCTGGGCAGGTCGGCTCGGCGGCCCCTCAGCGCCCGCCGAGCAGCCGGCGCAGCAGCCGGAAGGGGATGGCGACGGGCAGCAGCACGATGCGCAGCACTAACCCGGCGGCGCGCACCAGGCCGGGCCAGTCCAGCAACAGCGGGCTGGCGATGAACATGCTGGAGTAGGTGCCGACGAGCACGCCGATGATCAGCGTCAGCGCGAGCCCCTTCAGCACGGAGCCGCCCAGCGCGTAGAGGACGACCACCACGGCCAGCGTGGTCGCCGAGGTCAGGATGGTGCGGCTCAGCGTCTGGTTGATGCTCAGGTCGATCAGGTCGGAGCTGACCCGCTTGCGCCCGGTCAGGTTCATGTTCTCGCGGATGCGGTCGAAGACCACGATGGTATCGTTGAGGCTGTAGCCGAGGATGGTCAGGAACGCGGCGAGGGTGGCCAGGTTGATCTTGACGTCGCCGAACGCGCCGCTGTAGTCCGCCAGCGCGATCAGGCCGGCGGTGATCAGGATGTCGTGGACCAGCGCGATGACGGCCGCCACGCCGAAGCGGAAGGCGTGGAAGCGCAAGGCCACGTAGAGGATGATGATGACCGAGGCGAACACGACCGCCAGCAACGCCCGCCCCTGCATCTCCTCGGCCACGGTCGGGCCGATGTTGACGATCTTCTGGACCGGCCGCGCCTCGGTGAAGACTCCTTCGATCCGCGACTGGAACTGGCCGGCCTTCTCAGCCGGCAGCAAGAGCGTCAGCTCGCTCACGAGCGTCGCCAGGCCGTAGTCTTCGTAGCCGACCACGATCTCCTCGGCGTAGTAGCCGAGTCCGGCCGCCTCGAGCCCGCTACGCACGTCGGCGAAGGAGCGCGGCTCGCCGAGCTTCATCTCCACCAGCACCTGGCCCTCGGCCGGCTCGGCGTCCTGGGCGGGCGCGAAGGTCACGCCCCCGCCCCGCTGCGCCAGATCGCCGAAGATGGACTCCATCTGGGCGCGCACGGGCGCGTAGCTCAGGTTGATGCGGAAGTAGTCGCTCGGCGCGCCCAGCAGCACGTGCACCTCGCCCATGCCCCGCTGCTCGAAGAACGCGCGCACGTCCTGCTCGCTGAACTCCGTGGCCAGCGTGCCGTGCACGGTGAGCCCGTCGATCCGCGCCGCCGGCAAGCTCAGCGTGGCGCCCGCGGGCAGTTCCTTCTCCAGTTGAGCCAGCGCCTCGCGCTCGCCGGCAAGGACGAAAGCATGGCCCTCCTCGCCCGCCGGCTCCACCTGGAGGCCGGGGAACTGGCGGCGCGCCAGCTCGACGGCGAGCAGCTCCGGCTGCACGGGCCCGTCCAGGGCCAGGTCCAGGCGGGCCTGCTCGCCTTCGCCGGGCCGCTGGGCCCAGCCCTGGATCGTGCGCTCGGTGCGGGCCAGGCCGGCCCAGCCGAGCGCCTGGATCATGCTGCCCCACAGGTCGCGCCGGTCGGCGAGCGCCGGCGCCTCGCGCAGCCGCACGCTCACCTGCGTGTCCTTCACGTCCGCCTGCGGGACGATCGTTCCCGTCGCGGGCAGCGCGTAGGGATCGGCGCCCTCGGCCAGCGCCTCGCGCAGCCGCATCTCGGTGAGCGGCTCCGCGAGCTTCAGCTCCAGCCCCCGCCGGTCCTCGGCGACCTTCAGGTCGGCGTCCTTGGCGAGCAGCCCGGCCGCCCGGAGCCGGGCGGCCGCTTGCCGGCGGGACTGCTCGGGGTTGACGCCGGCGCCCTTGATGCGCACGGCGAAGTCGGTGAGGCCCTGCGCGCCGGCGACCTGGCCCATCCCCATGCCCTGGACCTCGGCCTCGGGGAAGCCGCCCTGCGCCAGCCGGGAGCGGACCTCGCCGACGGGCGTGGGCTTCTGCAGCGAGAGGTAGACCAGCGAGCCGCCCGTGAAGTCCACGTCGTAGAGCTCCGCGCCCCGCATCACGAACGCCGCCACGCCGAGGCCGACCACCAGCACCGAGCCCACGTAGGCGGGCCGGCGCACGGCCGAGAAGCCGATCCGGGGATTGCCCATGATCGAGGACATCTTGAACTCGCTCAGCTTCTCCCGGTCGATCAGCGTCTCGAAGGCGAGGCGCGTGACCACCAGCGCGGTGAACATGCTCAGCAGGATGCCGAACGAGAGCGTCACGGCGAAGCCGCGCACCGGCCCGGTGCCGACCAGGTAGAGGATGCCGGCCGTCAGCAGCGTGGTCACGTTGGCGTCGACGATGGTGGTGAAGGCCCGCTCGTAGCCGTTGCGCAGCGCCAGGCGGACGGTCTTGCCGGCAGCGGACTCTTCCCGTATGCGCTCGAAGATCAGCACGTTGGCGTCGACGGCCATGCCGACCGTCAGCAGGATGCCGGCCATGCCGGGCAGCGTCAGGGCCGCCCCCAGCAGGCAGAGCACGCCGACCAGCAGGACCAGGTTCATCAGCAGCGCCCCGTCGGCGACCAGTCCGCAGGCCATGTAGTAGACGCCGATGAACGCCAGCACGAGCAGCCCGGCCACGGCGAGGGCGCGCAGGCCCTTGCGGATCGAGTCGCGCCCGAGCTGGGGCCCGACGGTGCTCTCCTGGAGCAGCTCGATGTCCATCGGCAGGCTGCCGGCGCGGAGCACGTTGATGATGTCGGCCACTTCCTGCTGGGTGAACCGCCCCTGGATGATGCCGGCGCCCATGATGCGGTCCTGGATGAGCGGGGCGCTTTTGAGCGCGCCGTCGAGGATGATGGCCAGAGCCCAGCCGCGGTTGGTCTCGGTGATGTTGGCGAAGCGGCGGGCGCCGACCGCGTTGAACTCGAAGGCCACGGCGGCGAAGCCGTAGCGGTCGGTGGTCGGCTGGAGCGCGCCGGGGTTCAGGTACTCGCCGGTGATCGCGGCATCGCCCCGCTTCACCAGGTACCAGGGCTGCGTCGGGTCGCCCTCTTCGTGCATGCGGGTGTAGCCGTCGGGGATGTCGCCGGCCTCGGCCGCGGCGTACATCTGGGCGAAGCGGGCATTGTCGGTGCCGCGGGGGACGGCCAGCTTGAACTCGAGCCTGCCCATGCGCGCGAGGCGGTCCTTCAACTGCGCCACCTCGGCGCCGGTCGCCTGGGGCACCTGGATCAGGATCCGCTGGTTCTCCAGCGGCTGGATGCGGTACTCCTTGACGTTGCCCGGGTCGATGCGCTTGCGCAGGATCTCGATGGTGGTGCTGACGGCGCCGGTCAGCTCCTTGCCCTTCTCGGCCCTGAGCTGGTAGAGCAGCTCCGTGCCGCCCGCCACGTCGAGACCCAGGCTGATGCGGCCGCGCACGACCGTGGTGACCTCCTCCACGATCGTGCCGTCCTCGCGCCGCTCGATCAGCCGGGCCACCTCGTCGCGCCGGCCCAGCGCCAGGGGCAGCAAGCGCCGATAGGTGACCTCGCGCGAGACGACGTAGGGCTCGCCGACGGCCACCTGGCGCGCCTCGGCCTCCTCGGCCTCGCGGGCCACTTTCTTGACGACGGTCTCCTTCTGCACCGGCACGTCGACCGGCGGGTAGCTGGCATACAGCGCCACCACCAGCGGGATGACGACCAGGAAGATCCACCTGCTCAAGCGACCTGACATGGCCCGTGCACTCTCCGCAGCGGTACGGGAGACGGCGCTCGGTGGGAGCCGAACGGCCCGGCAAGGCGCGCCGGGCCGCCGTCCTTGAGGCCCAGCAGAACGGCAGATCATACCACTTCGGTTCCGCCAACTCAAGGGCGCCGCCGGCAGGTAGGCCGGCGCTGCGCCACGCGCCCGAAGCCGTAGCATCGGGGGCAAGACACTGCACAGGCGAGACTCCAGACGCCGAAGGCGCGTTGTGGGGGCAGCCCCCGGCCGCTACAATGGCCGCGCACGGAGGCCGCACGACACGCGAACTGAGTCGAGGCACGCGCCGATGGCCCTGCGCAGGGAAGTGGGCGCCTTGCACGTCTTCGCCGTGGCAGCAGGCGCCATGATCAGCTCGGGGCTCTTCATCCTGCCCAAGGTCGTCTTCGGGGAGGTAGGGCCGGGGGTGACCCTCTGCTACCTGCTGGCCGCCGTGCTGCTGCTGCCGGCCTTGCTGACGCGGGCGGAGTTGATGACGGCGATGCCGAAGGCCGGCGGCGACTACTTCTACATCGACCGCAGCCTCGGGCCGGGCTTCGGCACCGTGGGCGGCGTGGCGGCCTGGGCCTCCATCGCCTTCAAGAGCGCCTTCGCCCTGCTGGGGCTCGGCATGCTGGTGGCCGACGCCTGGGGCTGGGCGGTCAACGGCTGGCAGGTCAAGTGCGTGGCCGTCGGCTTCTGCCTGCTCTTCACCGTGGTGAACCTGATCGGCGTGCGCCATGCGGGCCGGCTCCAGGTGGCGCTGGTGGCAGGGCTCCTGCTCATCCTGGTGGGCTACGTTGGCCACGGCGCGCTGCGGATCAACATGCCGCCCCTGGAGCGCTACGGCCCCGGCAACTGGGGCAAGGTGCTGGCCGGGGCGGCGATGGTCTTCATCTCCTTCGGCGGCGTCACGAAGGTGGCCATGATGGGCGAGGAGGTGCGCCGGCCCAGGCGTGACCTCATGCTGGGCATGTTCCTGGCGGCCGGCCTGGTCAGCCTGCTCTACGTGGCGGCGGTGCTGGTAACGGTGGGGCTGCTGCCCGACGACCCTGCCGAGTGGCGCGCGACGCCGCTCTCGCAGGCGGCCGGGCTGCTGTGGGGCCCGGCGGGCACGATGGCCCTGGCGATCGCCGCGCTGGCGGCCTTCCTGACCACGGGCAACGCCGGCATCCTCAGCGCCAGCCGCACGCTGATGGCGATGAGCCAGGACGAGCTCGTCCCCCCTGCGCTGAGCAAGGTCAGCGGGCGCACCGGCACGCCGCTCTGGGCCATCGGGCTGACGAGCGCCTTCATGATGGCCATGATCCTCGTGCTCGACCTGGCGCTCTTCGTCAAGGCCGCCAGCGCCATGATGCTCCTGCTGTTCATCCTGACCATCCTCTGCGTGGTGCTGATGCGCGAGAGCCACATCCCCACCTACCAGCCCACCTGGCGCGCCCCCCTCTATCCCTGGGTGGAGGTGGCGGGCATCGTCGCCTACGGCTTCCTGCTGGTGGAGCTCGGCACGCTGCCGCTCGCCGTGGCCGGGCTGATCCTGGGCGGCTCGCTCGCCTGGTACACCTTCTACGCCAAGGTGCACGTGATGCGCGAGTCGGCGCTGATCCGCCTGGCCGAGCGGCTGACCTCGGTCGACTTCAAGGACCACGACCTGGAGGCCGAGCTGTCCCGCGTGGCCCGCCAGCGCGATCAGGTCCTCCAGGACCGCTTCGACCACCTGATCCAGGACTGCCCCGTGCTCGACATGCCGAGCCCGGCCTCGCAGGACGAGCTGTTCCATGTCGTCGCCGACAACATGGCGCCCCGCGTGGGGCGGCCGGCCGAGGAGATCGCCCGCAAGCTGAAAGAGCGCGAGGCGCTCTCCTCCACCGTGATCCGGCCCGGCCTGGCCATCCCCCACCTGATCCTGGAGGACGCCGCTCCCATGCAGGCGATGCTGGTGCGCAGCCGCCCCGGCGTGGTCTTCGAGCCCGACGAGCCCCCGGTCCGCGCGATCTTCGCCCTGATCGCCTCGCCCCAGGAGCGGAACTTCTACCTGAAGGCGCTGGTCGCCATCGCCGAGGTCGCACAGGAGACCGGCTTCGACCGGAAGTGGATGCAGGCCGGCAGCCCCGAGGCCCTGCGCGAGGTCGTGCTCGCCGCCGAACGGCGGCGGGAGCACCCCGAGGAGGCGCGCCAGTAGCTCAGCCCCGGCCGGCCTGCGCCAGCAACCGCCCGCGCAGATACCCCGCCCCGGCCAGCAGCCACCACAGGATTCCCAGCAGGAACGTCGGAAGGGCGTAGAGCAGCCCCCGGGGCCGCCCGAGGCCGCGCAGGACGGCCCGGAGCGCCGCGCCGGCGACGATCAGCCCGTAAGCGCCCACCAGCGCCGCCAGCCAACACCACTGGCGGATGATGGCCGGGTGCACGGCCCTTCCGAACAGGCCCGGGCGCCAGTCCCCCCGCACTGAGACGATCAGCGCCACGTAGGCGGCGAAGTTCAGCAGCGCCACCGGCAGCTCCCACCCCACCAGGGGCAGGCGCAGCGAGAGGAACGCACCCCAGACGAACAGCGCGATGCCGGCCATGACCGCCACGGGGAGGCTGACCGCGCCGAGCAGCCCAAGGGCCAGCGCCGCCAGCGCGCCCGCGAAGACGCCCCCGTTGAGCCAGCGCAGCTCGTAGAGCCTGTCCAGCAGCGCGTCGGCGAAGCCGTAGCTCAGCGCCTTGCCCAGCGCGCCCCTGAGGCGTCGGCGGTCGGCGGGCGGGCTGTAGGCGGCGACGGCCGCCTGGCTGAGCACGATGGCGTAGCCGGCGTCGGCCAGCTTCAGCGAGATGTCGACGGCCTGCCCGGCGGGGGGCAGCCCGCGGGTCTCGAAGTAGCCCAGGTCGGCCAGCAGGCTGGCGCGGTAGGCATCGCAGGCGTGGCTGACGGTGCGCTGGGGGACGGGGCGGTCGCGCCGGTTGCGCCGCTGCTGCGGGTCGATGCAGTCGAGCAGGTGGGCGCCGAGCGTGGGCCGATCCCCGTCCACGGCGAAGCACTGGCTCACCACCACGCCGACCTCGCCGTTCTCGAACGGCTCCACCATGCTGCACAGCCAGCCCGCGCCGACCGGCACGCAGTAAGGCATCAGCAGCACCTTCACGTGGCCCCTGGCGGCGCGCATGCCGGTGTTGACGAGCTGGCCGAGCTCCCCCTCGCGGCGTTCGCGGATGACGCGCAACTCCTCGGAGCCTTCGGGCAGCTCAGGCAGGTCGGCCGCGCGCGGGTCGCAGACGATGATGATCTCGGTGCGGGGGTAGTCCTGGTGCATCACGCGCTCCAGGCACTGCCCCAGCCTCTCGGCGTCGGGGCCGACGGGGATCACGACGGATGCGAGCTCTTCGCTCATGGGCAGGGCCGGCAAGTGGCAGTGACGGGGCGGCCGTGTCCGGCTGATATTGCCGCACGGGGGCGGCGGCTGTCAACTGCGCCGGCCCGCGCGCGCGACGGCCCTTTGCGCCTCCGGGGTTCTGCTCATACAATCAACGCCGCGCCGAGAGCGGCGCCCCGTTCCTCCAGATCGTCCGACCTCCATGAAGATCGCGCTCGCGCAGCTCAACACCGTCGTCGGCGACGTGCCGGGCAACCTGAGGCGCGCCCGCGACGCCGTCGAGCGCGCCCGCGCGGGCGGCGCCGACCTGGTCGCCCTGCCGGAGCTGACGCTGAGCGGCTATCCGCCGCTGGACCTGGTCGAGAGGCCGCCCTTCATAGAGGCCAACGAGCGTGCGGTCGAGCAACTGGCCGAGGACGCCCGCGGCATCTACGTCCTGGTCGGCCACGTGGCCCGCGCCGACGCCGACCACGGCAAGCACGCCGCCAACGCCGCCTCCCTGCTGCGCGACGGCCGCATCATCGCCCGCCGCGACAAGATGCTGCTGCCGACCTACGACGTGTTCGACGAGTCGCGCTACTTCCAGCCGCCGCAGGCCAACGAGCCGGTCGAGCTGGACGGCGCCTCCGTCGGCCTGACCATCTGCGAAGACGCCTGGAACGACCGCACGTTCTGGGAGCGCACCCTCTACGGGCGCGACCCGATCGAGGAGCTGGCCGGCGCCGGCGCCGAGCTGATCCTCAACATCTCGGCCTCCCCGTTCTCGGTCGGCCGCCAGCGCCTTCGCCGGGCCATGCTCGCCAACGCCGCCCGCCGCCACGGGCTGCGCATCCTCTACGTGAACCTCGTCGGCGGCAACGACCAGCTCATCTTCGACGGCCGGAGCCTGGCCATCGACCCCGCGGGGCGCATCGTCGCCGAGGGGGCCGCCTTCATGGAAGACCTGCTGGTGGTCGACGCGGCGGCGCCCGGCTCGGCCCAACCACCGCCGGAGATGGACGACGTAGAGGAGGTCTGGCGGGCGCTGAAGCTCGGCCTGAGCGACTACGCCCGCAAGTGCGGCTTCACCCGCGCCGTGCTCGGCCTGAGCGGCGGCATCGACTCGGCCCTGACGGCCGTGGTCGCCGCCGAGGCGCTCGGCGCGCCGAACGTCACCGCCCTGTTCATGCCGAGCAAGTTCTCCGCCGAGCTCAGCGCGCGGGACGCCCGCGAGGTGGCCGCCCGGCTCGGCATCACGCTGCACGAGCTGCCCATCGAGCAGGCGCGCCTGCGCACCGAGCAGATGCTCGGCCCGATCTTCAAGGGCGCCGAGCGGGGCACCGCCGAGGAGAACATCCAGGCGCGCATCCGGGGCAGCCTGATCATGGCCTACGCCAACAAGTTCGAGTGCCTGCCCCTGGCCACGGGCAACAAGAGCGAGCTCGCCGTCGGCTACTGCACCCTCTACGGCGACATGGTCGGGGGGCTCGCCGTCATCGGTGACGTGCCCAAGACCATGGCCTACCGGCTGGCCCGCTACGCCAACCGCGAGCGCGAGGTCATACCCCGCTCCACCATCGAGCGGCCGCCCAGCGCCGAGCTGAAGGCCGACCAGACCGACCAGGACGTGCTGCCCCCCTACGAGGTGCTCGACCCGATCCTGAACCTCTACATCGAGGGGAACCTGGAGCGGGACGAGATCGTGGCCCGGGGCTACGACGCCGGGACGGTCCGGCGCGTGCTCACCATGGTGGACCGGGCCGAGTTCAAACGCCGCCAGGCGCCGATCACGCTGCGCGTGACGGCGAAGGCGTTCGGCCCCGGCCGCCGCCTGCCCGTAGCGCAGAACTGGCCGCGCTGAAGGCCCAAGCGCAGGGGACGATGGGCGCCGCCGGAGCCGAAACCGGGGACCGTCCCCGAATCTCGGCGGCCACAGGCACCTCTGAAAGCGCTGTGGGCAACGTTGCGTTATGCCGCCCCTTTATGGGGCCAACGGAGAGGGCCGGCGCCGGCGAAGCGCTCAGGCCAGGATGCCCGCGTAGCAGGCCGTCATGAAGGCGGCCAGCGTGCCGCCGATCAGGGCCTTGATCCCCAGCGCCGCCACCTCGCCCCGCCGCCGGGGAGCCACGCCGCTCAAGCCCCCGATCAGGATGGCCACGCTGGCGAAGTTCGCGAACCCGCAGAGGGCGTAGGTGCTGATGGTGACCGCCCGCTCGCTCAGCAGCCCCTCGGCCATCATCTCCTGCATGCGCTGATAGGCCAGGAACTCGTTGAGCACCGTCTTGATGCCGAGCAGCTCACCCACTCGCAGCGCGTCGCCGACCGGCACGCCCATCACCAGCGCGAAGAGCGAGAAGCCGTAGCCGAGCAACTGCTGGAGCGTGACCCCGACGACGGCCTCCAGGATGAAGTTGGCCATCGCCACCAGCGCCACGAAGGCGATGAGCATGGCGGCGATGTTGATGACCAGCCGCACGCCCTGGGCGGCGCCGGTGGCCACGGCGTCCATCGCGTTGACGCTCGTCACCTCGGGCTCGAACTCGACCCGGCCGGCCGTCAGCGGCGTCTCGGTCTCGGGCACCATGAGCTTGGCGACGACGATTGCCGCCGGCGCGCTCATCAGCGAGGCCGCCAGCAGGTGACCGGCCGAAGCGCCGAAGGTCGCGTAGATCGTCATCACCGAGGTGGCGATCGTGGCCAGGAAGGCCGTCATGATCACGAACAGCTCCGAACGGGTCATGCGCTCGACGTACTTGTCGATCGCCGTGACGCTCTCGATGCCGAGGAACACGAACAGGGCGGCGCCGACCGACTCCGCCCCCGAGACCTTCATCGTGCGCTGCATCAGCCAGGCCATGCCCCGCACCACGTGCTGGATGATGCGGAAGTGGAAGAGCACGGCCGCCAGCGAGGAGACGAAGATGATGATCGGCAGCGCGTGAAAGGCCAGCAGCGCCCCGTAGGTCGGGTCGGTGGCGAGCCGGCCGAACAGGAACTGCGCGCCGGCGTCGCTAAAGAGCACCAGGTGGCTGAAGACGGCCTCGACGACGCCGAAGACGGCCCGGCCGGGGCCGCTCTTGAGCACGAAGAGGGCGAGCGCGAGCTGGAGACCGAGCCCCCAGAGCACCACGCGGGCCTTGACGGCGCGGCGGTTCTCGCTCATCGCCCAGGCCAGCCCGATCAGCAGCAGCAGCCCGCCGGCGCTCACCAGGCGGTAGATGGTCAGCTGTCCCATGGTCGGAGGCGCCCGGCACGAGGGGAGCCAACTGAAATCAACGCGCGCGCGCGCGCCCCGTCACTCCACCTCGAAGTCAGAGGCGGCGTTCTCGATGTGCGGGCGTAGCGGGGGCAGTTCACGCTTCACCACGGCCCACACCGTCTCGAGATCCACCCCGGAGTACTCGTGGATCAGCTTGTCGCGCATCCCCGCCATCTGCTTCCAGGGGATCGCAGGATATTGATCCCGCAGGTGCTGCGGAATGCGCTTGGCCGCCTCGCCCATCACCTCCAGGCTCCGGATGACCGCGTTCACGGTCTTCCTGTCGGCGGCGAACTCCTCGGACGACATCCCGCGCGTGAAGTCCTCGACTTCACGAGCCGCATTGAGGATGTCCGCCACGTAGTCACCGTACCGGCGGCTCATGCGTTCACGACCTCATCGAGGATGCAGGCGCCAATGCGCGGCTTGAGCGCCTTCCTGGAGACCAGGTCGACCTTCCGGCCCAGCCGCTCCGTCAGGTACTCCTCCAGCCGGAGGAACTCGAAGAAGCCGACCGGCCGCTCGAACTCCACCAGCACGTCGACGTCGCTTGCCGGCGTCGCGTCCGAACGGACCACTGAGCCGAAGAGCCCGATCCGCCGCACCCCGTACCGCTCCCGCAGCTCATCTTTGAGCGCCACCAGCCCGGCCAGCACGTCTTCCTTCTCGCCCATCACACCGTCCCTCCGGAACGCGCATACAGCTTAGCGACAACCCGGGGGGCCGCGCAAGGCATCTTGGGCGCGGCCGGGGCCTCCTTCGCCCCCACAGGCTTCGCAGGGGAGGCCAGAGCGGGTCCCGCCGGGCCGGCGGGCTTTGACAGGCTGCGGCCCGCCGCCTTACCATGGGGCCTTGTGCGATGCGTCCCGCCTCGCGCGCGGCGGCGCCGTCCCGCTGCGGCGCAGACCCTTGCCCGACCGCGACCGCCCATGAGCGAACAGCTTCCCGACAAGCGCGGCTACTTCGGCCCGTTCGGGGGCCGGTTCGTCCCCGAGACGCTGATGCCGGCCCTGGAGCAGCTCGAGGCCGCCTACCTGGAGGCCCGCGACGATCCCGGCTTCCAGCAGGAGCTCGGCTACTACCTGCGCGAGTACGTCGGCCGCCCCAGCCCGCTCTACCTCGCCGAACGCCTCGCCGAGCGCCTGGAGTGCGGCAAGGTCTACCTGAAGCGCGAGGACCTGAACCACACCGGCGCCCACAAGATCAACAACACGCTCGGGCAGGTGCTGCTGGCCCGGCGCATGGGCAAGCGGCGCATCATCGCCGAGACCGGGGCGGGGCAGCACGGCCTGGCCACCGCCACCGCCGCCGCCATGTTCGCCATGCCCTGCGAGGTCTACATGGGCGAGGAGGACATCCGCCGCCAGAGGCCGAACGTGCTCAAGATGCGCCTGATGGGCGCGCGCGTCGTGCCCGTCGGCTCCGGCTCCCGCACGCTCAAGGACGCCACCAACGAGGCGATGAGGGACTGGATGGCCTCGTTCGACGAGACCCATTACGTGCTGGGCAGCGTCGTCGGGCCCCACCCCTTCCCCATGATGGTGCGCGACTTCCAGGCCGTGATCGGCCGCGAGGCGCGCGAGCAGATCCTCGCCCACGAGGGCCGCCTGCCCGACCTGCTGATCGCCTGCGTCGGCGGGGGAAGCAACTCCATCGGCCTGTTCGCCCCGTTCCTGGAGGACGAGACGGTCCGCATGGTCGGCGTCGAGGCCGGCGGGCGCGCCCTGAGGCTCGGCGAGCACGCCGCCTCGCTCGGGCTCGGGCGCCCCGGCGTGCTCCACGGCTCCCGCAGCTACGTGCTCCAGGACGAGGACGGCCAGACCAGCCCCGTCCACTCCGTCTCGGCCGGGCTCGACTACCCCGGCGTCGGCCCCGAGCACAGCCTGCTGAAGGAGAGCGGCCGCGCCGAGTACACCAGCGTCACCGACGATGAGGCCCTGGAGGCGTTCCAGTTCCTCACCCGCGCCGAGGGCATCATCCCCGCCCTGGAGAGCGCGCACGCCGTCGCCTACCTGATGCAGCCCGCGCACCGCTTGCCCGGCGACCAGCTCGCCATCGTCTGCCTCTCCGGGCGGGGCGACAAGGACCTGTGGGAGGTGAGCCGCATCCTGGCACTGGAGGCGGGGGACGAAGGAGGCGCGCCGGCATGAACCGCATAGACGCCCGATTCGCCCGGCTGCGCGAGGCCGGCCGGGCCGCCTTCATCCCCTTCTTCACCGCCGGCGACCCGGACCGCGAGGCCACCGTGCGCCTGATGCGCGGCTGCGAGGCGGCCGGGGCCGACGTGATCGAGCTCGGCTTCCCCTTCTCCGACCCCATCGCCGACGGACCGACCATCCAGGACTCCTACCACCGCGTCCTCCAGCGCGGCCAGACGGTCGACGACGTGCTCGGCATCGTCGCCGAGGCGCGCGAGGGCTGCGAGCTGCCCGTGGTCGCCATGGCCTCCTACAGCATCGTGTTCCGCATGGGCTTCGAGCGCTTCATGGATCATGCGACGGAGGCGGGCATCGACGGGGCGACGATCCCCGACCTGCCGCTGGAGGAGGCGGCAGAGCTGATAAGCCCCGCCGAGGAGCGCGACTTCCGGCTGATCTGCTTCGTGGCGCCTTCCACCACGGAGGGGCGGCTGCGCATGGTGGTCGAGCGGGCGCGCGGTTTCATCTACTACATGGCCGTGCGCGGCATCACCGGCGAGCGCGACGCCCTCGCCGCCGACCTGACGGAGCGGGTGCGGCGGCTGAAGGAGGCCACGCAGACGCCCGTGGCGGTCGGCTTCGGCATCTCGCGCCCGGAGCAGGCGCGCACCGTGGCGGGCGTGGCCGACGGGGTGATCGTCGGCAGCGCCATCGTCAAGCGGATGGCGGCGGCCTCGGCAAGCAGCGAAGACGCGGCGCAGGCGGCGCTCGGCTTCATCGGCCGGATGGCCGAAGCCACGAGGTCGCCCTAACAGGCTCCCTCGCCCGCTGGCCCACCCCCGCCCCGCGCGATATAATCGCCGCGTCGCAGCCATCAACGCGGAGTGCGGAGGTGCGGACCTGCTGCCCCCACTGCGGCTCTGAGCTAAACGCGCCGGCCGACGCCACCGAGGCCAGGTGCCAGGCCTGCGGCCGCGAGGTGAGCCTGCTCGCCGAGGCCAGGACGGTGGTGACCTCGCCCGGCCCGGAGGAGCCCCCCGATTCGGCCGCCGAGGCCCCGACCATCGCCCGGCCGCGCGTGCGGGCGAACTGCGCCGAGTGCAACGGCGAGCTGACCATCCCCGTCGGCGAGACGGCCGGCACCTGCCCCCACTGCGGCGCCGCCTTCGCCCTCGACGAGGGCCGGCGCCCCACCGAGACCGCCGGGCCGGCCGCCGCCAGCGAAATCACGGTCGTGACGGGCGAGCCGCGCGCCGCCCGGGCCGAGTCCGGCCATCCCGGCGAGGCGAGCCTGAAGTGGATGCAGGCCCACTTCGCGGGCGAATACGACATCCTGAGCTTTGCCGGCCGGGGCGGGATGGGCGCCGTCTACCGGGCCCGCCAGCGCAGCCCGCGCCGGGACGTCGCACTCAAAGTGATGCTGGCCGGCACCTTCTCCTCCGAGCGCCACCGCAGACGCTTCGAGCGCGAGGCCCAGGCCGTCGCCGAGCTGAAGCACCCCGCCATCGTGCCCGTCTACGAGTGCGGCGAGGTCGGCGGCCAGCCCTACTTCACGATGGAGTTCGTCGAGGGGGAGGACCTGCGCACCTACGTGCTGAAGCACGCGCTGAGCCGCCAGGAGATCTGCCGCCTGATAGTGCGCGTCTGCGACGCCGTCCACTACGCCCACCAGCGCGGCGTGATCCACCGCGACCTGAAACCGGGCAACATCATGGTGGACGCGCTGGGGCGGGCGCGCATCCTGGACTTCGGCCTCTCGCGCATCTCGGTGGAGGACGAGCAGTTCACCGCCCTGACCATGAGCGGCGACATGATGGGCACGCCCCGCTACATGAGCCCCGAGCAGGCCATGGGCCAGGCCAAGCACGTCGACCCCCGAAGCGACGTCTACTCCCTCGGCGTGGTGCTCTACGAGCTGATCGTCGGCGTCCTGCCCTACCCCATCGAGCACGTGCGGGGGCTGAAGGCGCTCGACATGCTCCGCACGGCCACAGCGCTCAGCCCGCACATGCTCCAGCCCGACATCCCCCGCGACCTCGAGATCATCCTCCTGAAGGCCGTCGACAAGGACCCCGAGCGCCGCTACCAGACCGCCGAGGAGCTGGCCGAGGACCTGGAGAGCTTCCTCGCCGGCCGGCCCATCAACGCCCGCCCCGCCACCGTGCTCTACCGCCTGAACCGCTGGGCCTACCGCAACCGGAAGGTGCTCACGCCCACGGTGATCCTGCTCGCCGCGCTGGCCGGGGTGGGATTCGTCTTCTGGCGCACGACGCGCCGGCTGGAGGAGACGACCCGCCGGGCCGTGCGCACCGCGACCACCCGCGAGGAGGGCTGGCGCGAGCTGACCGAGAACCTCTCCCAGGCCCTCCGGCGCGCCGAGCAGTACATGCAGGAGGATCAATGGCTGACGGCCCGGGAGTTCGCCACCTTCGCGGCGGACGTGGCCCCGCCCGAGGCCGGGCTCGCCCATCTGCCCGCCCTCGTCGAGCGGCGCGCCGCGCGCAGGCTCCGCCGGGAAGTCCGGTCCGTCGATGCCGCACTGCGCGCCCAGCGCTACGAGGAGGCGCGCGCCGCCGTGGCCGCCCTGCGCCGGCTGGTCGAGGCCATGCCCGCCGAGCTGACGAGGGACGTCGAGACCGGCCCGCTCGCGTTTGAAGATCGCGCATGGGCCGTCCTTCGCCGGGAGCTGGACCAAGGCTACCGACGCGAGCGGTTGCTGGAGATGACCGACCGGTTCACCGCCGAGCTGCCCGGCAGCGCGCAGGCCGAGGAGGCGGCGGCGCTGCGCGAAGGGCTCGCCGCCGCGACCGCCGAGCACTTCCTGGAGCGCCACCTTCGGGCCTTCGCCCGGGCGATGCAGTCGCTGCAGTGGGAGCGGGCCGGGGAGGCGCTTCTGTATGCGGAAGCCATGATCGACGAGGGGCCGGCCGCGCTGGAGCACTACCGCGAGCAGCTCGCCGCGGCGCGGGCCCGCTTCGCCTCGGTCTTGAGGCCAGGCACGGTGGGAGACCTCTCGGAAATGGCCGCGCTGCAAGCGCCCGAGGGCGGCAACGGCGAGCCGGCCATGGTCAAGGCGGTCGGCTTCGCGTCCGACGGCGAGAGGCTCGCGGCCGGGGCCGCGAACGGCGTCGTCACGCTCTGGGCGCCGCCGGCGGCGGAGCCGGTCCTGACCCACGCGGCCGGCGCGTCGGTCCGCTCCGTGGCGTTCTCGCCGGACGGGGCGACGCTCGCCGTCGGCCTGGAGCGACCGGCGCCCGACGCGCCGGCGGCGGTGCTGCTGATCGGCACGGCACAGGCGGAAGTGCGCCGCACGTGGCACGAACACGGGCACGACGTGGCCACGCTCGCCTTCTCGCCCGACGGCGCCTTGCTGGCGGCCGCCGACCAGGAGCGTGTGGCCGTATGGGCCCTCTCCGCCGAGGCGGGACGGCCCCCCCGGCCCGAGGGCCGCGAGCCGGCCGCCTTCTCGCCGGACGGCTCGCTGCTCGCCGTCTCGCGCGCGGACGGGCGGGTGGACCTGTGGGACCCCCTGGCGGGCTACGTGCTGGCAACGATGGAGGCAGAGAGCGTGCCCAGGACGCTCGCCTTCTCCCCCGACGGGGCCATGCTGGCAACGGGCCACACCGAGCCGAACGGCCGCCGCGTGCGGCTCTGGTCCGTCGAGGACGGCAGCCTGCTGCGCGAGCTGTCCGTGGCGGCCGGCCGGGAGACGATCCTGACCAGGAAGGTCTGGGCGCTCGGGTTCTCGCCGGACGGGCGGATGCTGGCCACCGGCGGGCCGGACAAGACGGTTCGGATCTGGGACGTGCCGGAGGGCCGGCCGCTGGCCGGCCTGGAGGGGCACGAGGGCTGGGTCACGAGCCTGGCCTTCAGCCCCGACGCGCGCGTGCTGGCCACGGGCGGCAACGACCGCACCGTGCGGCTCTGGGCGCCGGCGGCCTCTTCCGATTGACAGAACGAGCCCCGCGAGGGTAGAATCACGGGCTCTGTGGGCGGGGCCAGGCCCTGCGCCCCCCGCCGCCGCCGGCCCCGGGGCGTCCCTCCCCGCGGCGCCGCCCCGCGTCAACCGCTGCACCGAACGCCAGCAAGGGAAACAAGCATGGCTGTACCGAAAAGGAAGACGAGCAAGGCGCGCAAGCGCAAGCGGCGCACCCACGACGGGCTCGCCGAGCCGAACCTGCCCAAGAGCCAGAAGACCAGGGCCGAGGGCAGCAAGTCCCGGCGGTTCTTCTGCTCCAACTGCAACCAGCCCAAGGCGCCCCACAGCGTCTGCCCGAACTGCGGCCACTACCGCGGAAGGCCGCTGATCGAAGTGGAGAGGTAAGCCAGGCCCCCCTATGAACGCCCCGGCGCACGACCAGAGCGCCCGCGGGAAGGTAGCGCCGCGGAAGGAAGCCTCCGCCGACGCCGCCCGGCGCTCCCGGCAGGCCCGCATCGTGCTGGACGCACTGGGCGGGGACGCGCCGCTGCGAGAGCGCGTCCTCGGCGCCGTGAACGCCGCCCGCGCTTACGCAGACGTCCACCTGTTCCTGGCGGGCGATCGGGAGGCGCTGGAGCGGGAGCTGGACGGCGCGGGCGGACGGCCCGAGAACCTGGAGCTGGTGCACGCGCCGGAAGTGATCGGCATGCACGAGGCCCCGGTGCAGGCCATCCGGGGCAAGCGGGGCTCCTCGATCGTGGTCGGCCTCGAGATGGTGGGCAGCGGCGAGGCCGACGCCTTTGTCAGCGCGGGGAACACCGGGGCCGTCGCGGCGGCCAGCACGCTGAAGCTGGGCCGGCTGGAGGGCGTGCAGCGCCCCGGCATCGCCGCCGCCATGCAGGTGATCGACCACCCCGTGGTGGCCATCGACGTGGGGGCGAGCGTGCACTGCAAGCCCGTGCACCTGCTCCAGTACGCCATCATGGCCGACGTGTTCGCCGGCAAGGTGCTCGGCATCGAGAGCCCGCGCGTGGGGCTGCTCAACGTGGGCGAGGAGGACGCCAAGGGCCACGACACGGTGAAGAAGACCTTCGAGCTGCTCTCGCAGGCCGACCTGAACTTCATCGGCAACGCCGAGCCGGAGAGGATCTTCCGCAACGGCTGCGACATCGTCGTCTGCGACGGCTTCGTCGGCAACGTGCTGCTGAAGGTGGCGGAGAGCCTGGTGATGCGGCTGATCGGCTGGCTGCGCGAGCAGGTCGGCCAGAGCGTGCGCTACAAGCTGGGGATGGCGCTCTGCGCCGACCTTTTCCGGCACCTGAAGGAGTGCGGCGACTTCTCCGAGTACGGCGGCGCGCCCCTGCTGGGCGTGCGCGGCGTCACCATCATCACCCACGGCACCTCCGACGCGCGCGCCATCCAGAACGCGATCCGCGAGGCGCGCATGTTCGTCGAGCTGCGCGTCAACGATCACATCGAACAGGCGGTCGTGCGGGACGCCTCCGCGCGAGGGCTCCGCACGTAGCGCCCGTGGGTGTCCGCGGCGCCCGGACTGCCCTGCACCCCTCTGAAAGAGCAGACATGGACGCCTCAACCCCCCTGCCTGTGGAGATAGTCGGCCTGGGCAGCTACCTGCCCGAGCGCGTGCTCAGCAACCACGACCTGGAGCAGATGGTCGAGACCTCCGACGAGTGGATCTATCCCCGCACCGGCATCCGCGAGCGCCGCATCGCCGCCGAGGAGCAGGCCACCAGCGACCTGGCCGTCCAGGCCGCACGCACGGCCCTCGACGACGCCGGCATGGGGGCCGGCGAGCTGGACGCCGTCCTGGTCGCCACCTGCACTCCCGACCACCTGTTCCCCGCCACCGGTTGCCTGGTGCAGGCGGCCCTCGGAGCCGAGCGCGCCATGGCCTGCGACCTGGAGGCGGCGTGCAGCGGCTTCCTCTACGGCGTCTGCTGGGGCGCGGGCATGATCGGCGCCGGCCTGGCCCGCAACGTCATGGTCATCGGCGCCGAGGCGCTCTCCCGCTTCACCGACTACACCGACCGGCGCTCCTGCATCCTGTTCGGCGACGCCGCCGGCGCGGCCGTGCTCGGCCCCGCCCGCAACGGCGGCGGCCTCCTCTACGCCGAGCTCGGCGCCGACGGCTCCCGGGCGGACATCCTGAACATCCCCGCCGGCGGCTCCCGCCGGCCCCCCTCGGCCGAGGCCGTCCGGGCCGGCGACCACTACATGAAGCTCCAGGGACGCGACGTCTTCAAGCTCGCCGTCAACAAGCTGGGCGAGCTGGTCCAGCGCGTGCCCGAGGCCACCGGCATCCCGCTGGAGCAGATCGACCTGATCATCCCCCACCAGAGCAACGTGCGCATCATCAACAGCGTCATGGAGCGCAGCGGCATCGACCCCGCCAAGGCATACATGAACATCGACCGCGTCGGCAACACGTCCGCCGCCTCCATCCCGCTGGCCATGCACGAGGCCGTCCAGCGCGGCGAGCTGAAACGGGGCGACCTGGTGCTGCTGCTCGCCTTCGGCGGAGGGCTGACCTGGGGCTCGATGCTGATCCGCTACTGACGTGCGCCGTCCACCCGACCGCATGAGGGGCCGCACGATGCCACAGACCGCGCTGATCTTCCCCGGCCAGGGCGCCCAGGCCCTCGGCATGGGCCGCGACCTCTACGAGGCATACCCCGCCGCGCGCGAGACGTTCGACCAGGCGAGCGAGGCGATCGGGCTCGACCTGGCCGCCGCCTGCTTCGAAGGCCCCATCGAGCGGCTCTGCGCCAGCGACGTCGCCCAGCCCGCCATCCTGACCGTCAGCATCGCCGCCCTGCGGGCCATGGCCCGGCAAGCCGGCGGCGAGCCGGCGATGCAAGCCACAGCGGGGCTGAGCCTCGGCGAGTACAGCGCCCTGGTCGCCGCCGGGGCGCTGGAGTTCGCCGACGCCGTCCGCCTGGTCCGCAAGCGCGGCCTCTACATGCAGCAGGCCTGCGAGGCGAACCCGGGGACCATGTACTCGATCCTCGGCCTGGAGGACGAGGCCGTGGAGCAAGCGTGCGAGGAGGCGCGCCGCAAGAGCGCCGGGGGCGTCTGGCCGGCCAACTACAACTGCCCCGGCCAGCTCGTCATCAGCGGCGATGAGGAAGCGACCGCCGTCGCGGCCGCCCTCTGCTCGGAGCGCGGGGCGCGCCGCGCCGTCCAGCTCAACGTGGCCGGCGCGTTCCACACCCCGCTGATGCAGCAGGCGGCGGAGAAGCTGGCCCCCGAGCTGGAGGCCACGCAGTTCCGCGCGCCGTCGGTGCCCGTGGTCGCCAACGTGAGCGGCCGCCCGGTCGAGGGGCCCGACGAGGTGCGGGGGTTGCTGCTCAGGCAGGTCGTGCGCCCGGTGCGCTGGGCCGACTGCATGCGGTGGATGCTCGCGCGGGGGATCACGAGCTACGCGGAGGTGGGCCCCGGGCAGGTGCTGCAGGGGCTGCTCAGGCGCATCGATGCATCCTGCGCCTGCCGCAGCGTGGGCGGCGCCGATGACGTGCGCTCCTGGGCGCAGGAGAGATCCGGACCGTGCGACGAAGGCACTCAAGGATGAGGGCAGCGCGATGAAGGCACTCGAGGGGAAGACGGCGATCGTGACGGGCGCCTCGCGCGGCATCGGCCGGGCGATCAGCCTGCGGCTCGCCGCACAGGGCGCGAACGTGGCCGGCCTGGACGTGGTCATGGACGCGCTGAAGGAGACGGGCGAGCTGGTGCGCGCCGAGGGCGTCGAGTTCCTGGCGCTGGAGGCGGACGTCTCGCAGTTCGACGCTCTCGGCGACGCCGTCGCCGAGGTGACCGAGGCGTTCGAGAGCGTCGACGTGCTGGTCAACAACGCCGGGATCACGCGCGACGGACTGCTGATCCGCATGGGCGACGAGGACTGGGACAAGGTGCTGGCGATCAACCTGAAGGGCGTCTTCAACGGGATCAAGGCCGTGGCGCGGACGATGTCGCGGCAGCGCAGCGGGCGCATCGTCAACATCGCCAGCGTGGTGGGCCTGGTCGGCAACGCGGGCCAGGCCAACTACTCGGCCAGCAAGGCGGGGGTGATCGGCCTGACGAAGACGGCCGCCCGCGAGCTGGCCTCCCGCGACGTGACGGTCAACGCCGTCGCCCCCGGCTTCATCGAGACGCCGATGACCGACAAGCTGAGCGAGGCCGCCCGCGAGGCGTCCCTGGCGCAGATCCCCCTGGGGCGGTTCGGCCAGGCGGAGGACGTGGCCGGCGCAGTGCTCTTCCTGTCGGGCCCGGACGCGGGCTACATCACCGGTCAGGTCATCGTCGTGGACGGCGGCATGGCCATGTAGCCGCCCCTGCGACGCTTGCAAGGGCGGGGAAACTGCCGGTAGAATGTCGCGAACGCGGCCGAAGGGGCCGCGCAGGGGCAGAGGACCCGGATCGGCCCGCTCGGGCCGAAGATCACTTTGAGGAGGCATAGCGGTGGCTGAAGACATCCGTGGCAAGGTCGTCGGTCTGGTGGCGGAGCGAATGGGAGTGGAGCCGGACCAGATCACCGACGATACGCACTTCGTCAACGACCTCCAGTCGGACTCGCTGGACCTGGCCGAGCTGGTCATCGACCTGGAGGAGGAGTTCGACCTGAGCATCAGCGACGAAGAGGCCCAGGGCCTCGAGACGGTCGGCCAGGCGATCAAGTACATCGAAGAGAAGCAGCAGGACGAATGAGTGCACGGCGTGTCGTCGTCACGGGCGTAGGGGTCGTCTCGCCGGTCGGCCTGCGCAAGGAGACCGCGTGGCCCGCCGTGCGCGACGGCCACAGCGGCATACGCACGATCCAGTCGTTCGACACCTCCGAGTTCGACGTGCACATCGCCGGCGAGATCGTCGAGTTCGACCCCCTGAGCCACTTCAGCAAGCGCGAGCTGGGCCGGGTGGATCGGTTCGTGCAGTTCGCCGTGATCGCCACCGACTCGGCGATCAAGGAGGCCGGGCTCGAGCTGGACGGGGTGGACCGCCGGCGCATCGGCGCCTACATCGGCACCGGCATCGGCGGCCTCCACGAGATCGAAGCCCAGCACACCCGCCTGATCGAGCGCGGGCCGCGGCGCATAAGCCCCCTGCTGATACCCAAGATGATGGGCAACGCCGCCGCCGCCCAGGTGGCCATGCGCTGGGAGATACACGGGCCAACCATGTCCGTCTCCAGCGCCTGCGCCTCGGCCTCCCACGCCATCGGAGAAGCGTTGCAGGCCATCCGGCACGGCATGGCCGACGTCATCTTCGCCGGCGGCGCCGAGGCCGGCATCACCCCGATGGGCCTGGGCGGCTTCATGCAGGCCAAGGCCCTCTCCACCCGCAACGACGACCCGCCCGCCGCCAGCCGGCCTTTCGACGCGAACCGCGACGGCTTCGTCATGGCCGAAGGCGGCGCCGTCATCGTGCTGGAGGAGCTGGAGCACGCCCGCCGGCGCGGCGCCGAGATACTGGCCGAACTGGCCGGATACGGCGCCACCAGCGACGCCTATCACCTGACCCTGCCCGACCCCGAGGGCCGGGGCGCCGCCCGCGCCATGAGCGAGGCCCTCCAGGACGCCGCCCTCGCCCCCGAAGACATCGACTACATCAACGCCCACGGCACCAGCACGCCGGCCGGCGACGACGTCGAGGCCAAGGCCGTCTGCACCGTCTTCGGCGACTACGCCTACCAGATCGCCGTCAGCTCCTCCAAGAGCGTCTTCGGCCACCTGCTCGGCGCCTCGGGCGCCCTGGAGACGGCCGTCTGCGTCTGGGCCATGCGCGAGGGCGTCTGCCCGCCCACCATCAACCTGGAGGAGCCCGACCCCGAGTGCTGCGGGCTCAACTTCGTGCCGCACCAGCCGCAGGAGCGCCACATCGGGGCCGTGCTGAACAACTCCTTCGGCTTCGGCGGCCACAACGTCAGCCTGGCGCTGCGCGAGTTCACCGGCTGAGCCCGCCCAGACCTGGGGCCCGCCATGAGAACCGCACCCGTCCGCGTCGCGCACCTCATCACCCGCATGATCCTCGGCGGCGCCCAGGAGAACACCCTCCACACCTGCCTCGGGCTGATGCAGAGCCCCGAGTGGGACGTGCTGCTCCTCACCGGCCCGCCCCTCGGCCCCGAGGGCGAGCTGCTCGGCGAAGTGCGCCGCCTCGCCGTCCCCCACGTCGTGATCCCCGAGCTGCGCCGCGCCGTCGATCCCTGCCTCGACGCCGCCGCCTTCTACAGCCTGCTGCGGGTCCTTCGGCGCTGGCGCCCGCACGTGGTCCAGACCCACAGCTCCAAGGCCGGCATCCTGGGCCGCCTGGCCGCGTGGGGCGCCCGCGTGCCCGTCATCGTCCATACCGTCGAGGGGCTTCCGTTCCACCGCTACGCGCCGGCTTACGTGAACTGGCCGTTCATCACGGCCGAGCGGCTCGCCGCCCACTGGTGCCACCGCATCGTCTGCGTGGCCCAGGCCATGGTCGACCAGGCCCGCGCGGCCGGCATCGCGCCGCCCGGCGGCTACTCCATCATCTACAGCGGCATGGACGTGGACGCCTTCGAGCAAGCGCACCGGCTGCGCGAGCCGACGCGCCGCCGCCTCGGATTCGACCCCGACGACGTGGTCATCGGCAAGGTGGCCCGCCTCTTCCCGCTCAAGGGGCACCGGTTCGTGCTCCGTGCGGCGGTGCGCATCTTCCAGCGCTGCCCCCGCGCAAGGCTCCTCTTCGTGGGCGACGGCGTGCTGCGGGATGAGCTGGAGGCCATAGCCCGGCGGCTCGGGATCGGCGAGCGGGTCACCTTCGCCGGGCTGGTGCCGCCACAGGAGGTGCCGGCCATGATCAGCGCCATGGACGTGGTGGTGCACGCCTCGCTGCGCGAGGGGCTGCCCCGCGTGCTGGTGCAGGGGCTCCTGTGCGAGAAGCCCGTCGTGACCTACCACCTGGACGGCGCGCCGGAGGTGATCATCGACGGGGTCACCGGCCGGCTGGTGCCGCCCGAGTCGGTGGACGAGCTGGCCGAAGCCGTCATCGACGCCCTCGAGCGCCCGGCCGAGGCCCGCCGCATGGCCGCCGAGGGCAAGCGCCGCTTCGCCGACCGCTTCCGCATCCGCACCATGGTCGAGGACACCGCCGCGCTCTACCGCGAGCTGCTCGCCGACCGTCCGCGCGGGGCAGCCGCTCGGCGGTGAGCCCCATTTTGCGTTTTCCCTTGCGGGGAAGGTACTGTATGATACCCGTGTCCCGGGGCGACGCCCCCCCCTGCCGGAGGCCGACGCCGAAAGATGGTGGAGACGCGGACATTCGTCTTCAGCACCGAAGCCGAGATGGACGTGGTGGACGTCACGAAAGACGTGGCGGACATCCTGGCCGACTCGCCCGTGGCCGACGGGATCGTTACCGTCTTCGTGCCCGGCTCCACCGGCGCGCTGACGTGCCTGGAGTTCGAGCCGGGGCTGGTCAAAGACATGGAGGAGGCCCTGGAGAAGATCGCCCCGCGGGAGCACTACTACCACCACGAAGAGCGCTGGCACGACAAGAACGGGCACAGCCACGTGCGGGCGAGCCTGATCGGCCCGTCGGTGACCATCCCGTTCCGGGACAACCGGCTGATGCTCGGCACGTGGCAGCAGATCGTGTTCTTCGACTTCGACGTGCGGGCCCGCGAGCGGGAGCTGTTCGTGCAGATCATCGGCGAGTGAGGGCTCGCCCGGGGCAGGCAGCAAGCCGCGCGTCCGGCGCCCTGCCGGACGCCAGGAGGCCGCAAGGTCGGGGCGTGGCGCAGCCTGGATAGCGCGCCAGCATGGGGGGCTGGAGGTCGCGGGTTCGAATCCCGCCGCCCCGACCATTCTTCGCCGCCCGGCGAAGAATGGTAGAGCAGGAGAGAGGAGAAAGTAGAAAGTAGAGAACGACAAGGCACGACGGCACGGCCAAGTCGCGACAGCAGGGCATGAGGTTCGCTCTCCTGCGGTCTCCTTTCTACTCTCTACTTTCTGCCGTTTGCCTCTGCGGGAAGCCCGTCCATGGCCTTCGCCTTCGAGAAGCTCAAGGTCTACCAGAAGGCCGTTGACCTCGCCGACCAAGTTGCTGCGCTCACCGAGCAGTTCCCCCGCGGATATGGTTTCCTTTCCGACCAGCTCAAGCGCGCTTCCCTCTCCATCGCCGCCAACATTGCCGAAGGAAATGGCCGCTTCACCAAGGCCGACCGCAAGAACTTCTTCGGCATCGCGCGCGGCTCCGTTCAGGAATGCGTGCCGCTGCTCGAACTGGCGCGCCGGCGAGGCTTGGTAGACGATGTCGAGCACGGGAAGTTGAAGGGCGATCTTGAGGAAGTAGCCCGGATGCTCTCCGGGCTCATCCGCGGGGTGGACAAGCGGCCCACATGAGCGGCCGCTGGCCGAGGAGCGCGAGTGAGTGGGAGGTTGCGCTATGCCGTTCTCTCCAGTTCCTACAGAGTCCAAGAGCCAAATCAACAAGGCCGGCCAGGTCCTTGTTCAGGATAATGCGTCTTCTCAGGATCTCGATAGGGCGCGCGATCTCGCTGACAGATGGCGCGCCTGCCATGCGTACCCGATCAACACTTTCCAGGCGACCCTGAGGGCGAAGCTGAGGAAGTTCGATTCAAGCCCAATAGCTGCTCAGCGCCTCAAGCGCATGCCAACGATCATCGACAAGCTCAAGCGATACCCTGCCATGAAGCTCACCACCATGCAGGACATCGGAGGCATCCGGGCGATCCTCAACTCGGTCGGAGACGTCGAAAAACTCGCAGACGAATACCGCCGGAGCAGGCGGCTTGCTCACGCGCTGATCACCGAGAGGGATTACGTTCGTAAGCCCAGGAGCGAGGACGGTTACAGGAGTCTTCATCTGGTGTACAGATACACGAACAAGCGAGCTCCGCAGTACGAGGGCCTCAGGGTAGAACTCCAGATACGCACGAAGCTCCAGCATACTTGGGCGACAGCCGTGGAAACGATGGGAACATTCCTCGGCCAAGCTCTGAAATCTCGCCAAGGCGACCAGAAGTGGCTGGATTTCTTCGCCGCTGTCTCGTCTGCCTTTGCCCGGAAGGAAGATTGTCCCCCAGTCCCGCGATTCGGACACTTATCCGCCTCGGAGACCATCAAGGCGGTTGCTGCCTCGGAGGGCGACCTCCAGGCATTAGACACGATGACCGGGATATCTGTTGCGGCGAATACCATACTCAGGAGCGCAGAGCGAGGCAAGGCTTGGTTCTACCATCTCATTGTGCTGGACTCGCCGAACCGGAGAGTTGAGATCAGGCGCTATGACCGCGACAGCTTCGCGCAAGCACTGTCCGAGTACACGGCGGTTGAGGCACGCGCAGCCGGGGGCGAGAGGATCGAGCCCGTGTTGGTGTCTGCGGGGCCAATTGACCAAGTACGTCGCGCGTATCCGAACTTCTTCCTTGACATCAATGAGTTCGTCAAGATCGTGAGGCAGATATTGCGTCTGTGAGGCGGTGAGCCTCATGAGCCTGGCAATGAGCCCGGTGAGCCTGTCCCGCTCGGACGCCGCGAGGCTACGCGGAGAGGCGCACGAGGCGGTTCACGGTGAGGATATGCGTCTCTGGCGGGCTGAGATACAGGCTATGAAGGGTGTGAGGAGTTTCTGGGAAGGTTCAAACGAGCGCCAGTTGCCCCGACCATTCTTCGCCGCCCGGCGAAGAATGGTAGAGCAGGAGAGAGGAGAAAGTAGAAAGTAGAGAACGACAAGGCACGACGGCACGGCCAAGTCGCGACAGCAGGGCATGAGGTTCGCTCTCCTGCGGTCTCCTTTCTACTCTCTACTTTCTGCCGTTTGCCTCTGCGGGAAGCCCGTCCATGGCCTTCGCCTTCGAGAAGCTCCGCGCCTACCAGGGGGGCCGTCGACGTCAGGGACCAGACGGCCACCAGCCTGCGCAAGGTGCAGAAGAAAGGCGACGAGTCCCGCTTCCGCAAGGTCGGGCGCGGCCCGTTCGCGCTTGCCAGGTAGCATCATCCTGCCTCTCCAGCCCCGGCCTCCCCTGCCCGCCATAGCCTTGCAGGCTGTTGCAG
>CAYSWA010000023.1:0-36030 GCA_964434535.1 uncultured candidatus Brocadiaceae bacterium | reverse complement strand
CGTGGGTCGGCGAAGGCCCGGTCAACACCGACGACCTGCCGCTCACCCAGTACCGGACCCGCCACTCGCGGGGCCCCGAATGCAGCGTTGCCTTTCTGGCCGAACTGACAGAGAGCATCTGGCCCCGCTTGACCAACACGGGCGACCAGGAGCAGGACCGCCAGCTCCAGCAGACGCTGGCCGTGCGCCTGCGCTTCAACCGACTGCTGATGGCCAACTTGCCCGCCCCAGCCTTTGCGCTCAGGCCGGACGACGTGCGCGTGCGCACCTACTGGCGCAATCTGGAGTCAGGCCAGCGCTACGTGCGCCAGGTGGCCGCCTATTACCCCGACAGCCCCGCCCACCTGAACTGGCTGGCCGGACTGGCCCGCTGGGGGCCGGGCGGCCCCGAGCTGGCTGAGGCGCTCTACCGCATGACGCTGGCCGTCGATCCGGCCGACCCCATGGCAAACGTCCACGTGGGCACGGGCCTCCAACGCCGGGGCAACGCCGCGGAGGCTGCCGCCCATTACCGGCGCGCCCTCCAGGCCGAACCGAAGTACGCCGCCGCCCACAATAACCTGGCATCCGCGCTGGCTGCCCTCGGCCAGCGAGAGAAGGCCATGGAGCACTGGCAGGTGGCCCTGCGCCTGAACCCCTACCTGGCCGAAGCCCACAACAACGTGGGCCTGGAGCTGGCCCGCGATGGGCGGTTCGCCGAGGCGGCTGAGCACTTCGCCCGCGCCTTCCAGTTCAAGCCAACCTTCCTGGAGGCGCGATATCACCTGGCGATGGCACTGCTGCCGCTCGGTCGAGTGGACGAAGCCGTGCGCGCCCTGGAAGCCCTGCTCGACCTCGACCCCCACCATGCCGGCGCCCACGCGCTGCTGGCTCAGGTGCGCCAGAGGTCGCCCGCGCCGGCCCCGCCCGGCGGCTGATCCGCCCGCCCCGGGGCAGCCCCTTCGCCGTCGCCGCGCCCGTAGAAGCGGTTCGCCAGGAAGCACTCCGCCAGCAGCAGGCCGATCGCCAGCAGCGCCACCAGCGGCGTCAGCTCGCGCGCCGCGCCCCCGGCCCGGATGCGCCCCGCCTCGAGCGAGGCCCGGCTGACCAGCTCCACCGAGCCGGCCCGGATGGCGGCCTTTACCTCCTCGAAGGGCACCCGCTCCATGCGGCTCTCCAGCGGCACCGTGTTCACGGCAAACCCGGAGCGCCACCTGCGGTCACGCCGCTCCAGGCCCAGCCGGTAGTAGCCCGGCCGGTCCGTGCTCCAGTAGGTCTGGCGGCCGGGGGTGGTGCCGGGCAGCAGCCGCTCGGGCTCCCGCGCGCCGGGGCGGGTCACGTAGACGGCCGTGGGCCAGCGCGAGGCGTCGAACTCGATGGGCACCCGCGCCCCGACCACTACGCTCTGCATGCCGGCGGCCGACCGGCCGGCCAGGTGCAGGGCCAGCTCGTGGCAGAACGGGGTGAAGGGCTCGGTCTTGGCGAAGTCGCCCCAGGCGTCGTCGGCCGAGCCGGCGAAGACCGCCGCCTTGCCGGCCGCCTCGCCGATGACCAGGGCCGGCAGGCCGGGCCCGAAGCTGAGCAGCTCCAGGGCCTCCTCAGACGGGACAAGCTGCCGGCACTGCCGGTAGCGCACCTGCGAGAGCCGCGCGCCGGAGCGCCGCACCGCCTCGATGACGGAATGGTCCGCCTCCACGATGCGGAGCCCGAAGGGCGAGTCCGGCGGCGCCGCCACGACCGGGCCGACCGCGGCCGGCAGCACCTCCTGCGCGGCCGCCGTGCGGTAGGCATCCTGCGTGCGCAGGCCCAGGAAGGCGAGCAGCCCGCCCCCGCCGCGCACGTAGGCGCCGAGCCGCTGCCAGGCCCTCTCGTTCATGTCGCCCGCGCCGGCGAGCAGCACCACGTCGTAGGGGCCGAGGGGCAGGTCGGCGAGCTGCGCCGGCGAGGCGCGCCGGATGCGGAAGATGCCGCGCCCCTCTTCGCGCCAGGGGTTCAGCGCCAGCCGCAGGAAGTGCGAGGGCGATTCGACGCCGGAGGCCGGCTCGTCCTCCACGCAGAGGACGGCCACCTCGGGGGCGACCTCCAGCGTGAAGGCGCGCGCGTCGTCCGGCGGCAGCCGGTCGGGGTTCAGGAAGCCGACCCGCCCCCAGTGGTGGCCGGGCTCGCCGAGCAGCCGGCGGAAGGTGAGCCTGGCCTCTTCGCCGGCCTCCAGCCGCACCTGGCGCCGATCGACGGCCCTGCCGTCGAACTCGAACTGCACCGTCCGCTCCAGCGGCCCGGCTGAGGCGAGGATCGTCGCCTCGACGGCGAAGACAGCCCCGAGCATGGCCGGCTCGCCCTGCTGGCTCAGCTCGTAGACGGCCCCGTTGGGGCGCTCCTCCTCGCCGCAGTCCACCACGTAGACGCTCACGTCGGAGCCCATCTCGACGGTGCGGCGCTCGCGGCCCGGCCAGGCCGACGGCGTCATGTCGGTGAAGATGAAGACCTCGCGGCGGCTCGCCCCTTCGTGGGCCAGCAGGGCGGCGGCCGCCTCCAGGGCGTTCCAGCAGGAGCTGGACTGCATGCCCGGCGCGAGCCCGGCGATCCGTCCGCCGGCGCGGCCCGGCTCGCGCGTCAGCTTGCCGATGGGCTGGGAAGTGGTGATGACGGCGGCCGCCACGCCCTCGGGCATGCCCGCCGCCAGCTCCATGGCGCGGTTGCGGGCCACGTCGAAGCAGGTCGAGTCGCCGGAGCGGTAGTTCATGCTCAGCGAGTCGTCCAGCGCGATCACCACGGCCGGCGTTCCCTCGGCGCCGCCCGGCCCGAGGGCCGCCGCGCCCCGCCGCAGCACGGGCCGGGCGATCAGCGCGGCGAACAGGACGATCAGCCCCATCCGCAGCAGCAGGAGCAACAGGTGTCGCAGCCGCACCCGCCGCCGGCTGCGCCGCTGGCTGAGGCGGATGAACCGCACGGTGGGGAAGCGCACCACGCGCGGTTTCTGGCGCGAGAGCAGGTGGATGATGAGCGGCAGGGCGGCCGCCGCGCCGAGCCAGAGCGCGCCGGCGTGCATGAAGGTCAGCTCCCACATCGGCTGCCGTGGCCCCCTTTTGAGCCGGTCAGAACTTGCCCTGGCGCGTGCGCAGGAACGAGAGCAGCACGCGGTCGAAAGAGTCCGAGGTGTCCACCTGCACGAAGTCGAGATCGTCCTCGCGGCAGGCGTCGCGGTAGCGCTCGATGAAGCGGCCGATCTCCTCGCGATAGGCCGAGGCGACGGCCTCGGGGTCCGCCCGCAGCGATTCGAGGCTCTCCACGTCCAGGAACTCCGTCGGCCCCCGGAACGGGAACGTCACCTCGGCGTGGTCCAGGAGCTGGAAGACGATCACGTCGTGCCCCCGGTAGCGCAGGTGCTTCAGGCCCTCGATCACCTGGTCCTGGCTCTCGTCTTCGGCGGGGATCAGATCGCTGAGCACCACGACGAGGCCGCGCGCGCGGAGCATCTCGGCGGCGCGGTGCAGGCAGCGGGCCAGGCGCGAGGGACGGTGGCGCAGCGCGCCGCTGAGCACGCCGAGCATCGCCACCAGGTGCGAGCGCTTGCTGCGGGCGGGCACGACGTTGGTCAGCTCCTGGTCGAAGGTGATCAGGCCGACGTTGTCCTGCTGGTTGATCATCAGGTAGCCGAGGGCGGCGGCGACGTAGATGGCGTACTCGTACTTGGTGATGACGCCGCCGTAGCTGTAGGCGACCGACTCGCTGGTGTCGAGCAGGACGTGGCAGTTCAGGTTGGTCTCGGCCTCGAAGCGCTTGACGTAGACCTTGTCGGTGCGGGCGAAGACCTTCCAGTCGATGTACTTCGGATCGTCGCCGGGGCTGTATTTGCGGTGCTCGCTGAACTCGCTGGAGAAGCCGTAGTACGGGCTGTCGTGGAGGCCGGCGATGAAGCCCTCCACGATGAAGCGGGCCTTCAGGTCCAGGCGGGCGACCTCCCGGATCACGTCGGGCCGCAGGTATTCCTCCAGCTTTCTCACCTCGGCGCCTCCTGCTCGCGCTGCCCTCTCCCAGTGTTATCACAAAGGCCCGGCAGCGTCCACTTGAGGGGGAGGGGATTGCGGACTGCGGATTGGGGATTGTGGATTGGACGGCCACGGCAACGGCCGGGCCGAGCCGCCGCGGCGGCTGCCGATTGTATCCAAACAGGTGTTGGACTTATAATGGGCCGCCCCCCGTTGAGCGAGACGCCCGATGCCGGGTGAGACGCCCGAGAAGTTCGGCAAGTGCAGGGTCAGCCGCGTGCTGGGAGAGGGCGCGACCGCCAACGTCTACCTGGGCCGCCACGAGGTGCTCGACATCCCCGTGGCGATCAAGGTCCTGCGCAAGCGCCTCTCCGAGCGCAAGCCCGAGTACGCCGAGCGCTTCCTGCGCGAGGCGCGCATGGCCGCCCGCCTGGAGCACCCCAACATCGTGCGCGTCATCGACTGCGGCGTCGAGGACGGCCAGCACTACATGGTGATGGACTACGTGGACGGGCCGAACGTGCTGGAGATGATCCGCCAGAGCGAGGGCGGCCTGGAATGGGAGCAGGCGCTCGACATCGTGCGCCAGGCCGCCGAGGGCCTCGCCTACGCCGCCGAGCAGAACGTGATCCACCGCGACGTGAAGCCGAGCAACCTGATGATCGACAGCACGGGGCGCGTGCGCGTGACCGACCTGGGCCTGGCCAAGCTCACCATCAAGGGCCTGGTCTCCCTGACGCAGGAGATGCGCACCGTCGGCACGCCCAACTACATGAGCCCCGAGCAGATCCGCTCGCCCGGCCAGATGGACCTGCGCACCGACATCTACTCCCTCGGCGCCTCGCTCTACCACATGCTCTGCAGCCGCCCGCCCTACGCCGGGCGCACCTCGATGGCCGTGGTCGCCCAGCACCTCAGCGCCCCCCTGAAGCCGCCCATCGAGCGCAAGCCCGACCTGCCCCCCGCCCTCTCCTCCATCGTCTGCAAGATGATGGCGAAGGCGCCGGCCGAGCGCTACCAGGACTACGATGAGCTGAGGGCCGACCTGGACGCCGTGCGCCAGGGCGACAAGGTGGCCGCCGAGGGCTTCGAAGAGACCGAGTCCGGCTTCGAGGACGAAGAGGAGCTGAGGCGGCTGCTGGACGAGCTGAACTTCGGCTCCCGCATCATCATCGACGACGCCGAGGCGGACCGGGAAGCCCTGGACGGCGAGGCCGCCCCGACCCAGGAGCGCAGCTCCGCCGAGCTGGACCCCTTCGCGCCGGACGAGTTCGCCGCCTCGCCCGACCGGGAAGCGCCCGCACCGGGCGATACCACCGCGCTGGCCATGCAGATGTTCCGCCCGCCCGGCGAGAGCAAGACGGCGCTGATCGTCTCGCTGGTGATCGTCATCCTCATCGCCATCGCCGTTACGGCCGTGCTGGTCCTGCTTGTTCTCGAGTGAGCCGCCGCCTACATTGCCGCGCAGGTCCCTCCGCTGAGAGAAAGAGCCATGCTCCAGGCCCGCATCACCATCGATCGCGACTTCGCCGTCGGCACCGTCGATCCCCGCCTGTTCGGCGGCTTCGTCGAACACCTGGGCCGCTGCGTCTACGGCGGCATCTACGAGCCCGAGCATCCCTCGGCCGACGAGGAGGGCTTCCGCACCGACGTGCTGGAGCTGGTGCGCGAGCTGAACATGCCCGTGATGCGCTACCCGGGCGGGAACTTCGTGTCCGGCTACAACTGGGAGGACGGCGTCGGCCCGCGCTGCGAGCGCCCCCGCCGGCTCGACCTGGCCTGGAAGAGCCTGGAGACGAACCGGATCGGCACGAACGAGTTCGTCGCCTGGTGCCGCAAGGCGGGCACCGAGCCGATGCTGGCGGTGAACCTGGGCACGCGCGGGCCCGAGGCCGCCCGCGCCCTGGTCGAGTACTGCAACCACCCCGGCGCCAGCGCCCTCGGCGAGCTGCGCAGGGCGCACGGCTGGGCCGCCCCCCACGGGGTGAGGCTCTGGTGCCTGGGCAACGAGATGGACGGCCCCTGGCAGATGGGCCACAAGACGGCCGCCGAATACGGCCGCCTCGCCGCCGAGGCCGCCAAGCTGATGAAGTGGACCGACCCCTCGATCGAGCTGGTCGCCTGCGGATCCTCCGGGCGCGGCATGGCCACCTTCGGCGCCTGGGAGGCCGAGGTGCTCCGCCACACCTTCGAGCACGTCGAGTACATCTCGATCCACACCTACTACGCCAACGCCGACGACGACACGCCCGCCTACCTGGCCAGGCCCGACGAGATGGGCCGGTTCATCGAGGAGGTCGTCGCCGCCTGCGACCACGTGGCCGCCTGCCGCCGCTCGCCCAGGCGCATCATGCTCTCCTTCGACGAGTGGAACGTCTGGTTCCACTCGCACGGCTCCGAGAAGGATATCCCCGACTGGTCGTTCGCGCCGCCCCTGCTGGAAGACGTCTACACCATGGAGGACGCCCTCGTGGTCGGCGGCATGCTCATCACGCTGCTGAACCACTGCGACCGCGTGCGGGTCGCCTGCCTGGCGCAACTGGTCAACGTCATCGCGCCGATCATGGCGCCGCCGGACGGGCCGGCCTGGCGGCAGACCATCTTCTACCCCTTCGCCCACGCCTCGGCCCACGGGCGCGGCACCGTGCTGAGGCAGGCCGTCGAGTGCCCCGGCTACGACACGGCAGAGCGCAAGGGGGTGCCGTGCCTCGCCAGCGCCTGCGTGCTCGGCAGGGAGGGGCTCAGCCTCTTCGCCGTCAATCGCAGCCTGGAGGAGCCGATGGACCTGACCGTCGAGCTGCGGGCGATGGACGAGCTGTCCGTGGCCGATTGGACCGCGATGAGCCACGACGACCTGAAGGCAACCAACTGCGCCGAGCGCCCCGACGCCGTGGTGCCGCAGACCGCCGAGGGGGCGCGCGTCGAGGGCGCACGGCTCCGCGCCACGCTGGAGCCGGCCTCGTGGAACGTGATACGACTGGCGCCCGCATCATGAGGCCGACGGGCGCCAAAGCACGGGAAGGCAGATGACGATGAGCGAACTGAAGGAGCGCGCGCGGGAACTGATCCGCCAGTTCAAGGGGGACGCCTACGCCTTCGGGCTCGGGGCGATCGGCGAGGCGGCCCGCCTGGCGGCGGAGCTGGGCGGGGAGTTCCTGCTGGTGCGCGGGCGCTCCTGCGTGGAGAACGGGATGCTGGAGGGGCTGAAGGAGTCCTTCGCCGGCGCCGGGCTGGGCCTGCGGGGCGAATGCCTCGGGGCGGCGCCGAACTCCCCCATCGAGGACGTGCGCCGGGTGCGCGACGAGATCCTCGCCGCCCGGCCCGAGGCCGTCGTCGGGCTCGGCGGCGGCAGCCTGATCGACGCGCTCAAGGGCTCGCTCACGCTCGCCTCGCTCGGCGGGCGGTGCGAGGACTACTTCGGCCTCGGCAAGGTCTCGCACCGCATCGAGGCGGCCGGCCGGCCCCTGCTGCCGCTCTTCGCCGTGCAGAGCGCCAGCGGCTCGGCCGCCCACCTGACCAAGTACGCCAACCTGACCGATATGGCAACCTACCAGAAGAAGCTCTTCATCGACGAAGCCCTCGTGCCGCCGGCGGCGCTCTTCGACTACCGGGCCACCCTCACCATGGGGCCGGAGTTCACGCGCGTCGGCGCCTTCGACGGCATCTGCCACCTGCTGGAGGTCTACTTCGGCACGCCGCCCGACCACGAGCGCTTCCCCACCGTCGAGGCGTGCGCCCTGAGCGGGCTGGAGCTGATCGTCTCGGCCCTGCCCGGCGCCGTCGAGGAGCCCGACTGCGAGGCGCCGCGCGAGAGCATCGGGCTCGGCACCGACCTGGGCGGCTACGCCATCATGATCGGCAGCACCAACGGGCCGCACCTGAACAGCTTCTCGCTGGTGGACCTGATGGACCACGGCAAGGCGACGGCGCTGCTGACGCCCTACTACGCCTGCTTCTTCGCGCCGGCCATCGAGGAGCGGCTCCGGCGCGTCGGCGCCGTCTACCGGGAGCACGGCCACCTCGGACCGGACGAAGACCTGGAGGCCCTCGACGGGATGGAGCTTGGCCGGGCCGTGGCCGAGGGCATGGCGGCGCTGGCACAGGGCGTCGGCTTCCCCACGCGGCTGGAGCAGGTGGAGGGCTTCGGCCCCGAGCACGTGGAGCGGATGCTCAGCGCGGCGAAGGACCCGGCGCTCGCCTCGAAGCTCCAGGGCATGCCGATACCGATGGCGCCCGACGAGGTGGACCGCTACATGGGCCCGATCCTGGAGGCGGCGCGCACGGGCGAGTTCTCGAAGATCGTCCCGCATCAGGACTACGCCTGAGGCGGGCGCGTCGCCTTGCAGCACGGGGCGTTTCTGCTACAATGCGGGCCGCTCGTGCCGGCAGTGTGCCGCCCGCCCGACGCCCGCGCCGCACAGACCAGGGGCAGCCCCATGGCCGAAGACCAGATACGCTCGCTCCAGGGCACCGAGGACGTGCTGCCCTCCGGCTGGGCCTACTGGCGCCGGCTGGAGGAGGCAGCCCGGCGCCTGTTCGAGCGCTACGGCTACGGGGAGATCCGCACGCCCGTCATCGAGCAGACGAGCCTGTTCATCAAAGGCACCGGCGAGACCACCGACGTGGTCGAGAAGGAGATGTACACCATCCCCGCCGGCAGCGACGAGCCGGAAGACGAAGGCTCGGTCGCCCTCCGCCCCGAGGGCACGCCGCCGGTGATCCGCAGCTACCTGGAACACAGCCTCCACAGGCAGGACCGCTTCCAGAAGCTCTGCTACGTCGGCCCCATGTTCCGCCACGAGCGCCCTCAGAAGGGCCGCCTGCGCCAGTTCCACCAGCTCGGCATCGAGGCGATCGGCAGCGAGAGCCCCCTGCTGGACGCCGAGACGATCGTGCTGGCCTGCGAGGTCTTCCGCGAGATCGGCCTCAGCGGGTTCGCCCTCTACCTGAACTCGATGGGCTCCTCCGAGTCGCGCGCCCGCATGCGCCGGCGCCTCAGCAAGCGCCTCGATGCGCGGCGCGACGAGCTCTGCGAGGACTGCCTGCGGCGGCTGGAGCGGAACGTCTTCCGCGTCTTCGACTGCAAAAACGAGGGCTGCCGGGCGGTGGTCGCCGAGATGCCCCCGATCACCGACGAGCTGAGCCCGCCCGACCGGGAGCACTACGAGGCCGTGCAGGCTGCGCTCGGGCGGCAGGGCGTGGCCTTCGAGCAGGACCCGCACCTGGTGCGCGGGCTCGACTACTACACGCGCACCGTCTACGAGATCAAGCACCCGGCGCTCGGCGCGCGGGACACCATATGCGGCGGCGGGCGCTACGACGATCTGGTCGAGCTGCTCGGCGGGCCCTCGCTGCCCTGTGTGGGGTTCGCCATCGGCGCCGAACCGACGCTGCTGGCCATGGAGGCCGAGCTGGGCGAAGGGCCCCAGGCGGGGCCGCGCCCTGACGTCTACGTGGTGAGCTTCGGCGACGAGGCGCGCCCGCAGTGCTTCGACCTGCTGGGCGAGCTGAGGCGCGCCGGCGTGGCGGCGGACATGGACTACGAGGGGCGCAGCCCCAAGAGCCAGATGCGCGTGGCGAACCGGCTGGACGCGCCGCTCTGCCTGCTGCTCGGCCCCGACGAGGCGGCGCGCGGCGAGGTGACCATGCGGGACATGGCCGCGGCGCGGCAGTGGCCCGTCCCGCGCGAGGAGGCGGTCCGGCGGGCGCGGGCATGGCTCGCCGGCGAGGAGACGCCCTGCTGAGGCGGGGCGCCACATGGGGGGGAACGGCAGCATGGACAGGGAGCAGATCCACGAACTGGTGAGGCGACTGCGCGACTTCCGCACGCGCAGCCAGGCCATCGACGCGCTCGCGGCGGCCGGCACCGAAGCCGCCGGCCCGCTGCTGAGCGCGCTGGAGATGGAGAGCAACGAGGGCGCACGCTGGGCCATGATCCACTGCCTGGGGGAGCTGGGCGAGTCGCGGGCCGTGCCCGTCCTCGCCCCTTTCCTGGAGCAGAGCGACTACCAGGCGGTTGCGCGCGAGGCGCTGACGAAGATCGTCGGGCGCGACCTGGGGCCCCTGCCCGGGGACTGGCTGCGCTGGGCTGAGCTGCGCCCGCTGGAGACCGGCCGCCACCTGGAGACGGCCTACGAGGCCGAGGCGGCCGAGCCGCTGACCAACAGCCACCTGGTCGAGCTGGCCCTGGAGGGCAGCGCCGCGAGCTGGCGCGAGGAGGACAGCGACAAGTTCGTCGTCAACCTGCCCCTGGCCGGCGGGCAGAGCCAGCGGGTCACACTCGCCTTCGGCGCGACCGACCACGAAGGCGGCGAGATCGTGATCGTCTACTCCGATTGCGGCGAGGCGAACCCGGCCCACTACGAGGCCGTGCTGCGCCGCAACCTGCGCATGCCCTACGGGGCGGTGGCCCTGCGCGAGGTGGGGGAGAAGAGCCACTTCGTGATGTTCAACACGATCCTGCGCCACGCCCTCAGCCCGATCGAGCTGCGCAAGAGCATCTTCACCATCGGCGAGCGCGCCCGGCGGGTCGAGCGCCAGCTCATGTGATGAGCGCCCCGAGCAAGCCCTGAGACGGAGAGGCCATGCTGAAGCGCACCCACATGTGCGGCGAGCTGCGGGCGGAACACGTCGGCGAGCAGGCCGTCCTGAGCGGCTGGGTAGCCAACTGGCGCGACCACGGCGGGCTGGCCTTCATCGACCTGCGCGACCGCACCGGCATCAGCCAGGTCGTCTTCCGGCCCGAGCACGACGCCGCCCTCCACGCCCGCGGGCGCGAGCTGCGCGCCGAGTACTGCCTCAGCGTGCGCGGCCGGGTCGAGCGGCGCCCGCCCGAGATGGAGAACGCCGAGCTGCCCACCGGGCAGGTGGAGCTTCTGGCCGAGGAGCTCCAGGTGCACAACGCCAGCGAGACCCCGCCCTTCGAGGTCGGCGGCGGCGCGGACGTGGGAGACGAGGTGCGCCTGCGCAACCGGTTCCTCGACCTGCGCCGCCCCGCCATGCAACGCAACCTCCAGTTCCGCCACCGCCTCTTCCAGCTCACGCGGGGCCACCTGTGCGGGCAGG
Source organism: uncultured candidatus Brocadiaceae bacterium (assembly GCA_964434535.1). Classification (GTDB taxonomy): domain Bacteria; phylum Planctomycetota; class Brocadiia; order SM23-32; family SM23-32; genus SM23-32. The sequence continues at coordinate 24,997 of CAYSWA010000023.1, read as the reverse complement.
GCTTCATCGAGGTCGAGACGCCCTTCCTGGCCAAGAGCACGCCCGAAGGGGCGCGCGACTTCCTGGTGCCGAGCCGCATCAACCCCGGCCGCTTCTACGCCCTGCCCCAGAGCCCCCAGCTCTTCAAGCAACTGCTGATGATCGGCGGGCTCGACCGCTACTTCCAGATCGTCAAGTGCTTCCGGGACGAAGACCTGCGCGCCAACCGCCAGCCCGAGTTCACACAGATCGACCTCGAGATGTCGTTCGTCGATGAAGAGGACGTCATGGCCTCGACCGAGGGGCTGCTGGCGCGGCTCTTCGAGGGCCTGCTGGAGCGCGAGCTGGCCCTGCCCCTGCCGCGCATGACCTACGGCGAGGCGATGGACGCCTACGGCACCGACGCGCCCGACCTGCGCTTCGGGCTCCAGATACGGGACATATCGGACGTAGCGGCCGGCTGCGAGTTCCGCGTCTTCAGCCGCGCAGTGGCCGACGGAGGCCAGGTGCGGGGGCTCTGCGTGCCCGCCGGGGCGCAGATGCCCCGCAGCCGCCTCGACGAGCTGGTCGAGTGGGTCAAGCAGTTCGGCGCCGGCGGCCTGGCCTGGTTCAAGCTCCGCCAGGCAGGCGCCGAGGGCGGCGTGGCCAAGTTCCTGACCGAGGGCGAGCTCGCGGCCATCCGCGAGCATTTCGGCGCCGGGGACGGGGACCTGCTGATGTTCGTCGCCGACCGGCGCAAGGTCTGCAACCTGACCCTCTCGCACCTGCGGGAGCGGCTCGGGCGCGACCTGGGCCTGATCGAGCCGGGCCGCTACGCCGCCTGCTGGATCGTCGAGCCGCCCCCGTTCGAGCAGGACGAGGTGACCGGCCACCTCACCTTCGTCCACCACCCGTTCACCCAGCTCGTGCAGGAAGACCTGGACCGGCTGGAGAGCGACCCCGAGTCGGTGCGCGCCCGGGGCTACGACCTGGTGCTGAACGGGCAGGAAGTGGCCGGCGGCAGCATCCGCATGAGCGATCCCGAGCAGCAGAGGCGCTTCTTCCACGTGCTCGGCTACGGCGACGGGGAGATCGAGGAGCGCTTCGGCTTCTTCATGCGCGCGCTGCGCTACGGCGCGCCCCCGCACGGGGGCATCGCCTGGGGCGTGGACCGGCTGGTGATGACGCTGCTGGGGCTGGAGGACATCCGCGAGACCATCGCCTTCCCCAAGACGCAGCGGGCCGTCTGCCTGCTGACCGGCGCCCCCGCGCCGGTCCACCAGGAGCAGCTCCGCGAGCTGGGCATCGCCCTGGACGAGGACTGACCGAGGAAGAGAACGAGCCGGGAACGCCGCGTGGCGCTCCCGGCTCGCTTACCTAAGGCCTGCCGTCACTCGGCCGGCTTAGGAGCCGGAGGAGTGGGGTGCTCGGGGTGCTCGGGGTGCTCGGGGTGCTCGGGGACCGCGGGCGGACGACCGCCCTGCTGGACCCAGGCCGGCGGACCGCCGACCCCGGCCGGACGCTCGCCGCGCTGACGCCACTGGCGGGCCCTCTTCGCAAACTCCTTGTACTGCGCGAAGTAGTCCGTCAGCTTCGCCTGGATCTGCTTGGCGATCTCGGGATCGTCGGAGGCGATGTCGACGGCGATGCCCTTCTCGGTCTGCTTGACCGCGATCGCCACCTCGTCCCGCGCGATCAGCGCGAGGGCCTCGGCGTGCTCGCGCATCCGCTCGCCCGCTTCCTCGCGCCTCTCGGCGCGCTGTCCGGCGCGCTCGGCCCACTGCGGGGCCAGGGCCTGCAGCGCCTTCGCCGCCTCCTCGTCTTTGCCCACCAGGTGGACGACGATGCCGTCATCGGTCTTCTCGGCGCTGAGCTCCACGTCGCCGCGGGCGACCATGCCGAGCAGCCCAGGCGCCATGGCCGGCCCACGGCCGGGATCGGCCTCGGCAAGCCGTGAGAGGGCTTCGACACTGCCCTGAACTCGCCTCTGGAGCGCGGCAACGGCCTCTGCTCCCTCGGCGGTCAGCTTCAGGTCCACGCCGCTCGTGGTCTTGACCACATCGAGGGCCTCGTCACCGACGGGCGCGAGCATGGCCGGCCCGGCGCCTGCTCCGGCTCCCGGGCCGCGCACGCCGGCCGGCGGCCCGCCCGGCCCGCCCGGACCCCGAGGGGGCCCGCCCGGCCCGGCCAGCGCCATACCTGCGGCAACGATCAACCCAAACGCGACGACGAATGCTGCGATGTGCCACTTGCGTGCCATCGCCCTACCTCCTTCCGTTAGGGTTCTGCTTCTCCCGTGCGTCACTGCTCAACTGCCCCGGCGGCTCGTGCATCCTTGCGGGGCGTGCCGGCGGCGGCGCCATCGGGCCACCCGAGCCGGCCGGCCGCCATCCCCGGCTCCGCCCGCGCGCCCGCATCATGTGCAGCCACTTCTGGCGCTCCTCGGGCGTGAGGACCCGGCGTGTCTGGATCATCTCCCGCACGACCAGTTGCCGGACCTGCCCCTGCACGGCCTCCAGGCGCTCGTGCTCGGCCAGCAGCGCCTCCTCGTCCGGTTCCTCGGCGGCCATCAGCTCCAGGAACCGTCCTCGGCTCGCCGCCGCCTCCGCCTGCAGCGCCTCCATGCGGCTGCCCAGTCGGCCCCACTCCTCGTGGAGCTTCCGCTCCACCTCCGGCCGCAGCCCTATCCTCGCCCACGGCGGCGGCCCGTGGCCGGCCGGCGGCCTCGGACGCGCGGACTGCGCTGCGGCCACATTGTAGAGCCAGGCGCCCGCGAAGGCAACATTGAAGGCCAGTGAGAAGGCAAGCACCAGGATGAACATCCTCTTGCTCATCTTGACCCCTCCTCCCCCTCGCCGAGCGCCAGGTAGACGTCGGCCAGCGAGCCGGTCGGCACCGCCGAAAGCGCGTCGGCCTGGTAGTCGAGGGCGTCGGTTGCCGATACGTCCTGCGCCGGCCCGCCGCCGACGGCCCGGCCCGTCTGCACGCCGCAGTAGAGGCCGGCCACGGCCATCAGCACGGCCGCCGCGCGCGTGAGCGTGCCCCCGAAGGGCATGCGCCGGACGCGCCCGGCCTGGGCCGCCTCGCGCACGCGCCGCGCGAAGCCCGCCGGCACGTAAGTGCCCGGCAGCGCGTCCAGCGCGGCTTCCAGCCGCCTCAGCTCCTCCAGCCCGCCCGCGCACTGCGCGCACTCGCTCAGATGTCGGCGCAGCTCGCCGGCGGCCTGGGGCGGCAGTTCGCCGTCCAGGTAAGCGCTCAGGCTCCGCTGTGCCTCTTCGCAGTTCACTTCCGGCCTCCACTTATATGAACGGGCGGGTGCGCCGAATCCTGCGCCGAAAGAACAGCCGAATCTCGCCGCCCGGCTCAGAGCAGGTCGCGCAGCTCCTCCCTCAGGCCGGCGCGCGCCCGGCTCAGCAGGGCGTCCACGGCCGAAGGCGTGCACTCCAAGGAGCGCGCGATCTCGGCATAGCTCATCCCCTCGAAGTGCTTCAGCACCAGGGCCATCCGCTGGCGGGGCGGCAGGCCCTGCACCGCGTCCCGCACGAGCGCCGCCCGCTCGTCGGCCAGCGCCGCCTCTACCGGGCCGGGATTGCCGTCGGCGGCCGGGGGCTGCGCCGCCAGCGGCGCGGGGCGCTGCTTGCGGTAGACGTCCACGCAGAGGTGATAGATGACGTTGAACAGGTAAGTGCGGAACTTCGCGGTAGGCCGGTAGCGGGGCGCGGCGTCGAGCACCTTCAGGAACGCCTCCTGGACCACGTCCTCGGCCGTGTCCCGATCACCCAGGAACCGGCAGGCCACGTTGAGGGCGCCCTGCTGGTGGCGCTCCACAAGCCGCTCGAAGGCGTCCCGGTCCCCCTCGGCGGCGCGCCCCATGAGCTGCTCGTCAGAAGCCAAACGCTTGCCCTCGCAATGGCGCGGGCGCGGCTCGCCCGCTCAGATGTAGTTCAGGCCGTAGTCCACGAGCGGCAGCGGGAAGAGCGCCCCGAGCGCCCCGGCCAGCTCCGAGCCGGCCGGCAGGTCCGGCCCGGCCTCCGCCCGGCGATGCGCCGGCAGGAAGGCCAGCTCCGTGAACTCGCTCATGCCGCCGAGGCGCAGCTCTTCCGCGCCCAGGATAATGCCCACCTCCTCACCCTCGGCGCTCAACGCCAGACGCGTTGCCAGCTCGGGGCCGAGCCGCTCGGCGAAGACCGGCGCGCAGGCCGCCCAGAACCGCTGCGGATCGATGACGCCGACCGTGCCGTGGAAGCCGGCCGGAGAGCTCGGCCAGCCGAACGCCCGGGCCAGCTCGGCCATCTCCGCGTCGCAGGCCGGCGCCCGGGCGGCCACCCTGCGCACGGCGTCCCGCGCCAGCAGGGCGGCGAGGCCCGCCGCTGCGGCCCACCGCGCGCCGCCCAGCTCGACCGCGATGAGCGCGTCGCGGCCCTCCTCCTGGTCCTGCGTCGCCTCGCTGTGGTAGGCGACGTAGGCGACGGGCTCCCCGCCGCGCCGCCGGCAGACGACCTCGGTGGCGCCGGGGCTGCTCATGATCGCCTCGAGCCGGAGCAGCGTCGCGAAGTCCCCCGGCGGCCGGACGAACCGGACCGGCTCGGCCCGGTGCATGGCCAGCAGCGCCGGCACGTCGTCCGGGCGCCAGGGGCGCAGCTCGTAGCGCGGGGACTCCGGCACCCGCCCCCTCACCTCGTAGTGCACGTAGCCGCCGACGTCCACGTAGCCGAGCCGCCGGTAGAGGCTCCGCCCGCCGGAGACGAGCAGCATGTCCACGCCGTCGGCGAGCGCCTTGCGGCGGGCGTCCTCCATCAGGCGCGTGGCCAGCCCCTGCCCCCGGTAGTGCGGATGCGTGCAGACCGAGCCGACGCAGCCGACCCGATGGCGCGAGCCGAGCAGCGCCACCTCCCGCTCGACCAGGCCGACCAGCGCGACGACGCGCCCCTCGTCGGTGAAGACGAGAAGGTTCTCGGCGTTCTCCTCACGGAACAGCAGCGGGAACTCAGCGGCCATCGAGCGACCCGAACCCGCGCGGAAGACCAGGTCCGAGAGCTCCAGCGCCGAGGGGAGCCCCTCCGCGCCGGCGCCCCTGGGGCCGTCCATGGCCATCGCAGTTCCCTCCCTCGTTGGCAGGCCAGACACGATACGCGCCGGCCGCCGCGAATGCAAAGCGGGGGCGCCCCGGTATAATCGCTCCTCGCCCCTATCGCGGGAGAGCCAGCAAGTGAGTGACGACCGCCTGGAGGCCCAACTGAGCTTCATCGTCGAGATCGACCGGCTCCAGCCGCTCCTGCACAACTACCACACCCAGGGGGCCGCCTGGCGCCGCCACGGCGTGGTCAGCTCCCAGGTGCTCGAGCGCAACCGCCACATCGCCGACGGCTCGCCGGCGCTCTGGGACTGCGCGCGGCGCCTGATCGAGGAGTCCGTCGCCCGCGGCTACCTGCCCGAGGGCTGATCCTCCTCCGGCGGGAAGGCGACGAAGCCGGCCTTGACGCGCGGCAGGAACCCGGCCCGCTCGTAGAACGGCCGCACCTCGCGCAGGTCGCGCCCGGTGAAGAGCATGACCTTGTAGCAGCCGGCCTCCCACGCCGCCCGCAGCGCGTGGCGGAGCACGGCCGTGCCGTATCCGCGCCGGCGGTGGGCGGCGTGAGTGACCACGTTCTCGATCAGCCCGTAGGGCCGCCCGCCGTAGGTCAGGTTCGGCACGACGACGAGCGTGCAGGTGGCCACGAGCCGGCCGCCGGCCTCGGTGAGGCCGCCGGCCTGGGTGAGGCTGCCGGCCTGGGTCAGGCCGCCGGCCTGGGTCAGGCCGCCGGCCTCGGCCACGTAGCAGCGCAGGCGCGGGTCGCGGAGCATCTCGCGCCAGACGGCGCGCAGGCGCGGCGCCGGCGGGAGGGGCTCGCCCCCGGGGTGCAGGTGGCGGTAGAGCCGGGCCACGCCGGCCAGGTCGCCGGGCCGGGCCTCGCGCACGATCGCCTCTTGTGCGGCCATGGTCGCCTCCCCCCGTTGAGCGGGCAGGCTACCGCAACGGCGCCGCCCGGGCAAGCCCGGCGCGTCGTTGACGCCCGCGCCCGGGCGGGGTACGATGGCCTTTTCGCCGCCCCCGCCGACCTCCAGCCCCCTGCATGGCCCATGCACATCGTCGTCTGCATCAAGCAGGTGCCGGACACCGCCGAGGTGCGCATCGACCCCGAGCGCGGCACGCTGATCCGCGAAGGGGTCCAGAGCATCCTGAACCCGCTCGACGCCCACGCCATCGAGGCGGCCGTGGGCCTGCGGGAGCAGATCGGCGGCCGGGTGACGGCCCTCTCGATGGGACCGCCCCAGGCCGAGGCGGCCGTGCGCGAGGCGGTCGCGCGCGGCTGCGACGAAGGCGTGCTGCTGAGCGATCGCGCCTTCGCCGGCGCCGACACCTGGGCCACCTCCTACACGCTCGCCTGCGCCGTGCGCCGGATGGAGGAGGTGCGCCTGGTGCTCTGCGGGAAGCAGGCCGTCGACGGCGACACCGCGCAGGTCGGCCCCGGCCTGGCCACCTTCCTCGGCTGGCCGCAGGCCACCTACGTGCGCCGCATCGTGCAGGCCGGCGAGGACCACCTCGTCGTCGAGCGCCTCACCGACCGCGGCGACGAGACGCTCCGGCTCCCCCTGCCGGCCGTGCTCACCGTGCTGAAGGACCTGAACCGCCCTCGCCTGCCCTCGCTGGTGGGCCAGATGCAGGCCCGCCGCTGCCTGGTGCCGGTCTGGGGGACCGGCGAGGTGGACGGCGGGGCCGAGCACTTCGGCCTCAAAGGCTCGCCCACGCGCGTGGTGAAGATCGGCACGCCGCCCCCGCGCGGCGACTGCACCGTCTGGCGGGGCGAACCGCAGCACTCGGCCGCCCGCCTCGCCGACGCCCTCGCCGAAAGGGGGCTGATCTGATGGCCGCCGACCCCTCCGCCAGTGGCGCCGTCTGGGTCTACGGCGAGCAGCACGAGGGCCGGCTCCACCAGGTGGCCTTCGAGCTGATCGGCAAGGGCGCCGAGCTGGCCCGCGCGCTCGGCGTGCCGCTGGAGGTGGCCGTGCAAGGCCACGGCCTGGACGGGTTCCCGCAGCAGCTCAAAGGGCTGCCCGTGGCGACCGTCCATCTGGCCGACCATCCCGGCCTGGCGGAACACCGCGACGGCCCGGCGGCCCGGGCGCTGGCCCACATGCTCGGGGAGGCGGCCCCGCAGGTCTTCCTCGCCGGGGCCACCGCGCTCGGCCGCTCGCTGATGCCGCGCGTGGCCGTCCTCTGCGAGACCGGCCTCACCGCCGACTGCACGGGGCTGGAGATCGAGCCCGAGACGGGCAACCTGCTCCAGACCCGCCCGGCCTTCGGCGGCAACGTCATCGCCACCATCGTCACGCGCCGCCACCGCCCCCAGATGGCCACGGTCCGCCCGAGGGTGATGAGCGCGCCGGAGCCGGCGGGCGAGGCCCTGCCGGCCGTGCGACGGTGGGAGGTGCCGGCCGGGGCGCTACGCGACCCCGTCGAGGTGCTCCAGCGCCGCGCCGGCGAGCGCGAGGCCGTCAACATCGCCGGCGCCGACGCGCTCGTGGCCGGCGGACGCGGCCTGGGCGGGCCGGAGGGCTTCGACGTCCTGCGCGAGCTGGCCGGCCTGCTCGGCGCCGAGGTCGCCGCCAGCCGCGCCGCCGTCGACGCCGGCTGGGCCCCCTACGAGCGCCAGGTCGGCCAGACCGGCAAGACCGTGCAGCCGGACCTCTACGTCGCCGTCGGCATCGCCGGCGCCGTGCAGCACCGCGTCGGCATGCAGTCCTCCGGCACCATCGTGGCGATCAACAGCGACCCGGCGGCGCCGATCTTCGAGTGCGCCGACTACGGCATCGTCGGCGACTGGCGCCGCGCCCTGCCGGCGCTGATCCGCGAGCTGCGCCGCAGGCGGGAGGGGGACGGGCCATGACCGGCGCCTTCCAGGCCCTCTACGTCCACGTGCCGTTCTGCGCGGCCCGCTGCGACTACTGCGCGTTCTACTCGGTCGCGGAGGCGCCCGCTGACCTGCGCGCGGCCTACCTGCGCCGCCTCGACGGGGAGCTGGCCGACGGCGCCGCCCGCTGCGGTGAGCTCAGCAGCGTCTACTTAGGCGGCGGCACGCCCTCGTCCCTCAGCGCCGAGGAGCTGGACGAACTGCTCAGCCTGATCGGCCGCCACTGGCGGCCGGCGGCGGACGCGGAGCTCACCGTCGAGTGCAACCCGGCCTCGCTAACGCCGCAGAAGGTCGCCGTGCTCGCGGCGCGCGGGGTGAACCGGGTCAGCCTCGGCGTGCAGAGCTTCCGCCCGGCGTTGCGCCGGGCGATCGGCCGGCGGACGGGCATCGAGCGCCTGCCGGACGCGATGGGCGATCTGAGGGCGAGCGGCATCGACAACGTCGGCCTCGACCTGATCTACGCCCTGCCCGGACAGACGCTGGAGGACTGGCGCGACGATCTGGAGCGGGCCTGCGCGATGGAGCCCCGGCACCTCTCGACCTACGAGCTGACCGTCGAGCCGGGCACGCCGCTGGCCGCCCGCGCGCCGGAGTTGCCGGACGAGGAGACGCGGGTGCGCATGTGGGAGCTCGCCGCCGAGGTCGCCGCCGGCGCGGGCCTGCGGCGCTACGAGGTCTCGAACTTCGCCGCGCCCGGCTATGCGTGCCGCCACAACGTGGACGTCTGGCACGGCGTGCCCTACCTGGGCTGCGGGCCGGCGGCCTCGTCGTTCGACGGCCGGCTGCGCTGGACCAACCCGGCGCAGATCCCGGCCTGGCTCGGCGGCGCCGAGCCGGCGTTCGACGCGCTCCCGCCCGAGGCGCGGGCGGCGGAGCTGTTAGGGCTCGGGCTGCGCACGACGGCGGGATGGACCCGCGCAGAGTTCGCCGAACGCACCGCCGCCGACTACGCCGAGCTTCGCGGCGAGGCCCTGGCCGGGCTCGCCGAAGAGGGCCTGATCGAAGAGGGCCGGCAGCGCGTGCGCCCGACGGCGCGGGGGCTGCTGTTCGGCGACCGCGTGATGGCCCGGCTGCTCTGAAGATGGCACCGACGCAGGAGGCAGGCGTGAACGAGCTGAGGCCCCGGGAACCGGCGAGCGCCGGCGGCGACTACCTTCGCGTGGAGGGCTGGGAGGCGATCCGCCGGGGCTACCTGGAGTACCTGCACGACGAGTCGCGCATGGCCGCCCCGCGCCTGGAGGCGCTCCACTTCCCCGAGACGGCCGAGCAGGTGGCGGCCGCCGTCCGCTCGGCCCGGGCGGCGGGGCACGGGGTCACGGTCTCGGGCGCGCGCACGGGCATCACCGGCGCCGCCGTGCCCCTCGGGGCCGAGGAGATGATCTGCCTGGAGCGCGTGAAGGGGCGGCCGGTCGTGCGGCGCGCGCCGGGCGGCCGGTGGGTCGCGCACGTGCGCGCCGGCGTGACGCTCGACGGGCTGACCGACGCCCTCGACCACGGCCTCTGCGACTATCCCGACGGCAAGCCCGAGCGGCCCCTCTTCTACCCGGTGGACAGCACGGAGACAACGGCCCACCTGGGCGGAACCATCGCCACCAACGCCTCCGGCGCGCGCACCTTCCACTACGGGCCCACGCGCCAGTGGGTCGAGTGGCTCCGCGTGGTCACCGCCGACGGGCGGATGCTGGAGCTGCGCCGGTGCGAGGCGCGCGCCGAGGACGGCCTGCTCGTGTGGCACGGTCCCGGCGGCGAGCGGATCGACGTCCACTGCCCCGACCTGCCGATCCCGAGCACCAAGCACACCGGGGGCTACCACCTGGGGCCGGACGTGGACGCCGTGGACCTCTTCGTCGGCAGCGAGGGCACGCTGGGCATCGTCGTCGAGGCAGAGCTGCGCCTGGCGGAGAAGCCGTCCAACCGGCTCTTCCTCGTCCAGTTCGTCGCCGATGCCCAGGAGGCGGTGGCGCTGGTCGGCACGCTCCGGGGGCACGAGGGCCTGGCGCCGCTCGCCATCGAGTACATCGGCCCCCGCGCCATGGACCTGCTGCGGAGCAAGGGCAAGCAGACGCCGGCCTACGTGGAGGTCTCGCGCCTGCCGGGGGACGCGGGCGCGGCCGTCTACATCGAGATCGCCTTCGAGGACGAGCCGTCGCTCGACGCCGTCTACGCGGCGCTGAAGGACGCCGTCGGGGCCGTGGGCCTGGAGCCGGCGGCGAGTTGGGCCGGCTTCACCGAACCGGACGCCCGGGAGATGCGCCGCCTGCGCCACGCCGTGCCCGAGACGGTCAACGCGATCATCGGCCAGAGGAAGCGCGACGTGCCCGCCCTCCACAAGGTGGGCACGGACATGGCCGTGCCGCCGGAGTCGCTGGGGGAGATGATGCGCTTCTACGAGCGGCGGCTCGGGGAGTGCGGGCTGGAGTTCGTGATCTTCGGCCACATCGGCGACGGGCACGTGCACGTGAACATCCTGCCGCGCGACGAGGCGGAGCTCGCGCGGGGCGAGGAGCTTTACACGGAGTTCGCCCGCGAGGCGGTGCGCCTGCGGGGGAGCGTGGCGGCCGAACACGGCATCGGGCGCATCAAGAAGGCGTTCCTGCCGCTCCAGTACAGCGAGGTGCACCTGGAGGCGATGCGGGCCGTCAAACGCGCCCTCGACCCCGAGGGCGTCCTCAACCCCGGCGTGCTGCTGGACGCGTAGGACCGCGCCCGGGCCGGCGCCCCGGACGCCCGGCCCCAGGAGCGTCTCCCTCCATCCGCACCGGCTCTGGCGCGGTCGCGCGGAGCTCCGGTATACTAAACCCTTGACTTGCATGATGACCTGCGTTATAAGTCCATCAAAGACCGTCTAATCCCGCGGGAGACGCGGCTGCCATGGAAGTCTTGACCACTCAGGAGGCCGCCAGTCTGCTGGAAGTGGACGACAAGACCGTCTACCGCCTGATCAAACGGGACGGCCTGCCGGCCTTCAAGGTGGGGCGCGCCTGGCGCATTCGCATGACCGACCTGGAGGCGTGGATCGACGATCAGCTCCGGGCGCGCGAGGCAGCGGCCACGTACGCGACCCAACGCCCCCTCTTCGCCGAACCAGAGGCTGAGCAGAGCTCACCGCTGAAGCCTGGGTTCAGTGACTCGGCCTTCACTGAGAACGCCGACGCGCTGATCCACGGCTGGGTACCGTGGATCGCGGGCTTCAGCTCCGCGTTCGTCGGGGATGCCCTCGACCACTACCTCGATGGCTCCGACGGCCCGAAGACCACCGTCATGGATCCGTTCGCCGGCGTGGGCACCACGCTGGTGACCGCACTGCTGAGGGGGCACTCGGTGATGGGGTGGGAGGTGAACCCGTACGCCGCCGAGGTCTGCCGGCTGAAGCTGGACGTTCGCCGGATCCCTGCGGACATCCTCGCTGAGCAGATCGAGAAGTTCGAAAGCGAAGTCAGGAAAGCCGTCCAGACGGGGGCCGAGCCGGAACTCGCTGCTCCCGCCGGATTCAGGACCCGCAGGGCGTTCTTCTCTCCGCCAGTCAAGCGCAAGGTCCTCCTCGCGCGGCAGTTCGCGGAGGGCATCGAAAACGACAGGGTCAGGCGCTGTTTCCGGGTCGCCCTGGCCTCGGAGATGGTCGGCTTCTCCAACTACTCCTACGAGCCGAGCCTCGGCACCAGGGCGGCGGCCGGCAAGCGGGACGTGGACGATGCGCCCGTCGTGCGGGTCATCGCGGCGAAGCTACGCCAGATGCTCAGGGACATCCGAGAGGTCCAGGGCCGGCCCGCTCCGGCCGCAGGAGAGGGCACCGTCTCGTTCCATCAGGGCGACTTCTTCGCGGGCGCGCCGAGCCTGCCGGATGAGAGCATTGACATCATCGTCACCTCACCCCCCTACCTGAACAATTACCACTACATACGCAACAGCCGGCCGCAGGTCTACTGGCTGGGCCACGCGCAGAGGCCCGCAGACCTGAAGCCCGTCGAACAGCAGAGCTTCGGCAAGTACTGGCAGACGGTGCGGGCCGAAGGCGAGATACCACTAACTGTGGACCTGCCCGAGGTACGGGGCGACATCGCATTCCTGCGCACGATCAACACGCACAAGGCCGAGTACGGCGGCAACGGCTGGGCCAACTACGCGGCCACGTACTTCAACGACTGCGACCGCTTCGCCGCCGCGCTGGCCCGTCTGCTCCGGCCGGGCGGGCGAGCGGTCGTCGTCCTGGGAAACAGCATCCTTCAGGGCGTCGAGTTCCAGACGGACCGCATCTTCGCGCGAGTATGCGAGCTGCACGGGCTTGAGCTGGAGGACATCGTGACGCTGCGCCAGAAGCGCACCGGCACGAGCATCATCAAGTCTTCCGTGCGCACCAGTGCCGCCAGGGCCCGCACGACGCTTTACGAGTCGGCCGTGGTGGTGGTCCGGCCCGCGTAGCTTGAGTCGTCTTCGAGGACGACCTGGGCGATGGCGAAGTCGCGGTGGTGGGTCATGCTCACGTGGACGCGCCGGGCGCCGAGCTGCTCGGCCACGCGCCGCGCCCGGCCCGAGAAGTAGACCGACGGCGCGCCCCGCTCGTCGTTGCGCACCTCGACCTCCAGGAACTGAAGCCCCTGGGCCCAGCCGACCCCCAGCGCCTTCAGCGCCGCCTCCTTGGCCGCGAACCGCGTGGCGAACCGCTGCTCCGGCTCGGCGCAGAGGCGGCAATACTCGGCCTCCTCCCGCGTGAAGACCCGCCCGATGAACCGGCCCCCGTGCCGCGCAGTCGCCCGGCGGATGCGCTCCACCTCCACGATGTCCACGCCGATGCCGACGATCATTCCAGCCCTCCGTGGCGGGCGACCGTCACTGCTCGTCTTCGTCTTGCTGGTCTTGCTGCTCGGCCTCGCCGGCGGCCTGCCGCCGCTCGGCGAGCACCTCGCTGCGTTTCTCCATCTGCTCCCGGCGCTTCTCGGCCAGGGCGGGGGAGATGGACTCGAAGATGGCCAGCTCGATCTCGTCGGCCAGGTCGGGGTTTTCCTCCAGGAACTCGCGCGCCTTCTCCTTGCCCTGCCCCAGGCGCGTCTCGCCGTAGGAGTACCATGAGCCGGCCTTGTCGACGACGCCGTGCTCGTCGCCGAGATCGATCAGGTCGCCCTCGCGCGAGATCCCGCAGTGGAACAGCAGCTCCACTTCGGCCCGGCGGAACGGGGGGGCCACCTTGTTTTTGCTGACCTTCAGCCGGCAGCGGTTGCCCACGGTCTCGGCGCCGTCCTTGATGCTGCCGATGCGGCGCATCTCGATGCGCACGGTGCTGTAGAACTTCAGCGCCCGCCCGCCGGGCGTGGTCTCGGGGTTGCCGAACATGACGCCGATCTTCATGCGCACCTGGTTGATGAAGACCACGGTGGTGCGCGACTTGGCGATCGTGCCGGCCAGCTTGCGCAGCGCGCGCGACATCAGCCGCGCCTGCATGCCGACCGTCTGGTCGCCCATCTCGCCCTCGATCTCGGCCCGCGGCACCAGCGCGGCCACCGAGTCGACCACCACCATGTCCAGGGCGCTGCTGCGCACGAGGGCCTCGACGATGTCCAGGGCCTGCTCGCCGGAGTCGGGCTGGTTCAGCAGCAGGTTCGGCATGTCCACGCCGATACGGCGGGCATACTGCGGGTCGAGGGCGTGCTCGGCGTCGATGAAGGCCGCCACGCCGCCCTGCTTCTGCGCCTCGGCGATCATGTGCAGAGCCAGCGTCGTCTTGCCCGACGCCTCGGGGCCGTAGACCTCGACCACGCGGCCGCGCGGGATGCCGCCGATGCCGAGGGCCACGTCCAGCGCCGGCGAGCCGGTCGGGATGGAGGCCACCTCCAGGCGCGCCTCTCCGTCGGCCAGCCGCATGATGGTGCCCTTGCCGAACTGCTTCTCGATCAGCTCCAGCGTGCGTTCGAGCGCCTTCTCGCGCCCGTTGCCGCCGTCCTCGCCCTTTGCCATGTCTTCGCCTCGCGGGGGAAAAGCGGGGTGCCGGAAAGACTCATAGGATGTATTGTAGTCGGTCGCGCCGCCGATGCAAGTGCAAGGCGGCCGCCGGCCGGGGTTTCCTGCCCGCGCCGCCCCGTCAGCCCGATTCGTCGCCCACCTCAGTCGATTGCCGGATCCAGTCCAGGTAGTCGGGGTTGCCCACCATGATCGGCATGCCGATGATCTCGGGCACCTCGTAGGGGTGGAGTTCCTTGACGCGCCGGCTCAGCTCGTCGAACTTCTCGGCCCGCGTCTTCATCAGCAGCAGCGACTCCGACTCGCGCGCCACCGCGCCCTGCCAGTGGTAGAGCGATCGGATGCGCCCGGCGATGTTCACGCAGGCCACCAGCCGCTCCTCCAGCAGTTGCTTCGCTATCACCTCCGCCTCCGGCGTGCTCGCGCAGGTGACCATGACCACTATCGCGTCGCTCACGGCATCGGCTCCTTTCCGCTCTGCGCCTCCTCCTCTGCGGCATCATGATAGCAGATGCGCCGCTGCGTTGCATCGCCGCCCGGCGCCCGGCGCTCCCCCCCGCCGTCCAGCACCTGGAGCGCCGCCTCGAGAACGGCCTCGGCGGCGATGCTCGTCATGCACCGCAGGTGCGGACAGCGCCGCCGCGTGCAGGGGCGGCACTCGGCCCGGCCCTCCACAACGATGCTGCGGCTGCAGAAGGGGCCGGTCTGGGCCGGGTCTTTCGGGCCGAACAGGGCCGCCACGGGCGTGCCGGCCGCCGAGGCCAGGTGCATCGGCCCCGTGTCGCCGCCGATGAACAGATCGGCCCGGCCCAGCAGGTGGACCAGTTCCTGCAAGTCGGCCGTCGGCGGCGCCAGCACGGCGTGATCCGATGCCTCCACCACCGCCTCGGCCAGGGGCCGGTCGGCGGGCCCGTAGCTGACCAGCGCGTCGGCGCCCCGCCGCTCGGCCAGGGCGTCGGCCACTTCGGCGTAGCGCTCGGGGAGCCAGCGTTTGAAGGCGGCGAACTCGCTCGTGCCCGGGTGGATGACCACCAGCGGCCCCTCGCCGGGCAGCACCGCCAGCGCCGTCTCCATCCGCGCGGCCGCGCGGCGGCTGACCGCCAGCACGGGGTCGGCGTATCCCCGGATGCCGAGCGGCTCCAGCAGCGCCAGGTCGCGCTCGATGCGGTGGATGCCCTCGCGCGGGACGGCCACCAGCCGGTGCTGGAACAGGCGGTTCAGCTCGCGGTTGACCGGGCGCTCGAAGCCGATCTTGAGCGCCGCCCCGCCGCGCCGCACCAGGCCGACGGACTTCAGGCTGCTCTGGAAGTCGAGCGAGGCGTCGAAGCCGATGCCCGCCGCCACCTCGCCGAGTTCGCGCACCTCGGCCCGCAACTGCCCCCACCGGAAGGGGTTGCGGAGCATCCGCCCCCACCGCCGCCGGGGCACCTCGATGAGCCGGTCCACGTGGGGGTGGCCGCGCAGCAGGCCGGCGAACCGCTCCTCCACCGCCCAGGCGATGAAGGCGTCGGGGCGCTCGCGGCGCAGCAGGGAGAGCGCGTTCAGGGCGTGCACCACGTCGCCGAGGCCGCTGAGGCGGATGCAGAGGAAACGCTGCTGCGGGCTCATGAGCTCACCCCCTGCGCGTGGCTCTGCCATCAGGCGTCCTGCACGGCCCGCGTGCGCTCGGCCAGCCCGGAGATGCTCAGCCCCGACTGGCCGATGACGAACGTGTCGAGCCGGTCGTTGAGCGGATCGGCCCAGTGGGCGGGGATCGCCCCGGCGCCGAGGACCGCCCCGAGCACCGAGCCGGCCGTGGCGCCGTTGCAGTCGGTGTCCAGCCCGGCGCGCACGGCCAGGCCGATCGTGCGCGTGAAGTCGCCCTCGCCCCACAGCAGCGCCATGGCCACGATGGCGGCGTTGTTGATCGTGTGCACGCCGTGGTAGTCGCCGAACTGCTCCAGCACCCGGTCGGTCGCCTCCTCGGCGTCGAGGCCCTCCTCGCGCCACTCGAAGATGTGCCCGATGGCCTCGGCAAGGCGGCAGTTGCCCGGGACCTCCGAGAGCCCGATGCGCATCGCCTTGCCCGGCTCCTCGGCCACGAAGGCGGCGCCCAGCGTGGCGGCGACCCACATCTCGCCGTAGATGCCGTTCTTGACGTGGCTGACGCAGGCGTCTTTGAAGGCGAGGGCGGCGGCCTCCTCCGGCCGGCCGGGGCAGGCATAGCCGAACGCATCGGCGCGGATCTGCGCGCCGATCCACTCGCGGTAGGGGTTGCGGTGCCGGGCGCTCTCGGGCGGCCAGATCCCGTTGACCAGGTTGCGGTAGGCGGCGCGCTCGGCGGTGTAGGTCTGTCCGTAAGGCAGGTGGTGGAGCCAGAACTCGGCCACCTGGCGGGGCGTGAACTCCCGCCCGTGCCGCTCCAGGATGCAGAGGCCGCCGATGGTGTAGTCCATGTCGTCGTCGCGCACGCCGCGCGTTATGTTGCCGCGCAGGCAGTGCTCGAACCAGTCGGCGACCTGGATGCCCCGGTTGTTATGGGGCGGGGGCGGCAGGTAGTCGGTCAGGCCCTCCAGCCCACAGACTTCGAGCAGGTCGTCGATCTTCTCCTTCGGCCAGCCTTCGACGGGCTTGCCGAGCATGCAGCCGGCGGTGCGCCCGAGCCAGGCGCCGTGGGTCTTCTCGTCCAGCGCTTCGCCCGCCAGGGGCACGGCGATGTGGCGCGGGCCGTCGGGGCGGCGGGCCCGGATCTCCTCCAGCTCGCTCGGCTCCTCGTAGGGGAAGTCCTCGGTGGGGCTCAGGTTCTCCAGCGCCTCGCAGAGGGCCCGGGCCTTCTTGAGCTGATCGGGCCCGCCCTCCTCTTCGATGAGGGCGGCGCGGCGCTCCAGCTCCCACGTCTCGCAGCCCTCCTCGCAGAGCTGCTTGAGCTCTTCCTCGGCGTACTTCAGCAGTTCCTCGGCGGTTTCAGGCATCGGCATGGCACCTCGAGCGATGCGGGAAGACGAGTCGGTTGGTCCGGCCACTTACGTATCACAACCGCCCCCCGAGCGCAAGCGGCCCACCCCGCGCCCCGAGCACGCAGAGGCAGACACCGTCGCCAGGCCGTAGGTGCCGTCCGGATGCACGTCGAGGCAGGCCAGGGCGTGCGAGGCGCCCCGGCCGTTGGGCGGCAGAGGGGCCGTCCCGCAGCCGGGCGGCGCCGCCAGGGCACCTTCCCGGATGCCGGCGGCGGCGACGGCCAGGTTGAACGCCATCGCCGACGGCAGCGCGCCGAACAGCGGGGCGTAGCTCGCGCAGCGGAGCCCCTCGCGGGCCGCCACCTCGGCGTAGCGCGCGCCGGTGCGCCTGTGCCCGTCGGCGCAAAGGATGACGCCGGCCCCGGGAGGGAACTCGGGCGGCCCGTCCTCCCAGCACCCCCAGGCCAACTCGCCGAGCGCCGGCGCGTCCCCCCGCTCGTCGGCCGCCAGCAGCAGGAAGGCGGCCCCTTCGCCGAGCACCGCCGTCTGGGCCGCGAAGTCGAACGGCCTGACGGGCCCGTCGCTCATCGGCCCGTAGAGCTGCCGCCACAGGTATCCGAGCAGCGGGAAGTACTCCTCGACCGCGCCGACCAGCACGGCGTCCGCCTGGCCGCACAGCAGCCAGTCCCTGGCGGCCACCAGCGCCATGGGCACGGCGAGCCCGCTCTGGCAGACGGTGAGCAGCGGCCCGGTGATGCCGAGCAGGATGGTGACGTTGGAGAGCGCGCCCGACTGCCCGGAGCCCGAGAAGAGCGTGGGCGAGGCCCCGGCGTCGCCGAACTCGATGTAGCTGTCCATGAAGCGGAAGGTCGTGGCGTTGGAGCCGCGCCCGCTGGCCAGCACCACCCCGAGCCGCTCGAAGTCCTGAGGGCGACGGCCCGCGTCGGCCAGGGCCAGGCTCGCCCCCAGCGCCGCCAGGCGCGAGAAGTGGTCCACGCGCCGCAGCCTGCGCTTCGAGACGAACCGCTCCAGCGGCGAGTCGTCCGCCAGGCAGGCGGCGAGGCGCACGGCGCCCTCCGGCGACCTGACCTCCACCGTCGCGTTCGGCCCGGGGGGATCGCCGATGGCCGAGAGGAGCTCCGCACGGCCGCAGCCGAACCCGCCGACGATGCCGATCCCGTGGACCCACACGGCGTCAGCCACGGCCCCCTCCCGCCTCGAAGAGGAGCGCCGCGTTGTTGCCGCCGTAGGCCACGGACGTGGAGAGGGCGAGCCGGCCGGCCACCGGGCTGACCTCGCGCACCGGCGACGCGCCGACCTCGGGGTCGGGCGCGACGAAGCCCGCGCTGGCGGGGATGCGCCCCGCGTTGAGGCAGGCGAGCGTCAGCGCCGCCTCGACCCCGCCGGCCGCCCCGAGCGTGTGGCCCGTGTAGCACTTGGTGGAGTGGAACGGCGTGGCGGGGAAGACCCGGCAGAGGAGGCGCCCTTCCGCCCGGTCGTTCTCCACGGTCCCGGTGCCGTGGGCGTTGATGAACGCCACCTCTTCAGGCGCGGCGCCGGCCTGGGCGAGGGCGTGCCGGACGGCGCGCCGCAGTCCCTCGCCGTCGGGCCTCGGCCTGGCCAGGTGGTAGGCGTCGCAGGCGTTGCCCGCCCCGAGCAGCCGGCCCGTCACGGGCGCGCCGCGCCGGCGGGCCGACGCGGCGCTCTCCAGCACCAGCACGCCGGCGCCCTCCCCCAGGTTCAGGCCCCGGCGGTCGCGGTCGAAGGGGCGGCACGGCTCCGGGTCGGCGATCATCAGGGAGATGAACCCGTCGTAGCTGAGCCGGGTCACCTTCTCCGCGCCGCCGGCGACGGCCACCTCGCAGAGCCCCGAGCGGAGCCAGCCCGCCGCGGCGGCGATGGCCAGCGCGCCCGAGCTGCACGCCGTGGTCACGGTCATGTGCGGGCCGGACACGCCGAGCGCCCGCTGGACCTCGGCGGCGAGGCTCGTGCTGTAGAACTCCTCGATGGGGCCGACGGGGGGACGTCCCCCCCGGCTGAAGGCGGCGTAGAGCTCCTCCTGGCCGAGCGTCACGCCGACGACCGTGCCGAGGCAGACGCCGACGCGCCGGGCCGAGAGGGCCGGCCCGTCCAGGCCGGCCGCCGCGAGCGCCTCCCGCGCGGCCACGAGCGCCAGCTCTGCGCACGAGGGCGCCCCGTCTCGGCCGAACCAGCCCGCAGGCACGCTGAAGACGGGATAGGCGACGGGGTGATCGGTCTCGATGTCCCGCGGCGGCGCGGGGCTGCGCCGCCCGGCGAACATGGCGGCCAGGCCCCGGGGCAGGTCGGGCCCGGCGGCCGTGATGCAGCCGGCGCCGGTGATGAGCGTCGGCGGCGCCGCTCGGAGATCACCCATTGGCCGCATCCTCCTGCGGCTCCGCCCGGTCCCCCCAGAGATCGTAGAAGTTGAAGAACTGGTAGGGGTGTTCCCGCACGAAGGACTCGAGGGCGCCGGCGAACTGACGGGCGTAGGGACGGCAGGCCGCCGGGCTGCGGGCGTCCGGCGGCACGTGGATGACGGCCGCCAGCCGGATCACGTAGTCACTGAAGCCGGCCTTGTGCGAGAAGAGCACGATGATCGGCTTGCGCGCGGCGCCGGCCAGGCGGTAGGGCGAGATGGGCAGCTCGACCGGCTCGCCCAGGAAGGCGGCGGCCGTTGCCTGTTCCTGCTTGCCGAAGACCCGGTCGCCCATCACGCCGACGATCTCGCCGGCCTCCAGCGCCTGCACCATCTCCAGGACGCCCTCCAGGCCGGTGCGGGGGTCGATGACGTGGAAGGGCTGCCCCGGCTCCTCCAGGAAGGCCCCCGGCTCGGCGCCCGCCGGGGGGATCATCACGATGGCCACCCGCCGCCGCAGGAAGCCGAGCGCCGCCATCGCCACCTGCCAGCAGCCGACGTGCGCGTTGAGGAGCACCGCCCCGTCGTGCTCCTCGACGACGCGGCGGAGGGCCTCGGCGTCGGGGCAGGACGCGCTGAGCGCCGCCGGCCCGAGCAGGGCGAGCGCCGCCCGGTCGATCATGGTCCGCCCGAAGCCGCAGACGAGGCGATAGCATTCGGCGAACCGCCGCAGCCAGCCCCGGTGGCGCGGGAAGCGCCTGCGCAGGTAGTGGTGCGCTCGACGACGGATCTCCGGGACGAACAGGACGTACCAGAACACCACGAAGTACATGACGTGGTAGGCGGGCCGGCGGCCGGCGCGCCGGATCAGCGCGTGGAAGAAGCGCATCTGCCAGGGCCGGCCCACGCCCCGCACGGCCCATCGGTCCGGTTCACCCCCGTCTTGCCGGCTGGATGGGGTTCGCGGCTGCCTCATCGAGGGGCGCTTCCGGGCAAGCGGTCTGGGGGCGAATCGCATCGCGGATGATAGCGGCCGCCCCGCCGGCGGTCAAGCCGGTCCGCTCGGTCCCCACTCGTGGGGCCGGGCCGGGCGTGCTATACTGCCCGGAGCTATCCGAGCGCCCCCGCGGGGAACGACCCATGCGCTTCCTTCTTGTCCAGCCCCCGACCATCCTGGAGGTGGCGCGGCGACTGCGCCAGTTCGTGCATCTGGAGCCGCTCGCGCTGGAGATCGTGGCCGGGGGCATCCCGGCGGGGCACGAAACGCGTATCCTGGACCTGGCCTCCTCGCAGAAGCCGCAGCACGAGTTCGCCGCCCGGCTCGAGGCGTTGCGCCCGGACGTGGTCGGCTTCACCGGCTACTCGAACCAGGCCCGGGCGGTCAAGGAGCTTGCGGCCCTGGCCAAGCGGCTGCTGCCGGGCTGCACCGTGATCGTGGGCGGCTGCCACGCCACCATCGCCCCGCACGACTTCAAGCTGCCGGGCGTGATCGACCTGGTCGTGCGCGGGGAGGGCGGCTCGGTCATGCCCGCGCTGGTGAGCAAGCTGGAGCGGGGCGACGGCCTGCCCGAGGGCAGCCCGTTCCTGCCGACCCGTTCGGCGGCCTTCGAGGGCCTCGCCGCGGGGCGCCCGCCGGAGCTGCCCCCTTACGAGCAGGTGCCGGCGCCCCGGCGCGACCTGGTGGACCGCTCGCAGTACTTCAGCGTCTGGCACGGCGAGCGGCGGGAGAAGCTGCGCACGCTCTTCCCCCGCACGGCCGCGCTGCGCACCAGCGTCGGCTGCACGAACCGGTGCACCTTCTGCGTCGTCCACTACCTGGCCAACGGCAAGTATCGCCAGCGCAACCCGCAGGACGTGGTCGAGGAGATCGCCTCCGTCCCGGAGGACCACATCTACTTCGTGGACGACGAGATGTTCCTCAACGCCCGGCGCTGCGAAGCGATCGCCCGCCTGCTGATCGAGCGCGGCGTCCGCAAGAAGTACATTAGCTGGGCGCGGGCCGACACGATCTGCGGGGAGCCCGACCTGTTCCGCCTCTGGAAGGAAGCCGGCCTCTCGCTGCTCTACGTGGGGCTGGAGTCGATGCAGGCCGAGACGCTGCGGGACTACAACAAAGGCGTCGACCCGGACACCAACCGCCGGGCGGTGCGGATCCTGCACGGGCTGGGCATCGGCCTCCACGCCTCCTTCATGGCCCGGCCGGACTTCACGCGCGAGGACTTCGTCAAGGCCCGCGAGGCCATCGATCTGGTCTCCCCCGCCGAGGTCTCCTTCACCGTCTTCTCGCCGCCGCCGGGCACGCCGTTGTGGGAGAAACACCGCGAGGAGTTCATCTGCCCCGACCCCTACAGCTTCTACGACTGCATGCACACGCTGCTGCCGACGCGGATGCCGCTGAAGGAGTTCTACAAGCAGTTCGCGCTGCTCTACCTGATCGGCACGCGGGAGAACCCCTGGCGCTGCAACCGGGTCAGGGTGCCCCTGGCCGACCTGGCGCGCTTCTTCTGGCGCGGCATCACCTATGGGCTGGCGCTCAAAGGCATCTGGCGGGACTACGAGGGCCTCGACGGCGAGGCGTCGTGAAGCGCCCTGTCTACCGACGCAGCAGCTTGCCGGTGCTCGTGCGGGGCAGCTCGGCCACCAGGTTGAAGGCCTTGGGCACCTTGTGGGGCGAAAGCTCCCGGTAGCCGTAGCGGCGCAGCTCGGCGATCAAGGCGTCGGCGTCCACGTCGGGGGCAGCGGCCACGATGCTCGCCTCGGGCACCTGGCCGTAGACCGCGTGCTCCGCCCCGTAGACCAGCGACTCGGCGACGCCGGGATGGGCGTTCAGCACGCCCTCCACCTCGGCGGGGAAGACTTTCAGCCCGGCGCAGTTGATAACGGCGTTGCGCCGGCCCGCCAGGCAGAGGTTCCCGTCCTCGTCGAGGCGGCCCAGGTCGCCGGTGCGGAACCATCCGTCCTCCAGCACTTCCTCGCGCGGCTGCCACGGCGAGAAGTAGGCATCGAGCATGCCCTTGCCGCGCAACAGCACCTCGCCGATGCCCTCGGCGTCGCGGTCGGCCAGCTTCATCCGGTAGGCCGGCAGGATGCGCCCTACCGTTCCGCGGC
This sequence comes from uncultured candidatus Brocadiaceae bacterium, assembly GCA_964434535.1. GTDB lineage: Bacteria > Planctomycetota > Brocadiia > SM23-32 > SM23-32 > SM23-32. The sequence continues at coordinate 2,714 of CAYSWA010000023.1, read as the reverse complement.
TGCCCTTGCCCGCAGTCAGGTTGATGAACGGCAGCCCGACCTCGATGATGCCATACGCCTCGGTCAGCTCGAAGCCGAACCGCCGCGCGAAGGCGGCGCCCGCGCGGGCCGAGAGCTTCATCGCCGTCGAGAGCGCCAGCCGCACCCCGCCCAGGGCGTCGGCGGGGACGGCCTCGCTCTGCGCCAGTATCTCGTAGTGGAAGGGCGAGGCGTAGATGAAAGTGATCTCGCCCCCCGCCGCCGTCTCCGCCACCGAGGCCGGGAACGCGCGGTGGCCGATGACGATGGTGGCCCCCTTGCGCAAAAAGAGCAGGATCGAGACCACGAAGTGGTGGCTCATCGAGAGCACCCAGAGGATGCGGTCCGACGGGCCGACGTGGAGCCCCTCGTTGGCGGCCTCGGTGCGCTCGTAGATGGTCCGGTGCGCGAGCACGACGCCCTTGCTGGAGCCCGTGGTGCCGGAGGAGAAGCGGATGAAGGCGGGCCGCAGCCTGCGGCAGGCCTCGGGCACGTCGTCCCGCGCCGCGCGGGCGCGGTAGGTGAAGCGCGGCGAGCCCTCGCCCCCTGCACTCGGCGCATCCTGCGGCGCGGCAAAGGCGGCCCGGGGGCCGAGCAGCAGGCCGTGGACGTCGATGCGATCCATCGTCTCGGCCTGCTCGGCGGCCGTCAGCGAGGTGGCGACGGGGACGACGGCCGCGCCGGCCTCCAGCAGCGCCAGGCTCCCCACGATGTAGTCGAAGCCGTCCGCGCAGCGGAAGGCGACGCGAGAGCCGGGCCCTATGCCGGTCTGCTCCAGCACTCGCCGCGTCTGCCCAACCGAGTCCAGCAGCTCGCCGTAGCTCCAGGCCCGCTCGCCGTCCACCACGGCCGGCGCGTCCGTGCGCCCGCGGTTCTCCGCCCTGATCTGCTCGACGATGTTCATTGGCCGTCCCGCAGGTCTATGCAGTCGAGCGCCGCCTGCGCCGCAAGCTGGCCGGTGGCCAGGCAGAGCCCGGCCACCCGGGCCGAGGCCGCCGCCCGCGGCGTGGCCGAGAGGCAGCGGCCGGCGCAGAACAGCCCCCGATGCTCGGCCCCTGCCAGGCACGCGCCGGGGATCTCGTAGTGGTCGCCGGCGGGGACGTAGGCGTAGCACGGCCCGTCGGTCGGGCTCCAGAACTCGACGGGCCAGGCCGCCCGCACGCCGCCCGCGCCGCACTTGCGCGCCGACAGCACGTCATGTTCGGTCAGGACGGCCCGGCCGCGCAAGCGTGGGCCGTCCCGCGGCACGGCCCGCGGCGAGGCCGCGAGGGGCCGCGCCTCCGTCATGGCGGGCACAGCCGCGCGCAGCGCCTCAACGGCCCGCCCCACGTCGTCCTCCACCCGGTCCAAGCGGCCGAACAGCTCGGGCAGAACGGGGAAGGTGACGACGCCCTCGCCGGCCGGCCGCCCGAGCGCGAAGGTGGCAAAGCGCAGCACGCCCGGCACCTCGCCGGCTTCGGCCGCCCGCGCCAGGTGATAGGGCACGGCGAGGGGCAGCATGGAGAGGTCGCCGACGAGGCCGCCGAGGCGGAGGGCGTACCCGCCGAGCTGGCGCCCGGCCGGCGGCTCCTCGGTGACCGGCGCGCCGGCCAGGCACGCGAGGCAGGCGCCGCCGGTGCAGTCGATCACGGCCGACGCCCGCACCCACGTGCCATCGCAGAGCCCGACCCGCTCGACCCGATCGCCGGCCGCATCCGCCGCGACCACGGCCGTGCCGCAGCGCACGGTCAGGGAAGCCTCCGCCCCGCAGGCGCGGGCGAACCAGCCTCGCAGGTCGTGCACCTCGAACGGCAGCACGAAGGTCCTGCCCATCGGCCGGGGCCCCTCGCCGGGATCGAGCGCGCGGGCGACCTCGCGGCAGACGCCGCCGTTGAGCGTATCTTCGGCGCCGGCCGGCCTCTGCCCGTAGAGGCCGCAGAGGGCCGTGCACAGCGCGGCGGCGAGCGCCCCACCGGGGGCGGGCCGCTGCTCGATCAGCAGCGTCTCCGCGCCGGCGCGGGCGGCCGTCAGCGCGGCGGCCATGCCGGCCGGGCCGGCGCCGGCGACCAGCACGTCGCAGCCGGTGGCCCCGTCAGTCAAGGAACCGCTCCCTCATGTCGCGCGCCAGTTCCTCGGCCTCGGCGGGCGTGAAGGTGCCCTCCAGGTGCGAGAGGACGAGGTTCAGGCGCTCGCCGAAGACGTTGAGGAAGACCCCAAGCCCCGGCGGCGGGGGAACGTGCGGCGTGTGGATCAGGTTCTCCACCTCCAGCCCCATGAACCGCTCGGCCCGGTAGCCCGACTCCCTGAGGCAGGCGAAGTAGCAGGTGCCGAAGCTGCCGCCCATCGGCAGGCGCGAGAAGAGGCGCAGCAGCCCGAGCGGCGCGATCCTGGCCAGCATGGTGGCGTGATAGAAATCATCGGCGACCCCCGCCGCCATCTGCTCGTAGAGCGCCATGCGCAGGTGATCGGTCAGTGCCGCCCGGTCCCCCGCGAGCCCCACGGGCGCCCGGAGCATGATGAAGGAGAGGTGGTTGAAGAACAGCTTCTCCCAGCGGTCGGCGAGCGTGCGCCTGACCAGCGAGACGGGCACCACGTAGTTGTCCTGCGCCCGGCCGCGCCGCCGGGCCAGGCGGTGCAGCCCGCCCACGACCCGGGCCAGCAGCGCCGGCAGCACCATCAGGTAGCCGGACTCCTCCTGCGCCGAGGTCAGGACGGCG
>CAYSWA010000022.1:0-36969 GCA_964434535.1 uncultured candidatus Brocadiaceae bacterium | reverse complement strand
ACCGGACCAAGGCCGCCGAACTGGGCATCTCGGTCGCCGAGGTGGCCAACTCGCTACGGACCCTTATCACCGGAACCGTGCCGACGCGCTACCGGGAGGGTTCGGAATACTTCGACATCCGTGTGCTGGTGCCGGAGGTGAAGCTCGACAGCCGCGAGGCGGTGGCCAACCTGCCGTTGAGGTGCGCCCAGGGGGAGACGCTTCGCCTGCGCGACGTGGCCGCCGTGCACCCCGAAGTGGGGCCGTTGGAAATCAGCCGCGAGAACCAGACCAAGCAGGTCACCGTGGAGGCGGACGTCATCGGCGCCGACTTGGCGGGGGCCGTCAGCACACTTCGTGGTCTGCTCGATGACATCGAGCGCCCGGCGGGCTACGAGTTCAAATTCGGCGGCCGGGCCGAGATGATGGCCGACATGAAGGACACGGTCCTGGCCGTCCTCGCCTTCGCCCTTTTCTTCGCCTTCATCATCCTGACGGTCCAGTTCAACAGCGTCAAGCTGCCGGCTCTCATTTTGGGCAGCGTGCCTTTCTGCCTTGCCGGAATGGTCTATGTTCTGTATGCGACGGGCTTCCCCCTCGGGGCCACGGTCATCATCGGCGTGCTGGTCGTGGTCGCCGCCACGGTCAACGACGGCGTGCTGCTGTTGACGTTCGCCGGCGAGCTGCGGGAGCGCGAGGGCCTCTCCCCCTTCGAGGCCGTCGTGGACGCCGCCAAGATACGCCTGCGACCGCGCCTTATGACAACGCTGACGACCATGATGGGCTTCCTGCCGCTGGCGCTGAACCTCGGCGAAGGCGGCGACATGCTCCAGCCGATGGCCGTGGGGGCCATCGGCGGGCTCGCCATGGAGATGGCCGTGGCCCTGTTCCTGATGCCCTGCCTCTACGTCTTCTTCACGCGCGGGCACCGCTCGCCTGTCGAGCAACGGGCCGAGTAACTCCCCGCCGGCACGCTTCCGCTTGACAGCGCCGGCGGAGCCGATTAGTATTTAAGCATACACTTACATGTCGCTTCTCCTTCAACGTTCAGGAGGTCGCGTATGGGCGGCGGAACGAAGGGATGTCAGAAGCCGGATCAGTTGACGGGCGAACCCGAGGACTGCTCCCCCGAGCAGATACGCGAGTGCCACGGCGACGTCGAAGGCCACCCTTGCGTGGAGACCGAGGGCTGCGAGCGCCCGGAGAAGCTCCAGGGCAAGAAGCCCGGCGAGTGCTCGCCCGAGCAGATCAGGGAGTGCCACGGCGACGTCGCCGAGCACCCATGCGTCTGACGACCGAAACTAGTAAATGAAAGGCGCCCGTCGGATGAAACTCGGCATGGTCGTCACCCAGACCGACCCGGAAACCGTCTTCAACGCGCTGCGCCTGGCCCTCTACAGCCTGGAGCAGGGCGATGAGGTTCGTGTCTTCCTGTCAGGCAGAGGCGTCGAGATCGACCAGATCGAAGACCCGAAGTTTGATGTGAGAGCGCAGGCGCAGAAGGTGCTCGACGCGGGAGGCGAGTTCCTCGCCTGCGGAGCATGCCTGAAGCTGCGCAACTCCGAAGGGTCGGAAGTCTGCCCGCTCTCGACGCTCAAGGATCAGTACGAGCTTGTCCGGGACTCGGACAGGGTGGTCACCGTGTAGGGCGCCTCATCCCGGTGAGAAGGAGAAGAAGCGCGTGTCGTCGCAGAAGGCTCAGCAGGAACTGCCCGACTACTACGCCTGCGTCGCTCGCGACATCGTCGAGACGTGCACGCCGCGCGAAGGCGTCTGGGTGGACCTGGGCTGCGGGGAGGGGCCGCTCGCCTTCGCGCTCGCAGGTCTGTCCGACAGCGTCCTCGTCCTGATCGATCCCAACCGGGAGGCCCTGGCGCGGGCGGTGGCAAAGGCCGCCCAGCTGGGCCTGAGCCGACGCACGTTGGCCGTTCATGGGCGCGTGGAGGAACTGCCGCTGGCCGACGACTGCGTCGATCTCGTGGTTAGCCGGGGTTCGATCTTCTTCTGGGAGGACCGGCCCGCCGGCGTGCGGGAAGTGCATCGCGTGCTGCGCCCGGGCGGGGCGGCCATGCTCGGCGGCGGGCTCGGGAGCACCTATCCCCTATGGGCACGGCGGGAGTTCATACGCCGCCGGCGCGAGGGGGTACGTAACCAGGGAGCGGATGCCGTCCGCGCCTTCCGGGAGGTCCGCAGCCGGGACGTCTTTCAGCAATGGGCCGAAGAGGCCGGCCTGGAGGACTTCGAGGTCCTCGGCGAGGCCGCACTGGCGGAAGACGACCCGAACACCGGCCTGGGGCTTTGGCTCATCTTCGAGAAGGGGCAGGAGCAGCCATGAACAGCGTCATCGAAGTGCATGGCCTCACGCGCCGTTTCGGCGAGCTGACGGCGGTCGACCACGTCGAGTTCGCCGTCGGCGAAGGCGAGATCTTCGGCTTCCTCGGTCCCAACGGCGCCGGCAAGACGACGACCGTGCGGATGCTCACCGGCGTCCTCGACCCGACCGACGGCACGGCGACCATCCAGGGCCACGACATCCGGCGCGAGCCCCTCGCCGCCCGCGAGCACCTGGGCATCGTTCCCGAGGAGGCCAACGTCTACCTGGACCTGAGCGTCTGGCGCAACGTGATGCTCATGGCCGAGCTGCACGGGGTGCCGCGCGCTATCCGCATGGAGGAAGGCGAACGGCTGCTGGAGCAGTTGGGACTCGGTGACCGAAGCAAGCAGAAAGCCCGGGCGCTCTCGAAAGGCCTCAGGCAGCGGCTGATGCTCTGTTCGGCGCTGGTGAGCGGGCCGGAGATCCTGTTCCTGGACGAGCCGACCAGCGGCCTCGACGTGCAGAGCGCGCGACTGATCCGCAGCATCGTGCGCGGCCTCAACCGCGACAGGATCACCGTCTTCCTCACCACCCACAACATGGCCGAGGCCGAGGAGATCTGCGACCGCGTGGCCATCATCAACGGCGGACGCATCGCCGCCATCGACACGCCGCAGCAACTGCGCGACGCCATGAAGTCGAGCCAGTACGTCCAGGTGAGCTTCGCGTCCGACGGATCGGTAGAGATCGACCTGGCTGCGCTACCCGGCGTGGAAAGGGTGAGTGCCGCAGCGGGCGGCTACCGCCTCTACACGGAGAAGCCCGGCCGGACGGCGACGGAGCTCGTGAAGTTCGCCCAGAGCCGGGGGCTGGCCATCGTTGAGATCGCCACCTGCAAGCCGACGCTGGAGGACGTGTTCGTGCACCTGACAGGCGCAGGGAAGAAGGAGGTCCAGCAATGAGCGAAGCCGTCTACACCTGGCGCAGGCAGGCGCACGGGGTCTACGTCATCGCCAAGAAGAACGCGCTGCTTTACTACCTGAAACCCCCGGTGCTGATCTTCGGCGTGCTGTTTCCGGTGTTCTTCTTCCTGACCTTCAAGATGGGCCGGCCGATCGCGCCGGAGAACATCGTGCCGGGCATGGTTGCGATGGCGCTCTGGTTCACCGCGAGCGCCGTGGGGCCGCTGGTGACCCCCTGGGAAAGGCGGGCGAAGACCTACGAGCGGCTGATCTCCTCGCCCGTCTCGCTGCGGGCCATCCTGGCCGGCGACGTGGTCAGCGGCCTGGTCTTCGGAGCCTGCCTCTCGGTCATCCCCATCGTGCTCGGCCTGGCGCTGACGGACGCCGCCGTCACGAACGTCCTGCTGCTGGTGGCGGGCATCGTGCTGGGGGCGCTGAGTTTCGCTTCATTGGGCGTGCTGCTGGCCGCGCCGCCGGCGAGCAGCCCGTCCAACATCATGCTGCTTTCGAACCTGGTGCGCCTGCCGCTCCTGTTCGTGAGCGGCGTCTTTCTGCCCATCGCGCAGATGCCGGCCTGGGCGCGCTGGGTCTCGCCGATCTCGCCCCTTTCCTATGCCGGGGACCTGATCCGGACGGGTTTCGGGCAGAAGCCGTACTTCCCCACCTGGCTGGGCCTGCTGATGCTCGCGGCGTTCACGGCGGTGCTGTTCTGGGGCGCCTGCCGGTTCCACCACATGTGGCGGTCAAAGGGGCTGTGAAGGGTGGAAGTTGCGCATCTGCGGCCTTACGGCAGGGGATGTTCCTTGCCAACCCGCCCATCATTGCACGAGGCGGCCGGCAGCCCTGAGAGTGCTTCGTTGTGCGAAGGCCCCCGAGGAGCTTCCCGACGTTATCGTCCTCGACGTGCTGACGGAGACTCAGACGGCCGGTAGCAGACGTCGGGGTGGCGGGCGGCGTGCACCTCGTCCAGGCGGCCGACCGGGGTGGTCGTCGGCGCCCGCCGCAGCGCCTCGGGCTCCTCGCGGGCGATGCGGGCGATCTCGACCATGGCGTCCACGAACGCGTCGAGCGTCTCCAGGCCCTCGCACTCGGTCGGCTCGATCATCAGCGCCTCCGGCACCACGAGCGGGAAGTAGACCGTCGGCGGGTGGAAGCCGCGCTCGATCAGCGCCTTGGCCACGTCGGCGGCGCGCACGCCGCCGGCGCCGAGCCCGTCGGCCGAGAGCACGAACTCGTGCATGCATCTCCGCTCGTAGGGCAGCCGGTAGTGCTCCCGGAGGCGGGCCAGCAGGTAGTTGGCGCTGAGCACGGCGTTGTCGGCGACCTCGACGAGGCCCTCGCGGCCGAGCTGGAGGATGTAGGCGTAGGCGCGCAGGATCACCGCGAAGTTCCCGTAGAAGGGTGCGATGAACCCGATCGTCTCCGGGCGGTCGAAATCGAGCGAGTAAGTGCCGTCCTTGCGCTTGGTCACGATCGGCGTGGGCAGGAAGGGCTCGAGCCTGGCCACCACGCCGACCGGCCCGGCCCCCGGCCCGCCCCCGCCGTGGGGGGTGGCGAAGGTCTTGTGCAGGTTCAGGTGCACGATGTCGAAGCCGAGCTCGCCGGGGCGCACCTTGCCCAGGATGGCGTTCAGGTTCGCCCCGTCGTAGTAGGCCAGGCCGTCGACGGCGTGGACCAGGTCGGTCAGCTCTTTGATGTCGCGGTTGAACAGCCCGAGCGTGTTGGGGCAGGTGAGCATGAGGCCGGCCGTCTGGTCGTCGATGGTCCGGCGGGCGGCCTCCACGTCCATGACGCCGCGCTTGTTGCTCGGCACGGTGGCCACGTCGTAGCCGGCGATGGCGGCGCTGGCGGGGTTGGTGCCGTGGGCGGAGTCGGGGATGATGATCTTCGTCTTGTGGTTGCCGCGGTGGCGGTGGTAGGCGGCGATGAGCATGGCGCCGGTCAGCTCGCCGTGGGCGCCGGCCAGGGGCTGCATGGTGAACTCGGCCATGCCGGTGATCTCACGCAGCATCCGGCCCATCTCGTAGAGCACCTCCAGGGCGCCCTGCACGAGCATGCCGCCCAGGTGGAGCTGGGGCAGCAGGGGGTGCAGCGCGGAGAAGCCCTCCAGGCGGGCCACCTCCTCGGCGATCTTGGGGTTGTACTTCATCGTGCACGAGCCGAGGGGATAGAAGTGGGTGTCCACGCTGAAGTTGCGCTGCGAGAGGCGGGTGAAGTGGCGCACCACGTCCAGCTCGCTGACCTCGGGCAGCTCGGCCGGCTCGGCCCGCAGGTACTCGGGCGGCAGCGCGGCGGCGGTGGGCACGTCCTTGCGCGGGAAGCGGAAGCCCCGGCGGCCGGGGCGGCTCTTCTCGAAGATCAGCTTCACAGCACCGCCTCCAGGGCCTCGGCGAACCGGCCGATCTCTTCCTTGGTGCGCCGCTCGGTCACGGCGACCAGGAGGTAGCGGGACATCTGCGGGTAGTAGCGCCCCAGCGGCAGCCCGGCGGCGAAGCCCTCCTCGATCATGCGCCCCACCACCTCGCCGGCATCCTCGGGCAGGAGCACCGTCATCTCGTTGAAGGTGGGTGAGCTGCTCATCACGCGCACGTCGGGGATGGCGTCGAGCCGCTCGCGGCAGTACTGCGCCTTGTCCGCGCAGAGTCGGGCCACCTCGCGCAGGCCCTCCTTGCCGACCAGCGAGAGGTAGATCAGCGCGGCGAGCGCGCAGAGCGCCTCGTTGGTGCAGATGTTGCTGGTGGCGCGCTCGCGGCGGATGTGCTGCTCGCGGGTCTGGAGGGTGAGCACGAAGCCCCGCCGGCCCCGCTCGTCGCGCGTGGCGCCCACGATCCGCCCCGGCATCTGGCGGATGTGCTCGCTGCGGGTGGCCATGAAGCCGAGGTAGGGCCCGCCGAAGGAGAGCGGCAGCCCGAGCGACTGCCCCTCGCCGGTGGCGATGTCCATGCCCATCTCGGCCGGCGTCTTCAGCAGGCCCAGCGAGACGGGATAGCAGGAGAGCACGGCGAGCGCGCCGACGCCGTGGGCCATCTGGGCCACGTCGCTCAGGTCGTCGATGGCGCCGAAGAAGTTGGGGTTCTGCAAGATGACGGCCGCCGTCTCCTCGTCCAGGTGCTCCCGCAGCGCGTCGCGCCGCGTCTGCCCGTGGGCCACGGGTATCGGCACGTAGCCGACGTTCAGGTTGCCCGTGTAGCACTGGAGCATGTTGCGGTAGACGGGGTTGACGCCGCTGTCGAGCAGGATCTTGTTCCGTGCGGTGATGCGCAGGGCCATGATGGCCGCCTCGTACAGGGCGGTGCCGCCGTCGTAGAGGCTCGCGTTGGCGACCTCCATGCCGGTGAGGCGGCAGACGGCCGTCTGGTACTCGTAGATGGCCTGGAGGGTGCCCTGCGAGGCCTCGGCCTGGTAGGGGGTGTAGGCGGTGTAGAACTCGCCGCGCCGCAGCAGGGCGTCGACGGCCGCCGGCACGTAGTGGTCGTAGACGCCCCCGCCGACGAAGAGCACCAGGTCCGCGGCGTTCTTCTCGCTGAGGCGCCGCAGGTGGCGCCGGACTTCCATCTCCGAGGCGCCCGGCGGCACGTCGAGCCCCTCGGTGCGGAGCTCCGCCGGGATGTCGGCGAAGAGCGCCTCGACCGACTCGACGCCGATCGCCTCCAGCATCTGGCGCCGCTGCTCTTCGGTGATGCTCACGTAGCTCATCTCGTGGCTCGCTGCGGGCGCCGCTTCACTGCGCCTGCTCCAGCCGCTGGAGCAGCTCGGCGTACTGCTCGGCGTCGAGCAAGTTCTCCAGGTCGGCCTCGTCGCAGAGCTCGATGCGGCAGATCCAGCCCTCATCGTAGGGGCTCTGGTTGATCAGGCCCGGCTCGCCCTCCAGGCGTTCGTTGACGGCGCTGATGACGCCCCCGGCCGGGGCGTAGACGTCGCTGACGGCCTTGATGGACTCCACCTCGCTGAACGCGTCGCCCTGGGTGACCTCGTCGCCCTCCTCGGGCAGGTCGATGTAGGTGACGTCGCCGAGCTGATCGGCGGCGTAGGCCGTGATGCCCACCGTGGCGACGCCGCCTTCCACGCGGGCCCACTCGTGCTCCTCGGTGTAGAGCAGATCGTTGACGACTTCGCTCATCGTCCCTCCTCCCCTGGCAGCTCCGCCTTCACCGTGCCCTCGCTGTAGAACGGCAGCCGCGCGACGCGTCCGTGCACGACGCGGCCGCGCACCCGGGCCGCCAGCGGCGTGCCCGGCCCGGCGCATGCCCTCTCCACGTATCCCAGCGCCACGGCGCAGCCCAGCGCCGGGGCGTACGACCCGCTGGTCACGCGCCCCGCCTCCGCGCCGTCGCAGAGCAGCGCATCGCCGGCGCGTGCGGCACGGCGTCCCTCGAAGCAAACGCCCACCAGCCGGCGCCCCGGCTCCCGCCGCGCGATCCCCTCCGCCCCCACGTAGCGCTCGTCGGGCGGCAACGCCCACCCGAGCCCGGCCTGGCGGGGCGTCACCGACTCGTCCAGCTCGTGGCCGTAGAGCGGATAGCCCATCTCGAGTCGCAAGGCGTCCCGCGCCCCGAGCCCGGCCGGCTCGACGCCGTCCACCTCCAGCAGCGCCTCATGGAGCGCGGCCACGCGCTCGGCCGACACGTAAAGCTCGAAGCCGAGCTCCCCGGTGTAGCCGGTGCGGCTGACCAGCGCCTCCATGCCGGCCACGCGGAGGCGCGCAAACGAATAATACCGCAAGGGGGGCACCGGCGCATCCGAAACCCGGCGCAGCGCCTCCAGCGAGCCGGGGCCCTGGAGGTCGAGCTTGCCGGTCTCCTCGGAGATGTCGTCGAAGACGGCACGGCTGCCCAGGCGCTCCTCCAGGACGCGGGCGTCCCGCTCCCGCGTGCCCGCGTTGGCCACGACCATGAACTCCTCGACGGCGAGCCGGTAGCAGATCAGGTCGTCGAGCACCCCGCCGTCCTCGGCGAGCAGGAAGCCGTAGCGGCAGCGCCCGATGCGCATGCCCTCCACGCGGCAGGCCAGCGCGCGGGCCAGCGCCTGCTCCGACCAGACGCCCCAGACGCGGAACTCGCTCATGTGGCAGGTATCGAAGAGCGAGACGGCGGCGCGGCTGTGGAGGTGCTCTTCGATGATGCCCCGGTAGCGGACGGGCATCTGCCAGCCGGCGAACTCGGTCATCCGCGCGCCGAGCGCCAGGTGGTGCTCGTGGAGGGGGGTTCTCATCCGCGCCCGTCCCGGCCGGTAAAGGGGAAGGCGATTGATACAGCCCCCGGCGCGCCAAGTCAACCGGACGGCGTCAGCCCCTTACCTTGCGCGCGGTGCAGCCGTCGCTACCATGGGCGCGGACCTCTGAACCCGAGGAGAGCCGACCATGCCCGAGTTGCGCATCGCGAGGTGGATCGAGACGACGCCCGAGCGCCCATCTCGCTGAACACGTTCTACGTTGCGGGTTGAGCGAGCTTCGCCTTGCCGGAGTCGCGGCAGCGCAGCAGGGCGGCGATCAGGGCGCCGCAGGCGAAGCCGCCCAGGTGCGCCCACCAGCCCACCCCCGGCACGTCCATCCACGCGAAGAAGAGCTGGATCAGGGCCCAGAAACCGAGGTAGGCCCACGCCGGGACCTCGAAGCGGATCGGCGTGAAGACCCAGCCGATCCGCCACAGCCAGCGCACCAGCAGCCGGTTGCGGGGATAGAAGACCACGTAGGCGCCGAGCACGCCGGAGATCGCACCGCTCGCGCCCACCATCGGTATCCGGCTGGTGGGGTCGGAGGCGACCTGCGCCAGACCGCCCGCCAGCCCGCAGGCCAGGTAGAAGGCCAGGAACCCGCCCGACCCGAGCCGCCCCTCCACGTTGTCGCCCGCGACGTAAAGGAAGTACATGTTGCCCACAAGGTGCAGCACGCCGGCGTGCATGAACGTGGAGGTGACCAGCGTGTGCAGGCGATGGCCCGCGGCGACCTCCGCCGGCACCGTGCCGAGCATCTGCACCCACTGCGCCATGCCCAGGTAGAGGGCGGCGGCGAGGATCGCCACGTTCGCGACGATCAGCGTCGTGACCACGGGCGGGAAGAGCGTCTGCGGGGAGTCGATCTCCAGGGGGAGCCCGGTCAGGTACTGGAAGAGGGCCAGCAGGGACGATTCTTCGTCGAGCGTCGCCGGCAGGTCATCGGCCCGCCGTCCCGGCGCGGAGCGTTGCGGCAGCGAGGGCGCCCTGCGCGAGCGGAAGTGCTCCTTGATGCGGGAGAACTCGTCGCGGTCCAGGAACAGGCCCGAGCAGCGGGGGCACTGGTCGATGAGCAGGCCGGCGCCGCGCTCGATCTCGCGCTCGTAGAGCAGGGCGCCGCAGGAGGGGCAGCGGTGGTCGGTGCGGCGGGCGCCGGCGAGCGCGGCGGCGGTCATGGTCTCGCCGATGCGCAGCCCGGCGGCCCGTGAGAGCTCCTCCGTGTCGTACCACGTGCCCCAGCAGCGCGGGCAGAGGTCGAGCTCGGCCCGATCCACCTGGAGCCGTCGCATCCCCTCCCCGCACTTGGGGCACGCCCGGCCGGCGCGCCTGGCTTTTCGTGCCCGCATGGCTCGTCCTCCCACCTACCTACGCGCCGGGGGCCGCGGCTATTCGCCCCCTGCGCACTCGTCGTGCCGTCGTGGTCAGTCCTCTCCGTTCGCCTCTTGCTCCTCGATGCCGCGGGCGCGGCGGATGGCGTCGAGGCGCTCCTTGAGCTGGCGCTCGTGGCCCTGCTCGGTGGGGCGGTAGTAGATGCGCGTGGTCGGGATGTAGTCCTGGTCCACCCAGTGGCCCTCGTAGCCGTGGGCGTACTTGTAGCCCTCGCCGCGCCCGAGCCGCTCCGCGCCGGGGTAGCTGGCGTCCTTCAGGTGGTCGGGCACGGGGAGGGTGCGCCCCTCGGCTACGTCCTTCTGCGCGGCGTCGACGGCCAGGTAGGCGGCGTTGCTCTTCGGGGCGCAGGCGATGTAGGTGACGGCCTGGGCGAGCGGGATGCGCGCCTCGGGCATGCCCACGAACTCCACCGCGTGCTGGGCGGCCACGGCGAGCACCAGCGCGTTCGGGGCGGCGTTGCCCACGTCCTCCGCTGCGCAGATCACCACGCGCCGGGCGATGAAGCGGGGGTCCTCGCCGCCCTCCAGCATCTTGGCCATCCAGTAGAGGGCGGCGTCGGGGTCGCTGCCGCGCATGCTCTTGATGAAGGCGCTGGCCGTGTCGTAGTGCTCGTCCTCGTCGCGGTCGTAGACGATGGCCTTGCGCTGGATGGACGCCTCGGCGAGGGCGAGGTCGAAGTGGATCAGGCCGTCCCCGGCGGGCTCGGCGCTCAGCACGCCGACCTCCAGGGCGTTGAGCGCGCGGCGGGCGTCGCCGTCGCATATCTCGATCAGGTGGTCGAGGGCCTCGTCGTCCGCCTCGACGGGGTGCTCGCCGAGCCCGCGCTCCCGGTCCTTTAGCGCCCGCCGCAGCAGCGTGCGGATCTGTTCGGACCCGAGCGGTTTGAACTGGAAGATCTGCGAGCGGGAGAGCAGGGGCGAGTTGATCGAGTGGAAGGGGTTGTGGGTGGTGGCGCCGATCAGGATGACGGTGCCGGCCTCGACGTCGGGCAGCAGCACGTCCTGCTGGGCGCGGTTGAAGCGGTGGAGCTCGTCGATGAACAGCACGGTGCGGCGGTCGGCGCGGCGCTTGCGCTCGGCGGCGCGGGCGAGCAGCTCGCGCAGCTCGGCCACGTTGGAGGTGACGGCGTTGATCGGCGCGAAGGCGGCCTGCGTGGCGCGGGCGATCACGTGCGCCAGGGCGGTCTTGCCCGTGCCGGGCGGGCCGTAGAAGATGAGCGAGGCGAGACGGTCGGCGCGGATCATCCGCCACAGGAGCTGTCCCTCGCCGACGAAGTGCTCCTGGCCGACGAACTCCTCCAGCGCGCGCGGCCGCATGCGCGTGGCCAGCGGCGCGTCGGCGGGGGGCTCGAGCGCGCCCTCGGCCTGCTGTTCGTCGAAGAGTGACAAGTCCCTTTCCTCGCAGTGCTTGCGACAAGGGGGCCGTCCCGAGGCTACCACGCGGGGCGACCCGCGTCAAGAACGACGTGAGGCGCCTGGCCGCCGCCGGGTCGTGTTACAGTCTTGACAGTGCGGGGGGCGTCTCTTATCATGCGGCCGTCGATTGCTGGTATGGCCGCGATGGTTAGAGCTACAGACCCGGTAAGGCAACGCGCACCCGCGCGGCGAAGGGGCCGGGGGGGGCCGTTGAGGGGCGCGCGGGTGAGGCTATAGAGTTTTCTGGAAGGCGGCGCCCCGAGGGCGTCGCCGCTTGCTTTGGTGGCGCTGCGGCGTTCGCCACGCGCCGGCGCAGAGCGGCACGGGGTGTCCGCCCGCCGCGCCCGGATCCGGAGGGGCGAGTATGGCGAACCGGGCCAAGATCCTCGTTGTGGACGACGACCGCGACTACCAGGCGGCCGTCCGCCAGATCCTCCAGGGCGCCGGCTACGAGGTCGTCTCCGCCCACACCAAGGAGGAGGGCCTCGCCGCGCTGAAGGAGGAGTCGCCGGACCTGGTCATCCTGGACATCATGATGAACAGGAGCACCGACGGCTTCCACTTCCTCTACGAGATCGGGCAGCAGGCGGGCGGCCGCCCGCCCGTGCTCTCGGTCAGTTGCATCGAGGAGAAGACCGGCATGCACTTCTGCCCCGAGCGCAACGAGGGCTACTTCCCGGCGGACGACTACCTGACCAAGCCCGTGGACCCGGGGGAGCTGCTCGAGCACGTCGCGGCGCTGCTCGAGCCGGACCCTTCGGCCGGGCCTTCCTGAGCCGTGGGGGCCGATCCGACCACGGGAACGGGCCGGACGGATGCCGCCGAGGGCGACCGCCCGCCGCTGGTGCTGGTGGTCGACGACGAGGCGGCGATGCGCGAGCGTTGCGCCCGCGTGCTGGAGGAGCGGGGCTTCGAGGTGATCACGGCGCCCGGCGAGGCCGAGGCACTGGAGGCCCTGTCCCGGCGCCAGCCCGACCTGATGGTGGTCGACCTGCGGATGCCCGGCATGTCCGGGGAGGAGTTCCTGGCGGCGGCCCGCGACGTGGACCCGGAGGTGGTGGCCGTCGCCATCGCCGGCTGCCCCACCCCCTGCGCCGCCGTGGAGGAGATCCAGGCCGGCGCGTCCGACTTCGTGCCGAGCACCTTCGAGGCCGACCAGCTCGCGCTTGTCGTTGATCGCGCGCTGGAGAAGCGGCGGCTCACCGAGGCCGTGCTGGCCGGCGAGCGCGAGCGGCGCCGCATGCGCGACCACTTTGTGGCCATGGTCTCCCACCAGCTCAAGTCGCCCGCCGCCACCGCCAAGGAGTGCCTCGACGCCGCCCTGGGCGCCTTCGGCGAGCGCGTGCCCGGCGGCTGCCGCGACCTGATGAGCCGCGCCGCCCGCAAGGCCGGCCTGCTGCTGGACCTGATGGACGACTGGCTGACGCTGGCCCGCCTCGAGAGCGGCGCACTGCCGGCCGCCGCCGAGCCGATCGACCTGCGCGCCGTGGTGGAGTCCGCCGTGGACGCCGCCCGCGAGACGCCCCATCGCAACGAGGTGGCCGTCGGCCTGGAGGAGCCCGAGGGGGCCGTGCGCGTGGAGGGCGACGCCGAGGCGCTGCGCGAGCTGATCTTCAACCTGGTCGACAACGCCGTCCGCTACACCCCCGACGGCGGCGAGGCCGCCGTCGAGTTCCACACCGAGGGCCGCTACGCCGTCGTCTGCGTCTCCGACACCGGGCCGGGCATCCCCGGCGATGAGCTGCCGGTCATCTTCGAGCCGTTCTTCCGGGGCGGCGAGGCGCGCTCGCGCGACGGCACCGGGCTCGGCCTCTCCATCGCCAAGCAGATCGCCGAGGCCCACGGCGGCCACATCGCCGTGCACAGCACCCCGGGCGAGGGCACCACCTTCCGCGTCTACCTGCCGCTCGCCGAAGCAGCGGCGGGGGGCTGAGCGCCGGCGAAGCCGCGCGCAGATGAGTTCCTTGACAAGCCGGCGGGCCGCCCTTACCATTGCCCTCCTTACTGCCATCGGCAGCGGCGCGTCTGCAAGCAGTGACAGTGGCATGGGCTGGCGGTTGACCGCGAGGACGGGGAACCCGCATGGCCGAGGCTTACTTCCTGCCCGAGGCTGAGCTGCGAGGGCTTCTGCTCTCGATCGGGGCCGACCACGCCGCAGTCAACGCCTTCGTCGAAGCGGATTGCAGCCGCACCGAGTCCACCCGCCTCTACCTGCCTCTGGAACAGGCAAGCGACGAGCAGCTCGCCGCCGGCCTCCGCTCCCCCCGCCCGCATTATCCCTTCAAGTCCGTCCTCATGCCCGCGCGGGAGCTGGTCGCCCGCTACGGCGAAGGCGACTCCCCGAGCCCGCTGGAGGCGCTGGCGGGCGAGTCCCTGCTGCTGGTCGGCATGCGGGGCAGCGACTGCCGCGCCCTCGGCTACCTGGACAGGGTGATGCTCGCCGACCCCGTCCCCGACCCCTTCTACGAGCGCCGCCGCGCGGGGCTCACCGTCGTCTCGGTCGACTGCGTGGAGCCCTGCGAGTCCTGCTTCTGCAACCTGCTCGGCGAGAAGGCGTACGCCGAGGAGAACTTCGACGTGAACCTCTCGCCCGTCGAGGGCGGCTACGTGGCGGTGGCCGGCAGCGAGAAGGGCGAGGGCATCCTGAGCGGGAACCAGGACCGCCTCGAGCCCGCCGGCGAGGAGCCATTGCGCCAGCGCGACCGGGCGCGAGAGCGCGCCGCCGAGCAGCTCCAGCGCCAGAACGCCGACTACGCCCCCACCACGGCCGAGGAGCTGGCCGCCCTGATGCCCGATACGCTGGAGGAGGCGTTCTGGTTCGGCGAGCTGGCCGCCTGCGTGCAGTGCGGCGGCTGCACGGCCGTCTGCCCGACCTGCTACTGCTTCCTGCTGCACGACCTGGAGGCCGAGACGCACCGGTTCCAGCGCGTCCGGCTCTGGGACAGTTGCCAGTTCACCGGTTACTCCGAGATGGCCGGGCCGCCGGGGACGACCCCGCCCGACCCCCGCCGCACGCACATGGACAAGTTCCAGCGGCGCTTCGCGCACAAGTTCTGGCACGACGTGAAGGTCAACGCCATGCTCGGCTGCGTCGGGTGCGGCCGGTGCCGCGAGAGCTGCCCCGGCGCGATCGACCTGCGCCGCGTCATCACCGCCGTCCAGAGCGCACGGGTCCAGAATGCCTGAGAACGTCTACTGCCCCATCCGGGCCGACCTGCTGGAGGTGGTCGAGGAGACGCCCACGATCAAGACCTTCCGCGTCCGCCCCGACCAGCCGGTGCCGTTCAAGGCCGGCCAGTTCGTTCAGCTCACCGTGCCGGGCCTCGGCGAGGCGCCCTTCACTCCCTCCTCCTCGCCGTCGGTCGAGGACGAGATGGAGATCACCATACTGCGCACGGGCAAGGTGACCGACGCCCTGCACGAGATGTCCGGCGGCGAGGAGCTCGGGGTGCGGGGGCCGTTCGGCAAGGGCTACCCGACCGAGAAGCTCAAGGGGCACGCCGTGCTGGTCGTCGGCGGCGGCGTGGGGCTGGCGCCGCTCCGCTCGCTGCTGCACCACTTGTTCGAGCACATCGACGACTACGCGCACGTGGCCATCAAGTACGGCGCCCGCAACCCCTCGGAGCTGCTCTACCGGGGGCTCTACGAGGAATGGGCCGCCCGCGACGGCGTGAGCCTCGACGTGACCGTCGACGTGCCCGACAAGGGCTGGGACGGCAACGTGGGCGTGGTCACCACGCTGCTGGAAGACCTGTCGCACGAGGTGAGCAAGACCTACGTGGTCAGCTGCGGCCCGCTGATCATGCTGCGGTTCGTCACCATGACGTGCCTGAGCCTCGGCTTCGCGCCGGAGCAGATCTACCTGTCCATGAACCGCAAGATGAGCTGCGGCATGGGCAAGTGCGGACGCTGCAACGTCGGCCCCTACTACCTGTGCAAGGACGGGCCGGACGTCTGCTACGCGGACATTCAGGACTACAAGGATGCCTTCGACGTCTGAGCAAACCGTGCCTCGCTGCCTGCTGTGCGGCATGCACTGCCCCATCGGGGCGGAGGCCGACGCGCTGGGCCACGTGCGCACGGTCTTCCCCCGCGACCTCGGCTTCGAGGCGGGCGCCTGCGTGCTCGGGCTCACCGCCGCACGGCTCAGCGGCGCCGAGGACCGGCTCTTCCGGGCGAGCGTCGGGGACGAGCGGTGCAGCGCGCGGGCCGCGACTGAGGCCCTGGCCGGACGGCTCCGGGCGGCCGATCCGGAACGGGTGGCCGCCATCGTCGACCTGAACCGCCCCCTGGAGGGGATCGCCGCCGCCGCCGCCCTGCGGGACGCCGCCCTGGCGGGGGCCCGGCTCGCGGCGTTCGTGCCCCCGCAGGACGGGCCGCTCCTATCCGCCGGCGTCGGCGGCTGCCCGCCCTTCGAGAAGATCGGCGGATGCGACCTGATCGTGACGATCGGCGACGTGTGCAGCTCCCACCCGGCCGTGGCGCGGCGGCTGCGCGACGCGCAGCGGGCCGACCGGCGCCACCGCTGGATCGCGCTCGACGCGGCGCCGGGGCGCTCGACCCGCTCGGCCGACCAGTTCACCCTCGCGCCGCCCGGGGCCGTGGCGGGGATGGCCGCCGCGCTGGCCGTCGCCTGCGGAGCGCAGGAGGTGGGCAAGGCCCTCGGCGGGCTCGACGCGGACGGGATCTGCGGGCGGGCCCGGCTCGACGCGGAGGCCGTCCGGCGCGTGGCCGGGGCGCTGGGGAGGGCAGAGCGCCCCGCCGTCGTCGTCTCGTGCAGCCCGGGGCGGTTCGCCCATCCGGCGGCCGTCGTGGCGGCGGCGCGGGAGCTGGCGCGGGCGGCCGAGGCGGGGTTCTACGCGCTGGCGGTCTGCACCAGCGCGCTCGCGCTGCCGGCGCTGGCCGAGCGGCTCTTGCTCCAGCCGATGGCTGAGGTCCTCGGCGCCATCGACGAGGGCGGCGTGGACGTGCTGCTCGTGGTCGGCTTCGATCCGTCGAGCGTGTACCCGACGCGCATCCGGCGCACCTGGCGGGAGCGCTGCGAGGCGATCGCGTGGGCGGGCGGGCTGGGGTGCGCCTTCGCCGAGGCGGCTGACGTGGTGCTGCCGCTCGCCTTCGCCTGGGAGGAGGACGGCACGGTGGTCGGGCCGCAGGGCGGGCCCGAGGCGCATCCGGCGTGGATGCCGGCGCCCGAAGGCGTCCTGACGGCGGAGGGCCTCATGCGGGAGCTGGCAAGGCAGATGGCCGCCCCTATCCAGCCCCTGGCGGACCTGAGCGACCTGCGGGCGGGCGGGGAGGAGCCGCCGCTGGCGGAGCTGCTGAGCGAGGACGCGCTGGACGTGGCGGCGCCGGCCGAGGGGCGCGTGACCGTGCTCGGCGCGACGGAGCCGCAGGGCTACACGGGCGGCCTGTCGAGCGGCGGCGCGCGCTGGCAGCGGCGGATCGCCGGCGAGGAGCGCGCGCTCTGCACGGGCGGCGCGGCCGGCGGGCTCGAGGTGGCCCAGAGCGGGGCCATCCGGCTCGGGGCCGAAGGGGCGGTCGCCGTGCCCGCCCGCGTGGCCGGCGCATCGCCCGACGAGCGCGCATGGCAGGGGGCGGCCGTGGCAGTGCCGACGCACTGGGCGGCGGCGCGCGAGCTGCTGAAGTGGCGGGCGGACGGGAAGACCGGCCCCATCCCCGTGCCGACGCAGAGGGAAGCGAGCCGAAGTGAGTGAGACGATGACACAGGCGGCGACAGTGGAGAAGCAGTTGCTGCTCGACCCGGGGCGCTGCATCGGGTGCAAGAGCTGCGCGGCGGCCTGCTTCTTCGGGCACGTGGAGACGGCCGGGCTCTTCTACGAGGAGGTGGAGGAGTCGAGCGCCATGCCCATGGTCTGCCGCCAGTGCGAGGAAGCGCCCTGCGTGCTCGCCTGCCCCAACGAGGCGATGTACGAGGACCAGAGCGGCATCGTGCGCCGCTCGGTCGTGCGCTGCACGGGATGCCGCTGCTGCTACCTGGCGTGCCCGTTCGGCGTAATCGACGACATCACGCGCCACCAGGTCGGCAAGTGCGACCTCTGCGCCGACCGGACGGCGGGCGCCGACCGGACGGCGCAGGGCCTGGCGCCCCGCTGCGTCAGCGTCTGCCCCTCGGGCGCGCTGCGCTTTGAGGTGCTCGACGAGGAACTCAAGAGGCAGGGCTACGTGCTGCTGAGCGGCCGGACGGTCCAGGCCAGGTAGGCGGGAGGAAGACGGCAGCGAGATGGGCATCGGACTGACCATCGGCGCGGCGGCCATGGGCTTCGTGGCCACCCCCGTGCTGGGGCTGGGGCTGAAGTGGGTGGACCGGCTGGTGACGGCGCGCATCCAGTGGCGCAAGGGTCCGCCGCCGTATCAGCCCGCCGCCGACCTGATGAAGCTGCTCGGCAAGGAGACGGTGGTCGGCGAGGACGCCGCGGTCGGCACGTTCCTGCTGGCGCCGCTGCTCGGCGTGGTGGGGGCGGGCATCGCGGCGGCCGTCCTCTGGGCGGCGGCGCTCAGCCCGGAGGCCGGCTTCGTGGGGGACCTGATCATCGTGGTCTACTTCCTTGTCTTCCCGGCGCTGGCCATTATCCTGGGCGGCTCGGCCGCCGGCTCGCCGCACGGGGCGCTCGGGGCCGCTCGCGAGATCAAGCTGGTCATCGCCTACGAGCTGCCGCTGATCCTGGCGCTGGCCGTGGTCATCCTGAACGCCTCCGCCGTGCTCGGCACCGGGCCGACGTTCCGCCTGGGCGAGATCGTGCGCGCCCAGCAGCAGGCCGGCGCCACGCTGACCAGCCTGAGCGGCTTCCTGGCGTTCCTCTGCGCCGTGGCCGTCATGCAGGCGAAGCTCGGCGTGGTGCCGTTCGACCAGGCCGAAGCGGAGACGGAGCTGATGGGCGGGGCGATCCTGGACTACAGCGGCCCGCCCCTGGCGCTGATCCACCTGATGCGGGCGATGCTGCTGCTGGCGCTGCCGATGTTGATCATCACCGTGTTCTGGGGCGGCATCCGGCTGACGCCGCTCGGCATCCCGCTGGCGCTGCTGAAGGTCGTGGTGCTGCTGGTGGTGATCGTGCTGATGCGCAACACCCATGCGCGGCTGCGGGTGGACCAGGCGATGAAGTTCTTCTGGTTCATCGTCACGCCGGTGGCGGCGGTGGCCTGCGCGCTGAGCGTGGCGAACTACTACGGATAGCGGACATGCTGGACGGACTGAAACGCTGGGGCCTGAAGAAGTCGCCCTGGGTCTATCACGTCAACACCGGCGCGTGCAACAACTGCGACATCGAGATACTGGAGCTGCTGACGCCGCGCTTCGACGTGGAGCGGCTCGGCGTGGTGCTGACCGCCTCGCCCCGGCACGCCGACGCGCTGCTGGTCACGGGCATCTGCACCCGCCAGATACGGCCGCGGCTCCAGGAGGTATACCGCCAGACGCCGAAGCCCTGCCTGGTGGTGGCGATCGGGGCCTGCGCGCTGACCGGCGGCATCTTCCACGACGCCTGGCACTTCGCCGGGCCGGTCGACAAGGTCATCCGCGAGGTGGACCCGGACGCGAGCATCATCTACGTGCCCGGCTGCCCGCCGAAGCCGGAGGCCATGATCGCCGGGCTCGCCGAGGCCCTGGCCAGGCTGTAGAGGCGAGGAGGAGGCAACAGGTGCGCGAGGAGCTGGAAGACGTCGTCGAGCGGCTCAAGGGCCTCACCGAGGGCTTGCCCCTCCAATGGGAGCGCCCGTTGCCGAACCGCCTCTACCTGACCGTGCCGCGCGAGCACGCGCGCGAGCTGGGCCGGCGGATCTTCGAGGACCTCGGGGCGCGCTTCGCCACGGCGACCGGCCTGGACACCGGGCGCGAGCTGGAGGTGGTCTATCACTTCGTCTACGATCAGGCCGGGCTGGTGATCAACATACGCGTGCGCGCGCCGAAGGCCGATCCGACGATGCCGTCGCTGACGCCCGTGGCGCCGGCGGCGGAGTGGATCGAGCGGGAGATCAACGACCTGGTCGGCGTGCAGTTCGAGGGCCATCCCCGCCCCGAGCGGCTCATACTGTCGGACGACTGGCCCGAGGGGGTCTATCCCCTGCGGGAGGAGTTCCGCGAGGAGTTCCGCGATGAGTAAGAGAACGCTGATTCCCATCGGCCCCTTCCACCCCTTGCAGGAGGAGGCGGAGTTCTTCCAGCTCTACGTGGAAGGCGAGACGGTGGTCGACATAGACGTGCGCATCTCCTACACGCACCGGGGCATCGAGGGCGTGGTGCGCAAGCGCACCTGGGACCAGGTGCCCTACGTCGTCGAGCGCGTCTGCGGCATCTGCTCGGCCTCCCATCCCCTGGCCTACGTGCAGGCCGTCGAGGAGCTGACCGGCACCCGCGTGCCCGAGCGCGCCCTCTACGTGCGCTCCGTCATCAACGAGCTGGAGCGCATCCACAGCCACCTGCTCTGGCTCGGCCTGGCCGGGCACTTCATCGGGTTCAACACCGTCTTTATGTGGGCCTGGCGCTACCGCGACCCCGTGCTCGACGCCCTGGAGGTCTGCACCGGCAGCCGCATCAACTACGCCAACCATACCGTCGGCGGCTCGCGGCTCGACCTGGACGAGGAGAAGGTGCGCTTCGTGCGCAAGTGCCTGGACGAGATCGAGAAGCCCGTCGACATGCTCATCAGCGCGGCGAGCGAGGACCCGATCCTGGCCCTGCGGCTCAAGGACGTCGGCGTGCTGACCTACGAGGACGCCGTCCGCCTCAGCGCGGTCGGGCCGACGGCGCGGGCCTCCGGCGTGGAGATCGACGTGCGCCGCGACGAGCCCTACGCCGCCTACGACCGCATCGACTGGGAGGTGAAGACCTGCCCGAACGGCGACGTCTACGACAAGGTCGTGGTGCGAATGCTCGAGGTGGTCGAGTCGATCAAGATGCTGCGCCAACTGCTGCGCGACCTGCCCGACGGGCCGATCCAGACGCCGGTGCGCGAGGTGCCGCCGGGCGAGGCCGTCGGCCACGTCGAGGCGCCGCGCGGGGAGACCTTCCACTACGTGCGCAGCAACGGCAGCGCTTATCCCGAGCGGGTCAAGATCCGCGCCCCCAGCTACGTCAACGTGCCCACCTTCAAGGCGACCTGCATCGGCGGCACCGTCGCCGACGCCACCATCACGCTCGCCTCGGTCGACCCCTGCTATAGCTGCACGGAGCGGATGGCCGTGGCCCGGGACGCCGCCACCGGCGCCCGCCTGATGGGCTTCGGTGACATGATGCGCAAGTCGCGCGAGAAGACCGACGCGCTCTGCCGGCGCGAGGCGCACATGCCCCTGGCCCGCTACGACGCGGCCATGCTCAAACGCCTCTCGCCCTGAGGAGGAGCCGGATGCCGGCGCAGACGGCATACGATTACCTGGTCTGGTCGGTCGGCCTGCTGCTGGCGGCGGGGGCGGCCTGCTACGTGCTGAACCGGCTGGCCGGGCTGCGCCGGGCCGTGCCGGGCCTGGCCGCGCTGGCCAGCCTGGCGGCGCTGGTGATGGGGGCGCTGATCGTGCGCGCCCCGTCGACGGCCCCGGAGGCGTCGGTCGGCACCTTCGAGCTCTACATGCGCGTGCCGGCGCTCTTCCGGCTGACGCCGTTCATCTCGGCCGTGAACCTGCTGGCGCTGGCGTTCGGGTTCCTCGTCGTCCTCTACAGCCTCAGCTACTTCGGCGGCGAAGGGCGCGACTTCTACCCCCTGGCGCTCTGGGCGGTGGCGGGGGCGAGCGTGGCGCTCACGACGGGGCACCTGCTGGTGTTCATCTTCGCCTGGGAGCTGGTCACGCTTACCCTCTACCTGCTGGTGGGGCTCGGCGGGCCGGAGGCACGGGCGGGCGCGGCGAAGACGTTCGCCATCCTCGGCTTCAGCGACGCGATGATCATCTTCGGCATCGCCGCGCTCGTGCGCTACCGCGGCCCGGGCGCGCTCTCGATGAGCGCCCTGGAGGGGCCGCTCCACGTGATCGTGACCGACTGGCGGGAGACAGCCGTCTACCTGGCGCTGCTGGTCGGCGCGCTGGCGAAGGCCGGCGCCTTCCCGCTGCACACCTGGATCCCGGCCGCCGCCGAGCACGCCCCCGTGCCGGCGATGGCGCTGCTGCCGGCCTCGCTGGACAAGCTGCTGGGGATCGTGCTGCTGGCGCGGATATCGCTCGGGTTCTTCACGCTCAGCGCCGGGCTCCAGACGCTGCTGATGATCATCGGCGCGGTGACCATCATCGCCGCCGTGATGATGGCGATGATGCAGCACGAGCTGAAGCGGCTGCTCTCGTTCCACGCCGTCAGCCAGGTCGGCTACATGGTGCTCGGCATCGGCACGGGCGTGCCGATCGGCGTTGTGGGCGGGCTGTTCCACATGGTCAACCATGCCATCTACAAGAGCCTGCTGTTCCTCGGCGGCGGGGCGGTGGAGAAGCGCGCGGGCGAGATGGAGCTGGACAACCTGGGCGGGCTGGCGCGCGCGATGCCGTGGACCTTCGTCGGCTTCCTGGTCGGCTCGCTCGCCATCAGCGGCGTGCCGCCCCTGAACGGGTTCGTTTCGAAGTGGCTCGTCTACCAGGGCGTCATCGAGGGCGGCGGACACCTGATGCCGGTGCTGCTCGGCGCGGCGGTGGTGGGCAGCGCGCTGACGCTCGCCTCGTTCGTGAAGGCCGTCCACAGCGTCTTCCTGGGCCAGCCGGCGGAGCCGGCCATCGAGGCCCGCGAGGCGCCGGCCGCGATGCTGCTGCCGATGGGCGTGCTGGCGGCGCTCTGCGTGCTGCTGGGGCTCGGGGCCTCGTCGGTGGTCTGGGGCTTTCTGGCGCCGTCGGCCCTGAGGGCGGCCGGGATGCCCGTGGCCGACCTGGCCCGGGCGGAGGGCACGGGCCTCGCCTTCGCGACCGGCTCGTGGGTGCCGCTGACGGCCGCCGCGCTGGTGCTGGTGGGGCTGGCGCTCGGCCTGCTCGCCTACTGGGTCGGGCGGGCGTTCACGGTGCGGCGCGCGCGCCGGTTCGTCGGCGGCGAGGTCGCCACGCCCGCCCCGACGCACGTCAGCGGCACGGGCTTCTATCGGACGGTGCGCGAGCTGCCGATCCTGCGCGGGCTCTACCGCGAGGCCGAGGGCGAGGTCTTCGACCTCTACCGCCTCGGCGGGCAGTACGGACTGCGCGTGGTGGAGTTCCTGCGCGGGCTGCACACGGGTGTGCTGGAGACCTACGTGACGTGGGTGCTGGCCGGCGCGGCGCTGGTGCTGGCGCTGATCTTCCTGCTCTGAGAGCGACGAACGCCACAGACTGAGGAGGAGGGCGGATGGCCGATGTCATGCCGGCGCTCTATGCCCTGATGGCGTTCATGCTCATCGCGGCGGTGATCGCGGTGGAGACGCGCGACCTGCTCTCCAGCATCCTGTGCCTCGGCGCGGTGGGGCTGGCCCTCGCCGTGGTCGACCTGGTGCTGAAGGCGCCCGACCTGGCGCTGACCCAGCTGGTGGTGGAGATCTTCGCCGTGGTGCTGCTGATCCGCATCGTGGTCACCCGCCAGGACACCACGCAGGAGTTCCCCAGCGACACGCTGCACGTGGCCTTCGTGGGCGGGCTGATGGTGGCGCTGGTGGCGCTGGCCTGGCTCTGCTTGCGCGAGGTGCCGCCGTTCGGCGCGCCGGTGATGGCGATGGGCGGGCAGTACCTGCGTCACGCGGCCGAGACCGGCGCGCAGAACCGCGTCACGGCCGTGCTGCTCGACTTCCGCGCCTACGACACGCTCGGCGAGGCGACCGTCATCTTCGGCGCCATCATCGGCTGCTACGCGCTGCTGCGCACCCGCGGCATGAAGGAGGAACGGCGCGGATGAGCGCACCCCCGCCGACAGAGACGCGCGGCATGAGCCTGATCGTCAAGACCATGGTCATGTTCCTGATCGGGTTCATCATGCTCTTCGGCGTCTACATCGTGCTGACCGGGCACCTCTCGCCGGGCGGCGGGTTCGCCGGAGGCGTGATCCTGGCCGCCGGCGTGCTGCTGGTGGTGCTCGCCTTCGGGGCGAGCGTGGTGCGGGAGCGGCTGGGGCACCGGCTGGCGGTGGCCTGGGAGACGCTCGGCGCGGTCGGCTTCCTGGCCGTGGCGCTGCTGGGGTTCGTGGCCGGCACGTTCTTCGGCGGGTTCCTGACGCGCTCGAGCGGCTTCCACCTGCTGACCGGCGGGGCGATACCGTTCTCGAACATCGCCATCGGCGTCAAGGTCGGCGCCGGCCTGTTCGGCGCGTTCCTTATGCTCGCCGCGTTCCGCGAGGGCGAGCAGGGCCTGGAAGACGAGGGAGACTGACCGATGCCCCAGGTGCTGCCCTACGTGTTCTGCGTGCTGCTGATGGCGGTCGGCCTCTACGCCGTCACCGTGAAGAAGAACCTGATCAAGGTCATCATCGGGGTCGTCATCATCCACAACGCCGTCAACCTGTTGCTGGTCATGCTCGGCTACCGCCAGCCGGCTGCGGGCGAGGCGGTGGCGCCGATCGTCACCCCCGGCCTCGGCGAGGAGGCCGTCCTGGCCCGCAGCGTCGACCCGGTGCCCCAGGCGCTGATCCTGACGGCCATCGTGATCGGGCTCTCGGTGGTGGCGCTGATGGTAGTGATGGCCGTGCGGCTGCACGAGAAGTACGGCACGTTCGACCTGACCGAGATCCGCCAGCTCAGGGGTTGATGCCCCGGGAGGGACGGCGAGTGGGCGCGTTGATCCAGGCGATCACGCCGGCGGCGCCGACGGCGCTGCCGCTGATGGTGGCGATCCCCCTGGGGGTGGCGTTCTTGATCCCGCTGCTCGCCTTCGTGCCGCGCCTCAAGCTCTCGGCGCCCCTGGCCGTGCTGGCCACGGCCCTGCTGGCGGGGCTGAGCGTGCAGGGCTTCGGCGCGCCGGCCCTGACCGTCGTCTGGGTCGGCGGCTGGTCGCCGGCCTCGGCCACCGGCATCGCCCTGGTGGCCGACGGGCTGACGCGCCTGATGCTGATCGTGATCAACGTGGTGAGCCTCGCCGCCGTGCTCTTCGCCCTCAGCTACATGCGCAGCTACACGCAGGTGAACCTGTTCTACAGCCCCCTGATGCTGATGATCGCCGGCATGAACGGGGTGGTCATCAGCGGCGACCTGTTCAACATCTACGTCTTCATGGAGGTCGCCGCCGTGGCCAGCTACGCGCTGGTCGGCTTCGGGGTGGAGAGCGAGGAGCTGGAGGCGTCCTTCAAGTACCTGGTCATGAGCGCCGTGGCCAGCGCGTTCATCCTGCTCGGCGTGGGGCTGCTCTACAGCCTGACCGGCACGCTGAACCTGGCGCAGATCGCCACGCGGGCCGAGGCCCTGCGCGACAACCGCGCGCTCTGGCTGGCGGTCGGCATGTTCCTGGCCGGCTTCGGGCTCAAGTCGGCCATGGTGCCCTTCCACGCCTGGCTGCCCGACGCGCACCCCTCGGCCCCCGCGCCGGTCTCGGCCATGCTCTCGGGGCTGCTGATCAAGGCCAGCGGCGTCTACGTGCTCGCCCGCCTGCTGTTCAACGTGGTCGGCATGACCCAGGCGTTCGCGACGGCGCTGATGACCCTCGGCATCCTCTCGATGGTCATCGGCGTGCTGCTGGCGGTCGGGCAGTGGGACTTCAAGCGCCTGCTCGCCTACCACAGCGTCAGCCAGATGGGCTACATCGTGCTCGCCCTCGGGGTGGGAGGCGAGCAGCTCGTGGCGGGCAACGGCATGGTGGCGGGGCTCGCCATCTTCGCCGGCCTGTTCCACCTGCTCAACCACTCGGTCTTCAAGTCCCTGCTGTTCCTCTGCTCGGGCTCGGTGGTGCACGGGGCCGGCAGCCGCGACCTGCACGAGCTGGGCGGCCTCCGGCAGAAGATGCCCTTCACCGGCCTCTGTACGCGCGTCAGCGCCCTGAGCATCTCCGGCGTGCCGCCCTTCAACGGGTTCTTCAGCAAGCTGCTCATCGTGATCGCCGTCCTCTGGGCGGGCCACCCGGTGCTGGGGCTGCTGACGGTGCTGGTCAGCTTCGTCACGCTGCTCTCCTTCACCAAGGTGCAGCGCTACCTGCTGGAGGGGGAGGCGCCGCCGGCGCTCGCTGACCTGAAGGAGTCGCCCATGCCGATGCTGCTCGCCATGGGCCTGCTGGCCGTGCTCTGCGCCGGGCTCGGCGTGCTGGTGCCGCTCTACCGCCACGGGCTGCTCGACCCGGCGACCGATGCCCTGCGCATCGGCCTGGGCTACGCCCGGCAGGTGCTCGGCGCGACGGCCGCCTTCGCCGCGGCGGGGGGAGGATAGGATGCGACGGTTCATCGCCGGCTTCGTGCTGCTGTTCGGCTTCTGGCTGCTGCTCTCGTTCACGCTGGAGCCGGGGCACGTGGTGGCGGGCCTGGTCGCCACGCTCGCGGCGCTGGCCGTCATGGCGGGCAAGGCGCCGCGCCACGAATGGCTGCTCCACCCCGTGCGCCTGTTCTACCTGGCGCTCTACGTGCCGTTCTTCATCTACTACTGCGTGCGCGCGAACCTGGACGTGGCCTACCGCGTCCTCCACCCCGACATGCCGATCCGGCCCGGCATCGTGAAGGTGCGCACCAGGCTCCAGACGAAGCTGGCCCGCACCTTCCTGGCCAACTCCATCACCCTGACCCCCGGCACGCTGACGGTCGACATCGACGGGCAGGACCTCTACGTCCACTGGATCTACGTCCACACCGACGACCCGCAGGAGCAGACGCGCCAGATTGTGCGGCGCTTCGAGGGCTTCCTGGAGAGGATACTCGAATGAGCGGGTTCGACATCGTGATGGCGCTGCTGCTGGCCGGCGCCTTCCTCTGCCTCTACCGGCTGGGCAAGGGCCCTACCGCGCCCGACCGGACCGTGGCGGTCGACACGCTGGGCACGCTGATCGTCGGCTTCTGCGCCCTCTACGCCCTCACCAGCGGCAGCACGTTCTACATCAACATCGCCATCGCCTGGGCGCTGCTCAGCTTCGTCGGCTCCATCGCGCTGGCCAAGTACCTGGAGGGGAAGGCCTACGATGAGTGAGCTGGCCCTGCACGAGCTGATCGGCTACGCCCTGATCGGGGTCGGCGTGGCCTTTGACCTGGCCGGCACGGTCGGCCTGGCGCGCCTGCCGGACGTCTACAACCGCCTCCAGGCGGCCACCAAGTGCGTCACGCTCGGCACGTGCGCCATCCTGATCGGCGTCGGCGTCGCCGCCGGCACGGGCGAGATGATCTCCCGCACCGTCCTCTGCGCGGCCTTCATCCTGCTCACCTCGCCGGTCGGGGCGCACGCCCTGGCGCGCGGCTCCCACCGCGGCGGGGTCAAGCTCTGGCCGGGCAGCGTCTGCGACCGCTACGAGGACGAGATGCTCCCCGCCGGGCAGCGCACCGAACCGAAGACAGACCACAGGTAAAAGCGCATGGCATCGGCCCTGAAGAAGCTGCTCTGGGTGCTGAAGATCCCCTACCTGCCCGAGGCCGTCAAGGCCGTCGTCAAGGGGCCCTACACCGTCGATTTCCCGTTCGGCGAGACCTTCGAGACGGGCAAGTACCGGGGCGCCACGGCCTGGGACGAGGAGGTCTGCATCGGCTGCGGCGCCTGCTGCGAGGTCTGCCCGTCCCACGCCATCACCATGGAGGACGACATCGAGAGCGACCCGCCCGTGCGCCGCTTCACCCTCGACTACGGCCGCTGCATCTTCTGCGGCCACTGCCACTACAACTGCACCACCGACGACGGCATCTACCAGAGCACCGAGTGGAACCTGGTCACCTTCGACAGGACCGACTCGAAGACGGGCGTCGAGAAGGAACTGCTCATGTGCGAGACCTGCGGCGGCGTGATCGCCCCCAAGGACCAGGTCCGCTGGGTGGCCCGCAAGCTCGGCCCCAAGGCATACGCCAACCCGACCCTCGCCGTCACGCTCGAAGGCCAGATCGTCCACGCCCCCCGGGGCGCCTCCGAGGTCGGCAAGCCGACCGACCGCAGCGACATCATGCGCGTGATCTGCCCCCACTGCCGGCGCGTCGTCGTCTTCGCCGAGATTACCTGAGTCGCCATGGCCTCGCCCCACCCCGACCCATCCTCGCTCAGCCCGTGGGAGCGGGACTGCCTGGGCCGGCTCGGACGGCGCTGCGCCGCCCTCGGCGTGGGCAACCGGGAGCGGGGCGACGATGGGGCCGGCCCGATCGTGGCCGAGCGGCTCGCCGAGCGGGGCGTCGCCGCCATCGACGCGGGCAACGCGCCGGAGAACTACCTGGGCCGCCTGGCGCGGCTGGAGCCCGATGACGTGCTCATCATCGACGCCGTGGACATCGGCGCGGAGCCGGGGACGGTGAAGCTGCTCGCGCCGGAGGAGCTCGGCGGCGGGGCGCTCTCGACGCACGCCGCCGGGCTCGGGCCGCTGGCCGAGTACGTGCGGGGCGCCTGCGGGGCATTGTGCCACGTGCTCGCCGTCCAGCCGGCCGCCCTCGCGGGCGGCCTCAGCCCCGCCGTCCGCGACGCCGTCGAGCGCATCGCCGCCAGCCCCATCTGGCCCGCCCTGACCGCTGATCTGCCCGCGGCGCGTTGAGGCGCGGCGCCGGGCCCTCTACAATCATCCCTCGACGCAGGTCTCCCAAGCGCCGCAGCCGAGGGCCACGTGCAGCCAGGCGAGATACCCCTCTGCGAGTACGGGCGCGCGTCGGTGGCGCCCTCGCCGGTCAACCGGATGATGGCCGCCTTCGCCGCCGACTTCCGCGAGGGCCTCGACATCAACCTCGGGGTCGGCTACGTCAACGAGCGCACCATCCCCGGCGAGGCCATCCAGGAGGCGCTCGCGGCCGTCCTCACCGACCCCGGCCGCTACGCCCACGCGCTGAACTACGGCGGCCCTGCCGGCTCGCAGAACCTGATCGAGGCCGTCCGGCGCTTCCTGGTCTCCTCCGGCGTGCTGGACGAGGAGACGCTGGCGCGGAACAGCATCATCATCGGCCCCAACGGCGCCAGCAGCCTGCTCGAAGGCGCCGCCCAACTGATCGAGCGCGGCATCGCCGTCACCGCCGACCCCATGTACTACATCTACTGCAACTACCTGGAGAGGCGGGGCTTCCGCGTCCTTGCCGTGCCCGAGGATCGCGACGGCATCCGCACCGATCGGCTGCGCGAGGCGCTGGAGCGGCTCGGCCCGGGCCGCGAGCGCATCCGGTTCCTCTACGTCGTCACCGTCAGCAATCCCACCAGCACGATACTGGACAACGAGCGCCGGCTGGAGCTGGTGCGGATCGCGACCGACCTCAGCCGGGAGCTGGGCCGGCGGGTGCCGCTCCTGCTGGACAGGGCCTACGAGGACCTGGTGCACGACCCGTCCGTGGCGCCGCTGATCTCGGCGCTGACCCGGGACGAAGAAGGGCTGGTCTACGAGGTAGGCACGCTCTCGAAGGTGCTCGCGCCGGCGCTGCGCATCGGCTACATGATCGGGCGCGACGGGCCGTTCCTGCGGGCCATGGTCCAGCGCACGAGCGACGCCGGGTTCAGCGCTCCGCTCATCGCTCAGGAGGTCGCCGCCTACCTGCTCGACCACCACGCCCGCGACCAGCTCCAGCGGGTCCGAGCCGGCTATCGCCGCAAAGCCGCGCAGGTGCGGGAGTGGATCGACGAGCTGCTCGGCGAGTTGGTGACCGACTGTCGCGGCGGGCAGGCCGGATTCTACTACTACCTGACGCTCGACGGCGTCGAGACGACCGAGGA
Source organism: uncultured candidatus Brocadiaceae bacterium (assembly GCA_964434535.1). Classification (GTDB taxonomy): domain Bacteria; phylum Planctomycetota; class Brocadiia; order SM23-32; family SM23-32; genus SM23-32. The sequence goes on along the minus strand of CAYSWA010000022.1, from coordinate 7,973 downwards.
CTCGCGTTTCTTCCGCTACCTGTCGCGCACGACCGGCGACGATGGGGTGGACGGCCCGCCCGGCGCCCGCCGCCCGCGCGTCATCTACATCCCGGGCGAGCACTGCGTGCATCCCGAGGGCGAGATGGTCGAGGTGGGGCGGCGTCAGCTCAGGCTCTCCTACGGCTACGAGGAGCTGCCCCGCATCCGCGAGGCGCTCGAGCAGATGGCCCGCGCCGCCGACTACGCCCGCCGGTAGACGCGCTCAGCGGCGGCGGCGGCGGCCCAGCGCCCGCGCCAACAGGCCCGCCGCGGCCTTCCACGGGTCAAGCCAGCAGTTTGTGTGGCTGCACACAGACATGCAGACCCCGGCACCGTTGGCGTCCATGCGCGGGTGAGTCGGGCGTGATCGCCCAACTGGGCGTGGCAACGCTCGCCCGAGCGCTCCGACATAGTGGGGAGGCTCACAATAGAGAGCTCAGGTGTTGACAAACAACACCGTTGCTTGTAACATTTGTCTTTCCGGTCTGTTCTCTGCATATGGGTCACGCACTGGCAGCGCCCGGGGCGCTTGAGGCCACGAGCTTGCTCCGCCGGGTCGACATGAGGCTTTCGAGCCGTCTGCTGGAGTAGACGACCAGTGGCTCGGTGGGGATATGTACGAGCATTGGGAAATGGTATCGCATTGGCGAAGTACTGGTAGTTCCCCCAAGACATTGCCAGGCGCGTTGCGTTTGACGGCGATGTCGATGACGGCTGCGCGTTCTGCGCCCCCCCGTGCACGGTCCACCCATCCGGCACGTCGTCTGCTGCCAGTCATCCTTGCCATTCTGCTGTTGGGCACGCAACCCGTCTCAGCTGAGGCCCAGCTGACCTTGGCAACCGGCGAAGAAGGCGGAGTGTACTATCCCCTGGGGAACGCCATCGCTGACGTCATCGAATCCGAAGTAACAGGCGTAAGTATCGACGTAATCCCAACGCATGGATCCATCGCGAACGCCGGCCTCATCTCTTCCGGCGAGGCGCAATTGGCCCTGATGCAGAACGACGTCGCCTATTGCCTCCATGAGGGACGGCGGATGTTCGCCTTCCCCTGTGACGAGGTACGCGGGGTCATGTCTCTTTACACGGAGGCCGTGCATCTTGTCACGCGACGCGATCTTCCGGTGTCTGCGCTGGAAGACTTGGCTGGCAGGACCGTGGCAGTCGGCCCGATTGGCAGCGGCAGCCGCTTCAATGCCGCCGCCATCCTCCGCGTTGCCGGGCTTGGACTCGACCGCATCGATGAAGTGCCATTCGGTTTCGATGAGGCCCGAGGGCAGATGAAGCGGGGCCGGGTGGACGCCGCCTTCGTGACTGCGGGCATACCGGCTGAAAGTGTCGCCCAGCTCGGCGAATCCGTCCGCCTTCTCTCGCTGGGGCCGGGCTACTTCGATCGCCTCCACGACGCCTATCCCTATTTCGTGTACACGAGTATTCCTGCTTTATCGTACCCTGGGCAGATGCGCGACATTAGCACGGTAGGCGTGAAAGCTCTGCTTGTTGCCAGGGCTGACTGTGATGCGCTCCACGTGCGCCGCATCACGTCTGCTCTCTTCAATAACCTTGACATCCTCGTAGACGCTCATCCGGTCGCATCGGGGATCAGTGTTGCCTCAGCGAAACGTGGCATGAGCGTGCCCTTGCACAGTGGCGCGCTTTCGTATTATGAAGAGCACCAAGGCGCCCAACTTGTCTCAGTAGCCTTCGCCCTGCGGACGTTGTTCGTTGTCGCGGCAGGGATCGTGGCCATCGTTGCCGCAAAACGCCGGGCGTCCATTCTGCGTCTGTGGCGTCGGAGCTTACTCGCTAAGCTGACCGTGGTCGTCGGCCTGTACGGGTTTCTGATGGCATTGGGGCTATACGCAGTCGAGAAACGCGTGAATGACCATTTCTCGAGCTTGCGCGAATCCCTATGGTCGGTCCTGGTCTACATCATCAGCGGGTTCGAGGGTAGGGCCCCCGTGACGACGGCTGGACGGGTTCTATCACTGATGGTGTTCGTCTTTGCCCTGTGCCTGTTTGGGGGCCTGGTTGGCAAGGTGGCGTCCTTGTTCATTCTGAGGGAGAAGAAGGCAATGCCAAATGACGTGGCCAAACACATCGTGATCTGCAACTGGAACAGTAGGGGAGACGCTGTGGTGAGAGAACTCCACCACCCTGAAGCCGCTGCCGACGCCGAGATCGTGGTGCTTTCGACTCGGCAGGTGGACGAATCGCCGCTCCGGGAGCATCCGGAGTACGAGAGGGTCTACTTCGTGCGCGGCGACCCCACCATGCACGCGGTGCTACGAGCCGCGCGCGCCCATCTATCGCGAAGCATCATCATCCTTGCAGATGAGGATTGCAGCGATCCCGATGGCAACTCGGTCATGGTAGCATTGGCCTTGTCCAAGATATGTGGGGGCTCCCGTAAGCCGCACTTGGTGGTCGAGGCGCTCGATCACCGCAGAACTCCACACCTTCGCGATGCCGGAGCGGATGAGGTCATATGCGCGGCTAGCTTCGGTATCGGCCTGTTAGCCCAGTGCGCCCTATACGCGAAGCTATCGGAGGTCTACGATGGGCTTCTCACTTACAGCGCCGAGACGAACGAGATATACGTCGTTCCGTCCGGCGACTATCCAGAGGGCTTCGTCGGCAAACCGTTCCAGGAACTGGCGGCGATCTTCAGCAGCAAGAGAGACCCGTCGAACCCCAGCATCTTGATCGGGTTGCAGCGAGACTCAGACGTTATGCTGAATCCGCGACCCCAGGTGGGCGCGTCTGGCCGCGCCCAGGAGTTGACGCTTTGCGCGGATGACGGACTGATCGTGCTCGCATATCGCCAACCCGAACTATCGAAGCTGGCCGTGGAAAGCTCTACTCACCAGGTTGAGGGAGAATGAGGACAGGTGCATGGGTCGACCTGGCCGTAGCTTTCCAGCGTCCGTTGTTCTTCCGGGGCCTCTGGGATAGGAACTGCCGCCGACTACGCCCGCCGGTAGACGCGCTCAGCGGCGGCGGCGGCGGCCCAGCGCCCGCGCCAACAGGCCCGCCGCTGCCACGAGCAGCGCGCCGGCCGCCGCGCCGATCGTAGCCAGGCGCTTGCGGCGCCCGCGCCGACGGGCCTCCCTGCGGCTCGGCATCTTCTCATTCCGTTTCTCGTCCATGGGACGATCCTTCAGAGCCACCTCGAGAGAGCGTACAGCAGGCCGCCGCCGAGCCCGCCGAGCAGGCCGCCCCAGACCTCGAGCCAGGCCAGGTGCTCGCGGCTGTGGCGCAGCACCAGCGCCTTGACCTCCTCGGTGCTCAGGCGGGCGAGGGCCCGGCTCACGACCTGCCGCACGTCGAGCGAGCCGCTCACCACGTCGACGAGCCGCTCCAGCCACGGGCCTTCGGTCAGGTGCCAGCGCTCCAGCTCGTCGCCCGCGCGGCCGAGGCCCGCCCGGAGCTGCTCGGCGGCGGCCCGGCGCACCGCGGCGGCCAGCCGGGGGTCCCGCCTCAGCGCCGCCTGGCCGGCCTCCAGCCAGTCGTGCATGAACGACCTTACCTGCGCGGGATCGCCGAGCACGTCGTCCAGCGCGCTGCGCACCGCGTCGAGCACCTTGTAGGTGACCTCGTCATAGTCGGCGAAGCCGCTCACGTGCCCGAGCTGGCCGAGCGGCCCGCCGAGCCGCTGCACGTGGCCCCGCACCATGCGGTAGCAGGCCGGGCTGCGGAGCGTGCGGTCGGCCGTGCGGCGCAGCTCCTGGGCAAGCGAGCGGACGACCTCGTCGTCTTCGAGCGATTGGCGCACGGCCGCCTCGGAGTGTTCGACCAGCAGGTCCACCAGCTCGTCGCTCGGCGCGCTGCCCTGCTCGCCCACGGGGGCGGCGAGCCCGCGCACGAACGCGGCCGCCTCGGCCCGGATCTGCTCGGGCAGGTCGGAAGCGCGCAGCTCCTCGGCGAGCACCTCGGGCGTGACGAGCCGGCCGCCGACCGCCTCGGCGATCGCCTCCTCGATGCGGCTGCGCTCGTTTTCGATCACGCCGGTGTAGGGCAGGTGCAGCCCTCGCCAGGGCCAGGGGTCGAACAGCGCCCGGATCGCGATGCGATTCGTCACGCAGCCGATCAGGGCGCCCGCCCCCGCGTAGAGCAGGCCCCGCCCGAGCGCCGGGTCGCCGTAGCGGTGGAGCGCCGCGGCGCCCGCCACGACGGCGAGCGATAGGAGCGCCGTCCAATCCCCCCTGGTCAGGCGGCGGCCTGTCGTCTCGTCCATGCGATCACGTCCTCTCGTGCGCATTCCAGCAGGCTATGGCGGGGCGGCCGGGCCTGTCAAGCCGTGGCGCGCCGAGCCGCGTGAGGTTCCGGCCCGAGCCGACATCTGGTATAGTCGCCGGCGGGAGTTGCTTTCGGCACGAGCGCAGGCAGGGGAGGTGGTGCATGGCTGCAAGCGCCAACGAGGGCCACTGGAGATGAGTGAAAGCGGCAGGCAGAAGGCGTTGGTCTGGGGCGCGCCGCGCATCGGCGACGTGGTCATGGCCATTCCCGCGCTCAAGCTGATTCGCCGCCATGCGCCCGCGATGCGTCTGACCTTCGTCACCACGTCCTACGCGAGTGAGACGATCGAACTCACCGGGCTTGTGGACGAGGTGAGGCCGCTGCGACTCAAGGGCGGCATATGGGACTTGCCGCGGCTGCGGCGCCTTCGACGGGAGGTCCGGGCGGGGCAGTACGACCGTGCCTTCCTGTTCGGGAAGCTCACCCGTTTCCGCCGCAAGATCGGGGAGTTCGAAGGCAGCGTCAGCGTCGATCCGGACAGTGCGGCCCACCACGCCGTGCGGAACGCCGAGGCCGTCATGCGGGGGCTGGGTCTGGGCAAGGTGCCCGTGCCGGGACCGCAGTTGGAGATTGCGCCGGACCGGGCGGCTCGGGAGAGGCTGCGCGCCCTGGGGGTCGCGGCGGAGGCGTCGCTCCTGGTCGTGCATCCGGGCTGCAATCGCATCGTGCGCAAGGGCACGGCGGCCGGCGAACCAGAGAAGATATGGCCCGCCAGCAAGTACGGCCCCTTGCTGGCCCGGCTGCACCAGAGACGGCCCCAACTTGCCGTCGCGCTGGTGGGCGCCCGGGCGGAGCGACGCTGGGTGCAGCGCAACGTGCTCCCGTCCCTGCCGGCGGGGGTCGAGGTCGTCGACCTGGTGGGGAAGACCTCCATTCGGGAGGCGGTCCAACTGCTTCGCCTCGCTTCCGTGCTTCTTTGCAGCGACTCGGGGGTGATGCACCTTGGCACCGTTGTGGACACGCCGATGGTAGCCCTCTTCGGGCCGACGGACGAGGGCCGCACCGGTCCGTTCGGCATGGGCGGGCGGGCCATCGCCGTCCGCGAGATGCCGCTGGAGCAGGCCCGCACGGACACGCGCTGCATGGAGCGCATCGGCGTGGCGCGCGTCCACGAGGCGATCGAGGCGCAGCTTCGCAGGTGGCGTTGACCGGGCGCGCTCCGTTGCCGTGTCCGGCGGCTGATAGAGGCGGGGCGAGCGGACAGAACACTGCCGGGAAGGAGCGCCGAGGGTGAGGACGAAGAGCGGGATCGGGATGTTCCGCTGGTTGACGGCCGCGGCCTGGCCGGCCCCGGCGGGCGGGAGGCGCCGGCGGATGGGGTGGTCCTGCTGCCCCCGCGCAGCGTGACCACGGCCGTGGGACGGTAGGGTGGAAGGTGGTGCGGATGGGGGGATTCGAACCCCCATGGACGTGTGAGGTCCACCAGGCCCTCAACCTGGCGCGTCTGCCGATTCCGCCACATCCGCACCGTCGCGACACGCCATTATCAAGCCGCCCGCCGGACCTGTCAAGCTGGCGCGTCGGTTATCAGTTGCCGGTTGTCGGTTGCAGGGGACGCGGCGGGCCAGGCCATGCGGTAGTATCCGCGCTCATCCGCGTCCATCTGCGGTTCCTCGCCGTTCTCCGCGCGCTCTGCGGTGAAGACTGCCGTCAGATCGGGCAGACCCTCCGGCCGGTCTTCTCGTGATACTGCTGGTGGTACTCCTCGGCGCGGTAGAACGGGCCGTCGCCGGGGCGTCGCCGGCGGCGGCCACTTCTTCGTCCACGCCGACGACCCGGCCGGCGAGGCGCCCGCCCGCTTCGACTGGTTCGACTACGAGCCCGCCGAGAGCCCGCAGCCGTGAGCGCGGAGCGCCCGCTGGCACCGGGCGGTGCGTGATGCTACACTCGGCGCGCGGCGGGCCGTGCCCGCATTCCTCCGAGCGGACGGTTGCCTGTGCTGCGCGAGACTTTGCGGAAGTACTGGGGCTTTGAGGGGTTCCTCCCCTTCCAGCGCGAGGCCATCCAGAGCGTGATGGCCGGGCGCGACTCGCTGGTGGTGCTGCCCACCGGCGGGGGCAAGTCGCTCTGCTACCAGGCGCCGGCCGTCGAGCTGCCCGGCACGGCCGTCGTCGTAAGTCCCCTCATATCGCTGATGAAGGACCAGGTCGACGCGCTGCGCGAGTGCGGCGTGGCGGCGGCGCGGATCGACAGCAGCCTCCCCCCGCAGCAGCAGCGCGAGGCCGTCGAGCAGTTCCACGACGGCGCCCTGAAGCTGCTCTACATATCGCCGGAACGGGTCATGTCCGAGCGTTTCGCCCACGTGATCGGCGCCGGCCGGGTCTCCTTCATCGCCGTCGACGAGGTGCACTGCCTCAGCATGTGGGGGCACGACTTCCGGCCCGAGTACCGCCGGCTCGGCGCGCTCAAAGACCGCTTCACCGGCGTCGCGCTCCACGCCTACACGGCGACCGCCACCGAGCAGGTGCGCCGCGACGTGGTGGAGACGCTGCGGCTCGAGGCGCCCGAGTTGCTGGTCGGCTCCTTCGACCGCCCCAACCTCATCTACCGCGCCCGACGGCGGGAGAACGAGATGCGCCAGGTCCGCGCGGTCATCGACGCTCACCCGGGCGAGTCCGGCATCGTCTACTGCATCCGCCGCGCCGACGTGGACGCGATGGCCGCCGCCCTCCGGAGCGCCGGCTGCCGCGCGCTGCCCTACCACGCCGGCATGGAGCCCGCCGAGCGGAAGCGCAGCCAGGACGCCTTCTCCCGGGGCGAGGCCGACGTGATCGTCGCCACCGTCGCCTTCGGCATGGGCATCGACAAGCCCGACGTGCGCTACGTCGTCCACGCCGGCATGACCAAGACGCTGGAGCACTACCAGCAGCAGAGCGGGCGCGCGGGGCGCGACGGGCTGGAGGCCGAGTGCTGGATCTTCTACTCCGGCAGCGACTACCACACCTGGAAGATGCTGCTGTCTGACGGCGATCCCGAGGTCCGCCGCATCCACCTGCGCAAGCTCGGCGACATGTACGGCTTCTGCTGCGATGTTGCGTGCCGCCACCGCGCGCTGGTCGAGTACTTCGGACAGGACTTCGCGAAGGACGACTGCGGCGCCTGCGACTTCTGCCTCGGCGAGGTCGAGTGCCTGGAGGACTCGCTAAAGACCGCCCAGAAGATCATCTCCTGCGTCGCGCGGCTGGAGGAGCGCTACGGGGCCGGCTACACCGCCGCCGTGCTGACCGGCTCCGAGTCCGAGCGCGTCGCGCGCAGCCGCCACGACGGGCTGAGCACCCACGGGCTGCTGAGCGAGTACTCCGCGCGGCAGGTGCGCAACTGGATCGAGCAGCTCGTGGGGCAGCGCTGCCTGGCGCGCACGCGCGAGCATAAGGTCCTGAAGCTGACGCGCCGCAGCGCCGAAGTGCTGCGCGGCGAGCGGCACCCGCGCCTCTCCGCGCCGAAGGAGACCCCCGTAAGGACGGCCCGGGTCGAGACGGAGAGTTGGGAGGACGTCGCCCCGGAGCTGTTCGCGCACCTGCGGGCGCTGCGCAAGGAGCTGGCGGACGCGCGGGGCGTGCCTGCTTTCATAATCTGCAATGACGCCACGCTGCGGGGCATATGCCGCCGCCGCCCGCGCAGCCCGACGGAGTTCCGCCAGGTAAGCGGCATAG
>CAYSWA010000021.1:0-40224 GCA_964434535.1 uncultured candidatus Brocadiaceae bacterium | reverse complement strand
ATACACCACTCCGCACCAACGTGGTAACTCCAGAGCCAGCCGGTCGGCTTCGTCCCCTTCATGGCTACGGCTCTGTCGCGCGCCAGACACTGCACCAGTTACCGGGGTATGGCGCCTTTTCGAGGATACGTCAAGCGGCAGCACCGACCGTGCGGGGGGAACAGATAGTCTTACCCGTCGAGGCGCCGAGTCCCTCTACGTGCACGTGGTATCTTCCGCTGGCCGCGGCACCGATCTCCAGGTCCGCACCCGCGCCTTGCGCCGCCTTCGGCACGGCAGATGCCCTGGTGCAGCACGAGGACGTCCTGCACGTCCATGCGGTACTCGCGCCCTTTGCTACTCGACGGCGACGTACGGCATGTCCTCGATCATGCGCAACTGTCCTTCGGCGGAGAAGCCGGCTTCCAGCCTGCCCTTGTCGGGGCAGTAGGCATCTCGGGGAGAGAGCTCCTGCACGCCCGCCGTCAGGCAGTCTTCCCGCACGAAGAAGGCGTTCACGCCCCGGGACTCGCACCCCACCAGCGCGTAGCCCTTCTCGCGTCCCAACCGGTAGAGGGCCGCCAGGGATGCGCCGTGGTAGAAGCCACTCTCGTGCTTCGCGTGCCGCTCGAAGGCGGGATCGTAGGGGACGGTCAGCGAGAGCTCCGGCCCGAGGCTCGCGTTGTACTCGATCACCACCAGGCGCGCGCTCGGGCGCTCGATCTCGCGCCAAAACCAGTAGTCATTGCCGTCAACGTCAATGGAGAGCAGGTCGATCTCGGGGGGCAGGCCCCCTTCTCGGATCGTCTCGGCAAGGTTCTCCAGCGTGAGCCATTGGCGGATGGCCCGCACGCCCTCCAGGCCGAAGAGCCCGGCAGCGCTGTTGAGGGCCCTCACGGCGTGCTCGGAGCCGTCGATGAAAACGCCGGCGAAGTCCTCTTTGAGCGCGAGCCGTAACGCGTTGCTCTCGGTCACCCCGAAGCCGAACTCAAGGAACGCGCGCGAGCGGAAGCCAAGCTCGGACAACAGATGCCGTAGCACCCCGTCCTCGCCGTTCTGGGAGAAGAGCGAGTACTCGTATCTCGCCAGCCCCGGCTCGGCGGCGCCTTCGGCCGGCGGCCAGTCGGCCCTGTCCGGCCGGCGCCAGGAGTCACGCACCCAAGCAGGGAGGAACAGGCGCGGGAACAGCGTTGCCAGCGAGTCGCGAAGGCACCGGGGTATCAGCTTCGCCACGGCGCGGATTGGCCGGCTCCTCATCGCTCTGCTCACGGTGTACGGAACATCCCCTTGCGCCTGGCCCCAATCGGGGGGCCGGCAGGTCACGCCCTGCGCAGCCGCACGGCCATGTCGGGCTTGCCGGGCAGCGGCACTTCCGTGCGCCCGGCGAAGGTGCCTTCGAGCGGCTCGACGGTCATCTCCCAGGTGTCGATCACGTCGATGTGGTACTCGCTGCCCTCGGGCAGGTCGACGAAGTAACGGCGGGGCTGGCGGAAGCCGAAGTAGAGGATCACGTAGGCGTCGCCGTCCTTGCCGGCCCCGCGGAAGTTCCACGACGGCGCCCACGGGACGGCTCCGAACCCGGCGTCGGGCCCATCCTCCAGGATGCGGCGCATGAAGGCGATGCGGGCGGGGCTCTCGCCGCGCAGCACGCCGCCCTTGCTCCACCAGAGGACGTCTTCGGGGTGCAGGTAGGTCTCGCCGTGGCCGCAGTATCCGCCGCCGATCAGCGCCACCCAGAAGCGCCGCACCAGCTCCCGGGCCGTGATGTTGCCCCACTCGAGTTCGATGTCGCCTTCGTAGCAGCATTCGTCCACGACGACGGGCTTGCCGTAGCGTTCGCGCCAGCGCGCCACGTCGTCGGTGCCGCCCTGCACGCTCAGGTGGGTGACCCAGGGCTTTGTGTGATCGTACCAGCGGGTGCCGTTGTGGATGCCGCGCAGGTGGCCGCAGGGATCCGCTTCGGTCACGATGCGGAAGAAGCGGTCCCAGTCGGCGTCGCGCTTCGTGCGCATGAAGTCCCACTCGTTGGCGAAGGACCACCAGACGTTGCGGTAGGCGGCGAGCCGGGCGACGATGTAGCGCAGGTAGCGCTCGTCGGCCTCGGCGGGCATCCGGTCGAAGCCCCAATGGCCCTCGTCGTAGGGGTGGAAGAGGATCAGGTCGGCCTCGATCCCCAGGTCGCGCAGTTGGCCCACGCGCGCCTCGAAGTGGCGCCAGAAGGCGGGGTTGAAGCGCGTGAAGTCCCAGTCCGACGGCGGCGTGCCGTCGAAGGGGTATTGCACAGGTTCGATCCGGTTGAAGGCGTACCACTTGGGCAAGACGCACATCCGCAGCTTGTTGAACGGCGCTTCGGCGAGGGTGGCGAGCGTCTGCTCCTCCAGCTCGTCCCCCTGGTGGCACCATGCATAGCAGGTAGTGCCGACCTGGTAGTAGCGCCTGCCGTCGGCGTAGCGGAAGTGGTGGCGGCCGTCCACGCGGACCGGCCCGTGGTTGCCCTCCGAAGGCGGGGCGCACTCGAAGTCGCCGCCCACGCCGTCCAGCGCGTCCAGGCTGCCGAAGGTCTCGTAGCGCCACGTGCCCTGCGCGTCGGGCATGAAGCGGACGCGGAAGGTGCCCTCGCCGTCGTAGAAGCCGGCGACGCGGACGCTGCGGTGCCCGCGGCTGAAGCGGGCGCCGAACTCAACGTCGGTGAACGGGTTGCCCGAGGCCCCGGCCTGAAGGGCCAGCTCGAAGACTCCCCACTGCTCGACGGACTGCTGCGGCTCGGCCATGCCTGCCTCCGGATCAAGGATGGGAGCGCGCCAGCTTACGACAGTACCGGACCCCTGTCAAAACACGTCAGGGGGCTCCAGGTCCTCTTCGTCCTCCGGCTCCTCCTGCGCCACCTCGGCCGGCGCCGGGGCAGGGCCCTCGGCGGGGCGGGCACTCCACCAGAAGATCAGGATCAGCACGCCGATGATTGTGCAGCCGAGGAAGTCGGCCAGGTACCAGATGGTGGGCAGGCCGAGCACGGCGCCGGTCACGCCGCAGGTCACCCCCACGAGCATGCCGGCCAGCCCGCTGAAGGGCACCAGCACGCCGTAGCGCAGCGGGTCGCGCGCCAGCAGCCAGAAGTAGACCCCGACGGCCGCGTAGGTGGCCAACATGGCGCGCACGGCGTAGTGGACCAGCGGCCCCTCGGGCAGGGGCGCGACGCCGAACAGCGCCGCCAGCCCCTCGATGGCCGACCAGGGAAGGATCAGCCCGATGGCGCTGAGCGGAAACAGCAGCCCCGCAACCCAGAGACAGCTCTTCAAGCCACGCATGATCGAATCTCCTTCAGGAACCCGAGCCCCGGCGCTGCGCCCTCCACACCGCGCACAAGACAGGTTACGCGGCGGCTGCCCCTCCGTCAAGCCCTCAGCGCGCGCCCGCGCTCTCCAGCGTCTGCAGGAGCACGTTATGAACCTCGATGCGCGCCCGCAGGTCCCGCGCGAGCCGCGCCGGGTCCGGGCGGCGGGCGGACTCTTCCGCTCCCGGGGCAAGGCCCGGAATCAGGTAGAGGACGCTCTGCGGATGGCGCTCCACCCAGGGGTCGAGCTTCGCCAGCGCCGCCTCGTTCTCCTCGATGCCTCGGGCGTAATGGCCGGTCCGTTCGCAGACGGCCGCGCGGAGCAGATGGGGGCGGGGGTCGTCGGGGAGCGGCTCGGCCGCGCGGTCGGCGGCCTCGAGCGCCTCGTCGATGCGGTCCTGCGCCAGGAGGAAGTGGCCCAGCAGCAACCGCAGCGTCGCCCGCTCCAGCGGGGTCGTCCCGCCCTGCTCGATGAGCCGGCGGGCGATCTGCTCGCCCTTGCGGGCCGTCTCCACGACCTCCGCGGGCGACGCGCTGTAGCCGGTCCATTGCTCCATCTTGGCGATGCGCTCGCGGAACCGCTCGGTCTCCAACGGCTCGAGGCCCTGCGCCTCGGTCCAGCGCCGCAGGCCGTCCAGCGACCCGACCATCGCCAGCTTGCCCGCGTATGCCTGCGCCAGACGGAGGCCGAGCGCCAGGTCCTCGGGCGAGCGCGCGACCCCCTGCTCCAGCTCCTCCAGCGCCCTCTGCCGCGCCCCCGCGCCATGATCGTGGATGGTCTGGATCAACACGAGCACGGCCGGCGCCAGGGCCACCACCAGCGTTACCGCCAGCACAAGGAGCGCCCGCTTCAGCCGGCGGCGCCTCAGCGACGGCGTGCCCGCAATCGCCACGTCCTCGCCCAACGCCTCCCGCGCCGCGGCCAGCACCTCCGGAGGCGGCGGCCCGTCCGCGGCGTCCCAGCGGTGCACCACGCGCCGCTCGACCTGCGGCTTGCCGGAAGCGATCATCTCCCGGAAGCGCTCCCGCATCTCCGGGGACATCTCCCCCGGGGAGCCATACCCGCGCGTGGAGATCTCCAGTGAGCCCTGCCCCTCGGACAGGGAGCGCAGGGCCGCCAGGCGCGAACCGCCCGCCCGCTCCGCCTCCAGCTCGATGACGCGCATGACCGCGCGCGTCGCCGTCTGGGCCTGCCCACCGTAGAGCCGCGCGCAGATCAGGCGCACCGTCTCCTCCACGGCCCCTTCGGTCGCCCCCTCGGCGATCGCCGCGCGACAGACGGCGTCCAGCTCGATCCGCATGGCGTCTACCCCCGCCCGTTTCGTGGTCCAAACATCATCTTGGCGGCAGAATCGACGGGATGTCAACGGTTTGCTTGACGTGGCCCCTCTGGCCGGTAGGATGGCCGAGGTGCGGAAGATGCTCAACGGCCCGCAACTGCCGCTGACGGCGGAGCCCCTCGCCCCCGCCCTCCGGAGGAGAACTCCATGCCCCCTGACGACGAACGGCCCGACGAACCCTGCGGCACCGCGGAAGGCCCCTGTAGAGGCTGTGGAACCACCATGCCCGCGGGCGCCGTCGCCTGCCCGGCGTGCGGTCGCACACGAGCCTTCAACCAGGAGCAGTGGGAGATGCTGCGCCGCTGCGCGGACGCCCGGGACGTCTCCGCGTGGAACGCATGGCGAGCGGCGAACCCCGCAACGCCCGTCGAGCTGGAGGGCGCGGACCTAAAGGGCGCGTCCCTCATCGGCGCCCACCTGGAGGGCGCGAACCTCGAGGACGCCCACCTGGAGGGCGCGAGCCTCTGGCACGGCCACCTGGAGGGCGCGAACCTCTGGGAGGCCCACCTGGAGGGCGCGATCCTCCGGCACGCCCACCTGGAGGGCGCGAGCCTCTGGGAGGCCCACTTGGAGGGCGCGATCCTCCGGCACGCCCACCTGGAGGGCGCGATCCTCTTCGAGGCCCACCTGGAGGGCGCGAGACTCGACGAGGCCCACCTGGAGGGCGCGAGACTCGACGAGGCCCACCTGGAGGGCGCAGACTTCTCCTTCGCCGACATCCGGGACGTGAAGGCGCGGGGCGCCGTCGTCGACGGCCGGACGCTCCTCGACGGCTGCCGGTGCGACGCGCGCACGGATTTCACGGCCGTCGGCCTCGCCGCCGCCCGGGTGGAGCCGGGCCTGCGCGCCATGCTGGAGCGCAACGTCCGGGAGAGGGCCTGGCGCCGGTGGTACGCCGTCGCCCCCCTGCGCAGGTGGGTCACGAGCCTGCCCGTCCGGGCGTTCTGGCTGGTCTCCGACTACGGCCATTCCACGGCCCGCATCCTGCTGGCCTTCGTCGTGCTGGCGTTCGTGTTTGCCGCGGTCTACTGGGGCGCCGCCGTCGCTTCGCCGCCCGGGCTGGTGGCGGGCCTGACGGAGGCGGCCGGCCGCCCCGTGCCCGAATGGCTGCTCCTGCTGCGCGCGCTCTACTTCTCCGTCGTGACGATGACCACGCTCGGCTTCGGCGACCTGCACGCGCAGCCGGACTCGACGGGGGGCCACGCGCTGCTGATGGTCCAGGTCTTCCTCGGCTACGTGCTGCTCGGTGCGCTCATCACGCGCTTCGCCATCATGTTCACCGGCCCGAGCGCCCCGGCAGGCGGACCCGGCGCCGGAGGGCCGATTTTTAAATGAGCCTGCGCCCCCGCCCAGGCCCCCCTTTTCGGGAAGGAAGACGTCATGACGGACCAGATGATCGGCACGATCGCCTCGGCCAACGACGAGCCGCAGTTGCTGCGCGAGGCGGGCATCGAATGGGTGCGCCATGGCGTGCCCTTCCCGTTCACCGAGCGGGTCGGCGGCGAGGTCAGCGATAGCTATCCCCGCGCCCGGGCCGGCATCGAGAAGCTGGTCGAGGGCGGCTTCCAGGTCCTCGGGGTCACGCCGGGCCTCGGGGCGGGGCTGATGCGTCCCGATCAGAGCGGCCGCCTGAAGTCGCAATGGCACGACCGCCTGCCCGCGTGGTGCCGCCCGCTGGGCAGCGACGAGTTCTACCGCATCTACGAGGAGACGTGCCGCTGGCTCGCCGAGGACCTGCGGGGCCTGGTGGCGGCCTGGCAGATCGGCAACGAGCTGGACTGGCGTCAGTTCCGCGGGCCGCTCGACCTGCGCCAGGTCGGCGAGCTGATCCTGCGCGCCGGCCGCGCGCTGAAAGAGACGGACCCGTCGCTCGTGCTCGGCACCAACACCGGCGGCACCGAGCGCGCCTACTACCTCTACGGGCGGCTCTTCGCCGAGGCGGACGGCCCGCTCGACTACTGCGGCGTCGACCACTACTACGGCACGTGGCAGCGGGGCGCGCCGGAAGACTGGGCCGACGAGATCGCCGAGATACACGCCATCACGCAGAAGCCCGTGCTCATCAACGAATGGGGCTTCGCCTCGGCCGGCGAGGGGATCACCGAGGAGGAACGCCGCTCCGGCCGACCGGTCTGCGAGCTGAAGAAGTGGCGCTTCACCTGGGGCCCCGGGCACACGCCGGAGGGGCAGGCCGAGTTCATCCGGCGCGCCTTCGATGCCTTCTGCGAGCAGAGGGACGCCCTGCTCGGCATCTTCTACTTCCGCTGGCGCGACACCGAGACCTGCTGGCAGTGCGGTGAGCCCGACTGCCCGGCCGAGACGGCCTGGGGCGTCGTGGACGTCGAGGGCCGACCCAAGCCGTCCTTCGACGCCCTGAAGGACGGCATCGCGCGGCTGCGCGCCCGCTGAGCGGAAGTTTGCGCCGCGCCGCCCCTGCGCCTATACTCGAACGTAACGGCGCGCCCGGGGGGCGCCGGGCCGCCGGATGCTCGCTACCACACAGGAGGGTGCCATGGCCTTCACGCTCGAGATCGGTGAGAAGGCGGCGGACTTTGACCTGCCCGGAGTGGACGGCAACAGCTACTCGCTGGACGACTTCGCGGACGCGCAGGTCCTCGTCGTGGTCTTCAGCTGCAACCACTGTCCCTACGTGGTCGGCAGCGAGGACCGGATGATCGAGTTCTACAACGACTACGCCCCGCAGGGCGTGGAGATGATCGCGATCAACTCGAACGAGACCGAGAACCACCCCGGCGACGACTTCGGGCACATGGTCCAGCGGGCCGAGGCGAAGGGCTTCCCCTTCCCCTACGTGCGCGACGAGGACCAGGAAGTCGCCCGCGCCTACGGGGCGCTGCGCACGCCCCACTTCTTCGTCTTCGACTCCGAGCGCAAGCTCCGCTACACCGGACGGATGGACGACAATCCCCGCGAGCCGGGCAAGCAGACCACGCGGGAGCTGCGCGACGCCGTGGAGGCCCTGCTGGCCGGCGACGAGGTGCCCGTGCCGGTCACCAACCCGATCGGCTGCAACGTCAAGTGGCAGGGCCAGCCGGAGCACTGGATGCCGCCGGCGGCGTGCGACCTGGTGTAGGGGCCGCTACTTGACGGAGACCTCGAGCCCCTCCACGTCGAAGACGACGTTGAGGCTGGCGCGGAAGTTGGCCGGATCGCGGGCGAACTCCAGGTAATGGCTCAGGCGGCGGGCGCAGTTGACGCTGTTGTGGGCGAGCACGAGGGCGCCGGGCGGCATCTTCGCGTAGCCGGCCTCCAGGATGTCCAGGTAGACGCCCTTGCCCTGCTCCGGCGTGCCGTCGGCGTCGAGGTAGAGCAGGTCGATCGGCGCGTCGAACCTGGCGACGAAGGGCACGGCGTCGGCGGCCACCACGCGCGCCACCCCGGTCGGGTCGAAGCGGCGCACGTTGCGCTCGGCCCGCTCGGCCTCCTCGGGGACGATCTCGACGCCGACCAGCTCCTCCGCCTCGTAGCAGGCGCCTGGCCCGACGGCGGCCCCGGCGTTGGAGATGAACGTGTTGCCGCAGAAGACGCCGGCGGCGATCATCCGGCGCGGCCGGGCGACGGCGCTGACGGCGTAGAGCAGCCGCTGCATGCGCGGGGTGATCGCCGTCCACGGTATCTCGAACAGCTCGCGCACGGCGCGGCGGTGAGCCAGCATCCTCGTGCGATCGTAGTCCGTGTGCGGCAGCACGCCGGCCTTGCGCAGCGCCTCCAGCGCCCCGTTCACGACCTCTTCCTCCCGCTCCGGCGGCTCCAGCTCGCGGTGGGGGTCGCCGTACTCCATGCGGTATTCGTCCCAGTCATCTGTGCGGTACTCACGCGGCATGCGTCTCCTCCACGGGGGCAAAGGCTTCCATCTACCACAACGGCGGCGGCGCCGCAAGGCCGCCCGTTGCAGCGCGCCACGGGGGCGCCTATACTCGCCGTGACCCGCAGATCCCACGTAGAGAGGTCCATCGCATGGTGACGATCTACCGGGACGACGACGCCGATCCGGCGGCGCTGGACGGCACGACGTTCGGCGTGATCGGATACGGGAACCAGGGCCGCGCGCAGGCGCTGAACCTGCGCGACAGCGGCCATGACGTGGTCGTGGGCTGCCCGCCGGACGCCTATCGCGAGCGGGCCGAGGCGGACGGCCTGGAAGCGGTCGGCGTCGCCGAGGCCGCCGCGCGGGGCGACATCGTGCTCCTGCTCATCCCCGACGAGGTCCAGGCCCAGGTCTATGCCGAGAGCATCGCCCCCGGCCTGCGGGAAGGGAACGCGCTCGACTTCGCCAGCGGCTACAACATCTACTTCGGCCGCATCGAGCCGCCGGAGTTCGTGGACGTGATCATGGTGGCGCCGCGCATGATCGGCGCCTCGGTGCGCGAGCTCTACGTGCAGGGTGGGGGCTACCCCTGCCTGGTGGCCGTCGAGCAGGACGCTACCGGGCGGGCCTGGCAGCGGACGCTGGCCCTGGCGCGGGCCATCGGCGGCACGCGCGAGGGCGCCTTCGAGTCGTCCTTCCGCGAGGAGACGCTGATCGACCTCTTTGCCGAGCAGTTCCTCTGGGCCGGCATCGGCAAGCTCTGCCGGCTCTACTTCGAGACGCTCGTCGAGGGAGGCTGCACCCCGCAGACCGTCGCCACGGAGATGTACCTCTCCGGCGAGATGGTCGAGGTGGCCCAGGCGATGATCGACGAGGGCTTCTTCAAGCAGCTCGAACTCCACTCCCAGACCAGCCAGTACGGGCAGCTCTCGCGGGCCGACGTCGTGCTCGGGGCCGGCATCGAGGAGCGGGCGCGCCAGATCCTGGCCGGCATACGCGACGGGGACTTCGCCCGCGAGTGGGCCCAGGAGCAGTCGCGCGGCAAGCCGGCGCTGGCCAAGCTCAAGGAAGACGCCTTCGCGCACCCGCTCAACGAGATCGAACGCAGCCTCAACGAGAGGGCGGGCGAATGAGCCAGGACGAACTGGTGCGGCAGATGGAAGAAGCCGCGGCCGCCCTGCCGGCCGGGCAGGTCCTCTACCGGATCGCGCCGGGCACTACGCCCGCCGCCGGGAGCTGGCCGGAGGCCGTGCGCGCCGCGCTGGACGAGCCGATCAGCGCGCCGCCCATCGAGGAGCTGGCGGGGCCCGAGAGTTCAGTGGTCCTCCTCGCCGACGACATCACCCGCCCGACTCCGCAGCGCGAGATCCTGCCGCCCCTGATCGATCGCCTCAGCGCCGCCGGCGTCTTCGAGGAGCGGATCACCGTCCTGGTCGCCCTCGGCACGCACCGCTACATGAGCGGCCCCGAGCTGAGGCAGCGGTTCGGCGACGAGGTCTGCGATCGCGTCCGCGTGGTCAACCACGAGTGGCGGGACGAGAACGCGCTCGTCGAGCTGGCCCGCACCGAACGGGGAACGCCGATCGCCGTGAACCGCCTCGCCGTGGAGGCCGACCTGCTGATCGGCACCGGCAGCATCGTGCCGCACATCTACGCCGGCTGGTCCGGCGGGGCGAAGATCGTGCAGCCGGGCATCTGCTCGGCGGAGACGACCGCTCGCACGCACTGCATGGCGGCCGACGGCGAGGACCTGCTCGCTATCCCGGGCACGGCCGACAACGCCCCCCGCCGCGAGATGGAGGAGGTGGCCGCGCAGGTCGGGCTCGACTACGTGCTCAACGTGGTCTCGGACGCGGCAGGGCGGCCGGCGTGGGCCGGGGCCGGCGACTTCGTGGCGGCCCACCGCGCCGGCATCGAGGCGAGCCGCCGCGTGTACGTGTGCCCGATCCCTGCGCCCGCCGACATCGCCGTCGTGGACGCCACCCCGGCCGTCATCGACTACTGGCAGGGCGTCAAGGCGCCGGCGCACGCCCGGCGCGGCGTCACCGAGGGCGGGACGATCATCCTCGTGGGCGCCTTCCCCGAGCGGATCGCGCAGACGCATCCCGAGTTCGTCCGTTATGCCTGCGCCTCTCATGCGGAGATCGTGGCCGCCCTGGCGGACGGCCGGATCGAGGACATGATCGCCTCGGCCACGATGCGCCTCCACGCCCTGGTGCGGGAGCGCTGCCGGGTGATCTGCGTCTCGCCGGGCCTCACAGTGGAGGACCAGGAGGCGCTCGGCTTCGAGCGCGCAGCCACCGTCGGCGAAGCACTGGACCTGGCCCTGGGCCGCCACGGTGCGGGCGCCCGGTTCGGCATCATCCGCCACGGCGGCGACCTGCTGCCACTGGTCGCCTGAATGCCGACCCCCCGGGGGTAACGACATGAGCCCGAACGCCCGGCCGGTCGCCATCGCCACGTGGCAGTATGGCCGGGCCGCCGTCGAGGCGGCCGGGAAAGTGCTCTCGGGCGGCGGAACCGCCCTCGACGCGGTCGAGCAAGGCATCAACGCCGTCGAGCTCGACCCCTCGGTGACGAGCGTCGGTCTGGGCGGCCGCCCCAACCGCGAGGGGGTGGTGGAACTCGATGCGGCGATCATGGACGGCGCCGGCCGGGCGGGCTGCGTGGCGGCGCTGCGCGACGTGGCGCGCGCCGTCTCGGTAGCGCGCAAGGTGATGGAGCAGACGCCGCACGTGATGCTGGCCGGCGAAGGGGCGCGCCGGTTCGCCCTGAAGCAGGGCTTCGAGCAGTCCGACCTCCTGACGGAGGAATCGCGCCGCGCCTGGGAACAGCGGTGCGCCGGCGGGGGCGACCACGACACGGTCGGGCTGGTCGCGCTCGACGCCCACGGCCACGTCGCCGCCGGTTGCTCGACCAGCGGACTCGCGTGGAAGCTGCCGGGCCGCGTCGGCGACTCGCCCATCATCGGCTCGGGGCTCTACGCCGATGAGGCGGCCGGAGGCGCGGCGGCCACCGGCCACGGCGAGGAGATCATGACCCACTGCGCCGGCTTCCTTGTCTGCGAGCTGATGCGCGCCGGGCAGGGGCCCGCCGCCGCCTGCCAGGAGGCCGTCGGCCGGATCCTGGCCGGCAGGTCAGGCGGAGGCGAGCGCCACGTTGCGCTGATCGCGCTCTCTGCGGGCGGGCGGTGCGGCGCCGCCTCCACGCGGTCGGGGTTCCCCTACGCCGTCTGGCGGCCGGGCGGCGTCTCGCTATGCCAGGTGGAAAGATGAAGGCCATATACAGCGCGCTGCACCGCCTGCACGCGCCCGAGAGCAAGTTCGGGCTGGCGCGCGATGCGTTCCCCGAGATCGGGCGGCGGATCGGGGCGCTCGGAGCGCCGGCCCTCACCGTCCAGGAAGGCGGCTACGGGCTGGAGACGATCGGCGAGTGCGTCGTGCCGTTCCCGGAGGGCATCGAGGGGGGAATGGCGCGGTGACTGGCCGGCGCGGCGATGACTACTTCCTCTGCCCCCATTGCGGGGCCGAACTGCCCCCGAGCGCGCGCTCCTGCCCGGAGTGCGGCAGTGACGAGGAGACGGGCTGGTGCGAGGATGCCGACACCTGGCGCGCGGGCGGCCCGAGCGGCTATGCCGGCGATGATGAGTTCGACTACGAGGAGTTCCTGCGGCGGGAGTTCGGCCGTGGCCGGCGCTCGTGGAGGTGGCTTCGCCTCGTGATCGCGCTGCTGGTCGGCGCGGCCCTGCTGGCGCTGCTGCTGGCCCGCTGAGGCCGCCTCACTCGCCAAAGACGGCGTCCAGCAGGAAGAGCGCCGCCGCCTTGTCCGGGATGCGGCCCCGCACGGCGCTGTCCAGGTCAGTCATGGCGAAGGCCGGCACGGCCGAGCCGACGCACGAGGGGCAGCCGTCCTCGCAGCCGCAGTCCCGCACCACGGCGTGGACGGTCTCCATGATCTCCCCGATCCGGCTCAGCACGCGCCGGGCGTAGCCCATCCCGCCGGGGTAGCGGTCGTGCAGGAAGAGCGCGTCGCGGCCCAGGCAGCTCGAGTTGACCACCGTGCCCACGTCCTGCGTGTCGCACATCACGAACAGCGGCGCCACCTCGACCAGCACGTTCGCGATGCCGATCAGCCCCTCGCTGACCACCATCTGGCCCGCCAGCATCCGAGCGACGACCTCCTCGGGCGGGGCGAACCAGAGGGCGACGGTCTCCAGCTCCTGCGGCGGCAGCTCGAGCTGCTCGTAGCCGAGGCTGTCGCGCGAGTGAAAGCGGATCTTCTTGAACATCGGGATGGTGGTGGTCACCGTCACGTCGCCGAAGCCCACCTGCGCGCCGCGCCACTGCCCCTCCTCCTCGACCTCGTCGATGCGGATCTGCGAGCTCTGGACCGACTGCGTGTAGTAGTCCAGGTCGCGGCGGTCGACCCAGGCGATCTTCTGCTCCAGGTCGAGCCGATTCACGAAGTAGGTGTCGGCGCCGTGCAGGTAGACCGCGTGGTCGTGGAGCTGGGAGAGCGCGCTGATCTCGTCCAACGTGCCGATCACGCGCTCGCCGGCCGACTCGTCCTGGATGGTGTAGACGGGGCCGGCGATGTTGCGCAGGTTCACCTCGGCGGCCGGGTAGGCCGAGGAGGCCCAGTACCACTGCCCCTCGATGTGGCGGACGGTCCCGTCCTCTTCGAGAAGCTCCAGGATCACGTCGGCGTAAGGGCCAAAGAGCGCGGTCTGCGCGTCGGCCAGGGGCAGCTCGTGCGTGGCGCACCGGACGTGACCGACGGCGACGTGGGGGTTGTCGGGGTCGACGACGGCCTGCTCGGGGCTCTGGGCGAAGATGTAGTCCCGGTGGACCATCAGGTACTGGTCCATCGGCGAGTTCTGGCCGACCAGGAACACCACCGACTCCTCCGAGCCCCGGCCCGCACGCCCGGCCTGCTGCCAGAGGCTCGCGATGGTGCCGGGGTAGCCGACCAGGATGCAGGCGTCGAGGCTGCCGATGTCGATGCCGAGCTCCAGGGCGTTGGTGCTGGAGACGCCGAGGATGTCCTTCTGGACCAGGCGCCGCTCGATCTCGCGCCGCTCCTCGGGCAGGTAGCCGCCGCGGTAGGCGTGCACGGACCGGGCGAGGCGCTGCGAGACGGGCCGGAGCATGTCCCGGCAGTTCTTGTAGATCAGCTCGGCCGCCAGGCGGGTTCGCACGAAGGCGATGGTCTGGATGCCCTCTTTGACCAGGGCGGTCATCAGGTGCACCGCCTCCCAGAGCGGGCTGCGGCGGTCGCCGCCGATGCGCCACTGCTCGGGCCGACCGCGCGCGGCCGCCTCCAGCGGCGGCGGGTTCCAGAGCACGAAACGCTTGGGGCCGCGGGGCGAACCGTCGTTGGTTATCAGCTCCATCGGCCGGCCGGTGATGCGCTCGGCGTGCTCGCGGGGGTTGGCGATGGTGGCCGAGCAGCAGATCAAGCGCGGCGAGGAGCCGTAGTGGCGGCAGATGCGCCCCAGCCGGCGCAGCACGTTCGCCAGGTGCGAGCCGAACACGCCCCGGTAGGCGTGCACCTCGTCGATGACCACGTAGCGCAGGTGCGTGAAGAAGCGGTTCCAGCGGGCATGTTGCGGCAGGATGCCCTGATGGAGCATGTCGGGATTGGTCAGGATGACGTTGGCCCCGTCGCGCAGGCGGCGGCGCAGCGTCTGGGGGGTGTCGCCGTCGTAGGTGCCGGCCAGGAACTCGACGTCGAGCTGCGGGTCCTGGAACTTGCCGATCGCCCGCAACTGGTCCTGCGCCAGCGCCTTGGTCGGGTAGATCAGCAGCATCGTGGCGAGCCGGTCTTCCACAAGCGTCTCGACCACGGGCACGTTGTAGCAGAGCGTCTTGCCGCTGGCGGTGCCGGTGACGATGACGACGTTGCGGCCCTCGCGCACCTGGCGGATGGCGTCGGCCTGGTGGCTGTAGAGCCTGTGGATGCCCTGCTTCTCGAGGGCCTCTTCGACGGCCGGCAGGAGCCCTCCGGGCACGTCCTTGTAGGTGGCCGCCCGGGCGGGCAGCACTTCCACGTGCATCACCTGCCCGCGGAAGAAAGGCTGCTCGGCGAGCCGCTCGATGAAGGTCCTTGCGTCCATGCAGGTCCGGGGTCTCGAGTCTCGGGTCTCGGGTTAGGGGCGGTCCTTGTACTTCGGGCCGGCGATTTCGGATCGCTTCAGGTATCCCATGAGACCGCCGATCATCCGGGCGATGCTCTCCCCATCCAGTTCGCCATGCTCTTCCGAGCTGAGGTAATCCTGGTCGAACGCAGCATACAGGTGCGAGCGGAGTTCCCCCGCGGAGCCCTTTGCTACGGCCAGGAACTGCACGAACTCCTTCGAGCCTCCTCGTTCGAACCCCTCCGCGATGTTCGCCATAACTGAGTTGGCCGCGCGGCGAGCCTGGTCTCGCAGGCCAGAATCCCCCGCGAACGAGCCACGAGCCGAGACGGCATAGACCCGGCGGGCAAGCTGCCGTGCCTTCTGCCACGCCTCGATGTCCTCAACCCGTTTGAACGTGGCCACCGGCCCTCCTCCACTCGATAGGCGAGACGGAAGACCCGAGACTCAAGACCCGCCGCCGCGCCGCCGGTGGAGCTTGCGCGCCTTTGCGGCAAGCGAATCGCCGAGGCGGATCAGTCCCGTGGCGCTGCGCCTATCGCCGATCACATCTTCGGCTTCCTCCTTGCCCTTCTCGGGGCGGCCGGGGAAGCGGGTCGGCGGCGCGTCCGCGCCCCGCGACCTCATGCCCGGCGGCGGGCGGCGGATGCCCGCGTGCGGCCCCAGCTTGTCCGTGGGGATGCTCTTGGCGATGCGCTTGCGCAGCTCGCGCTGGAAGCTGCGCCGCCGCGCGCGGCGCTCGCCGGCGTCGGCCGTGTCGAGAGCCTCGGCGCGTTCCGGCTCAGGATACCCCGTCGCGATGCGGGGCTCAATGGGATGGAAGACCTGGGGCTCGCGCATGCGCTCCAGGCGCCGCCTGAGCGCCCGTTCGACCCGCAGGGAGGCGTCGGCCTCCGTGTCCGCCAGGGACGCCGCGTCGGGCTCCGCCAGGCCCGTGCCGTCGCCGAGCAGGCCCTCCAGGATCATGCGCGCGGACGCCTTGCTCGGGATCGACGCCTCGCCCCGCTCCACGTTCCACGTGCTGTACTGCCGCAGCGGCTTCCCCACGCAGCAGGGGCAGCCGTCCTCGCACGGGCAATGGCGGATGTTCTCCAGCACCGCCGGCATGATCTCGTGCAGCCGCTCGTATGCCTTCTCGCTGAAGCCGAGCCCGAGCCAGACGCGCTCGTAGACGAAGACCGCCTGCCAGGGCGAGTTGGCGCTGCCGACCGAGTGGGAGAAGTCGAGCGTGTCGCAGGTCATGAACAGCGGCAGCAGCACGCGCGTGGCGTATCCGATGCCGCGCAGGCCGCTGTGCGCGTCGAGGCCCGCGCGGCGCACCTCGTCCAGCAAGTCCTCGGGCGGCACCAGCCAGAAGGCCATCGTGTCCAGGGCGAAGGTCGGCAGGTCGAGCCCGTGCCGCGAGACGGCGTCGAGCGTGTAGAAGTGGACCTTCTCGTACATGTCCGTGCGGAAGTAGGCCGTCACCTCGCCCCAGCAGGCGGTGCCGGTGCCGAACGGCTTCTCGCGCAGGCGGTGGTCGACGTGGTGCACGTCTGTGCCGCCGAGCGGCTGGGTGTAGTAGCCCACCTCGACGCGCCGGACGGTGGCCACGTTCTTGTCCAGGTCGAGCTGGAGCACCCGGTACGTATCGCCCCGGTGCATGTAGATCGCCTCGGGGTGGAGGATCGGCGGCGCGTCGAAGCGGTTCACTTCGCCGAGCACCTCGCCGGTCTCGACGTCCTCGATCACCACGTTGTCGCCGGCGCAGGCGCGCAGGGGCACCTCGTGCTGCGGCGTCTCGGAAGCGGCGTGGTACCACCGGCCCTCGATGCGGGTGACCTTGCGGTTCTCCTCCAGGATGCGCAGCACGGCCGGGGCGTGCTCGCCGAAGGCGGGCGCCTCCTCCTGCGGCAGGGGCAGCTCGTGCGTGGCGCAGCGCAGGTGCCCGAGCAGCACGAAGGGGTTCTCCGGGTCGATCACCCCCTCCTCCACCGGCCGCCCGAACAGGTACTCGGGGTTGCTCATCACGTACTGGTTGACGCTGGTGTCGAGCCCGACCAGCACGGCGAGCGCGTCGCGCTCCTGCCGGCCGGCGCGCCCCGACTGCTGGAAGAACGAAGCGAGCGTGCCGGGATAGCCGACGACGATGCTCGCGTCGAGCCCGCCGACGTCGATGCCGAGCTCCAGCGCCCGCGTGCAGCTCACGCCGAGCAGCTCCCCCGCGAAGAGCCGTCGCTCGATCTCCCGCCGCTCCTCGGGCAGGTAGCCGCCCCGGTACGGCGTGACCTTCTTCACCAGGTGCGGGGCGATCTCGCCGAGCTTCTCGCAGACGTAGCGGTGGATCATTTCGGCGGTCATCTTGGCCTTCGAGAAGGTGATCGTGGGCACGCCGCGCGCCACCAGGGCGGCCATCAGCTCGTGGGCCTCGACGTTGGCGCTGCGCCGCGAGCGGTAGGTGCGCGGGCGCTCGCGGGGAGGGTTCCAGAAGATGAACGTGCGCCGCCCGCGCGGGCTGCCGTCCTCGTCCACCAGCGCCATCTCCCGCCCGATCACGCCCTCGGCCAGCTCCCGCGGGTTGCCGATGGTCGCCGAGCAGGCGATCACCTGCGGCTCGGCGCCGTTATGGCGGCAGATGCGGAAGAGGCGGCGGAACATGTGCGCGGCGTTCGAGCCGAAGATGCCGCTGTAGACGTGCAGCTCGTCGACCACCAGCAGCTTGAGCCGGCCGAGCAAGTCGGCCCAGCGCCCGTGCTGGGGCATCAGGGCGGCGTGCACCATGTCGGGATTGGAGAAGATGACCGAGCCGTGGTCGCGCAGGCGGCGGCGCAGCGGCCCCGGCGTATCGCCGTCGAAGACCCCGGCCAGCACGTCGCCCATCCCCGCTCCATCGAGCGCGGTCGCGAAGGCGCGGAACTGGTCCTGCGAGAGCGCCTTCGTCGGGAAGAGCAGCAGGGCCGCCGCCCCCGGGTCGGCCTCCAGGGCCTCGATGATCGGCACCTGGTAGCAGAGCGACTTGCCGGAGGCGGTGCCGGTGACCACGACCACGTCGCGCCCCTCGCGCACGGCGTCGATGGCCCGGGCCTGGTGGCAGTAGAGCCGCTGGATGCCGCGCTCGCGCAGGGCCGCCCGCGCCGCTTCCGACAGCGGCTCGGCGGGCTCGGCGAAACGCGCCTCCCGCGCGGCCACCTCGCGCACGTAGACGATCTGGTCCCGGTAGCCCGGATCGGCGCGCACGTCGTTGAGGAAGCCGTCAACGTCCACCGGTCAGCCTCCGGGGCGGTTCACCGCGGCTCGGGCAGGCGGATCATCAGGTCGGCCAGGGTCGCCAGGTCGAGCATGTTGTGCCGGAGCACCTCGACCATCTCCGTCGCGTTGCCCGTGCGCACGAAGGCGTGGTATGCCTCCGGTATCTGCTCGCCGGGGATGTCGCCCTGGCGGCGGCGCCCGCAGACGTAGGTCTCCAGGGTCTGGAGCCGGCAGTCGGGCAGCCGTCGGCGCCAGACGCGGCGGCTCTCGTGGAGCAGGTCCAGGTGCGGCAGCTCGAGCGCGAAGGGAACGCCGGTCGCCGCCGCCCGCACCCGCACGTAGGGCAGGTCGAAGCTCTTGCCGTTGAACGAGACGAGCAGGCGCCTGCCGCCCGCCTCGCGCAGGAAAAGGGAGATGGCCGCGCGCTCCTCGCCGTAGTGGCGCGCGAAGTACTGCCGCACCACCAGGCCGCCGTCCTGCCAGCCCATCGTGCCGACCAGAAACAAGGGCGTCGAGCCGAGCCCGGTCGTCTCCAGGTCCAGAAAGAGCAGCTCGCCGGGCGCCACGGGCCCCGCGCCGCAGGACGAGGCGATGCGCCGCTGAAGGGGCGAGTGATCGCCAAAGAGCGCTCGGGCGAAGCCCTCACAGAGGGCGGCCCATTCGGGGAGGTCGGCGAGGCGGCTGGTGATCACGAAGGCCGCGCCGCCGGGAGCGGCCACTTCCTCGCCCTCGATCGCTTCCTCCAGCCGCACAACAGGCCCCGCCACGGGGCGGCGTCGGGCCGGTTCTTCGGCCCGGGGCAGGTCGCGCCGGTAGAGGATGGCCTCATCCTCGGCCGGCGCGGGCGTCTCGTCGCGCATCTTGCGGATGCGGCGCCGGATGCCTTCGACGTCGACCTCGGACCTCTCGGCCTCCGGCAGCGGCGCCCCGTTCAGCTCCTCCAGCCGCTTTCTCAGTCTCCGTCGCTCGTCCATGTTGCTTCCCGGGCCGCTTCCACGTCGCGCCACAAAGCATACACCTGTCGGGCTCGCCCTCATTCTACAGGGGCGCGCGGCCGACGACAAGGAAGCCGGTCCGTTCACCCGGCGAGGGGGCGGATCAGGTCGCGCTCCAGGGCCTCCCTTCTGGCCCCAGCCGCGCCTGCTCCTCTCGATCATGGGGCAGAACCGCTGCGGGCGCTCGCCACAGCGGATGTGGCGGCCGCGCCGTGGCGGCCCCTTACGCCCGGCGGCCGCAGCAGTGCTTGTACTTGCGCCCTGATGCGCAGGGGCATGGGTCGTTGCGGCCCGGCCCTCCCTCGGACCGAAGCAGCGCCCTCTCCGCAGCCGAGCCCTCCGACGGGGCGGCTTCGCGAGTCGCCCGCCGCGGCAGCGAGCGGGATTCGTTGATCAGCTCTTCCAGCAGGGTGGGCGGGTCCTGCGGGATGTCCTGCGACAGGCTGACCTGCTCAAAGGCGTCGTGCCCAAGCAGCTCGGCGAGTCGCTCCCACCGTTTGACGCGCCGCAGGTCTACCGTGCTGACGTTCAGGGCTACCCGCTCGCCGAAGACCCCGCCGGTCCAGGCCGCCATCAAGCTCAGGGGCACCTGCGCCTCCGCGACGAAGGCGCGCAGCATCTCCACCAACTGGGCCGCGAGGGCGCGGCGATCCCTCGCTTGCAACGTGGCGTTGGGAAGCCGACAGACCGCCTTGCAGCCGATGGCGATGGCCTCCTCAGGCTCGGACTCCCACAGGAGCTCCGCCAGGCTGAAAGCCGCCAGGACCTCCCTTTTATCGGCCCGGACGGCTTTGCGCCAGGCATCTTCAGCCTGCTTGGGCTCGCCGAACTTCTCCAGCAGGTTTCCGACCCGCCGCCAGCCCGCCCCGTCGCGCGGGTCGCGCTCGGCCTGCCGGCGCAGGTAATCCAGGGCCGCCGAAGGCCGCTCCACCACGGTGCCGTCCCACAGACGGAGCTGGCCCACCACCATCGGCCCGTCGTCGGTGGAGGGGGCTTCGCCGGCCAACAGCCCGACCAGGTGAACCATGACGTGCAGGTTCTCCTCAATGGGCAGCTCGTACTGGTCCACCGCCCCGCAGTACTTGCACGTGATGATCCGAGCCGGGATGATCTCCGATTCCCGCTCGCTCGTCCCCTCTTCCCTGGCCCATGGGTCGACGTAGACCCGCTCCACCTCATGGGCCGAGCGGCGCCCGCAACTGATGCAGCGCACGTGCACCTTGAAAGTGCCGCCGTCCGGAAGGCTCGGCAGTTCCTCTGAGTCCAGCATCCCCGCCAGCTCCCCGGGCGCAGACAGCCACTGCGCCTCGGCCTCCACCACCTCCTGCCTCATCTCTTCCGGGAGTTGATCGAAGGTGCCGTTCAGGCGGGCCAGCAGCCCCGCGCAGCGGCTGATCGCCGCCTCGCCGGGACGCCACTCGGCGATGGCCCTGTCGAGGGCGGCCACGTCGCCGATCTCGCTCAACGTCTCCCAGACCTCCGCCTGGGCCGACGTTGCGAGCAGCGAATCCAGCGCGGCCAGCAGCGCCTCGCTCGCCCTCTTCTCGTTCTGCGCGGCCAGAGCTTCCAGAGCCGTAACCACCATGCAGACGTCGCTGGCCAGCAACTCGCCGGACTGTCGCCGCAGGAACTCGGGCCGGGCCATCAGGGCCTTGCCGAAGACCTCGTAGAAGTCATCCCCATAGTCCGCCTCAAACTGTGCTGTTCGCCGTTGCTCCCATAGCTCCAGCGCCTTCTCCGCTCCGGGGAAGCCTTCCAGCTCGCGGATGTGCCAGAGCCTGTCCTGGCGCGAAGGGCCGCCCTCCTCCTCCAGCCATGCGTTGAACGTCTCGACGGCTTTGCGGCGCGTCTCGGGGTCGCGCCGGGCTTCCTGCCAGAGGGCGTCCACGCGCCGGACGACCTCTTCGCAGGCAGCGCCGCCTGCCCAAAAGAGCATGTCCAGCAGGCCGCGCAGATCATGTTCGTCGGCCAGCTCCACTGCCAGTCGGCCTGACGTCAGGACGCCGCGGAACAGCCCCACGGCAAAGCCCGCAAGGAACGGCTGGCTCAGCTTCTTGAGCCGGACATGATCAACCGCCTCCGCCAGGGCCAGCGCCCACCTAACGGGCTGGAGGTTCGGGGCGTCTTCCAGCGCTGCTGCGGCGACAAGCCGGGTCGTCTCCAGTGCCGCCTTCCGGGCAGCTCGCCAGCGCCGCCGCCGGAGGGCCCGCCCCAGCGCCGCTGCCTGCTCCTGCATGGCGAGCAGCGACTCGTCCGCCGGCTCGGATTCCTGCGCCAGGATCTCCCCGAACCGTTCGGCCATCTCCGGCAATGGAATCACCCTTCCACACGCCGTCTCGGCGGCCGTCTCCAGGACCATCTGGGCGTCTTCTTCCTCCAGCCCCGCCGCGGCCATCAGCAGCGGCGTGGCAAGCTCCGGATCGCCGACTGCGGCTAACGCCCAGAGCAACGCACAGGAAGGAGGCAGGGCGGAGTCGGCCCAACGCAAGCGCACCGCGCCAGTCAGCCCCACGGCATCCCGGTGCACCCAGTGGCGCAAGGAATAAGGGGCGCCCTGCGCGATCCGGTCCAGCAACGCGCGCCCCGCCGGCCCGTCGCCCAGGGCGGCCGCCGCCTCAAGCGCGCGAACCCGGAGGGGTTCGGCCAGGTCCCCGCGTTCGGCACGTGCGCGCAGCTTCGCAGCGGCCCCCGGCGTCCCCACGCGCGTCAGCGCATTCAGCGCGGGCCAGACTATGCCGCTGCTCTCATGCTCCAGCAGGTCGATGAACAGCTCCTCCAGGCCTTCCTCCATGCCGAGGCGCTCCAGCCGTCCCAACGCCCAGGCTTGCACAGCGCTCGCTCCCTCGGCGGCCAGTTCCACCAGCCGCGCCCTGGACCACACGGGTTGCCCCGTGCGCTCTGGCTTCGTCCCTTCATTCATGCTTTCCACTCGGGCAAGGGGGGGCTGACGATTGCCGTGCGCATGCGGACCGCATCGGCACGGGCACATCGTATGCGGGGCGCAGCGGGGCGTCAAACCCGTGCCTGGACCGGAGCCCTTCCGTTGCGGGTAGGGGCGGTTTCTGCTATAGTCGCCGGGCCGCCGAACTGAGCCCCACAGGACCCCTACCGCAGGTGCATGCAGATGAGCGACGAGCACTTCTTCACTTCCGAGTCCGTCGGCATGGGCCATCCGGACAAGGTGGCCGACCAGATCAGCGACGCCGTCCTGGACGCCTTGATCGAGGAGGACAAGCAGAGCCGCGTCGCCTGCGAGACGATGGTCACCACGGGCATGGCCCTGATCGCGGGCGAGATCACCACCCGCGCCACCGTGGACTACACGGAGGTGGCCCGCCGCACCATCCGCGAGATCGGCTACACGGATCCGGCGCTCGGCTTCAGCGCCGACGGCTGCGCCGTGCTGCTGGCCCTGGGCCGCCAGTCGCCCGACATCGCCGTGGGCGTGAACGCAGACCGGGCTATGGGCAAGGAGCAGGGCGCCGGCGACCAGGGGATGATGTTCGGGTTCGCCTGCACGGAGACGCCGGAGCTGATGCCGCTGCCCATCATGCTGGCCCATCGCATCATGATGCGCGCCCGGCAGGTGCGGGAGGAGGCGATCCTGTCCTTCCTGCGCCCCGACGGGAAGTGCCAGGTGACGGTGCGCTACGCGGGGCGCCGGCCGGTCGGCATCCACACCATCGTGCTGAGCCATCAGCACGACCCCGACGTGGGCCGGCCACAGATGGAGGAAGGCTTCATCGAGCAGATCATCCGCCCCTGCCTCCCGGAGCAGTTCGCCGGGGACGACATCCAGTACCTGATCAACCCGACGGGGCGATTCGTGGTCGGCGGCCCTCACGGCGACTCGGGGCTGACCGGGCGCAAGATCATCGTCGACACCTACGGCGGACGCGCCCGCCACGGCGGCGGCTGCTTCAGCGGCAAGGACCCGAGCAAGGTCGACCGCAGCGCCGCCTACGCCGCCCGCTACGTGGCCAAGAACGTGGTCGCCGCCGGGCTGGCCGAGGCATGCGAGGTGCAGATCGCCTACAGCATCGGCGTGGCCGAGCCCGTCTCGCTGCGGGTCGACACCGAGGGCACGGCGGCCGTGCCCGAGGAGCGGATCGTGGAGCTGATCGACGCCCACTTCGACCTCCGCCCGGCGGCCATCATCCGGGACCTCGACCTGCTGCGGCCGATCTACCAGAAGACGGCGGCCTTCGGCCCGTTCGCCCGGGCGGCGCCCGAGTTCACCTGGGAGCGGACCGACCGGGCCGACCTGCTGCGCGACGAGGCCGGCCTCTGAGAGCCCGCACGGGCGGGCCCTGCGGTAAACCGCCCCGTTGGCCGGCTCAAGCCCCGCGTCATTGCTTTGCCGGGCCGCCGGGCCGATAATGCGACCTTGCGACGAAGCCGTCGCCCAGCCGATTCTGAAGGAGCAACCATGGACTACGACGTCACCGACGAATCCCTGGCCCCCGAAGGCGTCCGCCGCATCGAATGGGCCGACCGGGCCATGCCCGTCGTCGGCCGGATACGCGAGCGCTTCGCCGAGGAGAAGCCGCTCGACGGCGTGCGCATCTCCGCCTGCCTGCACATCACCACGGAGACGGCGAACCTGGCGCGCACGCTCAAGGCCGGGGGCGCCGAGGTGGTGCTCTGCGCCTCGAACCCGCTGAGCACCCAGGACGACGCCGCCGCCGCGCTGGTCAAGCAGTACGGCATCGCCGTCTTCGCCCGGCGCGGCGAGGACAACGAGACCTACTACCGGCACATCCAGGGCGCCCTCGCCCACGAGCCGAACGTGACCATGGACGACGGGGCCGACCTGGTGACCGCGGTGCTGACCTCGCGCACCGACCTGGCCCCCCACATCATCGCCAGCATGGAGGAGACGACCACCGGCGTGAACCGCCTGCGCGCGATGGAGCAGGACGGCGTGCTCCAGTTCCCCGTCTTCGCGGTCAACGACGCCATGACCAAGCACCTGTTCGACAACCGCTACGGGACCGGCCAGAGCACGGTGGACGGCATCCTGCGGGCGACCGGCGCGCTGCTGGCGGGCATGAAGGTGGTGGTGGCCGGCTACGGGATGTGCGGGCGCGGACTGGCCGCCCGCATGAAGGGCATGGGCGCCCACGTGATGGTCACCGAGGTCGACCCCCTGCGGGCGCTCGAGGCGGCCATGGACGGCTTTGAGGTGCTCTCGATGGGCGATGCGGCCCCGCGCGGCGACCTGTTCGTCACCGTCACCGGCAACGCCGACGTGCTGCGCCGGGAGCACTTCCTGGCGATGAAGGACGGCGCCCTGCTGGCCAACTCCGGCCACTTCAACGTGGAGATCGGCATCAACGACCTCTCCGAGCTGGCCGTGGACATCACCCGCCGGGTGCGCCAGAACGTGGACGAGTTCCGGCTGAAAGACGGCAAGCGGCTCTACCTGTTAGGAGAAGGCCGCCTGATCAACCTGGCCGCCGCCGAGGGCCACCCCGCCTGCGTAATGGACATGAGCTTCGCCGTGCAGGCGCTCACCACCGAGTACGCCGCGCGTCACCAGGGCGAGCTGCCGGCGAAGGTCCACGGCGTGCCCCGCGAGATCGACGAATGGGTCTCGCGCCTGAAGCTTCAGACGATGGGCATCCGCATCGACACCCTCACCGAACGCCAGCAGCGCTACATGGCCGACTGGCACGAGGGGACCTGAGCCCGGCCCCGCGTGTCATGCTGAGTCCCGCCGCTCGTTGTTCGTTGCTCGTCGGCACGGGGCGGCTGACCGGCAGCGCAGCATGGCGCGCTCCCCGCTCCCGGCTCCCTGCTCCCAGCACGCGATACAGGGGCCGGCGACGGCGGCGCGGAGCACAAGAGATGAGGGAGGCCGCCCGGATACATCGCCAGGTTGGGGCAGCCCCCCTCGGGGTGGGAGGGCCAGCTAACAGCCTGCTGAAGAACTGGGCTCGGTGTGACGGTTCTCCTTGATCGTGACGATCAGGGCCCGCCTGATCTCCTTGAAGGCTATCTCCAGCTCGGGGGCATCGCCCTCCGCGCGCCAGCGCTGGAGCGTGTCCCGCGCCTTCCGGGCCAGCTCATCGGCGAGGCGGCGCGTGCGCCTGTCGGCCAGGTACGAGTCGCGGGA
Organism: uncultured candidatus Brocadiaceae bacterium; assembly: GCA_964434535.1. Taxonomy (GTDB): domain Bacteria; phylum Planctomycetota; class Brocadiia; order SM23-32; family SM23-32; genus SM23-32. Next base: position 15,268 of record CAYSWA010000021.1, on the reverse strand, counting down.
CGGCGGGGCCTGCGCGACCTTCCCGTCGGCCAGGGCTCGGGCGCAGCGGTAGACGCTCAGCGGCGCATACTTCAACTGCCCGTTGCTCTGGAAGTAGCGCCGCACCGATCCGGTCTTGACGTGCGTGCGTGAGGAGACGGTGCGGTAGATCTCCTCCTTGGTGGGGAACGCCTTCTCCAGCGCCGGCAGCAGCACGTGCATGCGCTCGACGGGCACGCCGCGGTAGTCGTCGTCGATGTCCGGCTCGCGCCCTTCTTCGAGGTCCCTCAGCCAGACCTCGATGCAGTACTTGACCTCGGCCTGGATGCGCTTCGCCTTCTGGCGCCCGCTCAGCGCCTTGTGGACGCAGTCGTACTTCAGGCTCGTCGCCTCGGCGATGGCCTTGTGCATGGCGCTGTGGCTGCGGAACAGCAGCCGGACGCGCACGTCTTCGAGCCACTCGTCCGGGTCGGCGTCCCCGATCATCTCCTCCAGCTCGATCAGGCCGGTCTCGAACTCGCCGTTGATGCCGCTCAGGATCCGCTTCAGGCAGTGCGGCACGTCGCGGTCTTCGGCCTCCGGCTCGAACCAGGAGCTTATCTCCTCGTCGCCGGCCTCGATCCCCCGCCTGGCCAGCTCCCGGCGCACGAAGGGCACGAGCTTGACCAGTGCGAGCTCGTCCTGGTCCCCGCGCTCGTCCAGGATCCGGTGCAGCTCGCTCAGGCGGCACGAGCGCCCGCGCAGGAACTGCCGGTGCCCGTTGAGCAGGACGGTGTCGGCCGCCGCCTCGCGGTCGGCCTCGGCCGCCTTACGCAGCGCCTCGGCCACGCCCTGCGCCGTCTGCCGCCCGTCGCAGACCTCCCTCGCCGCCTGGGCCACCTCCTCGATGAGCGAGGCGGTCAGCTCCCGCATCCGCTCGACCACGCCGTCCTCGACCGGGCCGTCCGGTTCCTTCCCCTCCACCGCCTCGGCCAGGAGCGTCTCGAGCCGCTCCCCGTCGTCGGCGCTCAGGTGACTGGCCACGGCGGAAGTCTCCACCGCGTGCCCGAGCGCCTCCAGCACCTCGACGTAAGCCCGGTAGCAGTCACTCAGTTCGCACACCTGCGCATCTGCCGTCATGGGGGCACACCTGCCGATTTGTATGAGAGCAACGGGCCGCGCCGGGCGGCCGCCCTAACGGTCAGCAAGGATGGTGCCAGAGGACCGCCCCGTGCGCGGAGCGCGCCCCCGCTCTGCCGCGCAAGCGGGGCCCACCGTTCGCCGTTCCTCGCGGGACCCGTCGTAACCCATTGACCGGAAAACCCTTGCAGGCTTGCGCCGCTGGGGCCGCCCCACGCTCCCCGCGAGCCGGCCATCCGCCTGCGGCCCGCGCCGCGCCACCATGTGCCGGACCCGGGGCGTAACTGAATCGGTTACATTGTGACCTGCCCGCGCTGCGTGGCGCCGGCGTCACAATTGAAACATCGCCCGGGTCTGCTATACTGGCCAGGGCGGCTCTGGCCAGCACCGCTTTCCCGTCGCAAGGGGGCGCAGATGGGCCTTCAGCAGCACGATCGGGGCCTGTGCACCGATCTGTACGAGCTGACCATGGCGGCCGCCTACTTCGAGCTCGGCATGACGGAGCGGGCCGCCTTCGAGCTGTCCGTGCGCAGCCTGCCGCCGGGCCGCGCCTACCTGGTCTGCGCCGGGCTGGAACAGGCCGTCTCCTACCTCTGCGACCTCCGCTTCACTGACGAGCAGGTGGACTACCTGCGGGGCGAGGACTCGTTGCGCCAGATCGGCGATGAGTTCTTCGACTACCTGCGGGGCTTCTCCTTCTGCGGTTCGGTCGACGCGGTGCCCGAGGGGCGGCTCGTCTTCGAGGACGAACCCGTCGTGCGCGTCGAGGCTCCGATCATCGCGGCGCAACTGGTCGAGACGTTCCTGCTGAGCATGATCAACTACCAGACGCTCATCGCCACGAAGGCCGCGCGCGTGGTCGATGCGGCCGGGCTCGACGGCGGGGAGCGGCTCGTGGTCGACTTCGGCACGCGCCGCGCACACGGCCCGGACGCCGCCGTGCTCGCCGCCCGCGCCGCCTACGTCGGCGGCTGCCGGGGCACCTCCAACGTCGAGGCCGGCCATCGCCTCGGCATCCCCGTCTCCGGCACCGAGGCGCACAGCTTCATCATGGCCTTCGACAGCGAAGAGGAGGCGTTCGAGTCCTACTACCGCTGCTACGGCGAGCAGGCCATCTTGCTGATCGACACCTACGACACCATCGAGGGGGCGAAGAAGGCGATCGAGATCGCCCCCCGCATGCGCGGCGTCCGCCTGGACAGCGGCGACCTGGGCGAGCTGAGCCGCCGCGTGCGCGCCATGCTCGACGAGGCCGGGCTCGATGAGGCCATCATCGTGGCCAGCGGCGACCTGGACGAGTATCGCGTCGCCGAGCTGGTGCGCGGCGCAGCGCCGATCGACGGCTTCGGCGTCGGCACGCGCCTGGTGGTCAGCGAGGACGCCCCCTACCTGGGCGGCGTCTACAAGCTGGTGGCCGTCGAGCGGGACGGCCAGTGGAGCCCGCGCCTCAAGCTGAGCGAGGGCAAGGAGCTCTACCCGGGGCGCAAGTGCGCCTTCCGGTTCAGCGACGGGGACGGCGGGCCCTTCACCCACGACCTGCTCGCCGCCGCCGAGGAGCCGTGCCCCGAGGGAGCGGAGCCGCTGCTGGAGCCGATTCTGCGCGACGGCCGCCCGCTCTACGAGGCCCCGTCGCTGGAGCAGATCCGCGATCGGGCGGCCGGGGAGCTCTCCCGCCTGGCCGGCAAGCACCGCGCCTTCGAGAAGCCCGAGCCGTACCCGGTCAAGGTCAGCGACGAGCTGCGAGGCAAGTTCGATGAACTCTCCGAAGAGGTGGGGTCCGGGGGCTATGATTGAGAACCTGTTCTGGGACGTGGACACGCAGCACGATTTCATGGACGCCGACGGGGCGCTGCCGGTGCCGGACGCCGAGGCCATCGTGGCGAACCTGCGGCGGCTGACCCGATTCGCCGCCTCGGCCGGCATCCCCGTCATCGCCAGCGCCGACGCGCATTCGCCCGATGACCCGGAGTTCGAGGAGTTCGGCCCGCACTGCGTGGCCGGCACGCCGGGCCAGGCCAAGATCGACGCCACCGCGCCCGAGAGGTCGCAAGTGGCCGCCGAGGACCGCCTGGAGGCCCAGGCTGAGCAGCTCGCCGCCGGAGAGCTGGCGCAGCTCGTCATCGAGAAGCAGGACCTGGACGTCTTCACCGAGCCGGCGACCGACGATCTGCTCGACCTTCTCCAGCCGCGGCGCGTTTACGTGTACGGCGTCGCCACGGAGTATTGCGTCTTGCGCACGGTGCGGGGCTTGAGGAAGCGCGGCTACGCGACGAGCGTCATCGCCGACGCCGTGAAAGCCATCGAACCCGAGCAGGGGCGGAAGGCCCTCGCCGAGATGCGCGAGCTCGGCGCGGCCATGGCCGAGGCCAGCGAGGCCCTGGAAGCACTCGCCGGAGGAGCTGAGTGAGCACGCAGGCGTCGCCACAGCTAAGGGAGCAGGCCGAGGAAGCCCGCCGCCGGCTGGAAGAGCTGCGGCGCGAGGTGCACCGGGTCATCGTCGCTCAGGACGAACTGATCGAGCGCATCCTGATCGCCATGCTCTGCGCCGGACACGTGCTGATAGAGGGCGTCCCCGGCCTGGCGAAGACGCTCTGCGCGACGACGCTCGCCCGGGCGCTGAAGGCGTCCTTCCACCGCATCCAGTTCACGCCGGACCTGCTGCCCGGGGACCTGCTGGGCAGCGAGATGTACAACGCCGCCACGGGCGAGTTCCACGTGCGCAAGGGCCCGATCTTCGCCAATCTCATCCTCGCCGACGAGATCAACCGCGCGCCGGCCAAGGTCCAGAGCGCCCTGCTGGAGGCGATGCAGGAGCGCCAGGTCACGGTCGGCGGCGAGACCTTCCCGCTGCCCGAGCCGTTCCTGGTGATCGCCACCGAGAACCCCATCGAGCAGGAAGGCACCTACCCCCTGCCGGAGGCACAGGTGGACCGCTTCCTGCTGAAGGTGCGCGTCCCCTACCCCACCCGTGAGGAGGAGGCACAGATCGTCGAGCGCATGGCCGTCTCCGCGCCGCCGCTCGCGGTGGAGCCCGTGCTGGCGCCCGAGGAGGTGCTGCGCTACCGTCAGATCGCCGACGCGATCTACGTGGACGAACGGGCCCGGGACTACGCCCTCGACGTGGTGCGGGCGACGCGGCAGCCGGATGCGGCGCTCGGGCTGGAAGGCCTGATCGAATGGGGCGCCTCGCCGCGCGCATCCATGTACATCGTCATGGCCGCCCGCGCGCGAGCGCTGATCGACGGGCGCGGATACGTCAGCCCCGACGACGTGAAGGCCGTCGCGCCCGACGTGCTGCGCCACCGCGTCATCCTGTCCTTCGAGGCCGAGACGGAAGGCGTCCGGACGGACGAGGTGGTGCGGCGGGTGCTCGACCACGTGCCCGTGCCCTGAGCTCAGAGCGAGAGCACGATCCGGCGCAGGACGGCCAGCAGGATGAGGGCCACCAGGGGCGAGAGGTCGATCCCGCCCGTCCTCGGCAGCATCGCCCGTATCGGCCTCAGGACCGGCTCGGTCGCCCTGTGCAGCAGACGATCCAGCTCATAGGGGCGGCTCTCCGGCGGCAGCCACGAGAGGAGCACGCGGGCGATGATGATGATCGAGTAGATGCGAATCGCGAGCGCGAGTATCGCCAGCGGGCTGCCTGCCATGGGTTGCCTGCCTTCCAGCGCCTCACCGGGTGGGGGGCCATTATAGCAGACCGCACAGAGCATAGCCCGATCCCACGCTTGCGGAGCCGGCGGCTTTGGGGTAGTCATCGTCCGGCAACTTTCCCCCCCGCACCTCAGAGGCGGCCATGCAGACCGAACCGTCGCGCGCAATCCCCTACGACCTGGAGGCCCTCACCGCCCCCGCCCCGCAGCGCACCTTCACCGCAGAGGGGCTGCGCGAGATCGCCTTTCCCCTCGGCGGCATCGGCACCGGCTGCATATCGCTCGGCGGCAGGGGCCAGCTCCGCGACTGGGAGGTCTTCAACCGGCCCAACCAGGGCTACCGCCCCCAGTTCACCTTCGTGACGCTCAGGGCCCAAGCCGACGCCTGCGAACCGGTCACCCGGGTCGCCGAATCGCCCGTGCTGCCCCCCTACTGCGGCCCGTTCGGGCTCTCGTGGGACAACGGCGAGGGGCTTCCGCACCTCGCCTCCAACACGTTCCGGGGCGAATACCCGTTCGCCCGGCTCGACTTCGAGGACCCGGACATGCCGCTGCGCCTCCGCCTGGAGGCGTTCAACCCCTTCATCCCGCTGGAGCCGGACGATTCCGGCCTGCCCGTCGCCGTCCTCACCTACCGCCTGGCGAACCCCGGCGAGCGCGGCGTGGGCGCCCTGCTCGTCTTCACCATCGAGAACGTCGTCGGCTACGCCGGCACCGGCCCCCGCAAGGGCGAAGACCTGGGGCGCAACCGCAACGTCTTCCGCTCCGAGGACGGCCTGCGGGGGCTCGTCATGGACTCGCTCAAGTACCCGCACGACTCGGCCCGATACGGCTCGATCGTCCTCGCCACGCCGTGGCCGGAGGTCACCTACACCGGCCGCCTCGCCGACCGGGCGGGCATGGATGCCGGACACCACTTCTGGCGCGCCGTCCACCTCGTCGGCGGCTTCGACGACCGGGACCTCTGCGAGCCGACCGAGGACGGCAAGAGCGCAATCTGCGCGCTCGGGATGAAGGTGCGCCTGGAGCCGGGCGAGACGGCCGACGTGCCCGTCCTGCTCGCCTGGCACTTCCCCAACTACGTGCACCGCTCCGGCGGCGAGAACGCCGAACCGGCGCAGTGGCTGAACCACTACGCCACGCGCTTCGAGAGCGCCTGGGACGTGGCCGCCCATGTGCATGGGAACCTGGAGCGGCTGCGCGGGCAGACCATGCGCTACCACGACGCCCTGTTCGGCTCGACGCTGCCGGCCTGCGTGCTCGACGCGGCCAGCTCGCAGACCTCGACGCTGAAGAGCTGCACCTGCCTGCGGCTGGAAGAGGGCACGTTCTACGGCTTCGAAGGCTGCGGCGGCACCTGGGGCTGCTGCCCCGGCTCGTGCACCCACGTGTGGAACTACCAGCAGGCCCTGCCCTTCCTGTTCCCCTCGCTGGAACGCTCGATGCGGGCGGCCGACTACACCTATAACCTGCGCGAGGAAGACGGGAAGATGTGCTTCCGCATCGGCCTGCCGCTCGGCACGTCGCAATGGCACTTCCACGCCTGCGCCGACGGGCAGCTCGGCGGCGTGATGAAGACCTACCGCGACTGGCTGCTCTGCGGGGACGACGAGTGGCTCCGCGCCCTCTGGCCCCGCCTCAAGGAGGCACTCGCCTACGCCTGGGAGGCGTGGGACACCGACCGCGACGGCCTGCCCGACGGCGTGCAGCACAATACCTACGACATCGAGTTCCACGGCCCCAACCCGCTGATCGGATGCTTCTACCTGGGGGCGCTGCGGGCCGCCGAGGAGATGGCCCGCCACCTGGGCGAGGACGAGCAGGCCGACCAGTACCGCGCCGTCTTCGAGAAGGGCTCGGCCGCCATGGACGAGCAGCTCTGGAACGGCGACTACTACGTCCAGCGCTACGACCCCGCGGAGGCGCCGCGCCACCAGATCGGCGAGGGCTGCCTATCGGACCAGATGCTCGGGCAGTGGATCGCCGCCGTCTGCGGGCTCGGCTACCTGCTGGAGCCGGAGCGCGTGCGGGCGGCGCTCCAGTGCGTCTTCCGCAGCAACTGGCGGGCCGACCTGCGCCGCCACGTCAACCCCATGCGCATCTACGCCCTCAACGACGAGGCGGGCCTCTTGATGTGCTCCTGGCCCCGCGGCAACCGCCCCCTGATCCCCTCGCTCTACGCCGATGAGGTCTGGACCGGCATCGAGTACCAGGTGGCGAGCCACCTGATCATGGAGGGCTTCGTGCCGGAGGGGCTCGCGATCGTCAAAGGGGCCCGCGACCGTCACGACGGCCGCCGCCGCAACCCGTGGGACGAGGCCGAGTGCGGCAGCCACTACGCCCGCGCCATGTCGAGCTGGGGCCTGGTGCTGGCGCTGAGCGGCTACTTCCACGACGCCTCGCGGGGGCTGATCCAGTTCGCCCCGAAGCTGCACGCGCAGGACTTCCGCTGCTTCTGGTCGAGCGGGTCGGCCTGGGGGACCTTCGAGCAGCGCCTCGACGACGAGGGCGCCCGCGTGACGCTGAGCGTCCAGCACGGGGCACAACGGCTGGAGCTGCTGCGCCTCGAGCTGCCCGGCGCGCCCTCGGAGGCGGCCGCCGAGCTAAACGGAGAGAGCCCCGCCTGCTCAGTCTCCACGGAGCAGGGCTGGACGGAGGTCGCCTTCGCAGAGCCCGTCACCATCGCCGCCGGCCGCTCGCTCCACGCCCACCTGCCCGGATGAGGTCAGTCCTCCAGGAACGTGTCCTCGGCGGCGCCCTTCTCGTCGAGCGGCGGGGAGTAGACCAGCAGCCCGACGAAGTCCTCCTCGCTCTCGTGCGGCATGACCTGGTAGGCCGTGTAGCGCGGCAGGACGACGGCCGCGCCGGGCTCGACGAAGTAGCGCGTCTCCTCGACCATCACGATCGCGCTGCCGGCGACGACGAAGAGCGTCAGGTCGTGCGCCTTGTGGTAGCGCTTCTTCAGCGCGGCGTCGGGCGCGAGGCGCAGCACGCAGAGGTTCTGCGTGCCGCCGCGGTCGAACTCGCCGAAGGCGTGCGTCTCGCCCGGCCTGAGCGGCTCCACCTGCCCGGGCTGGAAGACGCGGTTGGTGGGCTGGCGCGTCAGGCGGGCCTCCTGGCGCCTGGTCAGGCAGCCGGCCGGCAGCAGCGCGGCGAGCGCCGCCACGAGTACGACGGACTTCGGGTAAGCTTTCGCCATCGCCTTCCCCCTGGAAACGGGTCCCGGATGGAGCAGCGAGTATAGCGCGCCGCCGGCGGGTTCTGCAACGGGCGTGGCGTTGCGGACCTGGCGCTTGCATCGGCTCAAGGGCGCGCCCGATACTACTTCCTCGCCCGGCTCAGCCCCTGCGGACGACATCCATGCACATCACCATCTGCTGCAAGCAGTTCGTGCAGCGCGGCGGGGCGGAGACGTTCCTGACGAACTTCGCCCGCTGCCTGGTGGACGACGGGCACCGCGTGCGTGTGATCGCCCCGCACGTGGACGCGCCGCTCGGCGACGTCGAGGCCCGGCGCCTGCGCCTGCCGCCCGTGCCGCGCGCGCTGCGCGACCTGGCGCTCGCCGCCGCCTCCCGCCGGGCGCTCGCCGCGGACGACGCCGACGTGACCTTCAGCGACCAGAAATGCTGGGGCGCCGACGTGGTCCGCCCCGGCGGCGGCGTCCAGCGGGAATACGTCAAGCAGCGCGCCGCCAGTTACCGCACCTGCCTGCGCAGGACGACCAACCGCGTGCTGCGCGCGCTGAGCATCCGCGAGCGGCTGCGCATCTCCATCGACGACCGGCTCTACGCGCCGCCCGGCCCGCGCCTGATCATCGCGAACTCAGACATGGTGCGCCGCGAGCTGGAGCGCCACTACCCCCACGTGGCCGACCGCGTCCGCGTGGTCTACAACGGCGCGGACGTGCAGCGCTTCTCGCCGGAGCTGAAGCGCACGCACCGCGCCCGCGTGCGGGCGGAGCTCGGCGTGCCGGCCGACGCCCTCGTCGGCGTGTTCGTCGGCCACGACTGGCGCCGCAAGGGCCTCTACACCTCTATCGAGGCGCTCGGGCTGCTGACGGACGGAGCGCGCCCGGTCCACGGCATCGTCGTCGGTCGCGGCAACCAGCGCCGGGCCGAGAGGGCGGCGGCGCGGGCACGATGCGCGGAGCGGATCCGCTTCGTCGGGCCCCGCTCGCCCGAGGCGTTCTACGGCGCCTCCGACGTGCTCGTCCTGCCCAGCTACTACGACCCGTGCGCGAACGTGACACTCGAAGCGCTGGCCTGCGGGCTGCCCGCCATCACGTCGGTCCACAACGGGGCCTTCGAGCTGCTCACGCCGGGCGTGACGGGCTACTGCGTGGACGACGCGTCCGACGCCGGGCAGGTGGCCGCCTACCTGGAGCGCTTCCGGGACCCCGACCGGCTGGCCGGGGCGTCGCAGGCGGCCCGCGAGCTGGCGCTGCGCCACCCGCTGAAGAAGATGTACCGGGACATCATCGGGGCGATCGAGGAGCTCGCCGCCCGCCCCCGCCGCCGGGCGGACCGGCGGTGAGTTCTCAGCACTCCTCCACGCGGGCGCCGCCGGTGGCGACGAACCGGTAGACCTCCGGCTCGACGCCGGTCTCCTCCCGGTAGGCCGCGCACACAGCCCGCGCCATCGCGTCGGCTTGCTCCACCGCCACCATGTTGACGGTGCAGCCGCCGAAGCCGGCCCCCACCATGCGCGCCCCGAGCACGCCCGGCTGCCGTCGCGCCAGCTCCACCATCAGGTCCAGCTCCTCGCAGCTCACCTCGTAGTCGCCGCGCAGGCTCTCGTGCGACTCGTTCATCAGCCCGCCGAACGTGGCCAGGTCGCCGGCCTTCAGCGCGGCGGCGGCCCGGAGCGTGCGGTCGTTCTCGCTGACCACGTGGCGCGCCCGCTTCAGCGTCAGCTCGTCCAGCACGTGGCCATGCTCGGCGAGCAGCTCGGGCGTCACGTCCCTCAGTTGGGCCACGCCCCCGGCCACCCCGTCGAGCAGCCGGGCGGCCTCCTCGCAGCGGGCGCGGCGCCGGTTGTAGGCACTGGCGCCGAGCTCGTGGTGCACCATCGTGTTGCAGACGACGATCCGCACGGCCGACGTGTCCAGCGGCAGCATCTCGTGCTCCAGCGAGCGGCAGTCCAGCAGCAGCGCGTGGTCGCGCCGGGCGTGGACGCTGATCAACTGGTCCATGATGCCGCAGTTGACGCCGACGAACTGGTTCTCGGCGCTCTGGCAGATCAGGGCCAGCTCGCGCGGCTCGGGCTCGGCGCCGGCCGCCTCGCAGAACGCCTTCGCCGAGGCGACCTCCAGCGCCGCCGAGGAGCTGAGCCCCGCCCCGATCGGCACGTCGCCGCAGACGATCCCCTCGATCGGCGCCGGCTCGTAGCCGGCCTCCCGCAGCGCGAGGGCGACGCCCCGCACGTAGTTCGACCAGGGCTGCGACGGGTTGCGCTGGATCCCGTCCAGGTCGAACTCGTCCCACTCGCCGTAGTTCTCGGCCCAGAGGCGCACGGGCCCCTCGGCCGGGCGGAAGAGCAGACAGGCCTCGCGGTCGATGGCCATCGGCATCACGAAGCCGCCGTTGTAGTCGGTGTGCTCGCCGATCAGGTTGACCCGCCCCGGCGCGCGGGCGCAGCGCAGCCCCTCGCGGCCGGCGAAGGTCTGCTCGAACTTCTCGGCGAGGGCCCTCAGAGTGGGCGCGTCCATGGCGTGTCCTGGCCGGCGGGTTACTCGACCACGATGTTCACGATGCGGTTCGCCACCACGAGCACCTTGCGCACCCGGCGCCCTTCAAGGTGCCGCCGCACGTTCTCCAGCTCCAGCGCCTGCTGGCGGACCGTTCCCTCGTCGGCGTCGCGCGGCACGACGAGCCGGTCCCGCACGCGGCCGTTCACCTGCACGGGCAGCTCGACCTGCTCGGCGCGGGCGGCCTCCTCGTCGTACTCCGGCCAGCCCTGCTGGAAGATGCTCGGCGGGTTGTCCAGCCGCACCCAGAGCTCCTCGCCCACGTGCGGCGTGAACGGCGCGAGGAGCTGAACCACGCGCTCCAGCGCGAAGCGGAAGACGTTGAACTCGATCTGCTGCTGCTCGGTCTCCGTGCCGACGTAGCTGGGCAGCAGCTCCAGCCGCCCCACCTCGTTCATCAGCGACATGACGGCCGCGATCGCGGTGTTGAAGTGCCAGCTTCCCTCGATGTCCTCCGTCACCTTCTTCACCGTCGCGTGCGTCAGCCGGTAGACGGCCGCCCACCGGCCGCTGAGCCGCTCGACCTCAAGGGTGCGCCGGGGCACGGCCTGGAAGGAGTCCGCGTGCGCCACGACGGTATCCCAGAGGCGGTTGAGGAAGCGCGAGTAGCCGACGATCCCCGCGTCCTGCCACTCCGCGTCGCGGTCCGGCGGGCCGATCGCCAGCGTGTAGAGCCGCAGCGTGTCGGCGCCGTATTCGGCGATCGCCTCGTCGACGGGCACGACGTTGCCCTTGGACTTGCTCATCTTGTCCAGGCTCGCCACCACGTCGACCTCGTCGCGCAGTCGCTCCGCCATGGTCATCTCCAGCTCGCAGCGGCAGGGCTCGCGCACGTTCGGGTCGTCGCTGACGATCCGGCTGCACCGCGTGCAGATGTAGCTGCGCTTGCAGATCATGCCCTGGGTGAAGAGCGCCGTGAACGGCTCGTCGAAGCCGATCTCGCCCGCATCGTAGAGCACCTTCACGATGAAGCGGGAATACAGCAGGTGGAGCACGGCGTGCTCGATGCCGCCGATGTAGAGGTCCACGGGCAGCCACTCGTCGGCCAGCTCGCGCTCGAACGGGCGCTCCGTGTCGTGGGGCGAGAGGTAGCGCAGGAAGTACCAGCACGAGCAGAGCCACTGAGCGATGGTGTCGGTCTCGCGCTCGGCCTCGCCGCCGCACTCCGGGCAGGTGGTGCTGACGAAGTCCTCGACGAACGCGAGCGGGCTGCGCCCGCGCGGGGTGAAGTCCACGTCCTCCGGCAGCAGCACGGGCAGGGCCTCCTCCGGCACGGCGACGGTGCCGCACTCGGCGCAGTGCACCACGGGGATCGGCGCGCCCCAGTAGCGCTGGCGGCTGATGAGCCAGTCGCGCAGGCGATAGTTGACCTCCGCCTCGCCCATGCCGTTCTCCCCCAGGTACTCGATCACCTGGTGGATGCCCTCGGGGACGGCCGTGCCGTCGAAGGGGCCGCTCTCGACCATCACGCCGGCCTCCTCGTAGGCCGCCTCCATCGTCTCGCCCGAGAGCTCCTCGCCGGGCGGCTGGATGACGACCCGGACCGGGAGGCCGTACTTGCGGGCGAACTCGAAGTCGCGCTGGTCGTGCGCCGGCACGGCCATCACCGCCCCGGTCCCGTACTCCATCAACGCGTAGTTGGCCACCCAGAGCGGCACCTGCTCGCCGTTGACCGGGTTGAGCACGTGGCGGCCGGTGAAGACGCCTTCCTTGGCGACCGTCTCGGAGGAGCGGACGATCTCGGCCTGCTCGCGCGCCTCGGCCACGAAGTCGAGCACGTCGTCTTCGTATTCCGTGCCCTCGACCAGCTCGCGGATGATCGGGTGCTCGGGCGCCAGGCTCATGAAGGTGACGCCCCAGAGCGTGTCCGGCCGCGTGGTGAAGCACGGCAGCGGCTCGCCCGTGTGGGCGAGGGTGAAGCTGACCAGCGCCCCCTCGCTGCGCCCGATCCAGTTCGCCTGCATCCGCAGCACCCGCTGCGGCCAGCCGTCGAGCTCGTCCAGGTCCTCCAGCAGGCGCTCGGCATACTCGGTGATGCGGAAGAACCACTGCGGCAGGTCCTTCTCGGTCACCGGCGTGTCGCAGCGCTCGCAGAGGCCGTTGACCACCTCCTCGTTGGCCAGGCCGGTCTGGCAGCTCGGGCACCAGTTCACGGGCGCGTCGCGCCGGTAGGCCAGGTCGCGCTGGAAGAGCTGGAGGAAGACCCACTGGGTCCACTTGTAGTAGTCGGGCGCGCTGGTGTTGATCTCGCGCTCCCAGTCGTAGCCGATGCCCAGGTCGCGGAGCTGGCGCTTCATGACGGCGATGTTGCGGGCGACGGACTCGGCCGGGTGCATGTTGCGCTTGATGGCGGCGTTCTCGGCGGGCAGCCCGAAGGCGTCCCAGCCCATCGGGTGCAACACGTTGTCGCCCTGCATGGTGCGGTAGCGCGTGACGACGTCGCCGAGCAGGTAGTTGCGGCCGTGTCCGACGTGGAGGGCGCCGGACGGGTAGGGGAACATGGTCAGGCAGTAGAGCTTGCGCCGGCGCTCGCGCAGGTCGCAGTTGAAGAGCTTGATGCCCTCCCAGTAGCGCCGCCAGCGCGGCTCGATCCGGGCGGGGTCGTAGCGTTCGGTGTCCATGACGGGGGATGCTCCGGTCGGTGAGCGAGGGGCGCGATTATACCAGTGGGGCCGCGCACTGCCAAGCGAAGGTAAACGCAGTGACGTCGCCCCATCGACCGCGATTTGGTTCTCGCTGTCGATTTCGGCCACGCGGACGGAAGCACTTGACACGCCAGCACGTGGATAGTAGGATGCCGGGCGGTGGCAGCGTCCACGTATGGGAACCTGTCGCGCTGACTGACCATGTCAGGGCGAGGGACTGCGCCCCTTAGCAGAGAGAGGTAGGCAGTGACTGTTCCGCATCCCATTCCCTACCAGGGGAGCAAGCGAAAGCTGGCGCCGGTCATCCTTCGCTGCTTCCCTGAACAGGTGGACCGCCTGTATGAGCCCTTCGCAGGTTCAGCAGCCGTCACTTTGGCGGCGGCCGCCAGGAACAAGGCGGTGACGTTCCGCCTCAGCGATAGCCTGGGGCCCCTGGTCGGCATATGGCGGATGATACTGGAGCGGCCCGAGGAACTGGCGGACCAGTACTCGGCCCTGTGGCATCGGCAGCTCGGTGATCGGCGGGCCTTTTACCTGCAGGTGCGTGACGATTATAACCGCGACGGCGATCCGGCCAAGTTGCTCTACCTGATCGTGCGTTGCGTCAAGAACGCGATTCGCTTCAATCCCGATGGAGAGTTCAACCAGTCGGCCGACCACCGGCGCAAGGGGATGCGCCCGCGCACCATGCGCCGGCACATACTGACCGCCGCTGAGCTTCTACAGGGCCGTAGCACCGTCGAAGTCGCCGACTATCGGGATGTGCTTGCCAGGCCCACGCCCGCCGATCTCGTATACATGGACCCGCCCTACCAGGGCGTCAACGGCAGGGACCCGCGCTATCACAAGCAGGTTGAGTTCGATCGCTTGATGGATCAGTTGGAGGAACTCAACGCCCGGGAGGTCCGCTACCTGCTGAGCTACGATGGCAGTTGCGGCGGGAAGAGTTACGGGGAGGAGCTTCCGGAAGACCTCAGTCTCACGCAGCTCTTGATCCACGTGGGCAAGTCTGCCCAAGCCACCCTGGCGGGCCGGTCGGCAGACACGGTCGAGTCGTTATACATATCGCCCAGCCTTGCTCGCGAGCTGGGTGAGCTGCCGGACAGGGTCTCGCTGCGCAGGGTCGGGAAGCAGGTGACTCTATTTGAGTAATCTGCGCAGAACCTGCCGCAGCAGCGCCTTGACAAGCGCGCCGAGGCCCATCTTGCGCTGCTCGGCCACTCGCTGGAGTCGCTCATAGTCGCGGACTTCATCCGCGCCGCTGAAGGCAAGGGAAAGGCGACGCTCGGGTCTGCCGGCCACGTGATCGTAATCCGCCGGGCAACCCCAGTAGCAGCTTTCACAGACCTTCCGCTTCTTCATCGCCTGCCAGTTCTCGCAGTGCTCGCAGGTCCACGATTTGCTTCGCTGACACGACGCGCATAGCAACTGGAACTCCGCCGGGCTATCCTCGCCGGCCACCTCATCCCCGGCGACCTCGTACGGCACGCGGTGGTCGATCTGCAGATACCGCTCCTCGTAGCGCGTTCCGCACACTTCGCAGCGGCCATCTGAAGCCTCGATGAGCGTCTGCTTGAACTCCTTACTGAAGGTCCGCCTGCCCCTCAACTTGTGCTCCTCAATCTCCTCCGGATCACCGAACTCGTACGCGCCGATGCTGCGGCCGTCGGTGCCGAGTACTCGGACCGTTCGCAGGGGTATGCCAGCCTCTCTCACGTCTCTTGCGGCCCGGGGCGGGTGATTGTAGCCGTAGATGTCCCGCAGCTCTTCGGTCGTGACACGCTCCGGCCTCGCCATTCCGCAGGCTGACATCAGACGGAACGCGGGCCTCACCTGCACGCGCCAGGCGATTATACGAGTGGAGGCTGCGCACTGCCAAGCGCCGGGGCGCGCTGAACGGCCCAACTGACCACGACGACACGACGGGCACGACGGACGGCGGGGATTCACCACGAAGAACACGAAGAGGCACGAAGGACGGCAAACGGCGGGCAGGAAGGACGGCGAACGGCGACGGCACAGAAACCGCAGATGCACGCAGATGGACGCAGATGGCGGCGCAAGGGAACCCTAACAGCCCGTTGAGGAAGTGGGGGTTTGCGCGGTGCTCACAATCTCGGTTGCGA
>CAYSWA010000020.1:0-46763 GCA_964434535.1 uncultured candidatus Brocadiaceae bacterium | reverse complement strand
GTGCTCAACGCCTTTCGGCATCTGTGACTGGGTTCACTGCCTGACACGCCCACCATCACCAGGCCCGACTTCTGGGTGCTCAACGCCTTTCGGCATCTGTGACTGGGTTCACTCCATCGCCGGCCTCGCCCGCGCGCTCGAGGTCCACTAGTGCTCAACGCCTTTCGGCATCTGTGACTGGGTTCACCGCGCCCTCCCCATCCGGCGGCGCAGTAAGGGGTTACGGAACGCGTTTTCAAGCACCTGTGCGCGCGTGCGGCTTGGACGGCGGTCCGGCGCTGGATTATCGGCTCTTCGCCGACCGGGCGAAGGGAGGTAAGAAGTTCCTGCGAAGTGGCTTAGGGCGACTCGCCGGCCGGCGTTCAAGCCTCCTTCGAGCTTGCTATCTGCCCTAAAGTGTTGCCATGGCATGGATTGCAGGGGCGATCACCTCCTTTCCGGTGCGTATCGCTGAGGTGCGTGAAACACGGCGTTCACAGTATCCGGTAGGAGGGGTCCGCGCCCTCCCACGTGCGCTGCGGGGACGTGTCGCGCTCGCCGATCCGTTGGCCGCAGTTGGCGCAGACGGGGGCGATCAGGATATCGTCTTCCTTCTCGATCTCGGCATGGAGGGTGCGGCCGGCGTAGACGCGGTCGTCAGCGATGCGGATCTCCTCGATCTCTTCGAGGTAGCAGAGGCGCTTGCAGTAACCGTAGGCGTGGAGGGCCATCACCCGGACCGGTTCTTCGTCACTCATCAGGGGGCTCCTTGCCGATGCGCGTCCAGGCTTCCTGAGGCAGCGGCGATTGCAGACGGCTCTGCTCCAGGCGGTAGTTCTCGAAGCGCGTGCCGGCGGAGCCGACGTGGTCCACCCAGACCGGCAGGCAAAGCGGCCCCTGGTCGTCGCGCACGAGGAGCCTGGCGTCGGCCTCGGTGTCCGGTGCCCACGGCAGCACGTCGTTGACCATGTGGGTGCTCTCTCCGAGGGAGAGGGCGCCGTGCCTCTCGATTCCGGCGGGGGTCCTCAACGCGTCCTGGACGCGCTGGCAGAGGGGCGGCTCGCCCTTGTCCTCTCCGTTGCGAACGAAGACGACAATGTCCACCGGCGAGAGCAGCTCCTGGAAGTCGGGGATGGCTGTTGGCTGGGGTTCCCTCCCGGTGCCCCTGACACGCCAGACGGTACGTAGAACCGTTGAGGTGGCGGGCCGGGCGAGGAGCGCGACGGCCAGCTCCGCGCCGACGTGCGCTTCGCGTCGCTCCTCTCCGACCATGGAGAGCAACATGCCGTAGACGGTAGAGGGCGGCGGACAGGGGAGCGTCTCGAAGTACTCACGCGCCTGCGGCACGCGGAAGGACGCAATGGGGGCGTTGACTCGGATCGCCGTGGTGTCCACGCGTGAGCTCCTTCAGGCCCCGATAGCCTGCTTGAGGGCGCTGGCGGCGGCCTTGACCCCGTCGAAGACGTGGGCGCCGCGTTCGGCGAGCGCCTTGCCGTCATCGGAGGCGGCGATGGGACCGCCGACGTAGAGCTGGGCCGCGTTTATGTCGCCGGCCTCCACCTTACGCACGATGTCGGGGGCGGTTACGGCCTCGCCGTCGGTGCTCGCGAAGCCGTAGAGCAACCTGGGGGCGAAGTCGTCAGTCCAGCGGTAGATGGCGCTCTCGGGGGAGAAGTCGAAGAGGAAGCGGCTGTGGTTGCCGGCGACCTCGCCCAGGTTGACGATGGCGTCGAGGACGTCGTGGACGCGCTCGGGCTGGCGCAGGTGCTCGGGCGTGAGGGCGAACCCGTACTGGTAGCGGGTCGCATGGACTTCGGTGCCGTAGAGGCTGGTGGACTCCTTCTCGCCGCTGCGGGCGTTGAAGGTGATATCGCCGGCGAACGGGTTCAGCGATATGGCGCGCGTCACTTCGAGGGCGCCCCTGCGCTTGTTGCAGGTGCCCTTGCCGCCTTCTTCGGCGGCCCCCTCTGCGAGCATGAAGCCCATCACGTCGTCGTCGATGTAGACGGGCGCGTCTTTGCCTTGGCCCTCGGGGTCGGTCCAGGCGAGCCACTTCTCGTCCTGCCACTCGTGGTCCTGGGCGAGGTCATTCCAGACGCGGTTGACGGGCTCGCCGGTCTGCTGCCAGTAGTAGCGGATGGCCCAGCGAATGGCCTCGGCGGAGACGGTGGTGTGGACCTCGCCCTTCCAGAGGAGCTTCTGAAGGGTGGTGATGTTGCCCTCGGTCTCGCCACGGTTGTTGGCGGCCGTCCCGTATGCGGTGACGATCTGTCCATAGAGATGCTTGCTCATGCTTCGCCTCCTTCCTGTTGGGCTTCGGTTTCCAATGCTTGCTCTTCCTCGCCGGAGGCCGGCTGGTAGCTGGCCAGGGCCAGCATGGCGAGGTCCCGGGCCTTGCGCCACTGATCTCCCAGCAGGCTCAGCATGTCCTGCCAGTGCGTCTGGAGTTCGGGGATGCTGCCGGCGCGGGCCCAGAAGTCGGTGAGGGTCTCGCGGAGCGTGGCCGCGTTCTTGCATCGAGAGAGGCTGACGCGGAAGCGTTCGCGCTCCCTGTTGACGAGACGGCCGAAGTCGATGTTCTCCCTGCGGGCACGCTCGGCGAGCGCTCCCATGCGCCGGCGCCATGCCTCGTGACATGCCTGCACGAGCAGGCGCTCGGCTTCCTGGTCGAACTGCGCACGTTCCACCATTTCGCTAAGCCCCTTCCGTTCATAGAGTAGGCTCGTCTTGAACGACTCTCTGGCCATGTAGTCGGCGAAGCCGTCGTACCATGGGGCACCGGCGGCGACGTTGTCGGCGACGATGCCGCGGGCAACGGAGGGGCTGATCCAGAAGCCCTCCTTGCCGGTCTTCTTATCGGTGGTGGGAAGGACGCGGTTGCGGAAGCACCGGGCCGCGAGCCGATAGGTGTGGCGGCCCCGATGGCGGCCCAGCAGCTCGTTGTGGGGGTTGAGTATGCGGGTGCGTGACTTCTGGTTCGGATTCCACTGAACAGTGCCGAAGGTGACGACGCGGCAGGGGCGATCGGGGTCGACGGCGGCTGCCATGTTGCGGGTTCCCTGGGCCTCGGCTACCAGGATGGTGAACCGCAGGCCGGCGTCGGACGCACCGGCGGCCCACTTCTCCTCGACGGGGCCGCGCAGTCCGATGCGCCGCAGTTCGCAGTACTCCGCCAGGTTGGCGACCGAAGGGATGACGAGGGCGGCGCCGTATCTCGCGTCGAAGCCGGGGGTGCGCAGCAAGTAGTAGAGGCATCCGACCGGGGCATAGAGCAGGCAGAGGGCGCGCGCGGGCGTCTCACGCAGCTTGGTCCGGGCGTAAGCGACGTGGCGCTGACCGCCACCCGGGTAGAGCCACCCGGCGAGGTCGACGGCGTCCTTCCAGTTGCCCTTGTCGGTGAGGAAACGTGCGGCAGCCGTCTGGTGGGCGAAGGACACGACGGGGCGGAAGCGGGGCACCCAACGGAGCTGGCCGTCGAGGTCGTACTGGATGTCGCGCTCAGGACCGAGTGAGCGGTGCTTGTTGTGCTGGAGGAAGGTCTGCGTCAGGGCGCGATGGAGCAAGTGCTTGACCGACATGGGCAGGGGGACGCCCTCCTCCAGGGCGGGGAACCGGAAGAAGCCCTGGTCGTCGATCTGAAAGGACTTGTCCAGCAAGTCCTGAAGGGTCGGGCGTGCATCGTCCTCCGGCCAGTGGAGCGTGACCTGTCGGTCAGCCAACTCCCAGGAGAGGCCCTCGATCGCCGCCCGGGACTCCTCGAACGCCTGGAGGGTCATGTACAGCCCGGCGAGGCCGGCCCGGTGCAAGGCCGTCATGCCGGGGCCGAAGAGGCGAATCGTCATGTCTTCCATTGGAATCCCCTCTCGGGTGAGTACTGGAAAGCGGTCTCCGGGATAATGGGGCGTCCCCTGAGGCGGGGAAGGCTGCCAAGCTTGATGTCAGAGGCAGAAGGGGCCGGGGGGACAGGGACCTCGCGGCGGATGATTTCGAGGGCATCCTCGCGGCAGGCCGCCGCGTCTCGCTCGAGTATCGCCCGAATCGTGAAGCCGGCCCCGCGCACCTGACCGGGCAACGAGATCCAGCCCGTATCGAGCCACTCCGAGCCGTACTGGAGCGAGAATGGCCGGCCCTGATCGAGCCGGTGCCATTCGCGTCTAAGGTCGGCCTGAGAGACGTCGCCGGGCTGGAGGCAGCGGAGCCATTCGCCGGCCATCCGAAGTTCGGGGGCGGCGTAGGGGAGTGGGTTCGGCGGCTCCACAAAGAGCGCATTGCGGGGCTCCGTGGGGCTCTCAGGAGTGGCGCGGCGATTGAGCCTGCCGAGCCGTTGGATCAGCGAAGGGATGGGCGCGAGATCCGTGATCAGGAGATTGGCGTCGATGTCCAGGGACATCTCGGCGACCTGCGTGGTAGAGGCAAGCATGGGGGCGTCGGCAGCGAAGCCGTCCACGACCCGGCGGTGCAGTTGCGCGCGGTCGGTGTAGCGGAACCGGCTGTGGTAGGTGAGGGGCCGGGACGGGAAGGCCTGTGTAGCTAGCTTACTGGCGCGGGCAACAGTGTTTGAAATCCAGAGCACTCGCTTGCCATCTTGCAGAGCGGCACGGGCCGCCTCCTCGGCCTCCTCGCGGCTGGCACTGCGGAGACGGTAGCGCGGCAACTTCTCCCAGCCGGGCGGGCCGTCGATCCACTGCGCGTGCGGGAACTGCTGCCGCAGGAAGTCCCTGCGCGAAGGCTGCACAGAGGCGCTGAGCAGCAGGAATGCAGCGCCGGGGAGCGCGTCCATGAGCAAGACGACCGCTTCGAAGAGGCGGTCATCGTAGCTGTGCAGCTCATCGAAGACGAAAGCGGCGTCGAGGAGGGCCGGCGAGCTGTAGAGGCCGCGCCGGCAGTTACGGACGAGCGCAGCGGCCACGTCGACGGTGCATGCTGTGATCTTGGGGGCCCAGGACCGGAGGGAGTCGCTCCGCAGGAGCGAGTCCTCGTCGTCCTCATCAGGCGATGTCTGCATGGCTTGTAGGTCGACCTCAGCACGGGAGTGGGCGAGGTCGGCCAGCAGCTCGGCTTCGGCGAGGTAGCCCCTGTATCCCTCGGTGGTGGTACCGGTGGTGGGATAGCAGAAGAAGAGCTTGCGTCCGCGCGCATGGCGCTCCGCCCACAGATATGCGGCAAGGGTCTTACCCGAGCCGCAGCCGGCCTGGACGATGGTGGGCGAAGCCCCTGCCTCCGCGGTCGCGCGCTGAAACGGACGCAGTGCGTCGAGGTCGGTTCGGCCGGCAGCAACGGCGCGGCACTCGCCGGGCGACAGCGTTGCCGAGAGGGCGCCCGATATCCAGGTGGTGAGGAGACGGCCGTCCGCCGCCTGGGCACTGCCGGCGGCGTCCGCTGCCATAAGCAGGGCCTTCAGCGCGCCGGCGAAGCAGCGCCAGTCCGGGCGTTCAGAAAGACGCAGTTCCCACTCTCTGTTGCTCTTCAGGAATTCCGCGCGCAACTCGGGTAGGGAGAACTCGCCGTCCTCCAGAGCATCGGCAGCGAGCACAATGCGTCGGCGGAGAGCGCCTTCCGGCAGAAAGGACTGGAGCTCGGGTGAGTCGAGAACGACCGTCGTGCTAGAAGGGGCGGCCGTGTCGGCGAGGGCCTGAGCGGCCAGCCGCCAGGGCTTGTCGAGCTTCAAATGGTGCGCGCAAACGGCCCCCGTAACGGAGTTGAGGAGCATCTCGGCCTTATCGCCAAGCTCGGCGAGGAGTGGCCGGCGCAGGCCCAATTGGTTGCAGGCGCACAGGAGCCCCGAAACGAGTTCGTGGCGGACCGGCTGCGTGGTGCCGTCTGCCTCCCCTCTGAGGACCTGCTGGAAGTACGTGTTGGCTTTGCCCAGATCGTGCAGGCGGCAGGCCCAACGCATGGCGAGGGCGAGCCGGGACTGCCATGGGTCCTCGGCAAGACCGAGATTCTGCAAGATGCCCGGCCCTGCGACCTTTGCCAGAACGACGCCAGCGTCTTCGACGGCGCGCAAGTGCTGGCGCAACGGGGTGAAGTGGGGCTTGCCCTTGGCCAGGAGCTCGCCAGATGCGGTGGCCGACGGCGGGACCATGGTTTCACCTACTCCTGACGCGGCTCAAAGAGGCCGCAGCCCATGCGGCGTTTCCCGCCGAGGCCTTCCTGTTGAAGCTTCAGGCTGTCGGCCGGCGACAGATCCGAGACCAGAAGCTGGAAGCCCACGATACTCTGGTCCTTCACTCGGACGACGTTGCGGCCCAGCACTTCCGGCTGGCCCTCGATTCCCAGCTCCTCAAGTTGCCGGGCGGCTGCGTCAAGGAATGAGTCGGGCTCAGTGTAGCCCTTGATGACAACAAGGCGAGCCCAGGTGGTGGGCGCCGGCAGCAGGGGATGCGCGGAGGGAACGCCAAGGCGGATAGCGTGGCCGTCCAGGTCGATGGAAGCCCCCGCGAGCGAGACGAGAGTGGGGTAAAGCGAGGCGGGGGAGCGGACCTTCAGCGTGGCATCTCGGCCAAGGAGTCCCTCGCCATCTCCTGTGGAAGCAGAGGGAATCTGGAAGATGCCGATCCGCTCGTTCTCGTGAAGGGGCGGAATGAGACGAGACAGGGCGGCATAGAGCGGATAGCCATGGTCATATGGAATCTTCTTGCCCTGGACTGGAAAGGCGATGTCGAGGACAGGATCAGATTGCAGCATGGCTTGCCTCCGACTGCGAGCTTGTGGACAGGGAGCATCTTACGCCCCATCGGGTATATAGTCAAGGGGTAACCTGACGCGCTGAGCGACCGAGCAAGGAGTTCGAAAGAAAAGGGGTTGACAAGCGAGTTGACGTGATGTATACTTCCGGTGAAGTTGACGTGACGTATACTCAGAATGCAGGGTAGAGGAATGGCAGAAAGCGACATCCCATTCGTCGAGATCCCGGAGCGGCTGTTGCCCGTGCTGGGCGAACCCGACGATGGCACGCGGATGTTCCGGCGCTACGGCACCGAGGATGATTTCCAGCAGTGGTGGGATGCCGTGGCTGAGATTTGCAGCGAGGGTGGCGCGGTGTCGCCTGGCGGCGTATCGATGTACGCGCGCGTGACCAGGGCCGGGGTGCACAAGCGCATGAAGGAAGGGCGGATCACGGCGTTTCTGTTCCATAAGGTGACGGGCGTGACCCGATGGACGAAGCGGGAGATACTGGAGAACGCCGGGCAGCCCTACATCTACATTCCCGGCCGCGAGTGTCGGGCGTGGGCCGAGCTCCTCGGGCACCTGGACCGCCAGGGACAAGCGCGCGAGGCCCTGGGTGATGGGGACCTGGAGGGCGAGTTCCTGCGAAGGAAGGGGCGCAAGGTCGGGAAGGATGAAGTGAAGTGAGGACAATCGTGGTCAACCGTGGCGATCTGCCCCTCCTGGTTGAGGTCCGGGAGGGGGCGGAGAAGCGGCTCTATGTGCTGAATGGAGCCGGCCGCAAGCGGTGCGGTGCCATGCTTCAGGGACTGCCGGAGGAGTTGGCCCGCGAAATCGAGGGAAGGGAGCCGGTCGGGAACAGCAAAGGATAGCGCCCCGTAGCCAGCAATGCCCCTCGTAGGGGCCGTAGCCAGCCATGGGCGTAACGAGGGCCGAGATCGGTCCGGGAGGTTACGTCGATGGCTGTTTTGTTGGGCACGAGCTACGGGAACGAAGACCGAGACGGGCTGCGGATCGAATGGGCGCGCGCGACGGGCCGCCGGCAGGGGCCCGCCGCAAGGCGGGCGGACGGCGGCCCGGCCTCGCCTGACCATGCACCGGGCGCGGGATCGGTCGGCCCGCGCGCTGACCGAGACGGCGCGCAAAGGGGGGGCAGATGACTATCAGCCCCCCCGCAAAGGTGAACGGTGATGGGTCCAGGATCGTGCAGGTGCTGGCCTGGGGTCTGGATACGCTGCACGTGGCGCTGGACGTGGCCTGGGAGAGCGAGTTCCTGTTCAGAGTGCTCGCCGCGAAGAAAGAGGCGGCTGCTGCAGGCGGCAAGCCCGAGCCGCTCGGCCTCACCGCCGATAACGGGGAGCTGGTCTGGGCCCTGAACGTCGAGCCCTACGGCGTGAGGGGCTACGAGTGGCTCCTCAGGGGGCGCGAGTTCAACATGCGCGTGGGCAACTGGCTCAAGCCGAGCTCCCGCCCGAGTGTGATCGTCGAGTTCGGCTCGGAGGCGCTTTGGCGCGAGGGCCCGGCTCGCGCGCTGATGGACTTCCTGGCGGTGCTGAGGAAGCTGGGCGGGCAGGTGGTGGCGGCCAAGGCGAGCCGGGTGGACATCTGCGTCGACGTGTTGCTGGCGCAGTCGCTCTGGTCAACCGCGCTGCTGGCAGAGGCGGTCACCCGCGCTAAGGGGGACGCGACTCACCGGGCGGACGGACAGCTCACCGGCTTGCAGTTCGGCAAGGGCAAAGTGCTGGCCCGGCTGTACGACAAGGCGGCCGAGATCCTCTGCAAGTCGGGCAAGCGGTGGATGTTCGACGTCTGGGGTCTGCAGGAGGTCCTGCAAGGCCGGCGGGTCATCCGCGTCGAGTATCAGCTCCGGCGCGAGGCGCTCCGGGAGCTGGGCCTGGGCAGCGTCGCCGACGTGCTTACGAAGGCGGAGAGCCTGTGGGCGTACTGCACCGCGAAGTGGCTTAAGTTCCAGTCGGGCACCGGGAAGCACCACACGCAGCGCACTACAGAGCCCTGGTGGGTTGCCGTGCAGCAGGGATTCCGGGGCGCGCAGGCGGACTGCCCGCTGGTGCGTGCGGCCGCAGTGGAGAGGGACATAGACGCCCTGTGTGCGCAGTTCCGGGGATATGCCACGAGCCTGCTCGCGGCGTGTCTGGCGACGGAACAGGTCGTCACGCCTGGCAGGATCGAGGAGATCCTGGAGCAGATGATACCTGGCGTGCTGGGTGCGCTCCGCGACAATGCAGAGCTGGCAGATGATGTCCTGCGGAAGATCGCCAAGTATCGGGCGGCGCGCTCGAAGTACGTGGAGGCGCTGGCGGAGCGTGCGGCAGAGGACGGATCGGGCGAGATGATGGAGCAGGGGGGCCTGGGTCTCGGCTTCGACATGGGGGACGCGCCATGTCCGTTCTGAGCGATCTTCCCGAGCTGCTGACGCAGGACGAGGCGGTGCGGCTGCTGCGGCTCGATGCGCTCGGCCTGGCCCGGCCGAAGGAGGCGCTCCGGCACCTGCGGCGCACGCGCCAGATCGGCTACGTCAAGGTGGCCGGCAAGGTGCTGATCCCTCGGCGCGAGGTCGCGGCCTACCTGGAGCGCCAGAGGATAGAGGCGGTGCGATGAAGCGGCGACGCGACAGGTCCCTTGACCGCCCGGCGGCCGTATGGTGCAATGGCCGCCGAGGTGGCCCGGAGCCACAGGGAAGGAGATAACCCATGTGGCAAAGGGTCTGGATCTGGAAGCGGAAGCTGAAGAAGGGAGTGACGTACTGCCTGGGCCGGCACGACGAGCAGGGGCGGATCCGCACCGAGTCGGTCGGCACGGACCGCCGCCTGGCCGAGCGGCTGCGCTCGGAGCGGGAAGTCGAGTTGAACAACGGACAGCTCGCGACGACGCGGCCGAGCAGTTACGACGACTTCGTCCGGGAAGAGCTGAAGATCATGGCAGGGCGAGTGTCGGAGAGCTACATCGGCGCGCTGCGATTCGTCCTCGGGAGCTTCGGGGACGCGTGCAAGCCGAGGATGCTGGAAGGCGTGAGCCCGGCGATGATCGAGAGCTACTTCGCGCTGCGGGTGAAGCAGGTGGCGGTGGCGACGGCCAACCGCG
Source organism: uncultured candidatus Brocadiaceae bacterium (assembly GCA_964434535.1). Classification (GTDB taxonomy): domain Bacteria; phylum Planctomycetota; class Brocadiia; order SM23-32; family SM23-32; genus SM23-32. The sequence goes on along the minus strand of CAYSWA010000020.1, from coordinate 37,013 downwards.
ACCTGCGCACGCTGAAGGCAGCGCTCAACCGGGCGGTGAGTCGTGGCTACCTGAAGGCCAATCCCGGCGCTCGCATCAAGCAGGTGCGCGAGCCCGAGCGGCCGGTCCGGGTGCTGACGCCTGACGAAGTGGCGCGGGTCCTGGACGCCTGCCCGTCCGACCTGTGGCGCGCGTTCATTGCGGTGGCCCTGACTACCGGAATGCGGCGCGGCGAGATCCTGGCGCTCCGGTGGCAAGACGTGGACGCGGACGAAGCGCTGATCCACGTGCGCAACACACCGGGGCACGCCTCGATCAGCACGACCGTGAAGTATTACACGGGCGTGATGCCCGAGGCCCTGAAGGCGGCGCAGGCGAAGCTGCCGTTCGGCGACGTGATACGCGACATATCATATCCGTATCACGGGGATGACGGGGCGATTGACGAAGAAGCGGCGCTCGTCGGAAGTCCTTCGAGCGCCGCGTCTTAGGCTGGTAGCCCCAAGGGGATTTGAACCCCTGTTACCGGAATGAGAGTCCGGCGTCCTGGACCGGGCTAGACGATGGGGCCAGGGATGTACAGTGTGGCTGAGGAACCAGGATTCGAACCTGGAATGCCTGATCCAGAGTCAGGTGTGTTACCGTTACACCATTCCTCAGCCGCAGGTCGTATTATAGGTGGAGCGGGGCGGCCTTTCAAGGTGAAGGGCCTCCTGTTCTTCGCTGCGCGCGGGCGCGGCGCGCCATGTCCATCAGGGCCGGGGCGTGCCTGGCTACCCAGGGAGGGGCCATCCGGGCGAACTCGGCGGCGAGGGCCTCGGCCTCCGCGCGCTGCCCGGCCTCCAGGTGCCGGCGCACCAGGTGTTCGGCGGCGTCCGGGAGGAGCCGCCAGGCGCGGTCGTTGCCCGGCCACCAGCGGCAGACGTCCCGCAGCGCGCGGTAGACCTCGGCTTCCTGCCCGTCGATGGCCGCGTAGTAGGCGGTGGCGATGGCGTGGCGCACCACGTAGTTGCGGGGGTCCAGCTCCGCGGGCAGCCGCCGCCAGCGCGAGGGCATCAGCAGGGGGCCGAGGATCAGGAACAGCACGAACGTGCCGACGATCAGGCGCACCGCGTGGCGCGAGTAGCCCAGATCGAGCTGCGAGGGGCCTCCCGGCCGGGGGCCGAGGGGCAACCTCTTCGACCTGAGAGCCGCACCGAGGGCGAGCGCCAGCAGCACCGCCGCGGCGCCGATCGTGAGGACGAGGCCGTGCCGCACGCTGCGCGGGCGGAAGAGGAACTGCACGGTGTGCCGTCCGGCGGGGAGGCGGACGCCTTTCAGCAGGTAGTCGAGCCGCAGCAGTCGGGCCGGCTCGCCGTCGATCCGTGCCTCCCAGCCGGGGTAATGCTGGTCGGCCAGCACGAGGTAGCCGGGGCGGGTCAGGTGGGCCTCGACGGCGATCTCCTCGCCGGTGTCGGCGAGGAGGTGGGCGGTCTCGTCGGGGTCGGGCCGGCCGGGGCCGAGCTGGAGCGGGGGGTGGGGCTCATCGTGGACGAGCACCAGGCCCCGGTAGTCGAACCCCTCGCTGCGGAGCATCGCCACGGCAGCTGCCTCGTCGGGCGGGCGCCGGCCGTGGTGCACGATGAAGGCGCGGGGCAGGGCGCGGGGGTTCTCGAAGACGTTCAGGCCCCCCACGCTGAGCAGCATGCGGTAGGGCTCGGGCAGGTCGGCCCGGGGGGTGAGGACGTAGCGCGCGCCGAGCAGGTCGAGGGCGGGCTGGAGGTCGAACTGGATCAGCGTGGAGGTGGCCTCGGGCTGGCCGAGCAGGGCCTTCAGTGCCCGCGTCTGGAGGGGGCAGAAGCCCTCGGCGGAAGCGATGCCCCAGAGCATGTTGGCGTTGTGCGGCAGCCAGTCCAGGGATTGGGCGAAGCGCGCGGGCTCCAGGTCCCATCCGCGGCTCATGGGGAAGAGGCCGGCGGGTGCGCCGGGATGCCAGCGGTCGTAGAGGCGGTAGCGGAAGATGCGCCCCGGCGGCAGCTCGCGGAGGGCGCGGGCGAGCGGGGGCGGCTCGGCGTAGATGGCCGGGTCGGTGACGGGGTTGAACTCGCGCCCGGCGAGGGCGAGTTCGCCGAAGGCGAGTGCGACCCAGAGGCCCGCGAGGGTCGTGACGACGGGTTTTGCCGCCGCGCCGCGGCCCAGCAGGCGCGCCGGCCCGAGCAGCAGCGCCGCCCCGGCGAGCGTGGCGAGCGCCAGGCGCGCCGCGTCGGCGGGCAGCGTGCGCTTCAGGTGCAGCACGACGGGGGCCAGCTCAGCCGGGCGAAGGCCAAGGCGGCCGGCCAGCGCGGCCGGGTCCATCCCGCGCAGGGGCGCGTGCTTTCCGGCGGCGATGGCGAGCGCCAGGACGGCCAGCAGCGCCACCGAGGCGGCCGCGAGGGACGCGCGCCTGCGCGCGCGCCGCGTGCCGCCCTCATCGAGCAGGCGGTCCAGGCCCATGCCCGCCAGCACCGCCGCGCAGAGGGCCGTCACGAAGGCGAACCGCGAGGGGAACCGCGCCGTGCGGAAGATGGGCAGGAAGGCGAAGGCGTTGTAGAACGCCCCGGGCAGGCCAAGGGAGAAGAGGAGGGAGAACAGGCCGAGCCCGGCGAAGAACAGTGCCCGGCGGCGGCGGTCGGTGAGGGCGCCGAAGGCGGCGAGCATCAGCGGCGCCACTCCGAGGAACAGCGTCGTCTCCGCGTAGATGCCCGTATCGGCGTGGCCCCAGAAACTGCCCAGACCGGGGCTGCCGAAGTAATGGGGCAGCATCAGCGTGACCAGGTGGCCCGGCGTGCCGGGGCTGAGCCCGGGCAGGGCGGCGGCCGAGCCGGCGCGGGTGGTGTGGCCGACCAGCTCCAGCAGAGGCAGCAGTTGGCCGGCGGCGAGAGCCGCTCCGAGTGCACCGGCGGCGCCGAGGGCCACCAGCAAGACGATGGCCGAGCCTTGCCCGCTCGCCCTCTGCGCCAGCCGCAGGCGCCAGAGCAGGAACGCGCCGCAGACCAGCGCGCAGTAGAGCGTGTACTGCGGCTGGGCGCCGAGCGTGAGCATGCCCGTGGCGGCTGCGAAGCCGAGCAGGGCGGGCACCGAGCGCCGCCTCACCGCCAGCTCGATCAGCGCCAGCAGCAGGGGCAGGTAGCAGACGCCGACGATGATGTTGGTGTGGTGCGCGTGGAAGAGCACCGGCGCGGCGAACATGTAGATGACGCCGGCGAGCACGGAGCCGGCGCGGCTCACCCCCATCACGCGCGCCAGCAGGTAGGCGAAGGCGCCCGCCAGCGCGAAGTGCAGCACCGTGTAGAGGTTGTAGGCCACCCAGGGCTCCAGCAGCCCGAACAGGACGATGAACGGGGGGTAGAGGGCGTTGCCCTGGCTCTCGGCGAACAGGGGGAAGCCGCAGAACAGCTCCGGCGTCCAGAGCCGCAGCCGCCCCTGGCGCAGCCCCTCGGCGAAGAAGGCGCGGTAGGGGTAGTTCTGGATGGCGTGATCGTAGTGGAAGAAGACGCCGCGCAGGGCGAGCGCCTCGCGGAAGAACAGCGCGCAGAGCAGCGCCAGCGCGAGCAGGGCGAGGGCCTCGCGGCGGGCCGACCTGTCGTGGCGCGGCGTTGCGCTCATGCCATGCTCGTGGCAGCGGGGCCGCTCGCCGCGCCTCTCTACTGCGGCGGGGCCGGGACGGTGATGACGATCCGGGCGCTGCCGACGTTGCCGCCGGCGTCGGTCGCGGCGAAGACCAGCACGTACTCGCCCGGCTCCAACACATCGGTACGGAAGGTGAAGGGCTCCTCGGGCGCATCGAAGATGCCGTCGTCGGGGAAGACCGGGCGCCAGTGGCCGGAGTTGACGCTCACCTCGACGGCGGCGATGGGGCTGTAGTCGTCGGCGGCCACGCCGCTCAACGTGTAGGAGCCGTCGTCCTGGGGCTCGGCGGCGAGCTCGCGCACGGCCGGCGGGCGGTTGTCGATCAGCACGGCCGGGGAGACCCTGGCGTCGAAGAGCGCTTCTTGCGGCGGGCGGGCGGCGTCGTCGCGCGCCACGAGCTTGAGCGTGTAGCGTCCGTCGGGCACGCGGGAGGTGTCCCATCGGTAGCTGCTCTCGCCCTCCATATCCTCCTTGAGGGCCTTCCAGTCGGCCTCGTCGACGCCTCGGTAGTAGAGGTCGAAGGTGAGCGGGTCGTCGTTCGGGTCGGAGGCCTTCCATGCGATGACTGTCTGGCCGGGCGCTTGCCCGCCTCCGTTGGGTTGGGGCGGGGAGGGTCGGCCGCGTGGGGCGGGGCGGCCGCGCTGCTGCTCGTCGTTGCCCCCGCCTCGCAAGAGCGACTGGCCGTCGACCGCCATGTCGTGGATGACGGGGCGGCGGTTGGCCTGGCGGTAGCTGACGTTCACCTCGACCAGTTGCGGCGTGCCGACGTTGCCCCGCGTGCTCAGCTCGGCGGCGAACTGCGCGAACCGGCCCATCGCAACGTCAAGCTTGCCGCCGCTCGCCTGGTGCACCCATTCCGACCACGGGCTCCAGTGCTCGTCGGGTTCGGCGGAGTTGCCGGTGCGCAGGCGCAGCCGGATGCCCTGTCCGGTCTCGAGCAGCTCCGTCCACCACAGGCGGCCCCAGCGGGAGAGGTAGCCGGCGTCGAACGGCTCGCTGAGGAACGTGCCTTCCTTGCGGAAGCCTTCTTCGATGCGCCAGAGGCCGCCGGGCTTCGAGGTGGCCAGGATCAGCTCTGCGTCGCCGGACGGCGCCATGCCCATCACGTAGGCGGCCTCGAACTCGGCCAGGATGCGGTAGTCCATGTCCGGGTCGATGGCGATCAGCCGTGCCTGCTCGCCGCCGCTGCCGACCAGCACCCGATCGCCCGAGAGGGCGAGGCTCAACAGGAAGGCGCGCTCGAACTGGCCGATGCGCACGGCGCCCTCGCCGGGCGTGATGCGGTAGACGCTGTTGCGGGCGGAGGGCTGGCCGCCGCCCGGCCGGGGCGGCGGCGGGGGGCTGGCCTGCTGGGGCGGGCCGCCGCCCTGCGGCCCCGGGGGCCCCTGGGGCGGGCCGGCCGGCTCGGCCTGGGCCGTGCAGGCATAGACGACGCCGTCGGCGTCCACCGCCAGGTCGTGCACCTCCCCTTCGTCGGCGTCGTAGAGGACGGAGGCCGTCCCGTCGCGCGAGACGGCGTAGACGTAGCCGTCGGTGTCGGTTCCGGCATAGACGGTGCCGTCCGGCGCGACGGCGACGCACATCAGGTTCCGCTGCTTGACCTTGAGCAGCTCTTCGATCTCGCCCGCGCGGTCCAGGCGCAGCAGGCGGCCGGCGGGGCCGGTGGCGCAGTAGATCTTGTGGTCGGGCCCGAGCGCCATGTCCCAGACGTAATGGTCCTCCAGCCTGGCGAAGTCCTCGACGTCTCCGTGGCGGTCGATGCGCAGGATCAGGCCCATCGGGGCGATGCCGGCGAGCACGGAGCCGTCGGGCAGGGGGAGCACGCTGAGGGCGTGGGCCTTCTGGCGCTTGTGCAGCTCGCGCAGTCCGCCCTCGCCGAGCCTGTAGAGGCCGGCCGGGGCGCCGGTGGCCACGTAGACGGCGGCGCCCGCGACGCCGGTGTCGGCCTCGACGTCCCAGACGAACTCCGTCTCGGGCCCTTCGAGCTGCTCGGCGACGGGGGCGAGCTCGACCCGTCCGGTGGAGAGCACCGAGACGCCCTCCAGCTTGCCCTGGGCGAGCTGCTCGGCGCCGCCCGTCGTCCAGGTCTTGCCCGCCTCGGCGCCGGCGGGCGCGGCGCAGGCGGCCATCACGGCGGCCAACAGAAGGATGGCTCTTCGCATGGTCTGTCCTCTCCGGGTGGAGCGCCGGCTGGCGCGGGCTCACCGCTCGTATGGGTCGGGCTCCTCGATGGTGACGAACAGCGACTGCTGGCCTTCCAGCACCCACGGGGTCTGGGTCGACTGGACGACGTCGGTGACCAGGGGCCGGGTCCGCCCGCCCTCGCCGTCGTAGTGCAGCAGGCTCAGCGCCGAGGGGGGCAGCGAGGGCATCGCCTCGCCGGCGTAGCGCACGCCGCGCTCCATGACGGAGGCGCGCATGACCAGGTTGCGGTTCGGCTCCATCTGCCTGAGCATCCTCAGCAGGTCCTCGAAGCTGCGGGGGGCGAAGAAGCCGGGGTCGAGCCCGGCCTTGATCATCCGGTTGGTCACGGCGTCGCAGACGATGATCTGCACGCGGCTCTGCGGTTCGGCCGTCTCGGGGATGGCCAGCTTCAGCTTGCGGACCTCCTCCTCGCCGCGGAACTGCTGGAGGCGCACGTAGACGGTGACCTCTTCGCCGGGCTTGACGCGGGTCCGGTTCGTCCAGGCCGACTCGATCAGCGCCGTCTCGAAGCCGGGCTTCACTTCCACCTCGTAGTCGACGCCGGCGATCCCCACCTCGCGGTAGGGGTTCACCAGCAGGGCTTGCATCGGCACCAGCAGCAGGTCGAAGGCCGGGGAGAGGGCAGAGTGGCCCGTGTAGACGTTCTCGAGCACGAGCGGATCGTCGTGGCCGTCCAGGGCGATGCGGGCGCGGACGGTCAGGGTGTAGCGCCCGCCGCTGCCTTCCCAGCGCTCGGTGCTGAAGGCGACGGCGTAGAGGGTGAACATCGGCGCGACCTGCCAGAAGCCGGCCACGCGGTAGTCGTAGTCCTCGTCGACGGCGCCGCGCACGCGCACCGTGCAGGGGAAGGTGGGCGCCTGCTCGCCGAGCCGGGCCAGCACGGCCGGCTGGCGGTCCTGCGTGATGCGCCCGATCACGCGCCCGGTCGAGGTGATCTTGAAGGAGCGCTGGAGCGAGGGGACGATCGCCTCGACCCGGCCCACCGCCAGGGGCAGGTCCACCTCGCCGGCGCCGAGCATGGGATGGCCGAAGGCGAGGGCCAGCTCGCCGTCGGTCCAGGTCAGCGTGCCCATGCCGGCCAGGTCCAGGTCGCCGCTTACGAAAGGCGTTCCCACCGGTATGCCGGCCTGGATGGGCAGCTCTTCGGCCTGCGGCGCGGCCGCTCCCGCGCCGGCGCCGCCCGGCACGCCGCCCACGGGCAGGAAGCCGGCGGCGTCGAGCAGCGGCGCGAGCGCCGAGGAGCCCTCGCCCACTCCTGCCGCAATGGGGATGGGCAGCGGGCGGAGCCGGGCGTCGGCCCCGGCCGGCAGCATGCCCCGCGCCGACTCGGGCAGCGATCCCGGCCCGAGCGGCGCGTCCCACAGCGGGATCGCCGGCGCGGCCATGCGCGTGAGGAGCGGGCGGATGGCCTGGCGGGCCGACTCGCCGCGCTCCACGCGCGCGAGGGCCTCGGCCAGCTGGCGGGCGCGCTCTCGCAGGCGCGTGCGCGCCTCCGCCCGCGCCTCGGGGCCGGCCTCGCCGCGCGCGGGGATCTGGCGCATGAAGAGCATGTCCTCGGCCGGGGTGACCCCGGCCAGGGGCACCTTCGAGAAGGGGAAGCCGTAGGCCACGGCGCCGAGCAGCTTGCCGTCCACGTAGACGGGGCTGCCGCTCATGCCGGCGATGATGCCCGCCTCGTCGACGACCGGCCCGCTCATGCGCACCAGGATCATGCCGCTCTTCGGGAACCAGCGCACCACGCCGAGCACCTCGACGTCGAACGGCTCCGGCCCGGCGCCCGAGAAGGCGGAGAGGCCCTGCCCGGTCATGCCGGCCTTCACCTCGCCGAGGGGCATCGTCGCCACGGGCGCCTGCTGCGCGGCGGCGGGGCGCGCGGAGGCGACGGCGAACAGCACGGCGATGCAGGCGGTCGCGAGTCGGCTGTGGGTCATGTCGCTTTCCCGGCGGGGGCCAATACCCAAGGCTCTACTTTACGGGCGCGGGGCGGGCAATGCAACGGATGCGGGCCGTCGCGCGGGTCGTGTTCGCCGGGCGGGGCTCAGGCCGGGCGGCGCTCCTGTGTCGGGGCGGCCTGGCGGCGCACGGCGGCGCCGAGGCGGGCCAGGTCGCCGGCCAGGTCCTGGTAGCCGCGCTCGATCTGGTCTGCGCCGGCGATGGCCGTGGTGCCGCGGGCGGCGAGGCCGGCCAGCACCAGGGCGGCGCCCGCGCGGAGGTCCGCCGCGCGCACGGCGGCCCCGCGCAGCACCGAGGCGCCCGGCATCTCTGCCCGGGGGCCGCTGCGCTCGATCCGGGCTCCCATGCGCTGGAGCTCGTGCAGGTGGGTGAACCGCTCCGGGTAGACGCTCTCTTCGACGGCGCCCGTCCCGCGCGCCAGGCAGAGCAGCACGCTGAGCTGGGGCTGCATGTCCGTGGAGAGCCCCGGATAGGGGGCCGTGCTCAGCGCACAGGAGTTGAGCCCGTCGGGGCAGCTCGCCGTGACCGCTTCGTCGCCGACGGCGAGGCAGACGCCCATGCTCTCCAGCGCGCGCAGCTCGGCGTCCATGTGCGCGGGGCAGGCGCCTTCGACGGTGAGGCAGCCGCCGGTGGCGACGCCCGCCGCCAGGAACGTGGCGGCCTCGATGCGATCGGGGATGAGTTCGTGCTCGACGCCGCCGCTGAGGCGCTCGACGCCCTCGACGGTGAGCGTGGAGGTGCCGACGCCGCTGATGCGGGCGCCGCAGGCCTTCAGGTAGGCGATCAGGTCCTGCACCTCGGGCTCGCGGGCGGCGCCCTCGATCACGCTGGTGCCCCGGGCCAGGGCGGCGGCCATCAGCACGTTGGCCGTGCCGAGCACGGTGGAGCCGCGCGGGCCGCTCATGCTCACGCGCGCACCGTGCAGGCGGGCGGCGGCGGCGCGCACGAAGTCCCGCTCGAAGCTGATCTCCGCCCCGAGGGCCCGCAGCCCGAGCAGGTGCAGGTCGATGGGCCGCCTGCCGAGCACGCAGCCGCCGGGCAGGGGCAGCACGGCCGCCCCGCGCGTGGCCAGCAGGGGGCCGAGCACGCAGACGCTGCCGCGCATCCGCCGCACCAGCTCGGCCGGGGCCGTCGTCGTCTTCGTGTTCTTCTCGGGACAGAGCCGCAGGCTCTGCGGTCCGACCCATTCGGCCGAGAGCCCGAGCGGGCGGAGCACGCCGGCCATGGTCTCCACGTCGCGCAGGCGCGGCACGCGGTGCAGCACGGTCGGTCCCTCGGCCAGCAGCGCGGCCGCCATGATCGGCAGGGCGGCGTTCTTGGCCCCGTGGATGCGGACCGCGCCGCGCAGCGGCCTGCCGCCGCTCACGATGATCTGTTCCATCTGCTCGATAGTCCTTTCAGCTCCCTGCCCTGCGTCCACGCACGACCCGCTCGCATCCCGATGCGTCCGTGAACGTCGCCAGCGACTCGGGGGCGAAGGCGCCCGTTCCGGCCATCATCTCCCGCGCCGGGCCGGCCTGTCCCTCGCCGATCTCCATCACCAGGTGGCCGCCGGGGGCGAGCAGGTCCGCCGCCTGCGGCACCAGCCGGCGCACCACGTCGAGCCCGTCCGGCCCGCCGTCCAGGGCGGCCCGCGGCTCGTGGTCCCGCACCTCCGGCTGGAGCTGCGCGATCCGGTCCGTCGGCACGTAAGGCGGATTGGCCGCGACCAGCTCCACCCGCTCGCGTCCCTGCGGCAGCGCGCGGGCGACCGGCGCGGCCAGGTCGCCCGCGGCGGTCAGCACGCGCTCGGCCACGCCGTGGCGCTCCGCGTTGCGCGCGGCGACGTGCAGCGCCTCGGCGCTGGCATCGGCGGCCACCAAGCGGAGCAGCGGGCGCTCGGCCGCCAGGCTGACGGCGATGGCGCCGCTGCCGGCGCAGAGGTCGGCCGCCCAGGCCTCGGCCTGCGGCGCGAGCACCTCCAGGCACTGCTCAACGACCAGCTCCGTCTCCTGCCGGGGCACCATGACGGCGGGCGTGACCTCGAAGCTGCGCCCGTAGAACTCGCACTCCCCGGTCAGGTACTGCAGCGGCACCCGGGCCGCCCGCTCTTTGACCAGCTTGCGGAACCGGGCGCGTTCGTCCTCGCCCACCGGCTCGTCGAACCGGGCGTAGAGCATGATCCGCTCCATGCCCAGCACGCCGGCCAGCAGCGCCTCGGCGTTGAGGCGCGCATCGGCGATCCCTGCGTGGCGGAAGTAGTCCGTGGTCCAGTTCAGCAGTTCCAGAACGGTCCACGCGGTCTTCCCATCGGAGGCCGTCATCGGCTTCCCGCTACCGGGCCGCTGTATCCGGCGACGAAGGCATCTGGCGATTGTAGCGCCGGGGCGGGAGCGGAAGTAAAGGCCCAGGCACCGCCCGCCCGCCCTGGGGCGTCTGAGCCCCTCTGATGGCGGTCGGGGGCCGGCGGGGAATCGCCGCCGCTCCCCGCCGAGTGCGCCATGCCGCGCACTTGACCCCCTGCCGATCCACGTTAGAATCGGGCTGTGCCGCCCATCTGCGGCGGCCGACCCCACCAAACGGTTGCGAGGCCATGCCAGATAACAGGGAAGCGTTGCACCGCAAGCTGGACGAGGAGGGCGCCCGCAAGCTCGAGGCGCTGGGCATCCCGCGCGTGACGGACTTCGTGGCGCAGTTCGCCGCGCTCTGCAAGCCGGACTCGATCTTCGTCTGCGACGACAGCGACGAGGACTGCGCCTACGTGCGCGAGCGGGCCGTCGAGACCGGCGAGGAAGCCCGGCTCGCCATCGACGGCCATACCGTGCATTACGACAGCTACCACGACCAGGCCCGCGACACCCAGAACACGCGCTACCTGCTGCGCCCCGAGGACGACCTGGGCGAGCGCGTGCGCTCGGTCGACAGGGACGAGGGGCTCGCCGAGGTCTTCGGCTACCTGCGCGCGAGCATGGCGGGCAAGCAGATGTTCGTGCGCTTCTACGTGCTGGGGCCGGCGAACTCGGCCTTCGCCATCCCGGCCGTGCAGATCACCGATTCCAGCTACGTGGCCCACAGCGAGGACATCCTCTACCGGCCCGGCTACGAGCAGCTCAAGGCGCTCGGCCCGGAGGCGGAGTTCTTCCGCTTCGTGCATACCGCCGGCCGGCTGGAGGGCGGGGTCAGCGTCGAGCTGGACAAGCGCCGCATCCACATCGACCTCGACGAGAACATCATCTACAGCACCAACACGCAGTATGCGGGCAACACGGTGGGGCTGAAGAAGCTGGCCCTGCGCCTGGCCATCCGAAAGGCAGTCGGTGAGGGCTGGCTCGCCGAGCACATGCTCGTCGTCGGCATCCGCGGTCCGCAGGATCGGGTCACCTACTTCACCGGCGCCTTCCCCAGCGCCTGCGGCAAGACCTCCACCGCCATGCTGCCCGGCGAACTGATCGTCGGCGACGACATCGCCTACCTGCGGCCGATCGGGGGCCAGGCGCGTGCCGTCAACGTCGAGAGCGGCATCTTCGGGATCATCCGCGACGTCAACGCCGAAGACGACCCGCTGATCTGGAAGACCCTGACGAGCCCCGGCGAGGTGATCTTCTCCAACGTGCTGGTCACCGAGGACGGCACGCCGCACTGGCTCAACGACGGGCGCCCCGTCCCGGAGCAAGGCATCAACCACAGCGGCCGCTGGCACCTGGGCAAGGAAGACGAAGCCGGCAACCCCATCCCCACCTCGCACCGCAACGCCCGCTACACGATACGGCTGGAGTACCTGGACAACTACGACCCCCGCCACAACGACCCCGACGGGGTGGAGGTGAGCGGCGTCATATACGGCGGGCGCGACTCCGACACCAGCGTGCCGGTCGAGCAGGCGTTCGACTGGGCGCACGGCATCGTGACCAAGGGCGCCTCGCTGGAGAGCGAGTCGACCGCCGCCACGCTCGGGGCGGAAGGGGTGCGCCGCTTCGACCCCATGTCCAACCTCGACTTCGTCTCCGTCCCCATCGGGCAGTACATCCAGGCCAACCTCGACTTCGGCGCCGCTCTGGAGGAGCCACCGCTCGTCTTCGGGGTCAACTACTTCCTGCGGGGCGCAGACGGCGCCTATCTGAACGAGATGGAGGACAAGCGGGCCTGGCTGAAATGGGCGGAGCTGCGGGTGCACGGGGAGGTCGGCGCGATCGAGACCCCGACCGGGCTGATCCCGCTCTACCGCGACCTGCGCCACATCTTCGCCGAGCATCTGGGCAAGGATTACGGGGCCGAGGACTACACCGAGCAGTTCCGCCTGCGCATCCCCGAGCACCTGGCCAAGGTCGCGCGCATCGAGCAGATCTACCGCGAGCAGGTGCCCGACACGCCGCCGGTCGTCACGGAGGTGCTGGCGGCCCAGCGCGAGCGGCTCGAGGCGGCCCGCGCGCGCTACGGCGACCACGTCTCGCCCTTCGACTTCTGAGCTCCCCGCGCCGTCGCGGTTGCAAAGCCGGCGCGTTGCGCCTATAACATGGCCTTGCCTGGTCCCCGGCGCCCCCGCGAGGAAGGGCATGCGTCTCAAAGAGCACGAGAAGAACTACCGCCTCAGCTTCTGCAACGGGATCTCGATCGAGATCCTGAAGCGCGAAGGCGGCTACGGCGGGCTCGGCCAGGTCAAGCTGCGCCGGCGCAAGCTGCGCAGCGGCGAGCTGCCCGTCATGCCCCTGCTGCGCACGCCCGACGGCTACGAAGTGAGCCGCCTCGGGTTCGAGAACCTGCAGAAGGGCGAGGAGTGCCTCACGCTCGATCTGACCCCCTACGTGCGCTGCTCCGGGCCCATGGAGTGGCCGTGGGGCGAGGGCCGTGACCGCTGGAACGTCGGGCCCTGGGAGCAGCCCCCCGAGCGGGACCGGGGCGGAGTGGTGCGCGTGACGATCCGCGCCCTCGAGCGCACCCTCGGCGGCGTGCCGTTCGTGGGCTTCAGCTACGCCTACAAGTTCCGCTCGCGCAAGTACAGCCTGCACCGCATCCACGACCGCGCCACCTGGGAGCTGGGCGGCCGCGCCACGGGCAACTCCTTCTGGATGGCCGCCCCGTCCTGCCAGCCGCGCAAGACCGTGCAGAACAAGGCCGACGCCTACAGCACGGCCCTCTGCCCGGCCGGCGGGGAGGGCGGCCCGTTCCAGCAGTTCCTGCCCCTGTTCAGCGCGCTCCAGGGCTTCACCTACCAGTTCGACCGGCGGGACCTGCTGGTCACCGCCTTCGCGGAGCCGCTGCACTGCCGCTCGCTTTTCCACAAGGCGGCCGGCACCAACCACCTGGTCCACTGGCATCAGCTCTGCGGCGATCTGGGGGGCAGCCTGGAGTTCCCCGCCCTGCAGGTCCTCGTCGCCGAGCCGCCGGCCGACGAGACGGCCCACGGCAACTGCTACTGCGCCGTGCGCGAGGAGCTCTACGCCGGCTATGCCGAGAAGACGGGTCTGAGGCGCGAGCCGGCGGTGGTCGCCAGCCACCTGCTGCTGCGCGAGGCCGGCCACGGCGAGGCGGCCCAGCGCGCCCTGGACGAGCTGGCGCGCGCCGGCTGCCAGCGCGCCTACGTGCCGGGGCTGATCCGCCGGCTGGCGCCGGAGGATGGGCGCGGCGCCAGGGCCGTCGGCCGCGCTCAGCGGCGGGCGCAGGAGTGCGTCGATCACGCGCATCACCGGGGGCTGGAGCTCGCCGCGTCGGTGGCCGACTGCTGCGCGCCCTGGCTCATCCGGGCGGCGATGGATGGGCAGGAGCCGCCCGAGGCGCTGCGCGGCGGCGACGGCGCCGGGGTGCTGGCGGCGGCCCTGTGCGACGAGACGGCGCAGGAGGCGCTCATCGAGCACTTCCAGCGCCTCAAGCACAGCGTCGGCGTGGACGCCCTGTTCGCCGACGACGCGCTGGCAGACGCGGCGCGCCCGTTCGCCTGGTCGCGCTCGGAGAGACCGGAGGACGGCGTGCCGGACCCCGACCAGGGCCCCAGCCGCGTGCGGAGCCTGCGCGAGGGCCATCTGCGCCTCATGAAGGCGCTCCAGAAGATCGGCTATAGCTGCCCGCTGACGGGCGTGGAGGGCCTGGCCGACCCCTGCGCGCGGCACCCTTACGCCCATGTGAAGGGCGCCGAGTTCATGTTCCGCGACCGCGTCCTCGCCTTCCCCTATGAAGACGTCGTGGAGGCCGACGACGAGCCCGTGCAGGCATACTTCCGCGGGGCGGCCAACCGGCTCAGCTATGCCTTCGTCTACGACGCGGAGCGGGGCATGGGCGGGCGCCTGGCGCGCTGGTGCAAGCCGGCCCTGGCGGCGATCAACAAGGCATACCACGCCGTGCGCGAGCACATGGAGCGCTCGCTGCTGCTGGCGGAAGGGCGCGGCGTGCTCTGGGAAGGCTCCGACCCCGACGTGCGCGTCCTGTGGAGCTGCGCCGCGTTCCGCTGGCCTCTGCAGGAGGGGGCCGAGGCGTTCGAGGTGATCGCCGGCCGCCCCGTCGAGACCGAGGAGGGAGCGCTGGAGGCCGAGCCGCTCCGCGTCTACCTGCTTCAGACGGTGGAGGAGTTCTGAGCGATACCGACCGATCCAGGAGGGCTGCAATCGTGAAGGACGCCGCCATGCATGAGGTGCAGATCACCGAGGAAGAGGTCGAGGGGCATCCCGCCGTGGCGCTGGCCGGCGAGCTGAACATCAATACCGCCCCCGACGTGCGCAAGGTGCTGCTGAAGCACGTGCGCAGGGACTCCGCCCTGCTGGTGGATCTGTCGGGGCTGAGGTTCATGGACACCAGCGGCCTGGCCACGCTGATCGAGACCCACCTGCAGATGGAGAAGGCGGGCGGCAAGCTCGCCGTCTTCGGTCTCCGACCTCAGATCGCCGAGCTGTTCGAGATCACCCACGTGCACCGGCTCTTCCATCTGTTCGAGGACCGCCAGCAGGCCCTCGCCTTCGTCGCCGAGCAAGGCGAGGAGTAGACGGGTCGGGCGGCGGCTGCCGCCCTCGCTCGCGGTTCCCTGCTCGCCGCGCTACAATGCCCCCTTCTCGCCCCGACGGCCCCGGGTGCCGGCCGGGCCTACTGCTTCGTGACACTTGATTCTGGGAGTGTGGCATGGCCCGGCGGGAAGCCCGTGCCACCGAACCGCGGCCCACTACCCGCACATCCTGCGCACGGGAGACTGCCGCAAGATGGCACAGATCGCAATCATCGGCGCCGGAAGCCACGTCTTCGCCCAGGCCATGATCCGGGACTGCCTCAGCTTCCCCGCCCTGGCCGGCTCCACCTTCCGGCTGATGGACATTGACCCCGAGCCGCTCGGCTACATGGAGAGCATCGCCCGCCGCATGGTCGAGCAGGGCGCCCACCCGGCCCAGATCATCGCGACCACCGACCGGCGCGAGGCGCTGGACGGCGCGGATTACGTGATCGTCTCGATACTGGTCGGCGGGCGCGAGCCGATCGCCGACGAGATCGACATCCCCCTCAAACACGGCGTCGACCAGTGCATCGGCGACACCATGGGCCCGGGAGGCGTATTGCGCGGCTGCCGCACGCTGCCGGCCATGCTCGAGATCGCCTGGGACATGGAGGAGCTCTGCCCCGACGCCCTGATGCTCAACTACACGAACCCGATGTCTCTGCTCTGCCACGGGGTGCGGGAGCAGGCCGAAGTCCGCCTCATCGGCCTGTGCCACAGCGTGCAGGGCGCCCACCGTGAGCTGGCCCGCATCCTGGAGGCGGACCCGGCCGAGTGCAGCTCCTGGACGGCCGGCATCAATCACCAGGCGTGGGTCCTCTCCTTCGAGGTGCGCGGCGAGGACGCCTACGATCGCATCCGCCGGGCCGCCTTCGCGGACGAGGGCTGGTACACCCGCAACACCACCCGCGTCGAGATGCTGCGCCACCTCGGCTACTACGTGACCGAGTCGAGCGGCCACAACAGCGAGTACAACCCCTGGTTCCGCAAACGGCAGGACCTGATCGACAAGTACCAGGGCGAGGGCATGAACGGCGCCACGGGCTACATCAAGGACATCTACACCACCGTCCGTGAAGAACACATGCGCAATCTCTGCGAGAAGGCCCGGGCCGCCGAACCGCTCCCCCTGGAGCGGGGCCACGAGTACGGCTCCTACATCATCAACGCCGTCGAGACCGGCGAGGCGTTCCGCTTCAACGCCACGGTGCGCAACACGGGCCTGATCACCAACCTGCCCGAGGGCTGCTCGGTGGAGGTGCCCTGCTACGCGGACGGCAGCGGCGTGCACCCCTGCCACGTGGGCGAGCTGCCGCCGCAACTGGCCGCGCTCAACAGCATGGCCATCCGCTCGGTGACGATGGGCGCCGAGGCGGCGATGACGGGCGACCGGGAGATGCTCTTCTGGTCCCTGGCCTACGATCCCCTCACGGCGGCCGCGCTCTCGCTGCACGAGATACGCGAGATGGCCGACGAGATGCTCCAGGTCGAGGCCGACCGGCTGCCCCAGTTCTGAGCCGCGCTCAGCCGGTCAGGCGGGCCAGAGCCACCAGCACCAGGCAGACCAGCGCCGCCAGCGCCCCGTAGAGCGCGACCCGCAGCAGCAGCGCCCGCCAGCGCGGCCCGCCCCGTTCCTGGTAGCGCGCGCCGGCCGCCGCCAGGCGGCGCCGCAGCTCCTCGGCGAACAGCTCCCCGTGCGAGAGCAGGTGGCAGCAGACCAGCAGCCCCCGCCCCTGCGCCGTGCGCAGATGCAGCCGGGGCCCTGTGTGTCGGACGGCGACCACGTCCGCCAGAGGCAGCGCCTGCTCTCGCTCGGTGCCGGCGGCGGTCACCACTGTTCGGCTGCGCAGCGCCAGGGGAGCGCTGCGGCGCATGCAGCGCCACATGCGGAACAGCTCGACCGCCACGATGGCCGGCGCCAGCCCGAGCGCCAGCACCAGCGCCGCGTAGGCGAGCACGTGCCCCCGCCTCAGCGAGTCGGCCAGGTCGGCCGGCCCGCCCACCTCGCCCAGCACCGGCGGCGCCTTGCCCAGCAGGTAGGCCGTCAGCGCCACCGCCGCCAGCGCCAGCAGCACGGCGCCGGCCAGCATCGGGCGCAGCAGGGGGGCGGGGTAGGTGAAGACGATGGTCGGCTCGCCCCGCAGCTCCTCCTCGCGCGAGGCGAGCCGCCGCTGGACGGCGCGCTCGAAATCCTCCCGGTCGGGCACGGAAGTAAGAACGCAGCGCAACCGGCGGCCCTGCGCGTAGAGGTCCAGGTACTCGACGCTCCGCCCGCTCCAGTGGCGGGTGGTCAGCACGTCGGCCCACGCCATCCGGTCCAGCTCGCGCCCGTCCTGGACCGTCGCGATGCCGTCTTCGTCACAGACGTATTCGACGCCGATCAGCGTCTCGAAGCGCTGCTGTTCGGCGCACTCGCCTTCGGCGGCTGGCTGCGATGCCATGGCCGGCGCACCTCCGCAGTGCTGGCTCGCCCATAGTAGACCCGGCGTCGGCCCCCGGCGCAAGCCATAAGCGGCGCTTTCCGCTTGCGGGCGGGGTGCCGCCTGCGGCCATAATGGAGCCCGACCGAACCGAGCCGCGGAGGACGAGAGATGACCGCCGATGCCGCATCCCACGCCGCAGCCCGCCGCTCCGCGCGGCGGGCCGCCGTCGCCCTGCTGGCGCTCGTGCCAGTCGAGCCGGCCTTGATGGGGCGGGGCGGCCGTGGTATTCTGCCCTTCTGCCGCGCAGGGGGCTGCGCGGCCCCGTCCCTACCTGAGTGCTGCCGAGCGCAGCGGGGGGTGTCTTCATCATGGCCGCAACCGACGAGAATCTGAAGCAGGCGTTCGCCGGAGAGAGCCAGGCCAATCAGCGCTACCATGCCTTCGCCCGGCGCGCCGAGGAGGACGGCCACAAGATGATCGCGCGCCTGTTCCGGGCGGCGGCCGCCGCCGAGACCGTCCACGCCCAGAACCACATCGACGCGATGGGCGCCGTCGGCGAGACCGCCCAGAACGTAAAGGCCGCCATGGCCGGCGAGGCCGAGGAGTTCAAGTCCATGTACCCGGCCTTCATCGTGACGGCCGACGATGAGCAGCGCGACGAGGCGCGCGAGTCCTTCGACCTCGCGATGCAGGTCGAGCAGATCCACCACGACCTCTACGGCAAGGCGCTGGAGAGCCTGGAGGCGGGCAAGGACCTGCCCTACCGGAGCATCTTCGTCTGCCGTGGCTGCGGCAACACGGTGGAGGACGCGGCGCCGGAGAAGTGCCCGATCTGCGGCGCACCCGGGTCGTGGTTCATGTTCATCGAGTGAGGGCGGGGCGCCCTCAGCCGGCGCGGCGGCGCTGCCGGGGCTCGTCGGCGGGCAGACGGATGCTCGCGTCCAGGGCCACGCGCAGCCGCCTGAACAGGCTCTCGAAGAGGTGGTCGAACCGGCGGCGCTGGAACCGGGCGCGCCCGGCGTACTCGCCGATGCCGAGCGTCTGGTCATAGCGGCGCCGCTCGGCCGGGTTGCCGAGCACCTCGTAGGCGCGGCGCACGTGGCGGAACTGGGCCGGGTCGGCGGGCGCGTGGCGCAGGTCCGGGTGGCAGAGCAGCACCTTGCTGCGATAGGCGCGCCGGATCTCCTCGTGGCTGGCGCCGGGATCGACGCCGAGGACCTGGTAGAACGTCCGGGTTCGCCTGGCGGGGGACATGGGGGCTCCCAGGCTGCGGGTCGGGACAGTTGCGCGTAGTATACGTGAGCGTTCAACCCAAAAGCAAACTGGCCTCCTCGGGCGAGCCGACGGGGAGGCGACAATGCGCAGGCAGGTAGGGCGAGAGCGCGCTGGAGCTGGCGCCGGACGAGGTCGCGCCGCCGCAGTGATCAGGCCTTGCCGTTCTGCGCGCGGGCGAGCACGAACGCCTTGTAGGCGGCCAGTATGTTGGCGCCGCTGACGCGGACGGTGCGCTCGCCGGTCCGCTCGACCTCGGGCATCTTCGCCAGTGCGGCGGCGCCGTCCGGGCTGCGGAGAGTGACCTCGATCGTGGTGGGCGACTGGAAGACGAGCGGCGGCACGGTGTGGGCGCGGCGCACGGCCCGCTCGGCGGCCTGGTGGAGCATCTTGCCGGTGCGGGCGGCCGGCAGGCAGACGGCGCTGGTGGCCGTGACGGCCTGCTTCACCTCGACGGCCTCTACCTCGTCGCCGAGCAGTTCGCGGGCCTCGCGCACGCTGCCGGAGTCGCCGGAGACGAAGGCGAGCGGCACGCCGAACTTGCCCGCGATGGCGGCTTCCAGGGCGATCTCGCCGACCTCGGTGCCGTTGACGCGCACGCAGGCGATGTCCTCGGCGTAGGTGCGCGGCATCAGGGCGTGGCCGGCGCCGGCGCGGGCGTGAGCCCCGACCAGGAAGAGCGCGGCGAAGCTCCCCTCCAGCCCGTAGTAGAAGCCGTTGGTGGGCAGCGGCCGGCCGGCGATCAGCATCGCGCGGCGGTCCAGCGTCTCCAGGTCCAGGTTGCGCCCGTCGGCGTGCATGTCGTAGACCACGGCCTCGGAGCAGCCGGCCGCGAACGCTCCGTCGAGCACGGCGCCGAGGTCGTGCATGAGCATGTGGCGGGCGGCGGCGTACTCGGGGCTGCCCGGGCGGACCTGCTCCGGGCTGACGATCCCGCTCAGCCCCTCCATGTCCACCTTGACGTAGATGCGCAGCCCGCCGCGCCGCCGCCCCGACGGCGTGACGAGCAGCCCCTCGCTGGCAGGAGGGCGGGGCGTCGCGATGAAGGGCTCGTCCGAGTGCTGGTCCATGGTTGCCTTCCCCCGCCCCGGGCTCCCCCTCGGCGCCAGCGGCGCGCTGCTTAGGCGTTGATTATAGCCCGACCGACGGCCCCCAGCACAAGGACCGAGTGCGGAATGCGCAGTGCGGAGTGCGGGGCGACGGCGCCGCGCCCGCGCGCTTGACGGCCGGGCGCGGCGGGGCTATAAGGGCCGCCTGCGGGGCAGCCGGCCCCGCGCCTTCTCCACCCCCGCCATCCGAGGCCCCCATGGCACTGACCCGCGAATGGCGCGCCCGCATCGAGCGCTGGCGCCGCGTGCTGGCCACGCAGTTCTATGAGCCGCTCGGCGACGTCGAACTGAGCGGCTTCACCACCCTCGACCATCTCGCGCCCGAGCAGGCCGCCGGCGGCTCCTTCGAGCCGATGCCCCCCGGCACACGGTGGGGCGGCAAGTACGAGTACGGCTGGTTCAAGGCGCGCGTGACCATCCCCGAGGAGGCGGCCGGTTGCATCGTGCGCGCCGAGATAGAGCCCGGCGCGGAGAAGCTCGTCTTCCTCGACGGGCGCGCCGTCGGCATGCGCCACGCCGCCCTGACCGAGAGCGCCGAGCCGGGGACCACCTGCGACCTGCTGGTCGAGGCATACGCCGGCCACGGCCCCACGCCGGTCGGCGAGGGGCCCGTGCCCCACGGCTGGCAGACCGTGCCCGAGCCCCCGGCGGCCCAGCGCACCGTCGGGCGCAGCACCTTCGGCGTCTGGCACGAGGACGCCTTCCAGCTCTGGATCGACGTCGAGACGCTCTGGCACCTGCGCGAGAGCCTCGACGAGAAGTCCCTGCGCGTGATGCAGATCGAGGAGGGCCTGCGCGACTTCACGCTGATCGTCGACCTGGAGCTGCCGCGCGAGGAGATGATGGAGACGATCCGGGCCGGTCGCGAGCGGCTCCGCCCGCTGCTGGAGTGCCGGAACGGCTCGACCTCGCCGCTGATGTTCGCCTACGGCCACGCCCACCTCGACGTGGCCTGGCTCTGGCCGCTCGCCGAGACCGTCCGCAAGGCGGCCCGCACGCTCTCGATGCAGATCGAGCTCGCCGGCCGGTATCCCGAGCACAAGTTCCTCCACAGCCAGCCCGTGCTCTACCAGATGGTCAAGGACCACTACCCGGCGCTCTACGAGCGGGTCAAGGAGGCCGTCGCCGGCGGCCACGTGATCGCCGACGGGAGCACCTGGGTGGAGATGGACACCAACGTGACCGGCGGCGAGAGCCTGATCCGCCAGTTCGTGCACGGCAAGCGGTTCTACCGCGAGGAGTTCGGCGTCGAGACCGAGCTGATGTGGCTGCCGGACGTGTTCGGCTACTGCGGCGCCATGCCGCAGATCATGCGCGGCTGCGGGGTAAAGTACTTCTCGACGGCCAAGATCTTCTGGAACTACCACGGGGGCGACCCCTTCCCCCACCACACCTTCATCTGGGAGGGGATCGACGGCTCCGGCGTGCTGGTGCACCTGTGCAACGACTACAACTCGCAGATGCGCCCCTCGGACGTGATCGGGCGCTGGCGGGAGCTGCGCGACCTGCGCGGCGTCTCCACCCGCCTGATGCCCTTCGGCTGGGGCGACGGCGGCGGCGGCCCGACCCGCGAGCACCTCGAGTACGTCCGCCGCGAGGCCGACCTGGAGGGCTGCCCCCGCGTGCAGATCGCCGCCCCCGTCGAGTACTTCCGGGACCTGGAGCAGCGCGGCGTGCCCGACAACCGCTACGTGGGCGAGCTCTACTACCAGTGCCACCGCGGCACCTATACCTCCCAGGCCCGCACCAAGCGCGGCAACCGGAAGGCCGAGCTGGCCCTGCGCGAGGCCGAGATGTGGGGCGTTGCCGCAGCCGTGCGCGCCGGCTTCGGCTTCCCCGCCGACCGGATGGACGCCGCCTGGAAGAAGGTCCTGACCCAGCAGTTCCACGACGTGCTGCCCGGCTCCTCCATCCGGCGCGTCTACGAGGAGGCCGAGGCCGCGCAGGCCGAGGCCGTCGCCGCCGCGCGCGAAGTGGCCGAGCGGGCCGCCGCCGCGCTGACCAACGAGGACACGCTCGCCGTCACCGCCCTCAACTCGCTCTCCTGGGAGCGCACGGCGCTGGTGCCGCTGCCGGAGGAGTTCGGCGGCGCGGCCGCCGGCGGCCGCGCGCTGCCCGTGCAGGAGCTTGAGGGCCGGAGCTTCGCCGAGGCCACGGTGCCGGCCTGCGGATGGGTCTCGCTCAGGCCCGGCGAGCCCGCCGAGGCCCAGAACGCGCTCGTAGCCGAGCAGCGCCTGCTGGAGAACGAGCACCTGCGCCTGGAGTTCAACGAGCGCGCAGAGCTGAGCAGCGTCTACGACAAGGACGCCGCGCGCGAGCTCGCCGCCGGGCCGTGCAACAGCTTCCGCATGTACAAGGACGTGCCGAGCTGGTTCGACGCGTGGGACATCGACAGCATGTACGAGGACCAGCCGGTCGAGCTGCCCGAGTCGGCCGAGTTCACCGTCGTGGCGGCCGGCCCGCTGGTGGCCGTGCTGCGCATCCGGCGGCGGCTGCACGAGAGCGAAGTGGTCCAGGACGTGCTCCTGCGGCGGGGCAGCCGGCGGGTGGACTTCGAGACCACCATCGACTGGCACGAGCGCCACAAGCTGCTGAAGGTCGCCTTCCCCGTCGGCATCCACGCCAGCGAGGCGATCCACGAGATCCAGTTCGGCCACGTGCGGCGCCCCAATCACCGCTCGCGCCCGTTCGACGCCGACCGCTTCGAAGTGGCCAACCAGAAGTGGACGGCGCTCGCCGAAGAGGGCCGCGGCTGCGCCGTGCTCAACGACTGCAAGTACGGCGTCAACGTGCTCGGCAACACGATCAAGCTGACGCTGCTGAAGTCGCCCATCGCGCCGGACATGCACGCCGAGCTCGGCACGCAGCAGTTCACCTACGCCTTCTACGCCTGGAACGGCAGCTTCGGCGAATGCGGCCTCGTGCGCGAGGGCTACGAGCTGAACTGCCCCGTGACCACCGCCCCCGGCGACGCCGGCGAGCGGAGCCTGTTCTCGCTCGACGCGCCGAACGTCGTCATCGAGACGGTCAAGCCGGCCGAGGACGGCTCGGGCGACGTGATCGTGCGGCTCTACGAGTCCAAGCGCACGGCCACGCGCTGCACGCTCGCCACCACGCTGCCGCTCTACGCGGCGAGCCGGGCGAACATGCTGGAGGAGCCGCAGGAGGACCTGGAGGTGACGGACGGCCACGTGGCGCTGGAGCTGCGCCCCTTCCAGATCGTGACGCTGCGCCTGAAAGCGTGAGAGCGCACTGATCGGTGTCTCATGTTGCGCATAGGGGGCGTCGCTTAGGGCGGACGCGGGCAGGCAACGGTTCAGCTATGGCTGGCGAGCCAGCGCCTGCTCTGCTTGACGCCTTGGCCGTCCCAGCATGCCATCCTGTAGTGGATGCGTTCTGCCAGAGCAGATTCGGCACGAGGTGACCGATGCTAGCGGAGGACACGGAGAAGCTCCGCCAGCTCTTCCTGTAAGGCGTGCCCGGCGGGGGTCATCGCTGGATCGCGTACCTGCGCTAACGAGAGTAAGAACCTGGCATGCTGTTCTGCGCTCCATCCCACTCGAACCCGAAAGGAGGGCCGTTGGACTTGTCGGCCGTGAGGAGTTGCCGGCATTTGTTCGGCTGTCCCTGACAGCCGTGACTACCTTGTCGGCTACTTGGGCGCTCCAACTGAAGTCTCCTAACGTCCCGGAGGACGTAAGCGTGAGCATTTACAGAGCCGGAGTCTCGGTTGTTCTGGTGTCCTGTCTCTTTCTCTCGTCTGGATGCTTCAGCGTCCAGGACACTGGCGGCGTGGAGGCTTGCCTGACCGATATCCGGGAGATGGAAATGGCTGCTTACCAGGTTAAGCGGCAGCACCCGAATGCTGAGAGCGACGAATACCAACGCATGCAAGAGCTCTACAACCGCGCTGCAGGTAGCGCGAGAGGATTCCTGTCCGCCATGCGCTCAAGGGTAGAGATGACGCAAGAGGTCAACGTGCCGGCGAGTGATTACGCTCAGCACAAGGCTTCAGGTGACGCTAAGGATTTCCTGGAGGCTGCTGAGGACACGCGGCCGCAGGTAACGAAGGGCTTCGACCCCGGAACTGCCACGGTGATCGCGAGCAACGTTGTCGGTATTGTCGGTATAGTCATTGACAATATCTGGGACCTGGATCAGAAGGCCAAAAAAGAAGGTGTGGCGCGGTTCGCGAGGATCACCAGGGAATCAGAGCCGCCCCCTTTTGACGGAGTGACCGAGGAGTACATGCAGCGCAGATATTCACTCGGAGAGACTGACAGCGAGCCTCCCGCCAGATGAGGGCAGCAGAACGAACAAGCGCCTGTGGCTGGCTGGTTGAGGTGACACCGAGTCGCAGCGAGCGAGTGCGAGTCGTTCCGGCGGACTGAACCCTAACCCACGAGGGGTAACGATGCGCACGAGTAGCCCGGGGTCCATCGGCGGCGCGGTTGTGTTGGCCTTGCTGGCGCTCATGCTCCTGCGCGAGCTGCCGGCAGGCGTGCCGCGTATGCTGCTGATCATGGCGGTTGGCGTCCTGGCCGTCGGTGCCGTGCTTCGCCCGCTGGCCGGTGACCGCCCGTAGACGGAGGCTGCCTTGCTGCACTGCACGTGTGCGGTCCGGAGTGATGTTACCGCCGGGACAGTTGCGGCGCCGCCGAGGGCATCGAGCTGATCGAGCTCGCCCCGGCCGAGCCCGATGCGCCCTGAGTTCCCGTCTCCCTCACCCCAGCAGGATGTCGATGAGGGGCTGGTCCGGCTCGCCGCCGGGGCGCAGGCCGAAGTGGCCGCTCTTGTAGTCCCAGTTTGCCCAGCCCACGCCGCGCTCCGCGAAGATCGAGCGCATGTGCGCATACCAGCGCAGCCGGTCCGGCTCGGGCGTCTCCTTCACGCAGCCCCACTCGCCGCAGTAGAGCGCCAGCCCCGTCTGCTCGGCGACGGTGAAGGCCGGGGCCATCAGCTCCTCCAGCACCTCGCGGTCGTAGTGGGCCGTTATCCGCTCGACCTGCTCCCGCATCCACTGGTCCAGCTCGCCCGCTGCGATGCCCATCGCCTCGAGCGTCTCGGGGTCGACGGCGGCGAGCTCCTCCTCGGTGACCGGCCGGCCGGGGTAGTGGACCGGGCCGCGGTAGGGGTGCAGGGGCGTCCAGCTCGCCCGGTAGTGCGTGAGCATCAGGGGCATGTAGAAGTGGTAGGTGAGGATCAGGCGCGCCTCGTCGGGCACCCGGAGCGCCTCGAACGTCTCGGGGACGTTCCACTTGTTGGAGCCGAGCACGACGGTCCGCTCCGGCTCCCGCTGGCGGATCGCGGCGAAGGCGGCGTGGGCGACGCGGTTCCAGTCCTCGTGGTCGTCGGCGACGGCCTCGTTGAGCAGCTCGTAGGCGACCATGCCGAGGGGGCGCTCGCCGAGTGCCTCGGACAGGTCGCGCCACAGGTCGCAGAAGTGCTCCTGTGCGGCGGGGTCGGTGAAGAGCGGCTTCTCCTGGGCCAGGAAGTGGTGGCCGCGCAGGATGTGCAGGTCGACCACGGCGCGCAGCCCGCAGCCGGCGCACCAGTCGAGGGCGCCGGTGAGCAGCTCGAACGCCTCGTCCTCGCGGCGGCCGTCCTCGTCCCACATCTGCTCTTCGTCGATCGGGATGCGCAGGTGATCCAGCCCGATGCCGGCGAGCCACTCCACGTCCTGGCGGGTGAAGTAGGCGCGGCGCCGCTCCCCTCGCGCGCCGCTCTGCGAGAGCCAGTGCGATATGTTGGTCCCCCGGCGGATCTCGAAAGCCACGGCGTTCCTCCCCGGTTAGTGTGCCGGGGATTATACGCCGCCGCCCGCTGGTGTCGAGCGCCGGCCGGTTGCCCTGGCCGGCGCCGTGCGGGTACACTCGTCGGTGGCGAGCCCGCAGGGGAGGAGGCCGCAATGTCGGGCCAGAGCGTTGATTTGCGCCTGGGCGAGAACACGATCGACGAGGACCAGCTCGCGCTGCTGCGCCAGTGCGTGCGGGACGGCGACGCGGCGGCGTGGAACGAGTGGCGCCGGGCCAACCCGGCCGTGAAGGTCTGGCTCCAGGGCGTGACGCTCGGCGAGGAGGGCGAGCGCCCGGCCCTGCGCCGCATCGACCTGCACGGGGCGAACCTGGCGCGCGCCAAGCTGCCCGGCGCCATCCTGGTCGGCGCCGACTTGCGGGGGGCCGTCCTGGTCGGAGCCGAGCTCCAGCGGGCCATCCTGGTCGACGCCGACCTGCGCGGGGCGCGCATCCTGGAGGCGGACCTGCGGGGCGCCAACCTTCGCGGGGTCGATCTGCGGGGGGCTCGCTGCGCTTACTCGAAGGTGGACGGCGAGACGCTGCTGCTGACCGAGCGGGTGGACCTGGCCAGCGACTTCACGGGGGTGCCGCTTGATGGCATGCGTATCGAGCCCGGACTGAAGCAGCTTCTGCAGTACAACGTGCGGCGCGAGCGCTGGCGCCACTGGTACCGGCGCCATCGGCTGCTGGCGCCGGCGGCGTGGCTGTTCTGGATCACGTGCGATTACGGCCGCTCCACGTGGCGGGTGCTGGGGGTCTTCGCGCTGCTGGCGGTCCTGTTCGCGCTTGCCTATGCCGCGTTTCCCCACTCGGTCGTGGCCGTTTGGGCGGAGGGACCGGGAGAGCCGTTCGGGTTCGGATACGCGCTGTACTTCTCGATCGTCACCATGACCACGCTCGGCTTCGGCGACGTCTACGCGGCGCCCAACAGCGCGCTGGGGCAGTTCCTGCTCAGCTCCCAGGTCGTGCTCGGCTACGTGCTGCTGGGGGTCCTGGTCACGCGGTTCGCGATGCTGTTCACGGCCGGCGGACCGTCGGCCTCGTTCTACCGCGAGCGGGGCGGGCGGAAGGGTGCGGGGCGGGCTACTCGATGATGCGGGGCACGCGGAAGCAGCCTTCGGCGCTGTGCGGGGCGTTGGCGAGCGCCTCGCGTTGCGGCAGCGAAGGGCGGAGGCGGTCGGGGCGGACCGGCTCGGCGCCCTCGATGCCGTGGACCATCGGCTCGACGCCCTCGGTGTCCAGCTCGTTGAGCTTCTCCATGTAGGCGAGGATGGCGTCGAGCTGGCCGGCGAAGCGCTCCTTCTGCGCCTCGCTGAGGGCGAGGCGCGAGAGGTGCGCCACGTAGTCGACTTCCTGGCGGGTAATCGCCATGGAGGGCCCTATCGCGGGGCCTTGGTGACGTTGCCGCTGCGGATGCACTTGGCGCAGACCCGCAGCCGCTTCGGCGCGCCGTTGACCAGCACGCGCACGCGCTGGAGGTTGGGGCGGAACGTGCGGTTGCTCACGCCGGTGGTCTTGATGCCGACGCCGCCCAGCCGCTTCGCCCGGCCCCGGCGGGCGTACTGGCGCCCCGCCGTGGTGCCCTTGCCGCATACTGCGCAGACTCTGGCCACTTCTGTGCTCCTGTGAGCGGGTATCCGGGCTGGAAGCGCATTATAGCAGGCGAAGGCCGGCCCTGCAAACATAGAGGATTTCAACGCAGGGACCGCCGCGCAGGCGGAGGACCACAGAGGCAAGGGCGAAAAGGCTGGCGGCCGCCCACTTGCCGATTCCCACCCGCTTCGGTAATCATATCTTCGTCGCTCGCGCCGCCCCTTGCGGAAGGCCCCTATGCCCGAGAAGCTCCTGAGCCCGGCCCCGCCGCGACCGGCCCGCGCCTCCGCCCTGAGCCCCGCCCCGCTGCGCATCGCCCTGCGCTACCTGCTCAAGAAGAAGCTCTCCTACCTCGCCGTGCTCGGCATCATGCTCAGCGTGGGGACGCTGATCGTGGTGATGAGCGTCTTCACCGGCTTCCACGTCCAGCTCACCGCCGCCATCCGCGGCTACCTGAGCGACCTGAAGGTCGAGCCGCTCACCGGCGGGCTGCACGGCATGTCCGACTGGCCGCTCTGGCGGGAGAAGGCCCTCCGGGCGCCGCACGTCGTCGGGGCCGCCCCTTACGTGGACGGCGCGGGCCTGATCCGCCAGTCCGGCAGCGGGAAGATGCTGCACGTGCTGTTCAAGGGGGTCCATCCCGAGCTGGAGGGCACCGTCGCCGAGCTGCCCGGCTACATGGTCGTGGGCCGGCTGGCGGACCTGGCGCGCACGTACACGGACCCCGAGACGGGCGGGCGGCTGCGCGGCTGTTTCGTCGGCGCCGCCTTCTTCGCCGACGTGCCGCGGGAGATCAACCGCTACCCGCAGCCTCTGGTCCTGGTGACCGCCACGCCCGACCTGCGCCTGCAACTGCGGAAGTACGCGATCAACGGCGTCTTCCAGACCGGCAACCACGACTACGACAGCCAGTTCGTGATCCTCTCGCTGGACGCCGCCACGGAGCTGGTCGAGTCCGGCGGCGCGGTCAGCGGGCTGAGCGTCAAGCTCGACGACTACCAGAACGCCGAGGCGGCCCGCGAGGGCCTCTACCAGGTATGGGCGCGAGGCGCCGTGCTGAAGGAGCTGGCCGCCCCGAGGGGCGAGCCGCTTGCGCTGGCCCTCAGCGCCGACGGGGCGCGGCTGGCGGTCGCCTGGGCCGACGGCGTCAGCGTGCAGGTCGCGGCCACGGGCGAGGAGCTGGCGGGAGTTGCGGCGCAGGTGAGCGCCCCGAGCGCGCTCGCGCTCGGCCCAAGGGGCGAGAGCCTGTTGGTCGGCTTCGCGGACGGTTCGGCGCGGCTCGCCCGCGTGGGTGGGGAGGGGGCGCAGACGATCCCCGGGGCGGCGCCGATCGCGGCAGCGGCGTTCTCGCCTGACGGCTTCCTGGCCGCGCTCGGCGATGAAGCGGGCGGCGTGCGCGTGCTCGACGCCGAGACGGGGGACGAGCTGGCGGTGGCCGCCGTCCCCGCCGGCGCGGCGCGCGTGCTCGCCTTCGGACCGCGGGGGGAGGAGCTGGCCGTCGGCGGCGCGGACGGGGCCGTGCGCACCTACGAGGCCGAGACGGGCAGGCGCCTCGGCGGGTTCGTGCCGCCGGATGACCCGGCGCCGGTGACCGCCTGCGCCTACAGCCCTGACGGGCAGACGCTCCTGAGCGGCGACGGGCGCGGCCGGGCGACGCTCTACCATCGGGGGGCGGCGCGCCCGCTCTTCTCGTGGCAGGCCCACGCGGGGCCGGTGCTCTGCGTCGGTTTCGGCTGGACCTCCGGGGTGGGGCTGACGGCCGGCGAGGACGGACTGGCCACCTGGACGCTGCTCGCCTACGGGTCGGGCGATCAGCCCGGGCCGGCGGGGGAGGTCCTCGCGGCGGGGCCGCGCCGGGTCGGGCGCGCCGCCTTCGGCGGCGAGGGCGCCCGCGCGCTCGTGGCCGGCCCCGACGGGCGGCTCGCCCTGCACTACACCGGCGGGGGGGTGGGGATCGTGACCTGGGAGGAGCAGCGCCGCACCTTCCTGGAGGCGGTGGCGATGGAGCGCTTCCTCCAGGCCCTGATCATGAGCCTGATCCTGGTGCTGGCCGAGTTCCTGATCTTCTCCATCGTGACCACGATGGTCAACGAGCGGCGCCGCGACGTGGGCATCCTGAAGGCGGTCGGCTTCACCCGCTGGCAGATCAGCCAGGTCTTCCTCGCCTGCGGGCTGACGATCGGCGTGCTCGGCGCCGCCCTCGGCGTGGCCGGCGGGATCGTGTTCGCCGACAACATCAACGTCGTCCGGGGCTTAGTGCGCAGCGCGATCGGCTGGGACCCGTTCCCCTCCACCGTCTACTACTTCGAGCAGATACCGACGCACGTCGGGGTGGTGATGCCCGCGCTCGTGGCCGGCGGGGCGATCCTGTGCAGCCTGCTGTTCAGCCTGGTGCCCGCGATGCGCGCGGCGCGGCTCGACCCGGTGCGCACGCTCCACCACGAATGAGCCGACGGGAGGACGGAAGATGGACGCGACGTTGAGGCACTCGGTGATGCTCGGCCTGATGGGCCGTCAGGCGGACAGGTTCCACCAGTACCAGCCGCCGCGCGAGCTGGAAGAGCGGCTCGAGATGGCCGGCCGGGTCGAGGGCGCCGACGGCATCGAGGTGGTCTACCCGGCCGAGTTCGCCGATCGCGAGCGCGCCGTCGATCTGATCGGCGGCTGCGGGCTGCCGGTCAGCGCGGTGAACCTGAACGTGAAGTCGGCCGACAAATGGCGGACCGGTTCCTTTACCGCGCCCGACCCGCAGGTGCGCGCCGATGCCGTGGCGGACCTCAAGACGGCCATGGACCTGGCCGCCGAGCTCGGCGCCGGCATGGTCACCTGCTGCCCCCTGATCGACGGCCATAACTACTGCTTCCAGGCCGACTACCTGAAGCAGTGGGCGTGGCTGGAGGAGGCCGTCGCCGCCGCTGCCGCCCGCCGCGACGACGTGCGGGTGAGCCTGGAGTACAAGATCAACGAAGCGCGCAACTTCTGCGTGCTCGGCGACGTCGGCCGCGCCCTCTACCTCTGCGAGCGGCTCGGGCTGCCCAACGTCGGCGTGACCCTGGACGTCGGCCACGCCCTGGTGGCGAAGGAGACCCCCGCCGAGTCCCTCTCGCTGGCTCACCGCGCCGGGCGGCTCTTCTACGTGCACTTCAACGACAACGCCCGCGAGTGGGACTGGGACATGCTGCCCGGCTCGGTCAACCTCTGGGACCTGATCGAGACCCTCTTCTACCTCCACCGGATCGGCTGGGACGGCTGGCTCGCCTACGACGTGCTGACCCGGGACGGCGAGCCGGTCGAGCAGATGAACGCCACCATCTCCATCATGAAGGACGCCGAGGCGCTGGTGGGGAAGATCGGCCCCGAGCGGCTCGAAGCGTTCCTCGCCGAAGGGGTCCCGGCCCGCGCGTTCCGCCACCTGGTGAGGTCGCTGCTGTGATATCGCGCAAGGAACATGAGACGCTCCAGGTGCGGGCGCGGGAGCTGCTGCGCCGCTCGGGCCTGGCGCTGCGGGCCGAGGAGCTGGCCGGGGTGGAGGTGCTCGACTTCGGGCTCGGGATGGCCGGGGAGCTCGGCCTCCAGGTCGTGCCTGTCCTCGAAACCGGGCAGCTCGCCATCCGCCTCGTGGCCCTGCTGGCGGGGCAGACCTGCCCGGAGCACCGCCATCCGCCGCAGGGCGACTACGCGGGCAAGGAGGAGACGCTGCGCTGCGCCTGGGGCCGCCTCTACGTCTGCACCGAGGGCGAGCCGACCGAGCGTCCGCAGGCCGCCGCGCCGCCCCGATGGCAGCACTTCACGGTCTGGCGCGAGACGGCCCTCGCTCCCGGCGATCAGCTCAGCTTGCCGCCGGACATGCTGCACTGGTTCCAGGGCGGGCCGGAGGGGGCCGTGGCGTGGCTGTTCTGCTCGCGCGCGACCGACGCCGAGGACGTATTCACTGACCCCGACGTGCGCCGCATGGCGCCCGTGGTGGGCGAAGGTGCCGACCAGGGAGAGGGCGATGGCTGACGAGCAGCATGCCGAGGACCCCGACGAGCCGATGGCGCCGGAGTTCGAGGCGTCCACCGTCGGCGGACACGAGGCATACAAGCTCGGGCCCGTGCTCGGCAAGGGCGGCATGAGCGTCGTCTACGAGGTGTTCGACACCACCCTGGAGCGCTGGGTGGCGATGAAGCTGCTCAACCCCGACCTGGCCGAAGACCGCGAGGCCGTCGCCCGGTTCCTCCACGAGGCGAAGACCCTGGGCCAGCTCGACCACCCCGGCGTGCTGCCGATGTACTCGGCCGGCTGGCTGCCCGAATACGGCTTCTACTACACGATGAAGCGCGTGCGCGGGCAGACGCTGCGTCAGATACTGGACGCCATGAGCGAGCTCCAGCGCGGGCGGGCCCGCGAGGTCGGCCGGCTGCTCGACATCTTCGAGAAGGCCTGCCAGACCATCGCCTACGCCCATTCCCAGGCGCTGGTGCATCGCGACCTCAAGCCTGATAACGTCATGGTCGACGACTACGGCGTGGTGCTGGTGATGGACTGGGGGCTGGCCAAGCGGCTCGACGGCGAACAGGCCGTCCCCGACATGCTGGCCACGCAGACCGGCACCCGCAAAGGCACCCCCGCCTACATGTCCCCCGAGCAGGCGTGGGGCATGCCGGAGTTCGTCGACTTCGGCACCGACGTCTTCGCCCTCGGCGTCATCCTCTATGAGGTGCTCACCGGCCGGCGCCCATTCGCCGCCGAGACCTGCGAGGAACTGATGCAGCGCATCCTCTACCACGACCCCGACCCGCCCCACCGGGCCGCCGCCGGAAGGATCGACCGCGCCCTCTCCGCCGTCTGCATGAAGGCGCTCCAGAAGGACCCCGACCTGCGCTACGCCGACGCCGAGGAGCTGGCCGAGGACATCCGCCTCTACCACGCCCACCAGCCCGTCAGCGCCTACCGCCCGGGCCCGCTGGACAGGGCGGCGGCGTGGGCGGCGGCGCACAAGTGCCTGGCCGTGGCCTGGGGCACGGTGCTGCTGGCGCTCGTTGCGTTCGGGGCCTTCACCGCCTTCCGCGGCCAGCTCGGCCGGGTCCGCCGCGACGAGCTGGCCCAGCGCGAGGCAATGGTCGACCGCATGGCCCGCCAGCGGGCCGAACAGGTACACGGTGCCGCGCTCACCGAGGCGCGAGAGATCGCCGCCACCATGGGGGAGCTGGACGAGCAGATCGGCGCGCTGGGCCGCCAGGTCGCGCAGCCGGGGCCCCCGCGCACG
Source organism: uncultured candidatus Brocadiaceae bacterium (assembly GCA_964434535.1). Taxonomy (GTDB): domain Bacteria; phylum Planctomycetota; class Brocadiia; order SM23-32; family SM23-32; genus SM23-32. Next base: position 4,839 of record CAYSWA010000020.1, on the reverse strand, counting down.
GACGAGGCACAGGCGCTACAGGCCCGCATGGCCGAGCTGGCCGCCGCCCGCCGCGTGCAGGGACACGCGCTCCGCGACGCCCTCGGCCGCATCGCGACCGCGCGCAGCTACCGCCTCGGCGGCAGCCCCCAGCCGATCGACGAGGCCGTCCTGGGGCAGCTTCGCGCCGCCGTGCTGGAGGAGCTGCGCGCCGCCTACCGGCAGGGGGACTACTACCTGGTGCACGCGCTCGCCTGGCGGCACCTGCACCCGTCGAACGGGCTCGGCTGGACGGCGGCGGAGCGGACGGAACTGCGCCGGCTGCGCGATCAGGCGGAGCTGCGCATGCGCAACCTGGCCGGCCCCGGCTTCGAGCCCCCCGACTGGCAGGCCCTCGGCCTGGAGTGAGCCGGGCCGTCAGGGCGCGATGGTCCACTCGATGCGGCCGGCGGTGGGGTCGGCGGCCAGGGCCCAGCCGGCGGGCCCGCGGGCCAGGCACAGCTCGTAGAGGTCCGCCTCGTCGCTCCCTTCAGATACCGATCTCGTCGCGCAGGTAGGTCCGGCTCATCGCGATGCTCTCGACCGGGTCGCGCTCGGTGCGGTCCTGCTCGGTGACGACCCACTCCAGCCCGAGCGGCTCGATCGCGGCGAAGATGGCGGGGAAGTCGAGCTCGCCCTGGCCCACCTCGCAGAAGGTGCCGTCCTTGCGGTCCTTCAGGTGCACCGTGGCGACGCGCTCGTCCCAGCGCCGGATGAACTCGGACGGGTCCTCGCCGCCGTCGTAGACCCAGTAAACGTCGACGCAGAGCTTAACGCAGGCCGGATCGAGGGTCCTGAGCAGGATGTCGATGCCGCGCTCGGCCCGACGCCGGGGTGCCAGCATAACCCACCCGGCGACCGGCGCAACCGAACGGGTCCGGCGGCGTTGACAGCGCGGCGCCGGTGCGTTAGCTTTCCCGGCGCGAAGGAACCGAGCCGAGCGCGCCCTCGCGAGGAGGCCGACATGACCCGCAAGTACGCCATGGGACTGGACTTCGGCACGAACTCGGTCCGCGCCCTTATCGCCGACGTCGCCACCGGCGAGGAGCTCGCCACGGCCGTCCACGAGTACCGGCGCGGCGTGGCCGGCGTCGTGCTCGACCCGCGCGACCCGCACCTGGCGCGCCAGCACCCGGCGGACTACGTGGAGGGGATCGAGGAAGTCGTCCGCACAACGCTGGCCGCCGCACGGGAGGGCGGCGGGTTCCGCCCGCAGGACGTGATCGGCATCGGCGTCGACACCACGGGCAGCACGCCGCTGCCGGTCGACGCGGCGGGCGAACCGCTCGCGCTCAAGGCCGGTTTCGCCGAGAACGCGGCGGCCATGGCGTGGCTCTGGAAGGACCACACGGCCCACGCCGAGGCCGAGGAGATCACGCAGGCGGCCTCGCGCGAGCGGCCGCACTACCTGGCCAAGTGCGGGGGCGTCTACTCGTCGGAGTGGTTCTGGTCGAAGCTGCTGCGGTGCCGGCGCGCCGCGCCCGAGGTCTTCCAGGCGGCCCACACGTGGGTCGAGATCGCCGACTGGATCCCGGCGTTGCTGACGGGCACGACCGCCCCGGCCGCGCTCAGGCGCGGCATCTGCGCCGCCGGCCACAAGGCTATGTTCAACCCCGGATGGGGCGGCTATCCCGAGGAGCAGTTCCTCGGCGCGCTCGACGAGGGGCTCGCGCGCGTGCGCCGCACGCTGCCCGACCATGCCTGTAACGTCTCCGACGCCGCCGGCTCCCTCTGCGCCGAGTGGGCCGGCCGGCTCGGCCTGCCCGCCGGCATACCGGTCGCCGTCGGCGCCTTCGACGCACACCTGGGCGGCGTCGGCTCGGGCATCGCCCCGGGCATGCTCGTCAGGATCATGGGCACCTCCACCTGCGACATGATGGTCTGGCCGCTGGAGGAGGACCTGCCCGAGATCCCCGGCCTCTGCGGCATCGTGCCCGAGTCGATCCTGCCCGGCTACTACGGGCTGGAGGCCGGCCAGTCGGCCGTGGGGGACATCTACAACTGGTTCGTCAACTACCTGGAGCCGCGAGGCCCAGAGAAGGGCTCGCACGAGGCCCTCACCGCCGAGGCCGAGCGCCTCCAGCCCGGCCAGAGCGGACTGCTCGGGCTCGACTGGCACAACGGCAACCGCACCGTGCTCGTCGATCAGCGTCTCACCGGCCTGCTGGTCGGGCTGACGCTGCACAGCACGCCGGGGGAGATCTACCGCGCGCTGATCGAGTCCACCGCCTTCGGCGCGCGCGTCATCATGGAGCGCTTCGAGGAATACGGGATGGAGGTGCGGCGCGTGGTCAACTGCGGCGGCATCCCGGTGAAGAACCCGCTGGTGATGCAGCTCCACGCCGACGTGACGGGGCGCGCGATGGAGGTCTCCCGCAGCGACCAGACCTGCGCGCTCGGGGCGGCCATGGCCGGCGCCGTGGTGGCCGGGCCGCAGCGCGGCGGCCACGCCGGGTTCTCCGAGGCCGCCGAGGCCATGACCGCCGTGCGCCCCCGGCGCTACGAGCCCGACCCCGAGGCGGCGAAGGTCTACGAGCCGCTCTTCGCCCTCTACCGCCGCCTCCACGACGCCTTCGGCACCCGCGAGGGCAGCGGCGCCCTCCATGACGTGATGAAAGAGCTGCTCGCCATCCGCGACCGGGTGCGCGTCTGACGGCGCGCGAAACGCCTGGGACCGGCCCGGGAAGACACTTCCACCCTCGCCTCCAGGAAGACAAAGTAGTTTACCCAGTAGTTAAGGTCTTGACATCCTTTGGTCAACTCGGTATACTGAGTGGCGGTTGGGGAGCGAACGTTGATCTGACCGGGGCGTGGCGGTTTCCCTAACGGAGGGCCGGAAGAATGCGACGCACACGGCCGTCTACATCGCCTATCTGGCGCTGAAGCTCCGCCCGGTTGAAAACCCGGAAGATAAAAATGCTGAGCCGAAAGGTTGAATCTGAATACGCCTGCACAGGATGGCAGGCATTCTACACATTCTCTACATTGACGAGTTAGAGTCATGTCCGAAACGGCAACAATCATGAACCTGGGGCGCACCCTGAAGGCCCTCAGGGTGGCCCACGGGCTTTCGCAGAAGGAAGCGGCCGAGGCGCTCGGCGTTACGCCGTCCTACCTGAGCCAGGTGGAGGGCGGACGCCGGCCGGGCCGGCGGTTCCTGACCAGGGTGTCGGATCATTTCGGCATCCCCCTGCACCTCCTTGTCGCTCGGGAAGGGGAAGCGAACTCGGCGCTCTACGATGAGCTGCGCAAGGCGCTCTCTGATGTCCTGACGGCGCACCTCATCGCAGCCGAGGAAGATTGAGCATTCGGGCCTGTCGTCCCCCCTGCGACTGAGGCGACCATGGCTTACGAGGCGCTCAAGCGGGCCGTCCATCGGGCGAACATGGGCATACCCGCCGCCGGGCTCGCCGTGCTGACCTGGGGCAACGCGAGCCAGGTCGAGCGCGAGGCCGGCGTGGTGGCGGTCAAGCCGAGCGGCGTCCCCTACGATGAGCTGAGCCCCGCCGAGATCGTCGTGCTCGCACTGGCCACCGGCGAGGCGAGTGAGGGGGAGCTGCGTCCCTCGTCGGACACCCCGACGCTGCTCGCCGTCTACCGCGGGCTGGAGGCCGTCGGCGGGATCGTGCACGCCCACTCGACCTACGCCACGAGCTGGGCGCAGGCGGAGCGCGAGATCCCCTGCCTCGGCACCACCCACGCCGACCACTTCAGCGGACCGGTGCCGCTTGCCCGCCAGCTCGCCGCCGAGGAGGTAGAGGAGGATTACGAGCGGAGCGTGGGGGAGGTGATCGTGGCGCGGTTCACCGGCGGGGGGCTCGACCCCCTGGCCGTACCGGCCGTGCTCGTGCCGGGGCATGGGCCGTTCGCCTTCGGGGCGGACGCCGGGGAGGCCCTGCGCAACGCGATCGCGCTGGAGGAGGTCGCCCGCATGGCCTTCCAGACGCTGGTGGTGAACGCGGAGGCCGACGGCCTGCCCGCGCCCCTGCTGCGACGTCACTTCACGCGCAAGCACGGCCCCGACGCCTACTACGGCCAGCCGGGGTGAGGCGGCCGGTCTCGCAAGGACCGGCTTGACAGGGCCTTCTTGCACGTGTAGCGTGAACGGCGGTGAGGGTCATGCGCGGGCCGATCCGGCCTGTGCTCAGACGCCGCTCGGAAGGCGGGAATCATGCGGAAGCTGCGAACGGCGGCGATCCTTGCGATGGCCTCGGCGCTGCTGCCGGCCGGGTGCGCAAGCAGCGGCGACGGCGGAACGCGGCCGGAGGACGGAACCGCCGCCGCGATCGAGCGCAGGATAGATGAGCTGGAAAGGGACCTGGACCGCCTCGGGGCCAGGGCCCGCCGGAAGGGCGGCGAGGCGGAGTCGGGCTTCCAGGAGATCGCCAGCGGCGTGCGGGCCCGGCTCCGCGCCCTTCGCCAAGACCTGCGCGAACTGGGCCGGGATGGACCCCGCGCGTGGGAAGACGTCGAAGAGAGCTTCCGCCAGGGCGTCGAAGGCGTCCGGCAGACGGTTCGAGAAGCCCGGGAGGGTCTGGAGGAGTAGCTGCGGCCCCGCCGCTCGCCCTCAGATGCGGTCATCCGGAACGGAGGCAAGTGATGATTGACGTGCTGCGCAGGCTGAGGCGGCGCCCGGCGCGCGCCCGGAAGGCGGTCGGCGTGGCGGCGCTGCTGGTCGCGATGACGTATGGGCCGTTTCCCCTGACCAGGGCCGTCTACAGGGCGAACGGGAGCATCGGCAACGAGCTGGTGCGGCAGGGCGTCTTCTGGGCCTTCGTGATCCTGCCCGTGTACGAGATCGCCACGATCGCCGACGCGCTC
>CAYSWA010000019.1:0-48424 GCA_964434535.1 uncultured candidatus Brocadiaceae bacterium | reverse complement strand
GAGCCAGTCGCCGAGCATCGGTCCTCCGGCCGAAGTGGCCGCCCGCCGGGGCGGCTGTCCCGATTGAGGGGACGGACGACTCGACGCGCGCAAGGGTCTACGCGGCGCCCCTGGCGCGAGTCAAAGGCGGCGGGCAACGGCGGTTGTCGGGCGCGGCCAGCGCCGGTTCTTCAACAGGCTGATAGTGGTCCCTGACACTTGAGATTATGGGCCGCGGTTCGGTGGCACGGGCTTCCAGCCCGTGAATCATGGCCAGGATGGCCACCGGCCCCGAGGGCCTCTGGTCCGGAGGGCCATGCCACACTCCCAGAATCAAGTGTCACGAAGCGATAGGCGGCGGCGGGCGAGGCGGGCCGCCTCGACCATGTGCTCCAGCGACGGGACGGCCTCCTCGTTGCGGCGCGTCTTTAGCCCGCAGTCGGGGTTGACCCAGACCTTATGCGCCGGCAACACCTCGCAGATCCGCTCGATCCGCCCCAGTATCGCCTCCACCGACGGCACCAGCGGCGAGTGGATGTCGTAGACGCCGGGGCCGATCTCGTTCGGATACTCGCGCTCGCGGAACGCCCGCAGCAGTTCGTTGCCCGCGCGCGCGTTCTCGATGGTGATCACGTCGGCGTCCATGCGGATGATCTCGTCGATGATCTCGTTGAACTCGCTGTAGCACATGTGGGTGTGGACCTGCGTCGCGGGCTGCACGCCGCCGACGGCGAGGCGGAAGGCGTCGACCGCCCAGTCCAGGTAGCCCCGCCGCGCCGCCCGGCGCAGCGGCAGCCCCTCGCGCAGGGCCGGCTCGTCGACCTGGATCGCCCGCGCCCCGGCCGCCTCCAGCGCCAGCACCTCCCGGCGCAGCGCCAGCGCGATCTGGCGGCAAGTCTCGGCCCGGGGCAGGTCGTCGCGCACGAACGACCAGTTCAGGATCGTCACCGGCCCGGTGAGCATGCCCTTGACCGGCCGCTCGGTGAGGCCCTGGGCGTGCTCGAACTCGGCGACGGTCATCGGCCCTCGCCACGCCACGTCGCCGTAGACGACGGGCGGCTTGACGCAGCGGCTCCCGTAGGAGAGGACCCAGCCGCCGCGGGTGAAGACGAAGCCGTCGAGCTGCTGGCCGAAGTATTCGACCATGTCGGTCCGCTCGAACTCGCCGTGGACGAGCACGTCGAGGCCGATCCGCTCTTGCAGCTCGATGACGCCCCGGATCAGGCCGCGGATGCCGCTCTCGTACTGGTCTTCGGAGATGCGGCCCCGGCGGCGGTCGCGCCGCAGGCGGCGCACCTCGGGCGTCTGCGGGAACGAGCCGATCGTGGTGGTCGGCAGGAAGGGCAGGTCGAGGCGCTCGCGCTGGAGGCGGCGGCGCTCCTCGGAGGGGGCGCTGCGCTCCCACGCGCCGCCGAGCAGTTCCTCCAGTTCGCGGCGCACACCTTCGTTGCGCCGCCCGGCGGCCTCCAGGAAGGCGCGGCGCCGGCGGGCCAGCTCCTCCAGGCGGGCCTCGTCGCCCTCCTTGAGGGCCTGGAGCTCGCGGCATTTCTCGCGGGCGAAGGCGAGCGCGCCCCGCACGGCCTGCGGCAGGTCGTCCTCGCCCTCGCGCGTGATCGGCACGTGCAGGAGCGAGCAGGACGTGCTCAGCACGAGCCGCTCATCCGGCACGTGGGCGTCGAGCCGCTCCAGCGCCCGGCGGCAGCGCTCGACGTCGAGGCACCAGACGTTGCGCCCGTCCACGAGCCCGGCGAAGAGCAGCCTGTCCTGCGGGAAGCCGTGCTCCTCGATCTGCGCCAGCGTCTCTTCGCCGGCGACCAGGTCGAGCCCGAGCCCGTCCACCGGCAGGCGCGCTACCCACTGGTAGGCGTCGCCGAGCCCGTCGAAATAGGTCTGGAGGGCGATCCGCACGTCGGCCGCCTCCGCGAGCGCGGCATAGCACTGCTCGAAGACGGCACGCGGCACGGGCAGCGGGTCCATGACCAGCGCCGGCTCGTCGAGCTGCACCCATTCGATGCCCCGCTCGGCCAGCAGTCGCAGCAGCTCGGCGTAGGCGGCGCAGATGCGGCGCGCGTGCTCGGCCGGGTCGGCCCCCTGCGTCCGGCGCGAGAGGGCCAGGAACGTGCCCGGCCCGATCAGCACCGGCACGGGCCGCGCCAGGCCCTCGGCGAGCGCCTCGTCGACGAGCTCCAGCAACGGACCGGCGTCCAGCGCGTAGTCCTGGTCCTCGGCAATCTCGGGGACAAGGTAGTGGTAGTTCGTGTTGAACCACTTCTTCAGCGCGAGCGGCTCCAGCTCGTCGCCTTCGACGACGGCCCCCCGGGCCATGGCGAAGTAGAGCGCCAGGCCGCCGAGATCGTGCCGCGCGAACCGCTCCGGGACCACGCCAAGGAGCACGGCGGTGTCGAGCACCTTGTCGTAGAAGCTGAAGTCGACCGGCGCGAAGTCGAGCCCACACTCGCGGTAGAAGGCGTAGCTGGCCCGGCGCACCTCGGCGGCCGTGGCGCACAGTTCATCCTCGGGCAGGCTGCCGCGCCAGTGGCGGTCGAGCGCGAACTTCAGCTCACGCTCGACGCCGATGCGCGGGAATCCCTGGATGCTCGTCTGCATGGCTATCTCCCATGGGGGTTCAGGGGCCGTCTGGCGGCTCGAATACCGTGATCGGCGCGTCCTCGCCGAGCACCTCGACCTCGCCCCGCAGGGTCAGCTCCTCGCCCTGGGTCTGCTCGCGGCAGGCGCCGGTCAGCCCGATGCCGGTCCGGCACTGGTCGGCCACCCACTGCATGACCAGGAAGGCGGTGTTGACCGTGCGGCCGATGATGTCGCGGCTGGCGTAGTCGGGATGGCCGATCGTGCCCAGGTAGAGCTCGCCCGTGTGGAGCGTGACCACCAGGTCGACGCTGTCGGCGTGGCGGCGGGCCTGCCGGGCGGCGCGCAGGGCGCGCGTGGCGTGGTCCCGCCCGCTGAAGAAGCCGAGGAAGCCGTCGCCGACGTACTTCACCGGCACGCCGTCGTGGCGGATGACCGCCTCGGTGATGTTGTAGTAGAGCGTGTTGGCCCACTCGGCCACCTGGCGGGGGCGCAGGCCGGCCGCGCGCTCGGCAAACCCGTTCACGCTCGTGCAGAAGACCGTGGCGGGGAACGTGTCGCGGTCCGGCGCCGTGTCGCCGAGCAGCCACTCCACGCTGCTGCCGAGCAGGCGGGTCACGTCGAGCAGGATGGAGATGTCGGGCGCGTTCTCGCCGCGCTCCCACTTCGAGACGGCCTGGGCGCTGATCTGGAGGGCGTTGGCCACGTCGGCCTGGGTCAGCCCGAGCCGCTTGCGGCGTTCCTTGATCCGCTCGCCGAGCTTCTTCATGTTCATGGGCAGCCCTCCGGCCCTGGGGTACGATGATATTATGGCGAGCGGGCGACCGGCGAGCAATGACGGGCCGGTTTGCATCGCGAACGCGGCCGTTGAGGGACGCGACGGTTGTCCGTTGTCGGTTACAGGTTGTCGGTGTCTCAGCCGTTGCCGTCATCATCCGCGTTCACCTGAGTCCATCTGCGGTTCCTCGCCGTTTCCCGTCGCTTGACCTTGAGGGCGGTCTTCGGGTCTAATCGCGGCCTTGGGGCGAGTCCTCACGCCGGATGCCGGTACCCCCTTAGCTCAGCCGGCAGAGCAACGGATTCTTAATCCGTGGGTCCGGGGTTCGAGTCCCCGAGGGGGTACCATGCCTACCTGCTGTTTCCCCTTCCTTAGCTGGCCTCCGTCTCTGCGTGGTGACGGTTGCGGCGCCGGCCGGTTGAAGTGCGCGGGGGGTTGTGATATCCTCGCCCGTGGGCCGAAGAGGCGCCCGACTCTCCTCTGCGGGACGTTCCGCCGCGCATGCTCGACAAGATACGTAACTTCTGCATCATCGCGCACATCGACCACGGCAAGTCTACGCTTGCCGACCGCTTCCTCCAGCTCACCCACGCCGTCTCCGAGCGCGACTTTCACGACCTGATGCTCGACGACATGGAGCTGGAGCGCGAGCGGGGCATCACCATCAAGGCGAGCTGCGTGACGATGGCCTTCTGCCTGGCCGGGACGCAGTACCAGCTCAACCTCATCGACACGCCGGGCCACGTGGACTTCAGCTACGAGGTCGCCCGCAGCCTGCGCGCATGCGAGGGCGCGGTGCTGCTGGTCGACGCCAACCAGGGCGTCGAGGCCCAGAGCGTGGCCAACTACGAGCTGGCCCTCGCCCACGGGCTGACCATCGTGCCCGCCGTGACCAAGATCGACCTGCCCGACTCCCGCCCCATCGAGACCATGGCCGAGATGGAGCAGAGCTTCGGCATCGACCCCGACGAGATCCTCGCCGTCAGCGGCAAGAGCGGCGAAGGCGTCGAGGAGATGCTGGGGGCCGTGGTCGAGCGCGTGCCCCCGCCCCAGGGCGAGCCGGACGCGCCCCTGCGGGCGCTGGTCTTCGATTCCTACTACGACGAATACCGCGGCGTGGTGCTCTACGTGCGCGTGGTGGACGGCCGCATCGCCGAGGGGGAGCGGATACGGCTGCTCGGCGCCGGGCGCAGCTACGAGGTGAGCGGGCTGGGCACGTTCCGTCCGGCGATGGTGGCCCAGCCGGCGCTGGAGTGCGGCCAGGTCGGCTACGTGATGGGCGGCATCAAGAGCATACGCGACGTGAAGATGGGCGAGACGATCACCGACCACGAAGCGCCGGCCGCCGAACCGCTGCCCGGCTACCAGGACCCGAAGCCGATGGTCTACTGCGGCCTGTTCCCGCAGGACAACGAGGACCTTCCCGTGCTGCGCTCCGCGCTGGAGAAGCTCTCGCTGAACGACTCCTCCTTCGTCTACGAGGTGGAATCCTCCGACGCGCTCGGCTTCGGGTTCCGCTGCGGGTTCCTGGGCCTGTTGCACATGGAGATCATCCAGGAGCGGCTGGAGCGAGAGAACGACCTGGCGCTGATCCAGACCGCCCCGAACGTCACGTACGAGGTGGTGCGGCGGGACGGTGAGGCGGCCACCATCGACCGCCCCGGGCGGATGCCGCCGCCGGAGGAGGTGGAGGAGGTGCGCGAGCCGTGGGCCCGGCTCAGCGTCATCCTGCCGGCGCAGTACATCGGCAACGTGATCAAGCTGCTCGAGGCCCGCCGGGGCGAGCACGGCAAGACCGAGTTCTTCAGCGATCAGCGCGCCATGATCGTCTACGACGTGCCCCTGGCCGAGGTGGTCTATGACTTCTTCGACCGGCTGAAGTCGCTCACGCGCGGCTACGGGACCATGGACTACGAGCTGATCGGCTACCGGGCCAGCGAGCTGGTGAAGGTGGACATCCTGGTCAACGGCAGGCCGGTGGACGCGCTCTCGATCATCTGCCATCGCGACGAGGCCGAGCGGCGGGGGCGGCGCATCGTGGGGCTGCTGCGCAAGAAGATCGAGCGCCACCTCTTCCCCGTGCCGATCCAGGCCGCCATCGGCCGGCGCGTCATCGCGCGGGAGACCATCAGCCCCCTGCGCAAGGACGTGACCGCCAAGTGCTACGGCGGCGACGTGACCCGCAAGCGCAAGCTGCTGGAGCGCCAGAAGGCGGGCCAGAAGCGGATGAAGTCGGTCGGCAGCGTCTCGATCCCCCAGGAGGCGTTCCTGGCCGTGCTCGGCGGCGAGGGCTGAACCCCCGGAAGGAGCACAGGTCCCCGATGTGCGCACGCCACCGCAGCCGTTCGCTCGGGCCCGAGGCGTTCCGGGCCGGCCCCCCGCAGGAGCGCACGGCGCTGCGCGACCACCTGGAGTACTTCGCCGCGCTCGTCCTGGTGGTGCTGCTGCTGCGCCAGGTCGTGGTCGAGGCCTTCCGCATCCAGCATGGCAGCATGGCGCCGACGCTGGTGGGCATGCACAAGGAGCTCCGCTGTCCCAACTGCGGGTGGCCCTTCGAGGTGGGGGAGGACAAGATGGGCCGCGGGGGGGAGGTCGAGTGCCCGAACTGCCGCTACCACTGGGCCGGCGCCTCGTCCTATGAGGATCGGGAGCCGCTGGTCTTCAGGCAGCCCGCCACGATCTGGAACTCCGCCACCACGCAGGCCGGCGAGCGGCTGGCGAGCACCGACGCCGCGAACCGCGTGCTGCGGCGGGCCAGCCGCATCTTCGTCAACAAGTTCATCTACCGCCTGCGCAAGCCCCGACGCTGGGAGATCGCCGTCTTCCTCTTCCCCGGTTACGCCGCACGCTGCACCAACTGCGGCTGGCAGGGCCAGTTCGAGTCCACCGAAGAGCCCATCTGCCCGGACTGCGGCCTGAGCGACTTCGAGTTCGCCAGCAAGAACTTCATCAAGCGCATCGTGGGCCTGCCGGGCGAGACGGTGCAGCTCAGGGACGGCGACGTGTACATAGACGCCCAGATTGCCCGCAAGCCGCCGCACGTGCAGAAGGGGATATGGTTCCACGTGTTCGACTCGGCCTTCACGCCGCGCCGGGAGATCGTGCCCACCTGGGACCTGGGCCAGAGCCCCCAGATGTGGTCGCATGACCGGATGGCCGGGACGCTGTCGGTCGACGCGCGCGGCTCGCCCGAGCCGGCGACGGCCGCCTTCGCCCGGAGCATCGTGGATTTCTACGCCTACGACGGGCTCAGCCACCAGGTCTGGCCGCGCAGCCTCGGCTCGGCCGGCCGGCACGAGGTCGGCGACGTGCGCATCCGCGCCCTTGTGCGCGTAGCCGACGCCGCCCCCGACGCCGAGGCGCTGCTGGGCGTCAGCGACGCCGGGCACGACTTCACCTTCGGCGTCGCGATCGCAAGCGGCGTCTCCGTGCTGCGGCAGGACGGCGAGGAGACGGCCCGGGCGCCGGGAACCGTGCTGCCCGTCGGCGAGGCGCGCTGGATCGCCCTGGAGAACTACGACGACCGCGTGGTATGCCATCTGGACGGGCGCGAGCTGCTGCGCCGCGACTACGCCGCCGGCACGGGCGAGCGCCGGGGGGTGCGCGTAGGCGCGCGGGGGGCGCTGGTCGTCTTCGAGCGCATCATCATCGAGCGGGACATCTACTATGAGAACGCGCAGGAATACCGCCTCGGGCGTCCGGCCTATCGGCTGGAGGATTCCGAGTACTTCGTGCTCGGCGACAACAGCCCGGCCAGCCTGGACAGCCGCAGCCAGCAGTGGCCCGAGCCCGGCGTGCCCGCCGACAACCTGATCGGGCGGGCGCTCTTCGTCTTCTGGCCGGTGCACGAGATGAAGTGGCTGCCCCCCGGCGAGCCGCCGGCCGATGAGGCCCCCGCGGCCGAGCCCGGCAGGGGAGGCTGAAGGGGGGGGGCGGCCGGCGCACTGCGGCGGCCCCCTGCCCCCCCACGGGTGCGGGCCAGGGCTCTTGCATGTGCGCTCGGGATTCGCTATCCTTGCTCAGGCTCCAGTTTCGGGAGGCGCAGCGATGGCCCCCACGCCCCGGCGCCGGTCGCTGATGACCGAGCGCGAGATCGAGCAGATCGAGCTGAGGATGCGCCGCATCTTCGTGGCCTCCTTCTGCTTGAGCCTGCTGCTGCTGATGGTGCTCGCCTTCCTGCTGCCGCACTGGGACGGGCTGCCCAGGATGTTCCGCGTCTCCTATCCCGCCATCCTGATGTGGTCGTTCGTAGTGACCGCCTACGGGTTCTACTCGCAGGTCTGCATCTCGGAGAAGATGAAGGAAGCGCTGCGCCACAAGACCTTCATCGACGAGGTGACGGGCGTCTTCAACTACCGCTACCTGGACCTGCGCCTGGCCGAGGAGGCCGAACGCACCCGCCGCCACGGTGGCTTCACGGCCGTGCTCTACCTGGACCTGGACAACTTCAAAGAGGTCAACGACCGCTTCGGCCACCAGGTGGGCAACGTGGTGCTGGAGCAGCTCGCCAACCGCATGGCGCAGAAGATCCGCTCCTGCGACGTGTTCGGACGCGTCGGGGGCGACGAGTTCCTGGCCGTGCTGCCCCAGACCGACCGCCGCGAGGCGTACGTTCTGGCCGAACGCCTCCGCGACTCGGTCGCCAACTACGTGCTGGAGATCGGCGACGAGCGCGTCATCGACTTCATCCGCGCCAGCATCGGCGTCTCCGCCTACCCCGTCAACGGCGAGACCATGGACAACGTGATCACCGCCGCCGACAACGCCGTCTACGAGGCGAAGGAGCAGGGCGGCGACCGCGTGGCCATGGCCGACGAGTTCGTCAGTTCCGACATGGTGGGCAAGAAGATTCTGGAGACGGTCCGCGGCGAGCAGGGGGCGGCAGCAGGGCAGTAGGGGGGGCCTCCCGCGCGTCCCGCCGGGCCGGGGAGTAGCCATGATCGCAACGGCCTTGATCGTAACCGGCGCGGCGCTGATCGTCGCCGGCGTCGCTGGCCTCGTGCTGCGGGCCTCGCCCGGCCGCGACGCGGCGTAGCCGCCCGCCATTCTCGCGCCCGCATCTGCGCGCTCCCGCCCTGTTCCGCCGCACATAAGGCCTTTCGCAACGAAATCTTACGACACGCCTCGCCACCCCCTGTGTCGCCTGCCGAGGCGGCTCTTGCATCCGGATTCTGCGCTCCGATATCGTAGCGGCGATGCTCTCCACTGCCCACGGCTCGACACAGGGTGAGCCATGAAGAAGCTACTGATCTTGCTGGTGGCGGCGGCCGTCGTCGGCTTCGCCATATCCCGCGCCCGGCAGGCGGCGACGGTGACCTCCGGCACCGCCGAATCCGCCGAGTCAGCCCCCTCCCAGGAGACGGCCGGCGCGCCGGCCGAACCATCGCCGTCCGCGCCGCCGGCCGTGGCCGAAGCGGAGCCCCCGCCGGCGGCCCAGGAGCGCGCGCCGGAGGCCATGCCCCTGGCGCTGAAGACGGTGAAGGCCCGCCCGGTGCCCGCGCAGCGCGCTGGCGGGGGAGACCCGGTTGCGAAGGCCGAGCCACGCGCGAACGACGAGGCGGCCGACGACCCGCGCCTGAAGGCCCTCGAGCGGGCCGTGGCGCTGATCGAGGAGGGCCGGCGGGTCGAGGCCCGCCGCGTGCTGACCGAGATGTACCTGGAGGCGAGCGGCAGCCTGGCCCGGAAGCTGCGCAACCTGCTGGACCGCATCAACGCCGACCTCGTCTTCAACCCCCGCTGCGTCGAGGGGGCTGCCATCCACGTCGTCCAGCCCGGCGAGACGCTCTCCACCATCGGCAAGAAGCACGGCGTCAACTGGCGCATGATCCAGCGCGTCAACGGTATGAGCCATGACCGGATCAACATCGGGCAGCAACTGAAGATACTGGCCGGCCCGGCCAGCGTGGTGGCCTACAAGGGCGAGTTCCGCCTGGCCCTCCTCGTCGACGGCGCCTTCGTGAAGGAGTACCCGATCGGGACCGGCCAGGGCGGCTGCACGCCGACCGGCGAGTTCGTGGTGGACAACATGCTGGTGCGGCCCCGTTGGTACAAACCGGGCGGGGGCATCGTGGAGTACGGCGAGGAAGGCCACCTGCTGGGCGAGCGCTGGATCGGGTTCGACGACCAGCCCGGCGCCTCGGGCCTCGGCATCCACGGCACCAACGAAGAGTCGAGCATCGGCACCGAGTGCTCCAACGGCTGCCTGCGCATGCACAACGAGGACGTGATGGAGCTCTACGACTTCCTGCAACGGGGCAGCCGGGTGACCATCAGGCCGTGAGGGCGCGGTGTACCGTGAGGACACACTCGATGCATTCATCGCGGCGGCGGCGGCTCGCCAGCCGGCGCCCGGAGGCGGAGCTGTGAGTGCGCTGGTCGGTGCGCTGAGCGCGGCCATGAGCGAGATGTGCGGCAACTTCACCGTCGGAAACAGGCGATTCGCCGGCGTCCAGGACGAGGTGGAGGGCGCCCTGGCCGAGCTGGCCCGGCGGCGCGGGGCGCTGCTGGAGCTGGTGGAGGAGGACGTGGCCGCCTACGGCGAGGTCCGCCGGGCGCACGCGCTGCCCCATCACACGGCCGAGGAGAGGCGGGCGTGTCAGGAAGCCGTGGGGGAGGCGCTCCGGGCGGCGGTCAACCCGCCGCTGGAGGTGATGCGCCAGTGCGCCGCCGTGGGCCGCACGGCCGCCCGGCTGGGCGAGATAGGCAACCCTAACCTGCTCAGCGACGTAGGCACCAGCGCCATCCTGGCCGAGGCGGCCTGCGCGTCGGCCCGCCTCAACGTGGAGGTGAACCTGAAGCTGCTCGGTGATGAGGCCCTCGCCGAGCGGATCGGGGCCGAGATGGACGCCCTCTGCGAGGAGCTGCGCCTCTGCCGCGCCACCGTCCTGCGCCGGATCGGCGCGCACCTGGGGCAGTAGGGCGCGCCCGGCATCGCCCTTGCACTGATCGGCCCTGTCGCGCGATGCGTCATCATGAGTTCCGAACGGCCTGAACGCATGCTTGAGACCTGGCAGATCGCGAAGAGCAGGCACCTGTGCCATCGGTGCGGCGGGGAGATCCCGGAGCGCCGCTCCTTCTTCTCGTGCCTCGTCGAGCGGGGCGCCGAGCTGGAGCGGCTGGACCTCTGCGCCGACTGCTGGGGGACCGACCCGCCGGCCGAGCCGTTCTGCTTCTGGCGCACGCGCCGGCCCGCCTCCGAGCGCCAGCGCACCGTCGACACCGGGCTGATGTGGGAGTTCTTCGAGCGCCTGGAGGGGGCCGAGGAGGAGAGGAAGCGGATTTTTCGGTTCGTCCTCGCCCTCTACCTGATGCGTCGCAAGGAGCTGAAGCTGCTCGAGATAGGACGCGCCGAGGGGGCGGAGGTGCTCCTCTTCGAGCGGCGCTCTTCCGGCGAGCGGCTCCAGGTGCAGAGCCCCGGCATCAGCGAGGAGCAGATCGACGAGGCCGCCGCCCAACTTGCCCGATTGCTCGACGCCGGGCTCTGAAGACGCCGAGCCGGCCATGCCCGTCCCTGATGGGGAAGTGGAGTGCCGGGGCCGGAGGCCCTGCCGGGGGCTGGCCCCGAATTTCGGCGGCCACAGGCAAGGCCGTTCGGCAAGGCGCGATCCACGCCATCCGCCAGGGGACAGCTGAACGCCCCCTGCGGCCCCGCCCGGCGGTTTGACGCGCCCCCGGCCCGCAGTTAGAATGACGGGTCTGTCTGCCGCCCCGTTTCCTCTCACTCCCGCACACACGACATGGCCCCTCCCGTAGACCAGGACACGGACGAGCTGCACCGGGCCATCTGGTCGGTGCTCGGCGACGGCACCCCGGTGGTGGTGACCTCGCACGCGCGCCTGGACGGCGACGGCCTGGGCTCTTCGCTGGCGCTCTGGCACGCGCTGCGGCAGCGGGGGGTCGAGGCGCACGTCTTCCTCCAGCCGCCGGTGCCCTCGATGTTCCTGTTCCTGCCGGGGATGGACCAGGTCTGCGAGGCGCCCGACAAGCTGCCCGAGCGGTTCCACCTGGCGGTGATCGACTGCGGCTGCCCGGAGCGAACCGGCGCGCCCGAGGGCGCCCTGGACGGCGCCGCCACCACGATCAACATCGACCACCACGACAGCAACGCGGGCTTCGCCGACGTGAACTACGTGGACCGGCAGGCCAGCTCCTGCGGCGAGATGATCTACGGCCTGCTCCAGGCCGCAGGGGTGGAGCTCGACCGCGATCTGGCCGACTGCCTCTACACGGCGATCGTCACCGACACGGGCCAGTTCTCGCACCAGGACACGACGCCGCGCGCGCTGGAGGTCTGCGCCGAGTGCATGCGGGCCGGGGCCGAGCCGCACGAGCTGGTGCGCCATCTTTTCACCTCGCCCTCGCCCGCCCAGGTCAAGCTCCGGCACCTGGCGCTCGGCACGCTGCGCTTCGGCGAAGACGGGCGCACGGCGACGATGGTCATCACACGGGGCATGTTCGAGGAGACGGGCCTCGGCCCGGAGGATACCGAAGGCTTCTCCGAGGTGCCCATCGCCATCCGGGGCGTCGAGGCATCGGCCCTGTTGAAGGAATTGCCCGATCAGGACTATATTAAGGTGAGTCTCAGGAGCCGGGGGCCGGTGGACGTCTGCGCCGTGGCGCGCGTCTTCGGCGGGGGAGGGCACACCAGGGCGGCGGGCTGCGAGATACGCGACACCATGGAGAACGCCCGCCGGGCCGTGGCCGAGCAGTTGAGCATCCAGGCCCGAGCCGCCGTCGAGACCTCCTGAAGGCGCCGAGCGTCCCCGCCCGCAGGGCTCGTCCGCCGCTCTGAGTCGAAGGCGAACATGGCCGAGCTTCTCCCATCCATCGACGGGCCCGACGACCTGCGCCTGCTGAGGCGATCGCAGCTCGAGAAGCTGGCCGGCGAGGTCCGCCGGCTCATCATCGAGGTCGTCTCCAGGAATCGCGGCCACCTGGCCAGCAACCTGGGCACCGTCGAGCTGACCCTCGCCCTGCACCGCTGCTTCGACTTCCGCCGCGACCGGCTCGTCTGGGACTGCGGGCACCAGTGCTACGCCCACAAGATCGTCACCGGCCGCCGCGACGAGTTCCCCACGCTGCGCCAGGCGGGGGGCATCAGCGGGTTCGCCGACCGCGCCGAGAGCCCCTACGACACGTTCAGCTTCGGCCACACGGCCACCAGCATCAGCGCGGCCCTTGGCATGGCCTGTGCCGACGCCACGCTCGGGGCAGGGCGCCGCATCGTGGCCGTCATCGGCGACGGGGCCATCGCCAGCGGCATGGCCTTCGAGGCGCTCAACCACGCCGGCGAGGTAGGGCGCGACCTGCTGGTGGTGCTCAACGACAACAAGATGAGCATCTCCCGTAGCGTCGGCGCCATCGCCCGCTACCTGAGCAAGGTCCGCGCCAGCGTGCCCTACGGCGACCTGAAGCAGGAGGTCCACGACCTGCTCGCCGTCGTGCCCCGTGTGGGCAGCACCGTCGACGGCCTGGTGGCGCGCCTGCGCGAGGGCGTCCAGTCCGCGCTCACCCCCGGCGGGCTCTTCGTGGAGCTCGGCTTCCACTACTACGGCCCGGTCAACGGGCACGACCTGGGCGAGCTGATCGACACCTTCGAGCACCTCAAGCGCATGCGCGGGCCGGTGCTGCTCCACGTGCTGACCGAGAAGGGGCACGGCTTCCGCCCCGCCTCGGCCGACCCGACGAAGTTCCACAGCAGCCGCCGCTTCGAGCTGAACAACGGCTCGCTGTGCAACGAGGAGCCGCCGGCCGGGACCAGCTACTCCGCCGCGTTCGGGGAGGCCCTTTGCGAGCTGGCGGCCGAGGACGAGCGCATCGTGGCCATCACCGCCGCCATGCCCGACGGGACCGGCCTGGCGCCGTTCGCCGAGCGGTTCCCCGACCGCTTCTACGACGTGGGCATCTGCGAGCAGCACGGCGCGGGCCTGGCCGGCGGGCTCTGCGCGGGCGGCGCGCGCCCCGTCTTCGCCGTCTACTCCGTTTTCCTCCAGCGGGCGCACGACCAGCTCTTCCACGACGTGGCGCTCCAGGCAGAGCCGGTCGTCTTCTGCATCGACCGCGCCGGGCTGGTCGGCAGCGACGGGCCCACGCACCACGGCCTGCACGACGTGGCCTGGTGCCGGGCTTTGCCCGGTTTCGTGGTCATGGCCCCGAAGGACGGGGCGGAGCTGCGGCGCATGCTCGAGCTGGCGATGGCGGGCGAGGCCCCGACGGCGATCCGCTACCCCCGCGAACTGCTGCCCGACGGCGAGGCGCCGGGGGAGGCGACGCCGTTCGAGGTCGGGCGGGGCGAGGTGCTGCGCGAGGGCGAGCGCGCCGCGATCGTCGCCTACGGCGCCACGGTGCGGCGCGCGCTGGAGGCCGCGCGGCTCCTTCGGGAGGAGGACGGGCTCGCCGTCACCGTTGTGAACGCGCGGTTCGCCCGCCCGCTCGACGTCGAGCTGCTGATGCGCGTCTTCGCCGAGCACGAGGCCGTGCTCCTGGCCGAGGACCACTGCGTGGCCGGCGGGTTCGGCTCGGCGGTGCTCGAGGCCCTCGCCGAGCGCGGCGTCGCGCCGGGGCGGGTCGAGCTGGCGGGGGTGCCGACCGAATCGGTCGTTCACGCCACGCGCGAGGAACAGCTCAGCCGGCTGGCGCTGGACGGGCCCGGCCTCGCCGGGCGGGTGCGACGCCTGCTGGTCGGCTGAGCGTCGGCTCGCCACAAGAAGGAGGGGGGCAGGGAAGGGATGAATGCGCGCATGTGGACCGTGTCGGCATGCTGTCTGGCCCTGGCCGTGGGCACCGGCTGCCGCGGGGCCGTTCAGGAGGAGGGCGCTATGGCGGACCGAACCGAACTGAGCCTGAAGGTCAGCGACGCCCCGCTCTGGGTCAACAAGATGCCGCCTCTGAACCTGCGCGAAGAGCAGGATCAGGGGTTGACGATGCGCGTCGCATGGGCGGGGCCGGGCGCGTGGCAGGGGCGGGCGCCGACGGCGCAGCTCCACGACTTCACCGTCGAGCACGAGGGGCGGGTCCTCTGGCGCTGGAGCGACGGGCGGATGTTCGCCCAGGTTGTGACGCCCGTCCGCATCGAGGCAGGGAAGGCGCTGGAGTTCACCGGGGCGTGGCGGTTCCACCCGTCCGAGATCGAGGCCGAGGGGACCTACGCGGCGCGGGGCGTCTTTGTGCCGACCGGCCAGGAGGTCACGCGCGACTTCGAGGTGCAGTTCGCCCACTGACTTTCGCGCGCAGAGCGCGCAGAGGGCGAGCAGAAGACTGACGGGAGAAGGATGAAGGATGAAGTGACGGCGTCCACTCGCCCTCTTCGTCCTCGTTCTCGTCGTCGTCCTCGGCCGTCGCCGTTGCCGTTCACCGACAACTGCCAACCGACAACCGCCTCCCACCGCTTGATGGGGCGGCGGGCCATCGTTTAGACTTGCCGGCGCGAACGGTGCGGTCCCCCCTGGCCCGGAGGCGAACGTGGAAGCCGCGCGCGAACTGAGGGAGCGCCACGTCTGCCCGGCGAAGCGGATCGTGGTCAAGGTCGGCACGAACGTGCTCGCCGCGCCCGGCAAGCCGATCGACGAGGAGCGCGTCAGCTCCATCGCCGAGCAGATCTCCTCGCTGGCCCGCAGCGGCCGGCAGGTCGCCCTGGTCACCAGCGGCGCCATCGGCTGCGGCATGGCCGCGCTGGCCATGAAGCGCCGGCCCGCCACGCTGCCCGAGAGCCAGGCCGTCGCCAGCGTCGGCCAGGGCGTGCTGATGGCCCGCTACGAGCGCTGCTTCCACCGCCACGGCTTCCACGCCGCGCAGATCCTGCTGACCCACGAGGACTTCGACGAGCGCGAGCGCTACCTCAACGCCGCCAACACCATCCACGCGCTCTTCGAGCTGCCCTGCGTGCCGGTCATCAACGAGAACGACACGATCAGCACCGAGGAGATCCGCTTCGGGGACAACGACCGGCTGGCGGCGCTGGTCACGCACCTGATCCGCGCCGAGCTGCTTGTGCTGCTGACCAGCGTGCCGGGCCTCTACGCGGAGGCGTCCGGCGGGACGGTGCTCGGCGTCGTCGAGAGGGTGGACGAGCAGGTGCAGCGGCTTGCCTTCAACGAGAAGACCCCGCTCGGCGTGGGCGGGATGGCGAGCAAGATCGAGGCCGCCCGCATCGCCACCGAAGCCGGCGAGGCGGCCGTCATCGCCGACGGGCGCGACCCGGTCATCCTGCGCAAGATCATCGGCGGCGAGCCGGTCGGCACGCTCTTCCTGCCGGCGGCCGGCAAGCTGAGCAGCTACAAGCGATGGATCCGCTTCACCGGGCGGCCCCGGGGCAGCGTGCTGGTGGACCAAGGGGCGCGGGCGGCGCTGGTGGAGCGGGGCAAAAGCCTGCTGCCCAGCGGGATCGCCGGCGCGGAGGGCGAGTTCCGCCGAGGGGACGTCGTGCGCCTGAAAGGCCCCGACGGCGAGGAGTTCGCGCGGGGGCTGACGAACTACGCCGCCGACGAGATCGAGCGCATCAAGGGCGCGCACACCGGGCGCATCGAGGAGATACTCGGCTACGGCGGCTACGACGAGGTCGTGCACCGCGACAACATGGCGCTGCTGTGAGGAGGAGGCGGTTGTCGGTTGTCAGTTGTCGGTTGACGGCCGAGGCCGACGACGAGAACGAGGACGAAGAGGGCGAGTGGACGCCGTCACTTCATCCTTCTCCCTTCAGCCTTCTGCGCGCCCTCTGCGTCCTCTGCGCGATGGCCTACATCGTGCGGCCGACGGCCTCGGCGATGGGGCGCAGCTCGCCCATGAGCCGGGCGAAGTCGTCGCACGTGAGCGCCTGGGGGCCGTCCACCAGCGCGTGCTCGGGGTCGGGGTGCACCTCGATGATCAGCCCGTCGGCGCCGCAGGCCACGGCGGCTTTCGCCATCGGGGCGACGAGGCTGCGCCGGCCGGCGGCATGGCTCGGGTCCACGATGACGGGCAGGTGCGTCACCTCTTTCAGGTGGGCCACGGCGCCGAGCGAGAGGGTGAACCGGGTATGATCCTCGAAGGTGCGGATGCCCCGGCAGCAGAGGATGCCCCGGCTGTTGCCGCCCTTCAGGACGTATTCGGCCGCGAGCAGCAGCTCGTCCACGCTGGCGCTGATGCCGCGCTTGAGCAGCACCGGCTTCTCCAGGCCGCCGAGGGCCTTCAGGAGGGTGAAGTTCTGCATGTTGCGTGCGCCGACCTGGAGCACGTCGGCGTAGCGGGCCACCAGGTCGACCTGGGAGGCGTCGAGCACCTCGGTGACCACGGCCAGGCCGGTGTGCCTGCCGACGCTGTGCAGGATCTTCAGCCCCTCCTCTTCGAGGCCCTGGAAGCTGTGGGGGCTGGTGCGCGGCTTGTAGGCCCCGCCGCGCAGGCCGGTGGCGCCGGCGGCCTGGACGGCTTGGGCGATGTCGAGCGTGCAGTCCATATCCTCCACGGCGCAGGGGCCGGCGATGACCTGGACCTTCCGGGCGCCGACCACGCCGCCGTTGAGGCGCACGGGGGTGGCGCCGACCGACGCCTCGCGGCTGGCCAGCTTGTAGGGGCTGAGGATCGGGATGATCCGCTCCACCCCGGGGGAGGCGAGCCAGCGGTCGGTCGGCGCGTCGCGCTTCTCGCCGATGGCCGCGATGACGTTCCGCTTCTCCCCGCGCAGGAGCACGGCCTCCAGCCCGGCCTCCTCCACGGTGTCGACCACGTGCTGGACCTGCTCGCCCGTGGCGTGGGCCTGCATGACGATGATCATGGCCTTCTTCGCTCCGATGGGCGTTAACGAAAAAGAGCCCCGAAGTCGAGGCTGACTTCGGGGCTCGGGTTAGTCGGCGCTACGGCTCTCGCCCGTCGATCAGCCTCCTGGGCGGAAGGCGAAATAGAAGAAGAACGCACGGGCGGCCCACGGCGCGTCCACGCCGCCGCTCAGGGCCGTCTGGCCTGTGCGTTCGTCCACCGATCTCGCTCCGCTCGGGAGGCCGTCATTGCCTTCGATCACACAGCCTAACCGTTCCCGCGCCGGTTGTCAAGCCCGCCGGCGTCCCGCTCCAGCTCGGCGAGGAGCTCCCGGACGGTCCGGTCGAGGATCGGATGGCGGGCGTCGGGTGCGATCTGGCTCAACGGATCAAGCACGAACCGCCGCTCGTGCATGCGGGGGTGGGGCAGGCGGAGGCCCTGTTCGTCGATCACCCGCTCGCCGTAGAGCAGCAGGTCCAGGTCGATGGTGCGCGGCCCCCAGCGCACTGTCCGCTCGCGGCCCAGCTCGCGCTCTACCTGGTGCAGGACCGCCAGCAGCTCGGGGGGCTCGAGCGTGGTCTCCAGCTCGGCGGCGGCGTTCAGGAACGGTCCCTGCGGGGGGCCCCCGACCGGCGCAGTTTCCAGGAAGGGCGAGACCCGCCGCACGGCGATCCCCTCGCGCGCGGCCAGGGCGGCCAGGGCGCGGCGCAGGTTGTCCTCGCGCTTGCCGAGGTTCGATCCCAGGGCGATGTATGCTATTTGTGGCACGTATCCGGGCCGTTGGTTTGCGCCGGGCGGCGGGTGCTGATATCATAGCGGGGTCGCCGTTGCTCCTCCAGTCTGCGCGGGGCCGCGCTCCATGATCCCTGAGGACCGGGCCTACACCAAGTTCCACATCTGGGTGCGCATGGACGGCGCGCTGACCGAGGTCGGCGTCACCGAGCCGATCCTGCGCAAGCTGGAGCCGCTGATCTCGGTGGATCTGCCCGAGCCCGACGACGAGCTGAAGGCGGAGCTGGCCTTCGGCGAGCTGGAGGGCCACGAGGAGACCTTCCACCTGCGTCCGCCGGTCGAGGCGCGGATCGTCGAGGTCAACGAGGAGCTGGTCTGGAACCACAAGAAACTGCTGAAAGACCCCTACGGGGCGGGCTGGATGCTGCGGATACGGCCGCACGAGCCGGAGCGGCTCACCAAGCTCTGGAGCCCGGCTCTTTACCGCACGTTCTGCCTGGACGACCTGGGAGAGGAATACGTAGATGCGTGAGAGGCGCTACAAGGTCGGCGTGGTCGGCGCCGGCATGGTCGGCGACCGCCTGATCGCCGTGCTGGAGGACCGCCGGTTCCCCGCTGATGAGCTGCGCATCATGGCCACATCCTCGCGCCGCCAGGAGCTGGCGGGGCGGGAGCGCGAGGTCATCGAGACCACCGAGCAGGCCCTCGACGGGCTCGACATCGCCCTGTTCGCCGGCACCGAGGGCGAGAGCGGCGCCAGCGTGCAGTTCGGCTGGAAGGCGGTCGAGAAGGGCGTCTTCGTCGTCGACAACGGCAATGACTTCCGCATGGACCCGCGCGTGCCGCTGGTGGTGCCGGAGGTCAACGCCGAGGCGCTGCGCGGGCACCAGGGCTTCGTCGCCAACCCCAACTGCAGCACCATCCAGATGGTCGCGGTGCTGGCCGCCCTGCACCGGGCGGCGGGCCTGCGCCGCGTGGTGGTCAGCACCTACCAATCGGTCAGCGGCACCGGCCGGCCGGGGGTGCGCGCGCTCGCCCAGCAGCGCCGGGCGGCGGCCGAGGGCGGGCAGCCCGAGCTCGGGCCCTATCCGCACCCGATCTACAACAACTGCATCCCCCAGGTGGGCAGCCTCAAGGACGAGTTCCCCGGTTACTACAGCGAAGAGATCAAGATGGTCCGCGAGAGCCGCAAAGTCCTCGGCCTGCCCGACCTGCCCGTCTCGGCCACCTGCGTGCGGGTGCCGGTCGAGAACAGCCACAGCGAGTCGGTGAACGTGGAGCTGGAGCGCGAGCTTTCGCCGCGGCAGGCCCGGGAGGTCCTCGCGGCCGCCGAAGGCGTCGTCGTGGTGGACGAGCCGGCCGCCTCGCAGTATCCGCTGGCGGCCGAGGCCACCGGGCAATATCCCGTCTACGTCGGGCGCATCCGCCGCGACCCCTCGCGGGCGAACTGCCTGGACCTGTGGTGCGTGGCGGACAACCTGCTGAAAGGAGCGGCGCTGAACGCCGTGCAGATCGTCGAGAAAGCCGTCCAGATGGACCTGCTGTAGCCGCGAACGCCGCAGACCTCAACCGCGCCCGACATGCAAGAGCCGTCCAACGAGCTGCCCTGCCAGATGACGCCGTCTCCGGACTGGCGGGCGGACATGTTCCTGGTCTTCGATGCCGTCAACGACGGCCCGTACATGGCCCAGGTCGAGTGCCGGTTCGCCGAGGGCGCGCGGGCCATGCGGGTGCGCGTCGGCCTCTTCCCGGGGCTCCTCACGCGCGTCGTGGTGCCGCTGGCGTGCCTCGACGGCGAGCGCTCCAGCCTGCCCCGCACGCCCCACGGCTTCACGCGCTACTGCCTGGGCGGGCCGGTCGACCCCGCGCGCCTCACCGAGGTCAGCCTGGAGGGGCGCACCCCCGGCGGGCGGGCGGCCGTGCGCATCAGCCCGCCCCGGCTCACCGACGGGCCCCCCTCCGAGTGGCCCCGCGCCGAACGGCCCATCGTGGACGAGCTGCACCAGTGGGCCGAGCGCGACTGGCCGGGCAAGGCCGCCTCGCTGGACGGGATCCGCGCGCTCGTCACCGAGGAGTTCCTCGCCACCCAGATGGGCACGCGCGACGAGCTGGACCGGTGGGGCGGCTGGACGGGGAGGAGGAGCTTCGAGGCTACCGGCTTTTTCCGCGCCGAGCGCGACGACGAGCGCTGGTGGCTCGCCACCCCCGACGGCCGCCCCTTCTACAGCGTCGGCGTCAACGCCGTCAGCCCCCACGGGCCGACGCAGACCCGGGGCAACGAGGACCTGTTCACCGACCTGCCCCCGAAGGACGGGGAGCTTCGCCACTGCTGGGCAGAGGGGGAGGGCGGCGAGCGCACCGTGCTGAACGCCATTCGCTACAACCTGGTGCGGGCCCTCGGCGAGCCGTGGTTCGAGGGCTGGGCCGAGCTCTCCGTGCGCCGGCTCGAGGCCTGGGGCTTCAACACCCTCGGCGCCTGGTCGGACCCGCGCATCTGCCGCGTGGCCGGCATGCCCTACGTGTGGCAGTTGCGCGACTTCCCGACGACTTCCGCCACCATCTGGCGCGACTTCCCCGACGTGTTCTGCGACGAGTTCGCGCGTAACAGCCGCCGCTTCGCCGAGCAGCTCGAAGACCTCCGCGAAGACCGCCACATGATCGGCTACTTCCTGCGATGCGAGCCCGAGTGGGCCCTCGGCCCCCACGTGCTCGCCGAGCGGATGCTCTCTAAGGGGGGGCGGTCCGACTCCCGCGACCGGATGGTCGAGTGGCTCAGGGAGCGCTACGGGCAGATCGCCGCGCTCAACGTCGCGTGGGAGACCGAGTTCGCCGAGTTCGCCGCCCTCGCCGGCGGCGCCCTCCGAGCGGAGCAGATGGCCTCCGAGGCCGCCCGCGAGGATCTGGCCGCCTTCAGCAGGCTCATGGTCGAGCGCTACGTGCAGGTGCCCGCCGGGCAGTGCCGCCGCGTCGACGCCCACCACCTCAACTTCGGCGTGCGCTATCACTGGTGGCCGGGCCGGGACGAGCTGGCTGCCGGCGTCGGGGAGGGCGGGGCGGACGTGCTGACGGTCTCCTGCTTCGAGCAGGAGCCGGGGGCCGAGTGGATCGCGCAGACGTCGCGGCGCACCGGCCGGCCGGTCCTGATCGGCGGCTTCCACTCCGGGGCGCTCGACCGCGGCCTGCCGGGCGGCGGGCTCCGCGTGGTCTGGACGCAGGAGGACCGGGCCGAGTCCTATCGCTACTACGTGGAGCGGGCCGCCGCCATGCCCGCCGTGGTCGGCACGCACTACGCGCAGTGGAATGACATGCACGTGGCCGGCGCGCCGGGCGGGGCCAACTACCAGGTCGGCTTCGTGGACATCTGCCAGCTTCCCTACGCGCGCCTCGCCTCGGCCGCCCGGCTCAGCCACGCGCGCATCTACAAGGTGGCCGCCGGCCAGGTCAGGCCCTACGAGCAGCCGGCGGAATCGATACCCATTGCCTGAGGGCGGCGGAGCCCCGAGCGCCCGCTGCAGAGGAGACGACGATGAGCGTGCTTGCCGACAAGGTGCTCGGCTGCCTGGCCGCCAGCCAGATCGGCTCGGCCATGGGCGCCGCAGTCGAGGGCTGGGACTGGCGCCGCGTCGAGAAGCACTACGGCCTGCTGGACCGATTCCTGCCCTACGAGCACTACGGCAACGGCTGGCAGCGGATGCCCGGCACCACCGAGGACGGCATCGAGCGGCAGCGCGTCTTGCTGCGGGCCATCCGCCGCGCCGGCGGGCGCATCGGCCCCGACCACGTCGCCGCCGTCTGGCGCGAGGAGGTCGACGCCGAACATGCCGATTGGTGTATGGAGCCGTTCGACCGCCGGCTGATCCGGCTGGCCAAGGCCGGAGTGCCCCCCGTTCGGCTCGGCAGCTTCAGCCCGTATGCGAACCTGATCTCGCTGGCGCGCTCCTGCCATCCGATCGGGCTGATCAACGCTATGGAGCCGGTGCAGGCGTGGCGCGACGTGCACGAGGTGGGCCTGGTGCTCCAGCCGCCGCTGGGCAGCGGCCTGGAGTGGGCCGGCCTGGTGGGCGCCGTCATCGCCGCCGCCTGCGCCCCCGAGGTCGGCTTCGAAGGCGCGCTCCAGGCCGCCATGCCCTTCGCGGACGGGGACGTGCGCCGCGAGATCGAGCGAGCGCTCAGCATCGCCGAACGGGCCGGCGAGGCCCTGGCGATGCGCGAGGACTTCGAGCAGCACTACTCGGGCATCGGCGTCGCCTACGCGATGAGCCATGCGAACGAGATCGTCTGCAAGGCCCTGGCCCTGGTGAGGGCGACCGGCGCCGACGTGCGCGAGACGCTGGTGACGGCCGTCAACTTCGGGCGCGACACCGACTGCCTGGCCGCCGTCGCCGGGGGCATCGCCGGGGCCGTCTCCGGGGCGGAGGGCATCCCGGCCGAGTGGATCGAGCAGCTCGACCGCGCCACGCAGGCCAACCCCCACACCTGCCTGCGGCTCGACGTCGCCGAGATGGCCCGGGTCGTGCTGGACGGCCTGCGCAGGGAGCAGCGCCGCACGGAAGACTACGCCAGACGGCTGGGCGAGGCGCTCTGAGGCGCCCGGCCGGGAGGGAAGGGCATGGACATCATCGACGGCATCGTCGTGCAGGAGATCGTCTGCGTTTACATGGAGCGCGGCGACGACTTCCACGAGTGCATCGAGCGCGCCGCCCGCGAGCGGGGCATCCGCAGCGGCGCTATCCTGAGCGGGATCGGCACGTTCGACCAGGCGCGCATCCACCACATCGTGCACACGGATTTCCCCGCCGAGGACAAGTTCGTCACCATCGAGGGGCCGGTCGAGCTTTGCTCGGTGGACGGCATCATCGCCAACTACGCGCCGCACATGCACTGCACGATGGCGCTGCGGGGCGAGGAGCTCTTCGCCGGTCACCTCGAGCCGGGCTGCCGCGTGCTCTACCTGGCCGAGGTCGTCATCGCCAAGTTCGCCGGCCGCCACCTGGAGCGCGACCGCCATCCGGAGCATGGCACGCCGCGCCTGACGGCTACGTGAGAGGACGCCATCGGGGGCATGGCTGACGGGGCCAGAGGGGGCCTGAGACCGCTGGGGTCGGTGCCGCCCGCGTACCGCCGGCGCGGCTACCGCCACACCGCGAGCTGGGCCTGCTACGGCCTGTTCTTTGCCATCATCATGGGGCAGGGGCCGTTCGTCATCCGCCAGCTCGGCGGCTCGGCCCTCCAGTCGCTGCTGGTCAACCTGGGGCAGGCCGTCCCGCTGGTCTTCGCCGTGGCGTGGGTGCCGTTCGTGCAGCGGCGCAACCCCGTGCGCCTCACCGGGCTGCTGCTCGGGCTCGGCGGGCTGCTGATAGTCTTCAGCGGGCTTGCGCGCGAGCGCTGGCCCCTGGTGGCGGTGCTGACCGCCGGCATGCTCCTGGTGACCGTCTCGCGGCCGACCCTCGGCGTCGCCCTGCGCCAGATCTACCCGGACCGCTGGCGCGGCAAGCTGCTGAGCCTGCCCAACACCGCCTCGATGCTGGCGCGCATGGCCTGCCTGATCGTGGTCGGCTGGCTGCTGCGGGCGGACATCTCGCTCTACCGCGTCGTCTTCCCGGCGGGCGGGATCTGCCTGTTGCTCGGCGGGCTCCTCTTCCGCGGCATCAAGGGCAGCCGGGGCGACCACAGCGCCTCGGGCGACCCGCCGCAGAGCCCCGCCCGCCAGGTCGGCCATTCCCTGCGGGCCACGCTGGCGAACCGCACGCTGCTCGCTTTCCTCATCGGCTACTTCATCACCGCCTGCGGGGGCGTCGCCTTCGGCAACGTGCTGCCGATCTTCGCCCGCGACGAGCTCTCGCTAACCACCCAGCAGTGGGGCCTGGCCCGGGCGGCGAACATGGGCGCCATGCTGGTCAGCTTCTACTTCTGGGGCGCGTTCATGGACCGCTTCGGCGCGCCGCTTACCGTGGTCATCTCCTGGCTGCTGGTATGCGCCATGTTCACCGGGATGTTCTTCGCGGGCTCCTGGCCGGTCTTCCTGGCGCTGATGGCCGCCGGCGGGCTCTTCGGGGCGGGGAACCTGATCGCCTTCTTCCCCGTCGTGATGCACTTCACCGAATCGTCGGAGACTATCCGCGGCATGGGCCTGCACTTCACGCTCTGGGGCATACGCTGGGTGCTGATGGTGGGGCTGGTGATCGCCGTGGTGGACGCGCGCCTGTTCGCCATGCGTTACGTCTTCGTGCTCAGCGCGCTGCTGGTCGGCCTCGGCGTGGCCGTGATGGCCCTGGTCTGGCACCGGGACCGTGCCGCCGCATGACCGTAGTCCACCACGCAGACACGGAGAACGGCAACGGCGAACCGATAGGCCCACTTCGCCTTGCCGCGCCGGCCTACGGCTGCGGCTCGGTGAAGAATGTGGTGACGGACTCGGGCGGGGCCGTGTAGGCGATCGTGCCTCCGGCGGGGGCGAACTCGCCGGCCGGCGCGAACTCCTCCTCGGGCGTCGTCCGATAGGCGTGGAACGGGCCCTCGGCGCCGGCCACCCCTATCTCCAGCTCGGCCTCGTGCGGGGCGCGATGGACGACGACCAGGGCATTCCCGTGGCCCGAGCCGTTGTCGGCGAAGGCGAGCAAACGCAGCTCCTCCGCGTCGGCCTCGGCGTGCGCCACGGCCGTGCCGGGTTGGCCGGCGCGGCTGACCTGCTTGTAGTAGTGGTAGGGAGCGCGCACGGTGAGGCGCCACTCGCCGTCCTCCTCGCTCACCAGCAGGGGCGGGTTGGGGTTGGGGTCGCCGCCGGGCCAGTAGCCCGCGCGCTGGATGATCGCCCAGGGGATCAGCCCGTTCAGCTTGACCTTGTAGAGCTCGTCGCAGAAGTCGGCGGCGAAGCCCGTCCCGCCCTCCTTGAGCCAGCTCGTGGAGGTGGTCCAGGCGTGGAGGTCCGGCCGGGCCTCGCGCAGCAGGTCGACTCCGCAGGGGTCGTAAACTCCTCCGAAGCCGTGGCTTGTGATCAGGCCGATGTTGGCCAGTGCGACCGGATCGGCGGCGATCGCCTCGGCGTAGGGCCGCAGGTCGCGCCAGAGCGTCGTCTCGCCGGGCGCCTGCTTCAGCGCAGGCAGGCCGAGCTTCTCCTTCAGCGGCCCCATGATGCGCAGGAACTCGGCGACCTGCTCCGGCGGCCACCACATGTTGAAGTCGTGCTCCGGCGAGTCCGGCCAGCGGCCGACCGCCTCGCCCTCGTTGTGCAGGCCGAGCGCCTCGACGGGGATGCCCGCGCGCTCGCGCAGTGCCTTGCAGCAGCCGATCAGGTAGACGGCGAGCGGCTCCTTCATCGCCGGGTCCAGGTCGCGCCCGCGCACGACCTTCTGTTGCGTGGCCCAGGCCGGCGGGCCGTAGTGGCCGCAGTAGAAGCGCAGCCGGGCGCCACGCTCGGCCGTGCGCCGAATCCCTTCCTGAGCGAACTCGACGATGCGCGGCATGTAGTCGTCCAGCCGGAAGGCGCCGACGTCGAGCCCCTCGGCCGTGGGCGGCTCGTCGAGCAGGTAGGGATTGAGGAACATCTTCACCAGCCCCGGGCGGAGCCCGTCGGGGCCGAAGACCAGCTCCAGGGCCCTCTCGCGCTCCTCGGCGCCGATCAGGCCGAAGGAGCCGTAGTCCTCGTAGGCGCCGTCGCGGCTGTGCGACATCTCGACGTAGTTGACGCCGAAGCCGTCCCAGTCGCGCAACGTGCGGCCGAAGTCAACCCGCGCTTCGCGTTTCGGGGCCAATCTTGCCTCCTTCTCGGATCCGGTGATCGTGGGTGTCAGACGCCGAGGACGCGCGCGATGCTGCCGCCCATGACCAGCGCGCGGTCGGCCTCGTCCAGGTCCCGCAGCAGGGCCTCGTAGCGGGCCAGCTCCACGTGCATGAGCCCGAAGGGCGTGTCGCTGCCGAACGAGACGCGCTCCGGGCCGATCTGCTCGACGGCGGCGAGGATCGCCTTCGACTCGGCGGCGCTCCCGATAAAGTGCATGTTCTGGTGCTGCCGGGCGAGCTCGATGGCGGCCTCGTGGAGCGAGGGCACGCCGACGCCGCCCATGTGCGCCAGCAGGATCGGCGTGTCGGGGAAGCGGGCGGCGACCTTCGCGATGCGGAAGGGGTGGGTGCGCTCGTAGGCGTCCGCGCCGCAGTGGAAGGCGAGCGCCGCGCCAGCCCCGGCTACCTCCTCGATGACGGGCAGAGCGATCTGCTCGTCGTCGATGAAGTACTCGTCCTGCGCCCCGTTCAGCTTCACGCCGGGGAAGCCGTAGTCCTCCAGGCACGTGCGCACGGCGGCGAGGGCGTTGTCCACGCCCAGGCGGGGGTTGGCCCACCCGAAACCGATCACGCGGTCGGGGAAGCGCTGCTGCGCCTCGTGGACGGCGCGGTTGTGCTCCTCGATCAGGCGGGTATACGGCGGCTTGAGCCAGCAGAGCGCGCGGTCCACCCCGTTCTCGTCGAGCATCGGGATCAGCTCGTCGACGGTGATGGCCAGCCCGTCGCTGAGGGGGGAGATGTGGCAGTCGGCGTCGATGATCATGCGGTGGTCCTCCGGTTCGGGGGGAACGGGCGCGAGTATACGCGCGGCCGGAGCGCGCGGCAACCGGCGGCCTTGCGGTTGTCACGTCGGGCCGCCGTCAGATACCTTGTTCAGGGACGACCAAGAGCGCCCCGCCCTGTCGAAGGAGCCCCGGCTTGAGCGAACAGACCTCCAGCGCGGATCTGCGCGAGCAGCTCCGTCGGCCGTGGCACGCGATGGAGGCCGAGGAGGCCGCCGAGGCCCTCCAGGCCGACCCGGCCGAGGGACTCGGCGAGAGGGAGGCGCGCCGCCGTCTCCAGCGCTACGGCGCGAACCGGCTGCGCGAGGCCCGCCGGGTCCCCTGGTGGCGCGTGCTGCTGGCCCAGTTCAAGAGCCTGGTGGTCGGCCTGTTGGTGGCGGCCGCCATCATCAGCTTCGGCCTCGGGGAGAATCTGGAGGGCATCAGCATCGTCGTCGTCATCCTGCTCAACGCGGGCATCGGGTTCTTCACCGAGTATCGCGCGGCGCGGGCGATGGAGGCGCTCCAGAAGCTCGGCGCGCCGGAGGCCGTGGCCCTGCGCGGCGGCGAGCGGAAGGCGATCAGCGCTACCGACGTGGTGCCCGGCGACGTGCTGATCCTCCAGGAGGGCGACGCCGTGGTGGCCGACGCGCGGGTGCTGGAGTCGGCCGAGCTGCGGGTCAACGAATCGGCCCTGACCGGCGAGTCGATGCCCGTCCACAAGCAGGCCGAGGCGCTGGCGGACGAGCGGACGCCCCTGGCCGACCGGGCCAACATGGTGCACAAGGGCACCAGCGTGGTCAGCGGCAACGGGCGGGCGCTGGTGACGGGCACGGGCATGGCGACCGAGATCGGCCGCGTCAGCGAGCTGGTCAGCGAGACCGAAGAGGTGGAGACCCCGCTGGAGAAGCGGCTGGCGCGGATGGGGCGGCGGTTGATCGTCTTCTGCCTCGGCGTGGCCGTGGTGGTGGCCGTGGCCGGCATCGCGCAGGGGACCGAGGCGGGGCTGATGATCAAGGCCGCCATCGCCCTGGCCGTCGCCGCCGTGCCGGAGGGGCTCCCCGCCGTGGCGACCATCACCCTGGCGGTCGGTATGCGCCGCATGGCCCGGCGCAATGCCCTGATCCGCCGCCTGCCGGCCGTGGAGACGCTCGGCAGCGCCACCTGCGTCTGCACCGACAAGACCGGCACGCTGACCCGCAGCGAGATGACGGTCACCCGCATCGCGCTGCCGGGGCGGGAGCTGCGCGTCAGCGGAGGCGGCTACGAGCCCGAGGGCCGCTTCGAGGAGGACGGCGCAGGGGTGGACGCGCAACAAGAGCCGCTGCTGCACGCGCTGCTCGTGGTCGGCGCCCTGTGCAACAACGCCGGGCTCGCGCGCGACGAGGAGGGGCAGTGGGACATCTCCGGCGACCCGACCGAAGGCGCCCTCGTGGTCGCCGCGGCCAAGGCAGGCCTCGACGCCGACGAGCTGCGCCACGAGCACGAGGAGTTGCGCGAGTTCGCCTTCTCCAGCAGCACCAAGATGATGGCGACGGTCAACGAGGGCCTCGACGAGCGCCTGCGGCCCGGCGAGGGGCGCGTGCTCTGCGTGAAGGGCTCGCCCGAGGTGGTGGCCGAGCGATGCGTTCGCGTGATGACCGAGGAGGGCGTGGAGGAGCTGGACGAGGAGCGGCGGCGGCGGTTCCTGGAGGAGAACGAGGAGATGGCCGGCGACGGCCTTCGCGTGCTCGCCGTGGCCTGCCGCCCGGTCTCCGAGCCGCCAAAGGACGCCGAGGCGGCCTACCGCGAGCTGACCTGGATCGGGCTGGCCGGCATGGCCGACCCGCCCCGCGAGGAGGTGGGCGAGACGGTGGACATGCTCACCCGCGCCGGCATCGAGACCGTCATGATCACCGGCGACCAGCCGGCCACGGCGCGCAACATCGCCGAGGAGCTGGGCATCGCCCCGCCCGACGCGCCGGTCCTGACCGGGCGCGAGCTGGCCGAGCTGAGCGCCGGCGAGCTGGCCGAGCGCCTCGAAGAGGTCAAGGTCTTCGCCCGCGTGAACCCCGAGCAGAAGGTGGACATCCTGGAGGCGCTCCAGCGCCGGGGCGAGATCGTGGCCATGCTCGGCGACGGCGTCAACGACGCCGTGGCGCTCAAAGGCGCCGACATCGGCGTGGCCATGGGCATCAAGGGCACCGACGTGGCGAAGGAGACCGCCGACATGCTGCTGCTGGACGACCGCTTCGTCACCGTCGGCGCGGCCGTCCACCAGGGGCGCATCATCTACGCCAACATCAAGAAGTTCATCCACTACCTGTTCAGTTGCAACCTGAGCGAGATACTGACGATGCTCTTCGCCTCGCTGCTGGGGCAGCCGCTGCCGCTGCTGCCGCTGCAGATCCTGTGGCTGAACATGATCACCGACGTCTTCCCCGCGCTGGCGCTCGCCATGGAGCCGGGCGAGGAGGACATCATGGGCCGCGCGCCGCGCCCGCCCGACGCCTCGCTGCTCGACCCCTCGACGGTGCGCTCGATCGGCGGCTACGCTCTGCTGATCACGGCCGCCACGCTGGGGGCGTTCCTGGTCGGGCGCTACGTGCGCGGCTACGAGCGCACGGACGAGGTGGACCCCGCCACCACGATGGCCTTCATGACCATCGCCCTCTCGCAGCTCTTCCATGTGTTCAACTCGCGCAAGGAGGGCAAGGCTTTGCGCTGGGGGCAGTGGCTCTCCAACCGCTACGTGATCGGGGCGGTGGTGCTGACGGTGGGGCTCCAGCTCGCGGCCGTCTACCTGCCGGGCCTGAAGACGGTGCTGAAGACCGCGGCGCCGGCGCCGGTCGACTGGGCGCTCATCTTCGGACTTGCGCTGCTGCCCCTGGTGGTGGGACAGATGGCGCGCCGGGCGCGCGAGTGGACCTCTACCTGAGCGAGTTCCAGAACCGCTCGCAGAGGGCCTCGACGGCACGGCGGCGGGGGAGGGCGGCGAGCCACTCGGCGGGTATCGCGTCCCGCCCGTAGCGTAGCCCGGCGAGCCCGCCGGTCACGCAGCCGACCGTGTCGGTGTCGCCGCCGAGGTTGACGGCGATCAGCAGGGCGTGCTTGAGGGACTTCGCGCGGGCGAGGCTCCAAAGGGCCGCCTCCAGCGTCTCCACCACGTAGCCGCCGGAGGGAACCTGGAACCGGCTGAGGCCGAGCACCTCCAGGGAGAGGACCGTCTCCAGGTGCCGCAGCTCCGCCGCGAACGGGGGGCGGGCGTAGTAGTCCCGCCCGAAGGCGACGGCGCCCTCGACGGCCTCGGCCGGCTCCTCGCCGCGCAGCAGCCGCCGGGCGACCAGGCAGTAGAGCCCGCAGCACATCTGGGCGCGGGGATGGGCATGGGTGATGGCCGAGACCTGGTGCGCGGCCCGCAGCATCCGCTCGCGCTCGCGCGAGAAGTAGATGGCCAGCGGGAGGGTGCGCATCAGCGAGCCGTTGCCGTTGGACCACTCGCTGTCCTCGCCGGACTCGGCGTGCGAGGCGCCCCCGGCCAGGCGCTGCATGGCGGCGGCCGTGGTGGCGCCGTAGCCGAAGGCATGCCCCGCGGGCGTCCAGAGGCCGCAGTGCCACCAGCGCAGGAAGCGGGCGGCCACGTCGCCGGGCTCGAAGCCCCGGCAGAGGCTGTCGGTCAGGCACAGCAGCAGGGAGCCGTCGTCGGACCAGCAGCCGGCGGGGCGGCCGTGCGGCCCGCCGCCGGTCATGCCCTCGGCGGGGTTGCGGTCGAGCCACCGGCGGGGGGTCCCCTCATACGGCAGGCCGAGCGCGTCGCCGACAACGGCCGCAAGCAGCCCCCCGATGGCCCTGGGCTTGCGGCTGAGGGGCTCGGCCATGGCGGACCCCCGGAGCGGCTCGGCGGGCGTTTACCTGGCCCCGACGTTGATGCTCATGAGGAACTCGGCGTTGTTCTGCGTCTGGGCCAGCTTGTTGCGCAGCAGCTCGATGCCGTCGATCGGGTTCATCTCGTTGAGCATCCGGTGCAGGATCTGGATGCGCCGCAGCTCTTCGGGGTCGAGCAGCAGCTCCTCTTTGCGGGTGCCGCTCAGGGTGATGTCGATGGCCGGCCAGATGCGGCGGTCGGCCAGGTTGCGGTCCAGGTGCAGCTCCATGTTGCCGGTGCCCTTGAACTCTTCGTAGATGACCTCGTCCATGCGGCTGCCGGTGTTGATCAGGGCGGTGGCGATGATGGTCAGGCTGGCGCCCTCCTCGATGTTGCGGGCGGAGCCGAAGAACTTCTTCGGTTTCTGGAGGGCGCTGGCCTCGACGCCGCCGCTGAGGATCTTGCCGCTGTGGGGCACCTCGGTGTTATGGGCGCGGGCCAGGCGCGTGATGCTGTCGAGCAGGACGACCACGTCGCGGCCGTATTCGACCTGCCGGCGCGCCTTCTCGATGACCATGTTGGCCACCTGGATGTGGCGGCTGGCCGGCTCGTCGAAGGTGGAGCTGATGACCTCGGCGTCGGGGACGGTGCGCTGCATGTCCGTCACTTCTTCGGGCCGCTCGTCGATGAGCAGGATGATCAGTTCGCACTCCGGGTGGTTCTCGGCGACCGAGTTGCCGATCTTTTGCAGCAGGATGGTCTTGCCCGTGCGGGGGGCGGCGACGATCAGGCCGCGCTGGCCCTTGCCGATCGGGGTGATCAAGTCGACCAGGCGCATGTCCAGCTCGTTCGGCTCGCGTTCGAGCATGAGCCGTTCGGTGGGGTGGTAGGGGGTGAGGTCCTCGAAGACGGCCAGGTTCATCGCCGCCTCGGGGCTCTCGTAGTTGACTGCTTCGACCTTCAGCAGGGCGAAGTAGTTCTCCTTGTCCTTCGGCGGGCGGATCTGGCCGGTGACCAGGTTGCCCGTGCGCAGGCCGAAGCGACGTATCTGGCTCGGCGAGACGTAGATGTCGTCCGGGCTCGGCATGTAGCTGTAGTCCGGCGAGCGCAGGAAGCCGAACCCGTCGGGCCGCACCTCCAGCACGCCCTCGCCGTACATGGCGCCGCTTTTGTGCACGCGCCGCTTGAGCATCTCGAAGATCAGCTCCTGCTTCTTCAGCCCGCTGGTGCTCGTGATGCCTTCTTCCTTGGCGGCCTGCTGGAGCTCCTTGACCGTCATCTTCTGCAGGTCCACGATGTGGAACTCCTCGCCGGAGCCCCTGCCCTGCCGTTGCTGCGTGTCCGTCCTTGGCCTTCTTGAGTTCGCCACGTCTTCCTCCTCAGGGTGATTCTCGTCTTGTGGTCGTGGGCGGGAGGTCAGCCGTTCGCCGACGCCCGCTCCGGTTCTCCCTTGTGTAGTTCCGGCCAGAGCCGGTCCAGTTCTGCGGCCAGCTCGTCGAGCGAGCCGGCGTTCTGGATCGTGTAATCGGCGCGGGCCCGCTTCTGCTCCAGGGGAGCCTGGGCCTCCTCGCGCCGCGTAAACTGCTCCTCGTCGATCCCCCGTGCGGCGGCCCGCAGGCGGCGCAGCTCACGTGGCGCCTCCACGAAGAGGACCGCCGTGCAGAGCTTGCGGTCGAGCCCGGTCTCCACCAGCAGCGCCGCGTCGAGCGCCACCAGCGGCACGTCCGCCCGCCCGGCGAGCCGCTGGAGTTCCTGGCGTATCTCTTCCAGCACCGGCGGGTGGACGATGGCGTTGAGCGCCTCCACGCGCCCGGCCCGGCCGAAGGCCTCGCGGGCGAGCCGGGCCGGCACGACCCGGCCCTGCTCGTCCAGCATCTCCTCGCCGAACTCCTGGCGGATCTCCTCGCGCACCTCGGGGCGGCGCAGCACCTGGTGGACGATCCGGTCCGCGTCGACCACGCGGGCGCCGCGCTCGGCCATCAGGCGGGCCGCGGTGCTCTTGCCGCTGGCCAGCCCGCCGACGATGCCCACCACGGGCGCCGGCCGGCAATCGGAGGTGGGGCTTGTCATTTCGCGTCCGCCCAGTTCTTGGCCACGGCGATGTCCACCTTCAGCGGCACGTCGAGCTCCAGTGCGCCGCTCATCTTCCGTTCGACGAAGGCCGCGACGGCCTCCACCTCATGGTCGGGCGCCTCGAAGACCAGCTCGTCGTGTATCTGGATCAGCATCCTGGCGCGCCGGCTGACCTTCGGCAGCTCGCGATGTATCTCGATCATGGCCAGCTTGATCAGGTCGGCCGCCGAGCCCTGCACCACGGTGTTGACGGCGATGCGCTCGGCGGCATTGCGCCGGGCGCCCGAGGCGCGGATGCCTTCGATGCGCCGCTTCCTGCCGGCCAGCGTGCGCACGAACTGGTCGCGGCGCGCCCGCTCGATCGTCTCCTCGATGAACTCGCGCACGCGCGGGTAGCGGCGGAAGTAGTCCTCGATGAACCGCTCGGCCTGCGGCACGGGCACGTCGATCTGCCCGGCCAGCCCGTAGGGGCTCAGGCCGTAGATGATGCCGAAGTTGACGGCTTTGGCCTGCTGGCGCATCGCGTCGGTGACTTCCTCCTCGGGCAGGTCGTTGACCTGGGCGGCGACGAAGCGGTGGATGTCGCGCTCCTCCTGGAAGGCCCGGCTCAGCGCCGGGTCGCCCGAGCAGTGCGCCACCAGGCGCAGCTCGACCTGGGAGTAGTCGGCGCTGACGAGCGACATGTCCTCGGCGCCGGCCACGAAGGCCCGGCGGATGCGCCGCCCCAGCTCGGTGCGCACGGGGATGTTCTGCAGGTTCGGGTCGCTGCTGCTCAGGCGCCCCGTGGCCGTCACGGTCTGGTTGAAGGAGGTGTGTACCCGTCCCGTCTCGGGGTTGACCATCTCCAGCAGGGCGTCGGCGTAGGTCGACTTGAGCTTGCTCAGCTCCCTGTAGCGCAGCACGTAGGCCGCGATGGGGTGGTCGTCCTTGAGCGCCTTCAGGACGTCGCTGGCTGTCGAGTAGCCCGTGGTGCGTCGTCTGCCCCGCGGCGGCGGCAGCTCCATCTCCTCGAACATGAGGCGGCTGAGCTGCTGCGGGGAGTTGACGTTGAGCTCGCGACCTGCCTCCCGGTAGATGTCGCGTTCTAAGTCAGCGAGTTCAGATGCAAATTCCGTGCTGATTGCCTTCAGTTGTTCCACGTCGATCTTGACCCCGATCCATTCCATCGCCGCCAGCACCGGCACCAGGGGCAGCTCCAGGCGGCTGAACAGGCCCCAGAGCTCCTGCTCCCTGAGCCCTTCGCTGAGCAGGCGGCAGAGCCGCAGCGCCACGTCGGCATCCTCGCAGGCGTAGGGGGTCACCTCGTCGATCGGGACGCGGTCCATGGTGATCTCGTCCTTGCCCGTGCCGATCAGCGCGTCGATCTTGACCGTCCGGTAGCCGAGGTAGCGCTCGGCGAGGGCGTCCAGGTTGTGCGTGCGGCTCGCCGGGCGCAGCAGGTAGCTGGCCACCATGGAATCGCACTCCAGCCCCCCCAGCTCGACGCCGTAGTTCTTCAGCACGGCCACGTCGTACTTCAGGTTCTGCCCCAGCTTGGCCGGCCTTTCGGCCTCCAGCACGGGACGCAGCAGCTCGACGGCCTGCTCGGGCGGGCAGAACCGCGCCCCCCTCGGGCCGGCCGTGGCCACGTAGAGGCCCTGGCCCGGCTCCCAGCTGAAGGCGAGGCCGACGATGCGCGCCCGGCGCGGCTCCAGGCTCGTGGTCTCCAGGTCGACCGATACGGCGTCCTTCGCCCGGAGCGTCTCGACCAGCTCCCGGAGGGCGTCCAGATCGGTGACGGCGGCGTAGTCGGCCTCGACGGCGGCCCGGGTGGCGAGCGCGGCGGGATTGCCTTCGGAATCGGGGAAGAGCGAGCCCTGGCCTCCTCGCCAGGCGCCGGCCGCTCCGTTGGCTTCCGACTCGCGCCCCAGCGAGCGGAAGCCGAGCGCCCGGTAGAACTGCTGCGCGCGCGACGGGTCTCGCCGCTGCTCGCTGCATTCCTCCAGGTCCAGCTCCAGCGGTATATCCTTCTTGAGCCGCACGAGCCGGGCGGCGAGCTCCACGTCGTCGCGATGCTCCCGCAGCTTCTCGCGCAGTTTCTCGCCGCTGACCTCGCCCAGGTGTTCGTAAAGGTTCTGGACGCTGCCGAACTGCCGGATCAGCTTCAGCGCCGTCTTCGGCCCGACGCCGGGGACGCCGGGCACGTTGTCGGTGCTGTCGCCGGCCAGCGACATAACGTCCACCACCTGGTCGGGCGCGATGCCTTTCTTCTGCTTCAGCGCCTCGGGGTCGAGCATCTGCTCGCGGTCCTTATGGACGTGGAGCACGCGGACGTGCTCGCTGACGAGCTGTTCGGCGTCCTTGTCCGTGGTGACGATCACGGTCTCGACGCCCCGCTCGGCGGCCCGTTCGGCGGCGGCGGCCAGGATATCGTCGGCCTCGTGCCCGGGCACGGAGAGCTGGGGGATGCCGAGCGCGTCGAGCATCTCGTGGATCAGGGGCAACTGGCGCTGCATGTCCTGCGGCATGGGGGGCCGCCCGGCCTTGTAGTCCTCGTAGATCCGGCGGCGGACCAGCTCGCCCTCCCCGTCGAAGGCGACGACCATGTAGTCGGGCTCGTAGTCGCGGCGCAGGCCCTCGATCATGCGGGCCAGTCCGTAGACGGCGTTGACCGGCTCTCCGTCGGGGCCGCTCAGGCCCCGGATGGCGTAGAAGAACTGGTAGATGTGGGCGAAGGCGTCGATGACGAACAAGGTCTGCGGCATGGCGCTGCACCGCTTCGGGCTCCGGCCGTCGGGCCGGGGGCCCCGGCAGAGGATACGTTGGAGCGGCCGCGGGCTTGCCCGGTCTCTGGCGGGCCGGGGGCGGCCGTCTTGCGCCTGTTCAGAAGGCGTCGGGTTCCGGGTCTGGCCCCCCGGCTGCGCACGGACGCCGACGGCTGCGTCGCGGGCTCTGCGCCGGGGCTAACGGGGTCTGCCGACTGAACGGTGGGCGGAGGCCGTCTGGCCAGGACCGACTGTAAGCCGAACGTGTGCCCCTCGGGATGAACAGAACTCCAGCGTACTGAGTGGGCAGGGGCTTGTCAAGCGGAATATGGGATTCTTCCGCTCACTGCCGGCCCTTCGGGCCAGCAGGCGGAGAGGAAGAAGGAGCGCAGCCGGGCCGCCCGCCGAGGGAATCGAAACGGATGAAGAACCGGATGACCCTCCCACGTCGGCGGCGGCGTCGCCGGCTGCGCTCCTTTTCACGTCGTCAGGATGGGCGCCTTTCTACTGTTGCTGATGCTGCTCCCGCGCTCTCCTGGCCTCTTCGGGGATGCCCTCCTCGACCTTGCTCTCCAGGTCCGGCGGCGGGCCCGTGGGCAGGTCCGGCGGCGGGCCCATGCGGCGTCCGGCCGGCGCTTCTACGCCGGGGGTGTGGACGTCGATGGGTACCGCTCGCCTGGGGATGCTTCGGATCGCCTCTTCGACCTTCTCGCGCGCTTCTTCGGGCACCCGGCTCAGGTCCGGCATTCCGATCCGGGGGTCGCGGGCCTGGCGCAGCACGTCGAGGGAGACGTCCTCGGGCAGGTCGAGCTGTTCCAGCAGGCCGCGCAGCTCGGCGAAGGGGCCCTCGTAGTCCTCGAGGGCTTCGTCGATGCCTTCTTCGAAGAGCGCCCGCACCAGTTGCACCAGCCGGATCTCCAGCCGCTGCTCGTGGGTCAGGTCGCCTGCCTTGTAGTCTTCGACGAGCGAGGCCATCTCCTTGCGCACGGAGCCGACCTTCTCGTCGATGTCCTCGAGCAGCTCGTCGAGCACGTCGCCCATGGCATCTTCGAACGCGCCGTGCATGGCGACGCGCAGGGCCTGCTTGTCGGTGAGCTTCTCCACGTCGCCGCCGACGCTCTGGACCGCTTCTTCGATGATGCGGCTCAGGTCATCGTCGACCTGATCGAGCAGGCTGTCGACGCCGGCATCGATCTCGGCGAGCAGCCGGGCGTTGGCCTGGGGCATGACTTGGTTCTCCAGCCAATCGACGCCGTGGTCCATCAGCCCGGGGACCCTTTCCTCGACGAGGGCCACCGCATCAGCCCGCCTGGAGGGGAGGCCGGCGATCAGGCTCTCCACCTGGGGCTTGAGGATTTCCCGCATAACCTCGGGGGCCCTGTTCTTGGCCTGTGCCGCCAGGTATTCATTGAACCTGGTCGAGCCCAGTTCGTAGCCTACCTGTTTCTCGACCGTGGTGACCGCCATGGCCACTACGTTCTCGGGCTGGAGCCCTTCCGCGAGCCGTTGGTAGACCAGGAAGTACAGGTATCCGGCGATGACGACCAGCAGGATGATCCAGAAGACCAGTGCGATCTTCCAGCCACGGGCAGCCCGCATCTCCGCCGCGCGCACCTCGCTGGCCAGCACACTGAGGCCGTCCGCCACGTCCTGAGGAACGCCGCCCTCAGGCTTCTCGGGAGTCTGTTCACTCATCACTCACCCTCCTGCTGTGGGCCTTCCGGTATGTGGCGGTCCCTGGCCTTCTCGATGATCTCTTCGACCTCTGCGGGCCGTCCGGGGGGGGCGCCACGCTCTGCGGCGGGGCCCATCCCCCTGAACTCGTAGTCGGGCAGTTTGTGTTTCAGCAGGGCGAGGAGCACGTCGCGCAGGTCCCGCTGGATCTCCGCCTTGCCCATCTCGCGCAGGGAAGGGATCTCCTCCAGCAGAGCGTTGAACTTCGTCAGCTCCGCGTCGAGATCGCCCTTGCGGGCTCGCAACGCCGTCTGGAATGCTTCCAGGCTCGCCTCCTGCAGGTTGGCGACCGCTTCCGCGAGCTTCTCCCGGGTGGCGCCGGTCTCGGCCAGGCGGCCGCTCTGCTTGGCCAGGATGGCCGTCAGGCGGGTCTCGATCTTGTCCTGAAGCATCCCTTCCAGGTCAGCCAGTGTCTGCTGGCCCTGCGCCTGGATGGCCTGCTGAATCTGAGGCTGGATCCGCTGCACCTCCTTGCGCAGCACCGGGCGCAGGTCCTCCAGCATCAACTGCGCTTGCTCCTGGATGGTCTGCATCAGGTCCATCTCTTCGGCCAGCGCCTTGGCCTCCTCGAGGTAGGCCGGCCCGGCGGCCTCCAGCACGTGGCGCACCGTCCTGTCGAACTGGAACTGCTGCACGCGCTGGCGTGCAATCTGCGGAATCCTCGGCGACTGTACGACCCGCTTGCCCAACTGGATGAACGCGTTCACGTACAAAGCCACGATTGCCAGCCCCACAATGACCGCCAGGATGCCGACGGCTTTGCCCACCTTCATCGACTGACGGGTCGACCGGAGCCCTTCTCGCATCTCGGCGATCTGGCTTTTAGTCTCCTGCGCGCTTGGGCTCATCTCGCTTACCCCTTAAGGAACCTGAGTGAACAGCTGCGCCTGTCATGCGCATCCTCATCGACAGCTACCGGCGAATGCGAAAGACCATCACCTCCTCCCAGCGGCGACGTGCTCTGTCAGATCAGAAAACTGCCTGCAGTTGTGCGGCGTCTCGCTGCACATGGAGACCCCCTCAGCGGCCCCTGGCGATCCGGCCGCCGGATGGACGCTGGGATAATAGCCCATCCCTTTCCGTTTGTCAAACCGTTTTTCAGCCCCCTCAGAGGCCCTGCGGGCTTGCGCCGGCCCGTCTTCCAGCACCTCCTATAGCATACTGACCGGGTCCACGTCCACTACTACCTTCACCCCGGAGGGGCCTTTGAGCAGCTCGCAGGCGCCCTCCAGCAGGCGCCTGACCGAACGCGCCTCCGGGCACTTGACCAGAAGGTGCCGGCGGTGGCGCCCCTTGATCTGGGCCACCGGCGCCGCTGCCGGGCCGAGCACCTGCGAGCCGTCGTCCATCTCCCGGCAGAGCGTGCGCAGCGCCGCGCCCAGGTCGGCGGCGTAGCCCTCCACCCGCCGCGCTTTGCGCCCGCGACAGATGATGCGCACCATCCGGCCGAACGGCGGATAGCCCAGCTCGCGCCGGTGCGGCAGTTCCTCGCGGGCGAATGCCTCGTAGTCGTGGCGCGCCGCCGCCTGGATGCTCGGGTCCTCTGCCATGAAGCTCTGCACGATCACCCGGCCGCCCGCCGGCCCCCGGCCCGTGCGGCCCGCCACCTGCGCCAGCAGTTGGAAGGTGCGCTCCCGCGAGCGGAAATCCGGCAGGTGCAGCGCCACGTCGGCGTTGACC
The DNA here is from genome assembly GCA_964434535.1 of uncultured candidatus Brocadiaceae bacterium. Taxonomy (GTDB): domain Bacteria; phylum Planctomycetota; class Brocadiia; order SM23-32; family SM23-32; genus SM23-32. The sequence goes on along the minus strand of CAYSWA010000019.1, from coordinate 10,006 downwards.
ACGCCGACGGTCGTCACGTTCGGGAAGTCCAGCCCCTTCGCGATCATCTGCGTGCCGATCAGAATGGCGGCGCGCCGCTCGCGGAACTCGCCGAGCTTCTGCTCGTGGGCGTGGCGCGCCCGCGTGGTGTCGCTGTCCATGCGGATCGCCTGCTCCTCGGGGAAGAGCTCCTGCACGGCCGCCTCGATGCGCTCGGTGCCCGTGCCGCTGAAGCGCAGCCCCTCCAGGGCGCACTCGGGGCAGCGGTCCGGGGGGCGCTGCTGGTGGCCGCAGTAGTGGCAGGCCACCGCGTTTATGCGCCGATGGTAGTTCAGCGTGATGTCGCACCTGTCGCACTTGAGCACGTAGCCGCAGCGGGGGCAGTGGATGAACGGCGAGAAGCCGCGCCGGTTCATGAACAGGATCACCTGCTCGCCGCGCTCCAGGCTGGCGCGCATGCGCGCCTCCAGGCGGCGGCTGATCACGCGGGGGCGCCGCCCCGGGCCCCACTGCTGGCGCATGTTCACCACCTCGACCGCCGGCAGGGGGTGGCCGCCGATGCGGCGGGTCAGCTCCAGGCGCTCGTACTTGCCCGTCAGGCTGTTGTAGTAGCTCTCCAGCGAGGGCGTGGCCGAGCCGAGCACCACCAGGGCGTCGTCGAGCTTCGCCCGCATGATGCCCACGTCCCGCGCGTGGTAGCGGGGCACGCTGTCCTGCTTGAAGCTGTTCTCGTGCTCCTCGTCGATGACCAGCAGGGCGAGCTTCGCCGCCGGAGCGAATATGGCCGAGCGGGCGCCGATCACCACGTCCGCCTCGGCCCGGCGGATGGCGTTCCACTGCTCGCGCCGCTCCGCCTCGGTCAGGCGGCTGTGCAGCACGGCGAGCCGCCGGAACCGGCTGCTGAAGTGACGGACCGTCTGGGGGGTGAGGCTGATCTCGGGCACCAGCACGACGGCCTGCCTGCCCTGCTCGACCGCGCGGGCGATGCACTGGAGGTAGACCTCCGTCTTGCCGCTGGAGGTCACGCCCTGCAAGAGCACCACGCCGAAGCGCCCCTCGCGCATGCGGGCGGTGATCGCCTCGTAGGCGCGCTGCTGCTCGTCGGTCAGCCGGGGGGGCTCCTCCAGCCGGGCGCTCACCTGGCCGAGGGGCTCGCGGGGCTCGGCGTCGCGCTTCTCCAGCCCCAGCAGGTCGCGGCGGGCCAGCGCCTTCAGCGACGACTCGGACGTGCCCGTGCTCTTCTTCAGCTCGGCGGCGACGCACTGCCCGTCCATCGCGGCCAGCGCGCGCAGCAGCTTGCTCTGAGCGGGGCTGCGGTCGAATATCTCATCGGCGCGCCGCTCGGCCTCCTCGGGGCTGAGTTTCAGCACGGCAAAGCGCACCTTGCGCCGCCTGGTGCGCCGGCGCACGGCGCCCGGAAGGGCCGCGTGCAGGGCCTCGCCCAGCGAGCAGTGGTAGTAGCCGGCCATCCAGCGGGCCAGCTCCAGCATGACGGGGGTGAAGAGCGGTTCGCTGTCCAGCGCGGCGACGACCTCGCGCAGGTCGCCCTCGGGCAGGGGGCTGGAGGCCTTGAGGCCCACGCAGTAGCCGAGCACGGCCTTGCGGCCCCGCAAAGGCACCCGCACGCGCCCTCCCACGACCACCTGGCCCCTGAGCGGGCCGGGGATGAGGTAGTCGAAGGTCTTGCGCACCGCCAGGTTCAGGGCGACTTCGGCGACGGGCGCGTCCTGGTCCGTATGGGGCGTGTGGCTCGTCATGGGCTTCTCTCGACCGCCGGCCATTGTGGGGACGGCGGGGCGGGGTGTCAACAGGGCGTCGGGCCAGGGGCCGCGAGCAGGCGGAAGGCGCGGGCAAATCGGTTGACAAAGGGTGCGGCGACCTTTACCTTTATAGGGAATCGGACGAGGGGAGTTGCGACCGCCCCGCCTGCCGCGCACCGGCGCGCGAGGGCTGCTCCTTCGCACATTGCAGGAGACTGGACATGGCAGCGGTCAGACGCAGTTCCGGTACGGGAGTGGTGGTGGCGCTGGTCATCTTCGTGCTCTTGGCCGTGGTCTTCCTGGGGTGCGCCGTCTACTTCTATCAGCAGAACCGCCTCGCCAGGCAGGGGGTGGCCGCCAACCAGGCCGCCTTCCAGCAGACGGTCCACCAGAAGTTCCGCGAGGCCGGCTGGGAGCTGAGCACGCAGAGCCCGTCCGAGCTCGGCTTCCGCTACGTGCAGGAGAGCTACTCCGAGGTGACCTCCAAGCTCGACCAGGCCGCCCAGTACGAGAAGGCCGTACGGCCGCTGCTCGGCTGGCAGAGCGTGGAGGGCATGCACTCGGACGCCTCCGGCTCGCCCATTCAGCAGGAGGCCGAGACCACCTACCAGACCGTCCGCGGGCTGCTGGCCGGCTACGAGGACAGCTACGTCGCCCTCAACGACACGGTGGCCGACCTGACCCGACGCAACACGGACCTGAGCCAGCGCCTGGAGGCGACCAAGAACGAGCTGGTCGAGACCGAGAGCCAGCTCAACCAGCAGCTCAACGACGCCGCCGAGCAGTACCGCCAGGCCCTGGCCCAGCTCGACGCCGACTACACGGACATGACGCAGCGTCACGGTCGGCAGCGCGAGGACGCCACCGGATGCCGCGAGGAGCTCCAGGAGGTCCGGGCCGCCAACCGCACCGGGGTCACCGAGCTGCAGCAGACGGCGGCGAAGTGGCGCGAGATGTACGAGGCGGAGATCGCCGGCCCCGGCCCCCGCGAGGTCCTCACCGCCGCGGGCCAGGTCCTCGCCGTATACTCCGAGCACGACTTCGTCATGATCGAGGGCGGCGCCGACCGCAACGTCCAGGAGAACGACGCCTTCGTCGTCTACAGCATGAACCCGGACGGCACGGCGCGCAAGAAAGGCGTGGTGCTGGTGGGGCAGGTCCACGACCATACGTCCCTGGCTACCATCGCCCGCGAGGACGCCTATATCGTGGGGGGCGACTCCTTCGTCTCGCAGGAGCGCTGGGACCAGTTCCACCGCGCGGCCGAGCCGATCGCCCAGGCGGTGCAAGAAGGCTGAGGCGGACCGCGCCGCCCGCGCCCGCTTCCGGGTGGTGTAATTGGTAACACAGCAGGTTTTGGTCCTGCTATTCCTGGTTCGAGTCCAGGCCCGGAAGCCACCTCTCCCTTTGCCGGTTCAGTAGCCGGCCGGCTTGTCCACCACGTTCAGCAGCGCCTCGCCCGCCGCGTAGCGGCGCAGGTTCTCCCTGAGCAGCGCGAACTGCCGCCCCCACGTCCTCGGCGACGAACCGGCCACGTGCGGCGTCACGATCACGTTCTCCATCTGCCACAGCGGACTCTCGGGGGGCAGCGGCTCCTGGGCCGTCACGTCGAGCCCGGCCCCGGCCGGGCGCCCTTCGCGCAGCGCGTCGATCAGCGCCTCCTCGTCCACCACGGCGCCCCGCGCCACGTTGACCAGCACCGCCGTCGGCTTCATCAGCGCCAGCTCCCGCGCGCCGACCATGCCGCGGGTCTGGTCGGTCAGGGCGCAGCAGACGATCAGGTAGTCGCTCTCGCGCAGCAGGTCGTCGAGCCGGTCCGGCCCCCACACCTCGTCGGGCGGCTCCTCATCGCCCCGGGGCCGACGCCTGAGCGCGAGGACCCGCATGCCGAAGGCGCGGGCGCGCCCGGCCACCTCGCGCCCGATGCCGCCGTAGCCGAGGATGCCGAGCGTCGCCCCGCAGAGCTCGGACATCTGGTCGGTGAGCGAGCTGCGCGCCCCCTCGGCGTGCCAGAGGCCCTCCGGCGTGCGCCGGCAGCAGATGTGCACCCCGCGCGCGAAGGCGAGCATCAGCGCCATCGCGTGTTCCGCCATCGGCACGGCGAAGACGCCGGCCGAGTTGGTGATGGTCACGTTGCTCTGGAGCGCGGCGGGGAAGAGCTGGCCGTCCAGGCCGGCCCAGGGGAAGTGGACCCACCTCAGGCGCCGCCCGGCGGCCAGCACCTGCGCGTTCCAGGGGCCGGGCACGTAGGCCTCGGCCTCGCCGATCAGGGCGCCCACTTTCCCTGCCTCGCTCGTGCGCCGCAGGCGGGCGCCGGGGGCGGCCTCGCGCAGCTCGTCCAGCTCGGCCTCGTCCGGCTCGAAGCCGAGCAGCACGTCGATGTACCTGCCTCTATCCACGTCCGCCTCTTCTTGTCGGGCTCGCGGGCTCAGGGCGCCTCGCCCCAGTCGGGCACGTCCATCGGCTCGCCGCCGGCCCCGGCCGACTTGTGTGCCATCACGCCGGGGGCCATGTAGCGCACCGCCTGACAGACGTTGATCGCCGCAGCGCGGTCCTCGGCGACGGCCGTGCAGAACTCGTGCACCAGGTAGGGGTGCGAGCCGCCGTGCCCGCCGTAGGCGGCCGATTCGAGCCCGGCCCGGCGCAGGGGCTCCAGCACCTGCTCGGGCAGGGGGTCGCGCATCTGCTCGACGGTCAGCTTCGTCCAGCGCTCCTTGCTGACCCAGTGGTCCTCGCGGAAGGAGCCATCGGTGCCGAAGATGCGGAACATCTCCTCGCCGGTGTGGCCGATGCGGCGGCACTCGGCGATGCGGGCCGTGGCGCCGTCGCTCATCCGGAAGAGCGCGACCTCGTTGGTGAACCCGCCGTTGAAGAACTCGTCGCCCGTCTCATCGCGCTGGCCCCAGGCCACCACGCGGGTCATGTGGGCGCCGGTGACGCAGACCGGCCCGCTCACCGAGTGGGTGGGGTAGTGCATGGGTCCGCCGCGGGCGGCGCCGGCGCGGCGGGCGCGCTCGGCCCACTGGCGCCCGGCGCGGCCGCTGAGGCGGTGGCGCTGCACCTCGCGCAGGTTGCAGGCGGGGTCGTCCACGTCGTGGAAGTACTGGGCCTCGCTGTGCACGAACCGGCCGAAGTCGCCGGCGGCGGCCCGGCGGCGGCAGTACATGGCCTGGGGGCGGTAGTAGGTGGTCTCGCCGAGCATGTAGTGGCGCCCCGTGCGGCGCACCGTCTCCACCAGCCGCTCGCACCAGTCGAGTATCTCGTCCCCGTCGGGGAGGCTGATGACGGGCACGGCGCTGTAGACGTGCTTGCCGGCCTCCATGGCCTGCACGCACTGCGGCGCGTGGAGCCAGGGCTGAGTGATGATGACCAGGGCGTCGAGGTCGGCGTGGCAGATCTCGTCCAGCGACGAGTAGGCGTCCTCGGGGCGGAACTTGTCCCGCCAGTCCTCGCGTTCGGCGAAGCGGCGGATGCGGTCGGGCTCCAGGTCGCAGAGCGCGACGCGCCCGACCAGCGGGTGGCACTTGAACAGGTCGGCGAAGGCCGAGCCGAACTCGCCCAGACCGACCAGGCCGAGGCTGATTGCCATGGCGATTCTCCCCTAACAGCGATGCCCAACATGGAGGCACGGAGAACACGGACAAAGGCGGGCCAGGTTCGCCTGGCCAGTGGAGCCACAGGCGCCACGTTACAGCACCCGTTCCATTCAGGCAACGGCGCGGCCCATGAAGCGCGATTCCGCGTTGCCCTTGCCAAGGCCGCCCGCTTCGGCCACAATGCGCGGTCCGCCACACTCGCTGGAAGGAACCCCGATGCCGAAGAGTCCCGACAGGCTGCTGACCGACGACCGGCGCATCTTCGACCGTGCCGATTGCCGCTACGACCGCGTGGTGAGCGCCACCGGCGGCGGGTTCGCCGACGGCGTGATGAGGGTCGAGCTGAGGCTCGCTTCCGGGCGGCACGCTTCGCTCTCGGTGGAGGCCGTCGCCGACGGCACGCTGCGCCTGAAGGTCTGGTCCGGACGCGCGCGCTTCGAGGAGACCAGCCCGATGATCGCCGTCGAGGAACTGCCCCCGCAGCAGGCCCGCTACCGCGAGACCGAGGACGCCTTCACCTTCGCCGCCGGCAAGCACCGCTTCCGCGTCGAGCGCGAGCCCTTCGCCGCCTACCTGTTCGACACGGACGGGCACGTCTTCTGGCGCGTCGAGACCCAGGACCAGATGGTGGCCCCGCCGCTGGGGCTGCGCGCCTCGCCGCAAGGCGAGCACCCCTTCCTGAGCTGGCGCATCGAGAACGACGAGCGCCTCTTCGGCCTCGGCGAGAAGTTCAACAAGGTGGAAAAGACCGGCACCCGCACCACTATCTGGACCGCCGACACCTGCGGGCTCAACACCACCGACCTGGCCTACAAGGGCGTGCCCGTGCTGTTCAGCACGCGCGGATGGGGCATGATGCTCCACTCCACCCTGCGCAGCTTCTGGGAGGTCGGCTCGGTCTCCTACATCAGCGGCTCGCTGCTGACCGAGGACGACAAGGTCGACCTGTTCCTGTTCGCCGCCCCGAGCGTGAAGGCGCTGATCCAGAAGTACACCGACCTGACCGGCCGCCCGCTGATGCCGCCGAAGTGGGCCTTCGGCGTCTGGCTGAGCCGCTGCCAGTACCGCTCCCGCCAGGAGACCGAGCACGCCGTGGCCGGCATGCGCGAGCGGCGCATCCCCTGCGACGTCGTCCACATCGACCCCATGTGGATGAAGACGCACTACTACCCGGTGATCGGCGTCGACGCCTGCGACTTTGACTGGAACGAGGAGGGCTTCCCGAACCGCGAGGAGATGTTCCGCCGGTTCGCCGAGGACGGCGTCAGCGTCTGCCTCTGGATCAACCCGTACCTGCCGGAAGGGACGAGGATCTACAAGGAGGCGGCGGCGAACGGCTACCTGGTCAAGGACGGCGGCGGCCGGCCCGCCCGCAACGAGATGGGCCAACCGGTCGGCATGGTCGATTTCACCAACCCCGCCGCGAGGGAATGGTGGAAGGACCACCTGAAGGCCCTGCTGCGCGACGGGGCGGCCGTCTTCAAGCCCGACTACGGCGAGAGGGTGCCGGCCGACTGCGTCTTCCACAACGGCAAGAGCGGCGCCGATATGCACAACCTCTACCTGCTGCTCTACAACCAGGCCGTCTACGAGGCGACCGAGGAGGAGGCCGGCCGCCACCTCATCTGGGGGCGCTCGGGCTACATCGGCAGCCAGCGCTACCCCGGCACCTGGGCCGGCGACACGCAGGTGAAGTGGAGCGCCATGAAGTGCTGCCTGCGCGGGGGGCTCTCGGCCGGGCTGACCGGCTTCTCCTTCTGGAGCCACGACATCGGCGGCTTCACCGGCCCCAAGCCCTCCGCCGAGCTCTACACCCGCTGGGCGCAATGGGGGCTGCTCTCGCCGCTGTCGCGCTTCCACGGCACCACCCCGCGCGAGCCCTGGGAGTACGGCCCCGAGGCCGAGCGCATCGTCGCGCGCTACTGCCGCCTGCGCTACAGCCTGGTGCCCTACCTGCTGGCCGCCGCCGAGGAGAGCTGCCGCACCGGGCTGCCCATGATGCGCCACATGGCGCTGGAGTTCCCCGGCGAGCCGAACGTCCACACGCTCGACGACCAGTACATGCTCGGGGGCGACCTGCTGGTGGCGCCCGTGCTGGTCGAGGGCGACCGCTCGCGCACCGTCTATCTGCCCGACGGCGTCTGGAGCGAGCTTGACCGCCCGACCACCACGCACGCCGGGCCGGGCTTCGCGGAGCTCTCGGCCCCCTTGAGCCGCATCCCCGTGCTGGTGCGCGAGGGGGCGGTCATCCCCCGCCTGGCCGGCCGGCCCCGGCACCTCAAGGGCGGCCCGGCCAGCCGCATCGACGTCGATCTCTACCCCGGCACCCGCGCGCGCGCGATCACCTACAAGGACGAGAACGTGCGCGTGCGCCTGAGCGGGACGTCGACCGACGAGGAGGTCGGCCTCAGCGTGAAGGCCGTCCCGATGCGGGTGCGCGCCCGCTTCCTGCGCGTGCGCGCCGAGGACGTCCGCTGCCAGTGGGCCGAGGCCGAATGGAAGGTGACACGCCGGGGCACCGAGGTGCGCTTCGACGCCCGCCAGGGCGCCGAAGTGACGCTGCTCCGGCAATGACCGCACAAGGGGGGCAACCCGATGGACCTGTGGGAACTGGCCGGACGGAACGCCGACGTGCTCCGCTTCTCGACGCTGTTCACCGCCCGGCAGGTGCCGACGTACCTCGCCGAGGACGAGGGCGTGGACCGGGCGATCGAATGGTGCAAGGCGCGGGGCATCACGCGGGCCTACTTCGAGTCGTTCCGCAATGACGACTGGGCCCCGAAGGAGCTGCTCGCCCGCGCAAGGGACCGCTTCGCCGCCGCCGGCATCGACCCGCGCGGCTGCATCACGCCGGCCGGCTTCGGCAAGACGAGCACCGGCTGGCACGCGTTCTGCTGCTTCACCAACGCCGAGACGCGCCGCGTGATGAACGAGATGTCCCGCCACGCGGCGGAGGTCTTCGACGTGGTCATGATCGATGATTTCTTCTGCTGTGACTGCACCTGCGAGGAATGCCGCGCCGCCCGGGGCGCCCGCCGCTGGGCCGACTACAAGCGTGAGCTGATGCTGGAGGTGGCCCGGCGCGACGTGATCGAGGCCGGCCGCCAGGCCAACCCCGACGTGCAGTTCATCATCAAATACCCCGCCTGGCACGAAATGTACCAGGAGCGCGGCTACGACGTGGAGGCCGAGTCGGCCCTGTTCCCCATGACCTGGGCCGGCACCGAGACCCGCGGCCTCGACGAGCCCGACGAGGAGGCCCGGTTCCCGGGACAGGCCCAGTACCGCGCCTACTGGCTGATGCGCTGGCTGCTCGGGATCGGCGCCGGGAAGTGCGGCGGAGGGTGGTACGACACGATCGACACCGGCCCGCTCCACTACGTCGAGCAGGGGCGCCAGACCGTGCTCGGGGGCGCGCCGGAGGCGTTCCTGTTCAACTTCGGCGCCTGCTACGAAGGGGCCGGCTACGACCGCGGGCGGGGCCCACACGACATGGCGGCGCTGGTGGCCGAGATGCCCGAGCACTTCGCCCTGGCCCGCCTGATCCACGGCAAGGAGCCGCGCGGCCTGCTCGGATGGAAGCCGCCCAACAGCCCGCCCGGCCCCGACATGGAGCTGCACGGCGTGCTCGGCATGGCCGGCCTGCCCATGACGGCCGCCCATGAGTTCGACGCCGACGCCCCGGGCTTCCTCTTCGGCTACCACGTCTTCCACGACCCGACCTGGTGGGACGCCGTCGAGACCGCGCTGGTCAGCCAGCGGCCGATCGTCGCCACCCCCGCCTTCCTGCGCACCGCGCGGCCATGGGCCGAGGGGAACCGGCTGGCGCTGGACGAGCTGGCCCGCCGCGCCGTCCTCCTGCCCGACAAGGCCGAGCGTGACCGCTGGCCGGAGCTGGAGGCCCTGCCCGCCGGCGAGTGGGACGAGATGCGCAACCGCGCCATGGAGGGCATCGGGCGGTTCGAGGGGCCGCTCGACGTCTCGCTCCACCTGTTCGGCGAGGACGTGGCCGTGCTGGAGAGCTTCCGCAACGAGCCGGCCACCTGCCGGCTGAGCCTGGAAGGGTGGGGCGGTTTCGAGCCGACGCTGACCATCCCCGCCGACGCGCCGGCCGAGGTGGCAGCGGGCAAGCGGGCGGATCTGACGCTCCCGCCCCGATGCCTGCTCGCCCTCCGGCGCACGGATTGACCACAGAAAGCAAGGAGGATGAAGCATGGCCAGAGCAGTGCAGCACATCGCGATGAACTGCCGGGACAAAGACGCCCAGGAGGCGTTCTACACGCGGCACTTCGGCTTCCGACGGGCCCGCGTCTTCAATGAGGGCGAGCCGGGCGAGTTCGTCATGCTGCGGCTCGGCGACACCTGCATGGAGCTGTTTCAGTCCGACGCCGGCCCCGAGGCGCGGGGCGGGGAGCAGCCGGTCGGCTTCAAGCACCTCTGCTTCGACGTGCCCGACATCGAGGCGAAGGCGGCGCAGCTGGAGGCGGCCGGCGTGCCGACCGAGGGCGTCATCGACTGCGGCCACCAGGTGCCGGGGCTGAAGGTCTGCTTCTTCAACGACCCCGAGAGCAACCGCGTCGAGCTGATGGAGGGCTGGCAGGACGACCCGAGGGCGAATGCAGAATGATGAATGCAGGATGCTGAAAGTGGGGTCGGGAGTTTCCGATCATT
>CAYSWA010000018.1:0-48817 GCA_964434535.1 uncultured candidatus Brocadiaceae bacterium | reverse complement strand
GCATCGTCGTCCTGCCCGAGGCGCATTCTATGCCCGACACCCGTGGGGGGTCAAGGACCGCTTGGGCGAGTCCATTCAACTGCGGGGCCGTTGTGGCATCATGGCAGCACGGACTTGCCAGGATGGACCTGGTGCCGGTGGCGGGTCCAGGGCGGCAGCTTGCGGGCGCGCGCCGCAGACCGTCCTGCTGAGTGCCGCCCTGGGCGGCGCGAAGCATCTCCGACCGAGCGCGTTGCGCTGCCGAGGGATGCTGCTCGCGGCCAGGAGCAGGCCATCGCCCTGTGCCGCTCATGCCATGGCGCGTGCTCATCGGGCGGGCATGGGCAGGACCTGGTCGGAGATCCTCACGCCCCGCTGGCGCGGGGTTCAGGATGACATCTTGTGAGCGCGCGCAGCGGCTGCAACTGTCCTTCGCCGTTTGCGAGCGCATAGTTGAACGGCTCCGGCGTCTGCGCCCCGCCGCGCAGTCGGTGGCGGGCGCCGGGGAACCGTGGTAGACTCCCGCCCCCCCCCGCTGACAATGACCGGGAGCGAAGGATGGCCGAGATCGACTGGCTGAAGGACTTCGCCGAGCCGCCCGCGCGCTGCGGGCACCAGATGTTCTGGAGCTGGAACACCGAGGTCACCGAGCGGCGCATCACGGAGATGCTGGAGCAGTTCGCCGAGCGCGGCATCGGCGGCGTGCTCGTGCACCCCCGGCCGGGCATGATCACCGAGTACCTCTCGGAGCGCTACTTCGCGCTGTGGCGCCACGCGCTCGGCGAGTGCGGCCGGCTCGGGCTGGAGTGCCACATCTACGATGAGAACGCCTTCCCCTCGGGCTCGGCGGGCGGACTGGTCCTGGCCGAGCGGCCCGACCTCGCCGCGCAGGTGCTGCGGGCGGAACTGCACACAGAGGCGCCCGTGTCGCCGGACGGAGAGCTCCTCGCCGCCTACCGTCCGGGGGCCGAGCCGGAGCGCCTGCCCGAGGGCGCCGATCTGGGCAAGGCCCTCGCCGACGGGCCGGTCGTCACGCTGTCCCTCGAAAGGGGAGGGCGCCGCGCCTACCCGGACCTGTCCCGCCCGGAGGTCACGCGGCTCTTCCTGCGCCTGACCCACGAGCAGTACGCCCGCCGCTTCGCGGAGCATTTCGGCCGCGAGATCGCCTACGCCTTCGCCGACGAGCCCGGCGTCACCTGTCGCGACGGGCTCGTCCTCTCGGACTACCTGCTGGAGGAGTTCCGGGCCGAGCACGGCTACGACCTGACGGACCGCCTCGATGCCTTCCTGGCCGACGGGCCGGAGGCGGAGGCGGTCCGCTTCGACTACTTCCGCACGCTCAACCGCCTCTGGGTGGGCAACTTCGCCCGGGCGATCTACGCGTGGTGCGACGAGCACGGCCTCGCCTTCACCGGCCACTACAACGAGCACGAGTGGCCCGCGCCCGAGACCGTGCCCGACGCCATGTGGGGCCAGCGCTGGATGCAGGCGCCGGGCATCGACCTGCTCGGCTTCCAGTTCGACGAGACCGACCGCGCCGCCAACGCCCTCTACCTGCTGACGATGAAGGAGGCGGCGAGCGTGGGCAACCAGCTCGGCGCGGAGAGCGTCTTCTGCGAGGCGTACGGCGCGCGCGGCTACGAGATGGCGATCCCCGAGCTGAAGCCGCTCTCGGACTGGCTGCTCGCCTGCGGCATCAACGTGATCGACCCCCACCTGAGCCACATGTCGATCGCCGGCGCGCGCAAGTACGAGTGGCCGCAGACGATCAGCGACCACGCCTCGTGGTGGCCCTGCTACGGCATCCAGGCCCGCCACGACGCGCGGGCGACCCTCGCCGTCACCCAGGGGCGCGCGCGCAACCGCGTGCTGCTGCTCCACCCCACGCTGAGCGGCTGGCTGCACTACCTGCCCCGCTCCTTCCGGCTCGGCGAGGGGCGGGGCGAGGCCCGGATCGGCCGCCTGCGCGAGAGTCAGTCCGCCGTCGTGCAGGCGCTGGCCGACGGGCAGGTCGACTTCGACCTCGGCGACGAGCTGATCATGGCCGAGCTGGGGCGCCTCGAGGGCGGCGAGCTCCGCGTCGGCGAGGGACGCTACCGGCTGCTCGTCCTGCCGCAGAACATGGAGACGTGGCTCGGCTCGACGCGCGACCTGGTCGAGCAGTTCCTGCGCGCCGGGGGCACGCTGCTGGCCCTCGGCGACCCGCCGGCGCGCCTGGAGGGCCGCCCGAGCGAGGCGCCGGCGGCGCTAGCGGCGGCGTTCCCGGACGGCTGGGTCCGCTGCGCCGACATGGCGGATCTCGTAGGCCGCGCGCGGGAGCTGGTTCCTCCGCGCTGGAGCCGTCCGGACGGCTCGCCCCTGCCGCCCGAGATCACCTGCCACCGCCGCGAGTGCGCCGACGGGCGCGCGGTGCACCTGTTCGTGAACCCCTGGCGCGAAGAGGTCGGCGCCGACGTGCGCCTGGAGGGCGGGAGCCTGCTCGCGCTGGACACCTTGAGGGGCCGGACGGCCCCGGTGGCGACCGAGCCGGCCGGCGACGGACAGGTCGTGCGCCTGGAGCTGCCGCCGTCGGGCCACGCGCTCTTCGTGAGCGAACCCGAGCGCCGCGAGGTGGCGGCGCCTCCGCAGCGGGCCGAGCGCCCGGTCGCCCTGGGCGAGGTCAGCGCGGAGCGGCTCGCGCCGAACGTGCTCGTGCTCGATTACTGCGACATGGCCGTGCGTGGGACGGAGGGGCGGGAGGGCGAGGGGCAGGACGTGAACGTGACCCGCGCCAACCGCATCGCCTGGGGGGCCGTCGGCTTCGAGCGCGACCCCTGGCACCGCACGCAGTTGCGGCGCGAGCTGATCGACCTGGAGTTCCCCGCCGAGACGGACCTGGAGCTGCGCTACCCCTTCGTGATCCGCCGGGAGGCGCTGGAGGCCGTCGCCGGCTCGCTCCAGCTCGCCGTTGAGCGGCCGTGGCTCTACGCGGTGGAGGTGAACGGCCGGGCCGTCGAGTTCCCCGACGGGGCGCGCTGGTGGGACGAGGATATGCGCAGGGCGGCGATCGGCGAGTCCGTCCGGCCGGGCCGGAACGCGGTGACGCTGCGGGCGCGGCCGTTCCACGTCCTCTGCGAGGTGGCGCCGCTCTACGTGCTCGGCGAGTTCGCGCTCCAGCCGGCCGCGCGCGGCTTCGAGATCGCCGGGGCGCGTCCGCTCGGGCTCGGCGACTGGCGCGGGGCCGGGCTCCTCTTCTACCCCTGGGGCGTGCGTTACCGCGCGGGGTTCGAGCTGGAGGAGCCGGCCGAGGGCCTCACGGTGCGCCTGCCCGCGTGGGAGGGCTCGGCCGCCCGCGTGCTGCTGGACGGCGAGCGCGCCGGCTGCATCGCCTATCCGCCGCACGAGTTGGAGGTCGAACGGGCCGTGGCCGCGGGCGCCCACGAGCTCGCCGTCGACCTCTTCGGCAACATGAAGAACATCCTCGGCCCTCCGTTCAGCGAGGGATTGCCGGGCGTCTGGAGCTGGGAGGAGGCGCCGGATCACTGCCCGCCGGGCAGCCGGTACCGCTTCTTCCCCTGCGGGCTGACGGCGGCCCCGAGCCTGACGGCGCGGCAGAGCCCGCCGCGTTGACATCCCGCGCGGCGGCTCGCATAATCGCCGGCGACCGTCATCCGAAGAGGTACCGTCCATGCCCCCAGTCACCGTCAAGGCCGGCTTCGTCGGTTCCTATCGCTTCTCGTTCTCGGAATGGTGCCGGCGGATGTTCGAGGAGAGCCTCGCCGCCTTCGGCGCGACCGAGGGCCTGGAGGTCGTCGTGCCCGAGCCGCTGGCGCACGGCGCCGTGCACACGCTCGACGAGGCGGAGAGGGCGGCCGAGCTGTTCGCCCGCCAGAAGGTGGACGCGCTGATCGTCTGCCCGCTCGACTTCGGCGACGAACGCTCCGCCGCGAAGGTCGCCGAGCGGCTCGGCGTGCCGATCTTCCTCTACGCCACGAGGGAGCCGCCGGCGCGGACCGACGCGAGCCTTGCCCGCCTCTCCGACTCCTACTGCGGCAACCTGGCGCTCGCCGCCGCGCTCTACCGGCGCCGGCTGCCCTTCCACTACGCCGGCCTCTTCCTGCCGCACGAGCCCGCGCTGGCCGGGGCGCTGGCGACCTTCGTGCGGGCCGTCGCCGTGCGCCAGGGCCTGACGGGGGCGCGGATCGGCCAGGTCGGACTCCACCCCGAGCCGTTCGAGAGCTGCGGGTTCAGCGAGCGCGAGCTGATCCGCAAGTTCCGCCAGAACGTCATCTGCCGCGAGCTCTCGCAGCTCACCGGCGCCGCGCGTGACCTGGCCGACGACGACCCGCGCGTGACGGCGCTCGTCGAGGAGATACGCGGGGGCGTCGAGGCCGTCACCGTTCCCGACGAGCACCTGCGCGACGCGGCGAAGCTGGAGCTCTCGCTGGCCGACTTCTGGCACGAGAGCGGCTTGAGCGCGATGGCCGTGCAATGCTGGCCGAGCGTGCAGCGCGACATGGGCGTCTCGGTCTGCGCCGTCTTCGGGCGGCTCACCGAGCGGGGGATGCTCACCGCCTGCGAGGCCGACGTGATCGGCGCGCTCTCGATGCTGGCCAGCCACCGCGCCGCCCTCGGCGAGACGGTTCCCCACTTCATCGACTGGACGATCCAGCACCGGGAGGACCCGGACGTGCTGCTGGCCTGGCACTGCGGCAACGCGCCCCTCTGCCTGGCCGCCCATCCCGGGCGGACGGCCCTCCGCTCCCGGCGCGACATGGCCGGCGAGCAGGCCGTGCCCGAGTCCGACCCGCAGGCCGGGCTCTACCAGTTCCAGCTCAAGCCGGGCCCCGTCACCTTCTGTCGGCTGGCCGAGCAGGGCGGCGAGTGGAAGATGCTGATCGCGCCGGGCGAGATTGAGCCGTCGGACGAGGAGCTGGCCGGCACGTGGTCTTGGGTGCGCGTGCCCGACCAGGCGCGGCTTTACCGCACGCTGGTCGAGGAGGGCTTCATCCATCACGCCAGCATGGTGCACGGGGACCGGCGGGAGGCGCTGAAGCTGGCGTGCAAGCTCATGGACATCCGGCCCGTCGTGGTGGAGTGAGCCGATGGACATGGTCGGGCTGGGACTGGCGACGCTCGACGTGCTGATACGGCTGCGCCCCCGGCCGGGCGACGAGCCGGAGCTCTGCGACTTCCTGCTGGAGGGCGGGGGCCCGGTGGCGACGGCGATGGCCGCCGCCTCGAAGCTCGGCGCCCGCGCCGGCTTCGTCGGCACCGCCGGCGCCGACTTCGCCGGCGACGCCAAGCTGCTCTCCCTCTCGCGCTACGGGGTGGACGTCTCCCGCGTGGTCCGCCGGGACGGCCCCGAGCGGCAGGTGATCCTCGTCTCGGTCGATGCCGAGACCGGCGAGCGGAGCTTCCGCAGCCTGTCCGGCGAACGCTGGGAGCTGCTCCGCCCCGAGGAGCTCGACCGGGACTACGTGACCTCGGCACCGTACCTGCACCTGGACGGCGCGCACCTGGGGGCCGGGCTCGCCGCCGCCCGCTGGGTGCACGAGGCCGGGGGGAGGGTGGTCTTCGACGCGGCCACCACGGCGGGCCGCGTGCGCGACGCCGTCCGCGAGCTTATCGGGCAGGTGGACGTGCTGATCTGCGGGAGCGGCTTCGCCGAGGCCCTCACCGGGGAGGACGACGTCGAGGCGGCCTGCCGGGCGGCGCGGCGGCTCGGGCCGGACGTCGTCGTCCAGACCGAGGGCGCCGAGGGCAGCCTGAGCGCCGGGCCGGCCGGCGCGTTCCACGCGCCGGCCTTCGCGGTGGACGTGGTGGACACGACGGGGGCGGGCGACGTCTTCCACGGGGCCTACATCGTCGGCCTGCTCCGGGGGTGGGAGCTGCGCAGCGTGGCGGCGTTCGCCAGCGCGGCCGCCGCGATGAAGTGCACGGCCTTCGGGGGCCGGGCCGGCGTGGGCACGTTGGAGGAGACGCTGGAGTTCTGCCGCCGCCGCGGCGTCCAGATCGCCGGCTGAACCGCCGGAATCGCGAGACGAATGGAGGATCCTCATGCCCCACGGACGGCCGAACGTCGTCGTGTTGATGACCCACGACACCGGGCAGCACATCTCGCCCTACGGCATCGAGACCGTGCGCACGCCGCACTGCGAGCGCCTCGCCGCCGAGGGCGTGCTCTTGGAACGGAGCTTCTGCACGGCGCCGCTCTGCAGCCCGAGCCGGGCCGCCTGCTTCACCGGACGCTACCCCCACCAGAACGGCGTGATGGGCCTGGTCGGCAGCACCGCCGTCGGCGGCTGGGACCTGAGCCTCAAGCCGGAGGAGCGCCACGCCGCCGCCCTCTTCCGCGAGGCCGGATACGCCACCTGCCTCTGCGGCAACATCCACGAGTCGAACCACTTCGAGCGGCTCGGCTTCGACGAGGCGATCAACGGGAGCGGCGAGTGGGCCAACAACGGCGGCGACTCCCTCGCGCACGGCGCCGCCATAAGCGAGTGGCTCGCCGCCCGCGACCCGGGCCGGCCGTTCTACATGCAGATCGGCATGCAGGAGACCCATCGCGAGTGGGGCCGGCTCGGCACGCCGCCGGACGAATCGGGCGGCGTCTGGATGCCGCCCTACCTGAAGGACCTGCCGGAGGTCCGCGCCGAGATGGCGCAGCTCCAGGGGGCCGTCCACCGCTACGACACCGCCCTCGGCAGCATCCTCGACGCGCTGGAGGAGCGGGACGCCGTCGAGGACACCATCTTCGTCAGCACCACCGACCACGGCATCGACGTGCCGCGCGCCAAGGGCACCTTCTACGATCCGGGCATCGAGGTGCTGCTCATCATGCGCTACCCCGGCGGCGGCTGGGGTGCCGGGCGGCGCGTCCCGCAGATGGTCAGCAACGTCGACGTGCTGCCGACGCTGCTGGAGGCCTGCGGCATGGACGTGCCCGCGAACGTGGAGGGGCGCAGCTTCCTGCCCCTGCTTCGCGGGGAGGACTACGAGCCGCGCGAGGTGCTCTTCGCCGAGAAGACCTACCATGACACCTACGACCCGACGCGCGCCCTCCGCACCGAACGGCACAAGTACATCCGCTACTTCGAGGTCTGCATCTTCCAGGACCTGCGGGCGGCCACCGTGCCGCGCGTGCACTGGTTCAAGGAGCCCGAATACGCGCGGCGACGCGTCGTCGAGGAGCTCTACGACCTGGAGGCCGATCCCCTGGAGGAGCATAACCTGGCCGACGAGCCCGACCACGCCGAGCGGATCGCCGACCTGCGGGGCCGGCTGGCCCGCTGGATGCGCGAGACCGACGACCCGCTGCTGCGCGGCCCCGTCCCGAGTGCCTACTACGCGGCCCGGCTCCGCGAGCTCACCGACTGACGCCCCCCGAGTGCCTCTGGCCCGGAGGGCCATGCCACACTAAGACGGCCACCGGTAGAATCAAAAGTCACAGGCCACGAGTGCGACGGGCCGACCGTCGTCTCGACCCGGGCCAACAAGGTGGCCCTCTACGGGTGAGGGCGGCCCCGGTCGTCGGCCCAGTGGAGGGCGCAGCGCACGGCGCGCTTCCAGCCGGCGTAGAGGGCCTCCCGCTCTTCCTCTCCGAGGCGGGGCTCGAAGCGGCGCTCAGCCCGCCAGAGCCGCCCCAGGCAGTCCAGGTCCGGCCAGAACCCGACGGCGAGCCCCGCCGCGTAGGCCGCCCCGAGGGCGGTGGTCTCCCGCACCGCCGGACGCACCACGGGGATGCCGAGCACGTCGGCCTGGAACTGGCAGAGGAACTCGTTAGCGACGGCGCCGCCGTCGATGCGCAGGCCGCGCTCGGCGCTCGGCGGTTCGCCGGTGTCGGCGGTCATCGCCTCGATCACGTCGCGGCTCTGGTAGGCGATCGCCTCCAGCGCTGCCCGCGCCAGGTGCGCCCGCCCGTTGCCGCGCGTCAGGCCCACCAGCGTGCCCCGCGCGTAGGCATTCCAATAGGGCGCCCCGAGCCCGGAGAAGGCCGGCACGAAGTAGACGCCGTCGTTGCCCTCGACGGACGCAGCGAGGGCGGCGGTCTCGGCGGCGGTCTCGATCAGCCCGAGCCCGTCGCGGAGCCACTGGATCGCGGCCCCCGTGATGAAGACCGAGCCCTCCAGGGCGTAGCAGGGGGGCCGCCCGGGGAGCTGGTAGGCGACGGTGGTGAGCAGCCCGTGGCGGCTCGCCACGACCTGCGCGCCGGTGTTGCGCAGCAGGAAGGAGCCGGTGCCGTAGGTGTTCTTGGTCTCGCCCGCGTGGAAGCCGGCCTGGCCGAAGAGCGCCGCCTGCTGGTCGCCCAGGTCGCCGGCCACCGCCACGGTCGCGCCGTCCAGGACGAACTCGCCGTAGACCTCCGCGCTCGGCCGCACCTCGGCCAGCATCCCGCGCGGCACGCCGAACAGGCCGAGCAGCTCCTCGTCCCAGTCCGTCGCGCGCAGGTTGAAGAGCATCGTGCGGCAGGCGTTGGTGGGGTCGGTCACGTGCCGGCCGGTCATGCGGTGGATCAGATAGGTGTCGATGGTGCCGGCCAGGGCGCGTCCGTCGCGGGCGGCCTCGCGCACCTGCGGCGCGTTGCGCAGGAGCCACTCGAGCTTGGTCGCCGAGAAGTAGGGATCGAGGGCGAGGCCGGTCAGCTCGCGGATGCGCTCGGCCCGCCCCTCGCGCTGCAGCTCGCGGCAGCGGTCGGCGGTGCGGCGGTCCTGCCAGACGAGGGCGCCGTGGAGCGGGCGGCCGGTCTGGCGGTCCCAGACGACGACCGTCTCGCGCTGGTTGGTTACGCCGACGGCGGCGAGCTGCGCGGGCCCGATGCCGGCCTCGGCGAGGGCCTCGGCGGTCACGGCGCGCGCGTTCTCCCAGATCTCCTCGGCGTCGTGTTCGACCCAGCCGGGGCGGGGGAAGATCTGCCGGTGCTCGCGGTAGGCCCGGGCCACGGGCAGGCCGTCCGGGCGGAAGACCATGAAGCGGGTGCCCGTGGTGCCCTGGTCCAGCGCGCCGATGAAGGCCGTTTCGCTCATCGCTCCTCCCCCGTGGTCAGAGCTCGGGGCGCCGGCAGTCTACGCCGCAGACCGATCCCCGCGCAAGCCCGCCGGCGGCCCACCGTTGACCGCCGGCCCCGGCCGGCTGTATGGTGCCGGGCATCCTTGCCGGGGGCGGCGGCGTTGCACGGGGGAGGCAGCATGTCGAAGCACGTTGTCGCCGCACTGGCGTTCGTCTCACTCGCCGCCGGCTGCGCCGGGCCTGACCGGTACCGGGACGTAGACCTGCGGGCGGACCTGCCGCCGGACGCCATCCGGCGCTACGAGCAGGAATGGCAGCAACTCACCCCCGCCGAGCGCACGTCCCATGCGGCGCGGCTCGAGCACACGAACTGGTGGCTGCCCGGCCTGATCGCCTACTACCGCCGCGGGGCGGTAGAGCGCATGCAGGGCCCGGACGGCCCCGTCTACCACGTGAGCTACGGCCGGGGCTTCGGGCCGCTCTCGCTCCTCTACGCACGGACCGACCACGCCACCTACGACGCCGACGGGCAGCGGCTGAGCGGCGGGGGCATGAGCGCCTGCCTGCTCGGCCACCTGGCCATGACCCATCACGCCGACGCCCGCCTGCGCGACGGTCGGCACGAGCGGATGGACTCCTATCACCTGTTCCACCACGTGCTCAACATCCACGCGATGGCCGGGCACAGCTACGTCTCGCTCTTCACGCTGCCGAACCCGCTCGGGGCCGAGCTGCCGTCGGGCGGCGGGGCGGCGCACCACCATGGCGGCCGGGAGGGGAACCGATGAGCAGGGAAGTGCGCGTCGCCGTCGTCGAGATGGGGATCGGGCGGCCCAACCGCCGCGCCGTCGCGCGGACGCCCCCGCGGGCGGCGGTGGGTGAGGGGGGGCACGCAATGGTGAGGGCGGTGGGGATCGAACCCACGACCTACGGATTAAAAGTCCGTTGCTCTGCCTGACTGAGCTACGCCCTCATCGCGGCAACGCCGCCCGCCTCCGCCAACTATAGCCCAACGCCGTCGCAGCGGTCAATGCGCGTGCCGGCCCGCCCGTTCGGCGTACTCGCGCAGCAGCCGCAGGTAGGTCAGGTAGCCCTCGTAGGGGACCTGGGGCGGCGTCTGGTGGTCGCAGCTCACGATCAGGCCGCCGCCGGAGGCGACGGGCAGCAGCCGCTCGAACTCGGCCCGCATCGCCTCCTCGCCCCGGATCATCGCCATCTTGTCGAAGCAGCCGATCCAGCGCATGCGGGGGTGGCGCCGGCGCAGCTCCCCCACGTCGACCCCGGCCTGCCGCTCCAACGGCAGGATGCCGTCCACGCCGACCGCCTCGAACCACGGGGCCGCCTCGGCGACGTCGCCGTCGCTGTCGACGATGCTCAGCACGCCCAGCTCGCGCAGGCGCGGCGTGACGCGGCGGTAGTGGGGCGCCATGAACTCGTCGAACAGCTCCCGCGAGAGCATCGGCCCGTGGTTGTAGCTCATGTCTTCGGCGAAGGTCACGAAGTCCGGCACGCAGACGCGGGCGATGGCGTCGATCGTCTCCAGGTGCCACTCGGCCAGCTCGGCGTTGATGCGGCGCATCAGCTCGGGCTGGTCGTAGAAGGCGTAGAGGTGTCGCTCGATGCCGAAGAGCTGCCTGGGGTGCCAGAAGAAGCCGTTGAGCGTGACCCAGACGACGGCTTCGCCGCGGGCCTGCATCCGGGCCCAGCGCCCGAGGCGCTCCCGGCGCTCGGGCCACATCTGCGGCAGCGGCAGCAGGTGCGGGCGGAGGCGCTCGTAGTCGGCTGTGTCCGCCACGATGCCGGCGCCGTGCGCGGCCGGGCGGGGGCACTCGGGCCCCATCGGCCAGACCCACTCCTGGAGGTAGGGCTCGAGTCCGAAGTGGCGGCAGATCTCGTAGCGATCGGTCAGCTCGGGCGGGAGGCCCTCGCCGTGCCACCGCTCGATGGTCTGGTCCCACCAGGCCGCCCACTCGAGGAGCGGCAGGCGGTCGAAGGGCCGGAAGTCCATCACGGCCCGGAAGCGCTCTCGGGGGGTCATCTCGTCCATGGCAAGGGAGCATACCCGTCCGGCGCGCCGAGGGCCAGCGTCCCGTTCGGTTCCGGCCGCGGCGGGGCATCTCCCTTCGATTGCCCGCCGAAAACCGGGACAGTCCCCTTCGGGTTACAGTCCCGGTGTTTCGGTTCCGGCCGCGGCGCAGCCGGCCTCCAGAAGGCGGGCCTCACGGCTCTCGACGAACCGCCGCACCAGCGCCAGGATCACCCGCCTGCGCCCCGCGAACCACCAGTGCCGGCCCTCGAGCCGCCTGTGGGTCTCGATCGCCGCCTCTCTCATCGTCTATCCCGTCCTGCGAACCGGTGGTGACCGACCGGACCACGTAGAGCGGCCGGCGCTTGACCTCCTCGTATATACGCGCGATGTACTGCCCCACGATCCCGATCACGATGAGCTGCACGGCGCCCATGAAGAGCGTAGTGACCATGTTCGACGCCCAGCCGGGGATCGCCGCGTCGGTGAAGAGCTTAATGTAGCAGATGGCGGCGATGCCCCCGAATGAGAGCAGGGCGGTGGCCAGCCCGAGCCAGAGCGCGAGCGTGAGCGGGCGCGAAGAGAATGAGAAGACGGCGTCCGTGGCCAGGCGCACCAGCTTGCCCGGGGTCTGGCGAGGCCGGCCCGCGTGGCGCCGCTCGCGGTCGAACGGCACGCAGCACTGACGGAACCCCACCCACCAGCGCATGCCGGGCACGAACCGGCTCCGCTCCCGCAGCAGGCGCAGCTCGCGCACCACCCTGCGGTCCATCAGCGAGAACAGGCCGCAGCCGACCGGCAGGTCCAGCTCGGCCAGGGCGCGGAACACGCCGTAGAAGGCCCGGAAGGCGAGCCGCCTGGGCAGCCGCTCCGGGCGGCGGTCCTTGACGGCGTTGACCACGTGATAGCCCTCGCGCCACTTCGCGATCAGCTCGGGGATCAGCTCGGGCGGGTCCTGAAGGTCGCCGTCCATCAGCACGACGGCGTCGCCGTTCGCGCGGTCGAGCCCGGCCGTGACGGCGGCGTTCAGCCCGAAGTTGCGCGCCAGCTCGATGGCCGTCACGCGCGCGTCCCGCCGGGCCAGCCGGCGCAGCGCCCGGGCCGTGCCGTCCTCGCTGCCGTCGTCGACGAAGATGACCTCGGCTGCCATGTCCAGCCCGTCCAGCACGGCGGCCAGACGCTCGTAGAGCGGGCCGACCGTCTCCTGCTCGCAGTACATCGGTATGACGACCGATAGGAGCTTGCGTTCCATGGACGTTCCTCCGTTACCTGATCCGCTTCGCAGGGGCAGGGGCGGCCGTCTTTGCCCGCTCGTCGGCCTCTCGCCCGACCAGCAGGCCGGCGGTGGCGGCGCCGGCGGCGAGCGCGATCCCGGCGAGCGAGAGCGCGACGCCCATCTGCCAGCCGGGCGGCACGATCGTCAGCTCGATCCGTCCGGACTCGTCCGGCAGGGCCACAAAGGGCTGCGTCGGCTCGGTGACGCGCATCGCGGCGAAGGGCGCCCGGCCGTTGACGCGCCAGTAGCTGCCCGGCGCCAGGTTCACGCGCGCGGGGCCGGGCACGCCCTCGAAGACCACGCGGTTCGGGGACCATTCGGCCGGCTCCAGCGCCTCGCCGTCGCCGATCAGGCGCGCCAGACCCCCGCCCTCCGGCCGGACCTCGACCGCATTGGGGCGGAGCCGGTCGTAGCCGAGCAGCGGCTCGTAGCCCTCGATGACGCCCTGGTTGCGGCGCGTGGCGGGGTACATGAGCCGGAGGGCCGGATCCTCGGCGGGCGCCGGCGGCACGTGACGGAACGCAGCGGCCGTCGCCTCCTGGGGCGGGAGGACGGGCCCTTCGAGCGCCTGGGCGAACGTGCGCCGGCTCACCAGCAGCACGTCGAGCAGGGCGACGGCGCATGCGGCCACCAGGGCCGTGCGCAGCCACTTGCGCTGCGCCCGCCCGTAGAGCCGGTCGGCCGTCCAGCCGGCGCCGATGGCGATGAAGAGCGCCGCCGGCAAGCGCCAGCGCGTCAGCACCCGTAGGGCGCCGAGCAGGGGCGCGCGGCTCAACCACGTGGACGGGCTCCACGCGGCGCCCGCGCCGACGGTCGCCAGCACGCAGAGGGCCGCGCCCATGTGCCAGTAGCGCACTGCGCCCATGAGCGAGAGGGCGAACAGCGCGATCAGCGGCACGCCGACGTAGCCCGCGTATTCCCACCAGCCGTGGTAGGGGGCGCCGCTCTCCTGCCAGAGGTAGGTGACGCGGCTGAGGAAGGCGTCCGGCAACCTCCCGTCCAGCGAGACCACGTGCTCTCCGCTCGTCAGCGAGTAGTCCTGCACGAACTGCGCCGAGAGCGCCAGCCGGAAGCCGGCCAGGGCCAGGAAGACGCCGAAGGCGAGCGCGATGCGTCGGGCCACCCTCCAGCGCCGGCCGTCGGCCGTGACGAGGAGGCCGGCAGCGAGCGCCGCGGCGATCACGGCGGCGCCGATGGTCATGTAGTGGACGGCCTCCAGCGCCATCAGCCCCATCGCGCCGCCGAAGAGCCACCCGTGGCGGTCCCCGTCCGGCAGGCGCCGCGCAAAGAGAAGCAGCCACGGCAGGTAGCAGACCGTCAGTGCGCTGAAGTGCCCGATGGCCGTGTGCATGGCCAGCGCGCCGCCGCCTACGAACGCCGCCGCACCGAACGCGTCGAACGGGCCGGCGACGTGTTGCCGGATCAGGCGTCGCATCCCCTCGAAACCGACGATCAGGTGCAGCAGCACCGCGACCTTGAGCCCCGGCACCGTGCCGAATAGCGCGACCAGGGGCATGTTCACCGACAGGACGCCGACCTGGGGATTGGCGAACAGCGGCACGCCGCCGCAGCTCCACACGTTCCACCATGGGAACTGCCCATAGCCCAGCAGGCTGATGCGCGCCGCCTCGTGGAGGTGGAAGAAATAGTCCCAGTCGTCGCGAGCGGTCCCGACCCTCCACGGCTCGCTCAACATGCCCCAGGCCACCACCAGCAGCCAGGCCAGCGCGATACCCGCGAAGACGGCGCGCGCGTTGGCCCGCTCTTGAGCCGATGGCCCGCCCGGGCCGATCCATGACTGGTCGCTGGCCGACAAGCGCCCCTCCACGTACGTACTGTCCCTGTCGCTTATTGCGCGAAGCTGCTCGTGACGGGACAAGAGCAACCGGCGTGCCGACGGCCCGCCGATCATCGAGCCACGGAGCCGAAACATCGCCCCGGGTTCCGATCACTCGGTCCCGCCCTCGGGGCCTTCGATCTGCGCGGGGGCGATCGGCTCCTGCATCCGCAGCCAGTCGTCGAGGACGGGCACGTCGATGACCAGCGTGGCCAGGGTGACCGCTGAGGTCACGATGAGCATGACCATCAGCTTGCTCTCCCGGTAGAGCTTCTCGGGGCACTGGACCACGCTGTTGTTGCGGAAGGCGATGCGCATGTAGTAGGCGGCCAGCAGCGAGATGAACGGGACGGCCAGGATCAGCTCGACGCGGAACTTGGCGATGAACACGCCCATCAACAGGTGGAAGGCGTTGGCATAGAAGGCGGCGCTGACCAGCAGGCGCACGTCGTCCGTGTGGCGGAAGGAGGCGCGGTAGCGCGTGGCCCGTTCGTGGTCGCCTATGCGCCGGTACTCGGCGTAGCGCTTCAGGGCCATCAGGAAGGCGCCCAGCATCCAGTATGCGGCGATCAGCGACAGCGGCGGCCACGTGTGCGCGTCCACCACCCACCAGCCGAGGGCCAGGCGGATGGTGTAGTTGGCCGAGGCGGCCAGGCAGATGGCGCCAGCAGGCCCAGCAGCAGGTGCGCCAGGTCCGCGACCTGGGGCACGCGGGCGTTCAACACGTAGGCCAGCATCACGCCGGGCAGGACCAGGACGTTCTTGAACCAGTGGTCCACCCGCATGATCTGGACGTATGGCAGCAACCGCCGCATCCTCGTTCCTCCGGTGCGTCGCGCTCTCTGTCCCGCCAACGAGGGGATACGGGACAGCCGCCTATGCGGCCCAGCGCGCCAGAAGGGGATCAACCACACGGTAGCACAGCGGCCAGAGCAGCAGGGCCGAGTAGAGGGCGGCGCCCAGGTCGTCAGCCATCACGCCCCAGCCGCCCGGCAGCTTCTCAAGGCGCCGAAGGGGCGGGGGCTTGAGCACGTCGAAGACCCGGAAGGCCAGGAAGGCCGCAGCGGCCGTCCAGACGGGGCCGCGCCACCAGAACAGCAGGCACGCCAGCCACATGCCGGCCACCTCGTCCAGCACGAAGGGGCGGGGGTCCTCCTGCCGGTAGACCTTCTCGGCGATCGGCGCCAGCGCTATGCCGGCCAGAGTGACCGCCGCGAACAGCAGTGCCAGCCAGGTCCGCCAGGCCGGCAACCCGAGCCAACGCAGGGCCACGTACAGCGCAGCGGCGCCGCCCGCGGCCCAACTGCCCGGCGCGATCGGCAGATGCCCGAGCCCCAGGGCCGAGCCGGCCGCCTTCACCAGCGCCTTATCGGCTCGCATCGCCGCCCTCCGGCCCGGGGCGCTCTGCCTTCGCTTCGTATAGATACGCGGCCGTTCGTTTGACTCCGATGCCGTCCACGCGCGTGGCCACGCGCTCCACCATCTCTATCGTGCTCTTGCGGTGATAGGGCTTCTCGTGGCCCATCAGGAACCATATGCGCGGTCCTTCCTCCCGGAACAGCCGTTCCAACTCAGCCAGGTGCGCGCCCGGGTCCGCAGGCAACGTTTCGCCCTTGACGTGCCGCTCCGGCGCATAGCCGTAGGCTTCGCGATACTAACGGAACGCCGCATAGAAGCCCCTATAGACGAAGACCACGTCGCCCGGCCGCTCCCGCTCGAGCACGTACTCGAGCACCGGCCGCATCTCCTCCTCGCCGTAGGCGGTGACGGCGTAGTATGCGGCCCTGGTCGTGGGCCGGATCAGCAGCACCGCCACGAGGGCCCACCCCGCCAGGGCACCGCCCGCCGGCGCCGATGACGGCCCCCACGAGCCATCTCCAGCGGCGCTCGCCCCGATCGCCCTGCAGGGAGGTCGTTTCGCCGGCCTGTTCTGTTGGCAATGGTCTGCCTCCCGCAGATAGATCGCGCCGGCGCGGCCGAGCGCCCTCCCCGAGCGAGCGGCTATGGCAGGAACTTGCCCGGGTCGGCGAGCTTCTCCGGCAGGTAGCGCTCCAGCACCATGTTCAGGCCGTGTTTGGCGAATGCCTGCTGCTCGACGCGCACGCCCATCTTCAACATCTTCTTGATGGCCTTCTGCCAGCTTTTGTAGTGCTGGAAGAAAGGGTCGTTCTTGATCAGGTCCCTGGCGCGCTTGATGTCGGTCTGACTCAGGGGATGTGTGGGCAGGTCGTAGGTCTCGATGTCCTCGGGCGTTACGCCGAGGAAGCTCGCCTCGGGCACGCAGAAGTACTCGTTGATGTGCGCCGCGTTGCCGCTGCCGACCTTCAGCGTGCGGTAGATGTTGCCGTAGCCGTAGGGGTCGCCGTCCACGAAGGCGTAGACGGGGATGTCGTTCTCCTGCGCCAGGCGCCGGATGAAGCGCCGGCAGGCGCGGGTCGGCACGCCGCCCATCGAGACGAGCACGCAGTTCGCCGTGCGCCAGAACGAGTGGTTGTTGAGGCGCTGGAACATGCCGGCGGTCTCGATGGCGAGCACGAAGTCCGCCTCCGTCTTCAGCGCCAGCTCCTCGACGCTGATCGGCACCGAGTAGGCGCCGCTTCCGAACCTGGTGCAGTCGATCTCGATGCGCTGGCCGGTGGTGCGGTCGCGGTCGATCACGATCAGCTCGCCGGCCACCTCGCCGCCCTTCTCCTCGGGGATGAAGCCGAGCTGCTCGCGGTTCACCCCGAAGAGCGCCTCGATGTCCTCCATCACGGTGTCGGACTCGGGCTGCTCGTCGAAGCGGGCCTCGCCCCAGTTCTTCGAGACGTAGTACGCCTCGCGCTTGGTGACCTCCTCCTCGGTGTCGATCGCCTCTTTCGAGAGGGCCATCATGCGTAGCGTCTGGGCGAAGGTCTTGACCGTGTTGTAGGTCAACGTGCGGGTGATGCGGCCCTTCTTCAGCTTGAAGTAGCCGTCCTGAGCGTCGTAGGCGACGTTGGAGAGGGAGCGTTTGGGCAGCTTCAGGGTCGGCTTCTTCTTCTTCTCGATCTTGCCCTTGATGTCCTCGGCGCACTCGACGATCGCCGCGCGGGCCTGGTCTTCGGGCATGGTCGTATCTCTCCTGCCAGGTAGGGGATGCGCGTTGTCCGGTGCATTCAAGATACGTCGCCGGGCGCCCCGAAATCAAGCGGCGGGCGAGCGCCGCCGCCGGTCAACGCCGGCTCACTCGCCCAGGTGGTCCTCGACCATGGCCTTGAGGCGCGCGACGTCCTCCAGCACCTCCGGGGCGCCGTCGCCGAGGCACTCGACGCTGACGAACCCCTCGTAGCCGCGCTCCCGCAGCGCGCCGAAGAGCCAGTCGAAGTCGACGGCGCCCTCGCCGAGCGGCACGTACATCCGCCCCGGCGCGGCGTCCCGCACGTGCACGTGCGCCGCCCGCCCCAGCAGCCACTCGGTCTGCGGCAGCGCGATGCCCTGCATGGCGAAGTGGCTCGGGTCGTACGCGATCCGCTGCTCGGGCAGCTCCTCCAGCAGCCTCCCGCACTGGGCGAGCGTCTCCAGCGGCGTCTGCGCGTGCAGCTCCACCAGGAACTCCACGCCCCGTTCGGCCGCGATCGGCGTCAGCTCGCGCCAGGTGACCAGCCAGCTCGCGAACGTCTCCTCCCATGCCTCCTCGTCGGCGCGATAGCCGGGATAGAACGAGGCCAGCTCGACCCCAAGCGCCGAGGCGAACCGCGCGATGCCCCGCGCCTGCCGCAGCCGGGCGGCGTTCAGCTCGGGCTCGCGCTCGTAGGGCTGGCGGCCGAAGGCCACGTTCAGCGCCGCTGGCCGGAGGCCCTTCCCTTCGAGCAGGTCGCCGACCCGCTCGGCCGTTCCCGCTGCGTCCTCGGCCAGCTCCTGCGGCTGTGTGAAGGGCCAGGACGGGTTGCACAGCAGGTCCACGTAGCCGAAGCCCATCCCGCCTATCCGCGACAGGGCGTCCTCCAGCGTCTCCCGGAACGCGCTGGTCGAACATGCGATGCGCATGTTGCCTCCGCTCCCTCTATGTCGTGAAGCGTTCCTGTTCGTGGCCCGGCAGGCAGAGCGGCGTCGGCCCGCCGAGGGTCGCCAGCTCGCCGTCCCGCACGAAGCCCTCCGGCCGGGCGTCCAGCTCGGCGATGAGCCGCTCCCGCCAGGCAGCCAGCTCGTCTGCCCGCCGGCCCTCGGCGGCCAGGTCGTGCATCTCGCGCGGGTCCTGCTCCAGGTCGAAGAACTGCTCGACGCCCGGCCCCGGCCAATAGATGTACTTGCGTCGTCCGTCGGTCAGGTATTGCATGCCGCTCTCGGTGGTCGGCACGGCCGCGCACTCGCCGTGCAGGTACTGCCGCCAGCCGCCCTCGCCGCGCAGCAGCGGCAGCACGCTCCGGCCGTCGAGCGAGTCCGGCACGTCGACCCCGGCCGCCTCCAGCAGCGTCGGCATAACGTCCATCAGCTCGACCGGCTGCTCCATCACGCAGCCCTGCTCGACGCCGAGCGAGTCGGGCAGCCTGATCAGGAGCGGTATCCGGGCCGACGGCTCGTAGGCGTTCCGTTTGCGGATCCACTGGTGGTCGCCGAGCATCTCGCCGTGGTCGCTGGTGAAGACGACGACGGTCTGGCGCGGCAGGCGGGCGAAGATGCGCCCGAGCTGGCCGTCGATGTGGTCGATGCAGCCGTAGTAGGCGGCGCGGTATTGCTTCAGGACGGCGGGCTCGAGGCAGGCGCGCCAGGCGTCCACGGGCAGCCCGCGCACCGGCCCGTCGAAGACACGCGCCCAATCGCCCACGCAGGGCTCGGGCAGGTCCATCGCCATGTAGCGCTCGTAGGCCCAGCGCGGCGGCGTGAGCGGCTGGTGCGGCTGGTGGAAGCTGACTTTCAGGAAGAAGGGCGCGGTCGGGTCGCGCCGCTCCAGGAACTCCAGCGCCCGGTCGGCGCACCAGTTGGTGAAATGGAACCGCTCGTCGAGGTGGAACGGGCGGACGGCCCAGCCGTTGACGCTCATCCCGTGCGCCAGGCCCGCGCCGGGCATGGTCACCCCCTCGCGGCGCAGCCAGCGGCAGTAGTCGTTGAGCGGCCTTTCTTCGCGCGGCGAGTCGGCCCAGTCGGCGCTGTCGAACCCGTAGAGGCGCCGCATCGGCCAGAGGTGCAGCTTGCCGACCAGGTGGGTCTGGTAGCCGGCCTGCGAGAGCAGCCCGGGCAGCGTCGGGCCGTCCAGCCACGTGTGGTAGTTCATCAGCACGCCGTGGCTTGCGGGGCGGCGGCCGGTCATCAGCGTGCGGCGCGCGGGGATGCAGACGGGGCAGGCCGTGTAGGCGCGCCGGAAGCGGACGCCGCCGGCGGCCAGATGGTCCAGGTAGGGTGTCTGGAGCACGGGATGGCCCTCGATGCCGAGGGCATCGCCGCGATGGTGCTCGGTGACGACCAGCAATATGTTCGGCCGGGAATCGGTCATGGCAGGCGGCCCGCATCTCGAGAAGCACCGGGAGCCGCCGGGGCGGCTCGGGGGCCAGTGCGCAGGCTCCGCGAATGCAGAATGAAGAATGGCGAATGCGGAATTGACGGCCTAACAGCCCAAACCCCTTAGCGCCTAAGCGCGCGCCGTCCTTCATCCTTCTCTTGCCGTTCTCTGCCTCCTCTGCGTTCTCAGCGCTCTCTGCGGTTCAAGCCGTGCGTCCGCGCAGCAGGGGATAGCCGAGCTCCTCGCGCATGGCCAGGTAGCCCTCGGCGACGGCGCGGGCCAGCGCGCGCACGCGGCCGATGTAGCCGGTGCGCTCGGCGACGCTGATCGCCCCCCGCGCGTCGAGCAGGTTGAAGGCGTGGCTGCACTTGAGCACGTAGTCGTAGGCCGGCAGCACCAGCCCGGCCTCTATCAGCCGCCGGCATTCGGCCTCGTAGTCGGCGAAGTGGCGCAGGAGCATGCCCACGTCGGCCGCCTCGAAGTTGTAGCGGCTGAACTGCACCTCGTCCTGGCGGTGCACCTCGCCGTAGGTCAGCCCCTCGACCCACTCCAGCTCGAACATGTCGTCGACCTTCTGCACGAACATGGCCACGCGCTCCAGCCCGTAGGTCAGTTCGAGCGTGATCGGGTCGAGGTCGATGCCGCCGACGCGCTGGAAGTAGGTGTACTGGGTCACCTCGGTGCCGTCCATCCATACCTCCCAGCCCAGGCCGGTGGCGCCGAGCGTGGGGGACTCCCAGTCGTCCTCGACAAAGCGCACGTCGTGGGCGGTCAGGTCGAAGCCGAGGTGGCGGAGGCTGTCGAGGTAGATCTGCTGCGAGTCGGGCGGGGCGGGCTTGATGACGACCTGGAACTGGTAGTAGTGCTGGGTGCGGTAGGGGTTCTCGCCATAGCGCCCGTCGGTGGGGCGGCGGGAGGGCTCGACGTAGGCGGCGCGCCAGGGCTCGGGGCCGAGCGCGCGCAGGAAGGTGGCGGGGTTGAAGGTGCCGGCGCCGACCTCCACGTCGTAGGGCTGCACGATGGCGCAGCCGTAGCGCGCCCAGTAGTCCTGGAGGCTGAGGATGATCTGCTGGAGGCTCATGTGAACGTCCCGACCTTTACCGCAGAGAACGCCGAGCACGCCGAGGCACGGCGCCGGCGCTTCGCTTAGATGCTACCAGAAGGCCGACGACTGGACGAATGAAGAATGGCGAATGACGAATGCAGGATTCACGGCAACGGCACGGCCCGGTAACCGCAGATGGACGCAGATGAACGCGGATAGGGGCGGCAGCCGCCGAGATCGAGAACGAGCAACGAACAACGAGCAACTTGCCGTCACGCGCCGACGGTCTCGTCCGGCTCCATGCCGAGCTCCTCGTAGAGGCGGCGGCGGCCCTTCATGTCGCCCTCTTGCTCGCGGCGCGCATAGTGGGCCACCTCCAGCGCGTGCTCGCGCGGCACCACGATCACCCCGTCCCCGTCGGCCACCACCACGTCGCCGAGGTGCACCGTGACGCCGCCGCACTCGACCGTGCAGTTCATCTCCTCGAACTGGATGCGGCACTGCACCATCGGCTGCACGCAGCGGTTGGTCCAGAACGGGATCTTCTGGATGATCACCTCGTCGGTGTCGCGGCAGCCGCCGTCGGCCACGTAGCCGTGCACGCCGCGCCGCACGCCGTCCAGGGCGTTGTTGGAGCCCATCAGTCCGACCGGCAGGCCGCTCATGTCGATGACGGCGAAGTCGCCCGGCACGATCTCGTCCATCCACGGGTAGGGGCAGACGTTGCCGTAGTAGGGGCCGACGAACTCCTTCCAGTAGGCCTTGCCGGTCACGGCCGGCATCGGGCCGTCGTAGGGCACGTAGCGGGCGGTGCGGGCGATCCCGTAGGCGCGCGTGCGCCAGAGGGGTCGGATCTCGGGGTCCATGCTGCCGGTCCAGAACAGGCCCAGCGTGTCCATGCCGTCGCGCACGTCGGCGACGCGCACGGCCTTGAACGCCTCCATCAACTCTTCGCGGCTCGGCTCGGCCATGGCGCGGCTCCTGGTGAGAGAAGGGGGCTAACGAGCGGGACAGCATACGGGCCGGCGGGCCGGAAGACAAAGGGGGACGGCGTTCCCTGCGCCGGCATGTGCTGAGCTGCGGGTTCTTATCTGCGTTCATCTGCGTTCATCTGCGGTTTCCTGGCCGTGGCGTTGTCGTCAATCGCGCGTTCATCCGCGGTTGCCGTGGTGGGCCTTCGGGGGGTTGACCTGTGGTATAATGATGGGTGGGAACGGGCGCGCTGCCGGATGCCTGTGCGGAGCTGCGCCATGGCAGACAGTGAGCCGATCCTGATTGTCGACGAAGACCCCGCCGTGCGCCGCCGCATGGCCGAGGCGCTCCGCGAGGCCGGCCATGCCGACGTGGCCGAGGCCGGAACCGGCGAGATGGCCCAGCGCATCCTCGACTCGCGCGGCCCCTTCGCGCTGGTCACCCTCGATCTGCATCTGCCCGACGAGAGCGGGCTGATGCTGCTGCACGCCCTGGCGCCGGAGGCGCCCGCCACGGCGGTGATCGTCGTCACCGCCCAGCAGGGCCTGACCACGGCGATCGAATGCCTGCGCAAGGGCGCTTACGACTACGTTCTGAAGCCCGTGCACGGGCCGGACATCCAGTTCGTGGTCGAGCGCGCGCTCCGGCGGCGCCGCCACGAGCTGGAGATCGCCGAGAGCCGCCTGGAGACCCAGCAGCGCGCTGAGCGGCGGGTGGACATGCTGGAGGAGACGCGCCGCGCGCTGCTGATCGCCGTCTGCCGCATGGCGGAGTTCCGCCGCCCCCAGCCGCACGTGCATCCCGAGCGCGTCGCCGCCTACAGCGTGCTGCTGGCCGAGGCGCTGGCGCGCGGCTCGCCCTACGCGGCGCAGATCGACCGGAAGTTCATCGAGGACCTCGGCGAGGCGGCGCTGCTGCACGATATCGGCAAGCTCGCCATGCCCGAGCGCGTGCTGATGAAGCCCGGCGAGCTTACCGCCGAGGAGGCCGAGCTCGCCCGCAGCCACGCCAGAGTCGGCCGCGAGATATGCCGCTCCGTCGAGGCCGAGGTGGCCGGGCCCGGCCGGCGGTTCATACGGATAGTCATCGAGGTGACCGGATCGCACCACGAGCGCTGGGACGGCAAGGGCTATCCCGAGGGCTTGAGGGGCCAGCAGATCCCGTTGAGCGCCCGGATCGTGGCAGTGGCCGACTTCTACGACGTGCTGCGCACCCCGCTGGTCTACCGCCCGGAGGTGCTCGAGCCGGCGGAGCTGGCGCGGCGGGTCAACGCGGAGGCGGCGAAGGCGTTCGACCCCGTCGTGGTCGAGGGCTTCAACCGCCGGCGAGAGGAGTTCCGAGCCACCGAGGCGCGGCTCGCTCAATCCCAGCGCCCGGGCAGCTCGTAGCCGCACTGCGGGCAGGCGCCGTCCTCCAGGCGGCACTCGGCGGCGACCAGGCCCGTCCTGTGGATGACGATCTCGCCGCAGCGGGGGCAGTAGGTGTTCTGGGCCGGGTGGCCGGGCACGTTGCCGATGTAGACGAAACGCAGCCCCTCCTCCAGCCCGATCTCGCGGGCGAGTTCAAGCGTCTCGATCGGGGTGCGCGGCAGGTGGGCGAAGTCCCCCTGCGGGGCGAAGGCCGTCACGTGCCACGGCGTGTCGGGGCCGAGCGCGCCGGCGATGCGCCGGGCGATCCCGCGCAGCTCCTGCGGCTCGTCGTTGATTGTGGGGATCACGTTCGTGACGCATTCGACGTGCATGCCCCAGCGGTGGCGGGCCCGCTCGGCGCCCCGGAAGACGCCGCGGAACTCGGCGAAGCCGCACACGCGGCGGTAGGTCTCCTCGGAGAAGCCCTTCAGGTCGACCCGGTAGGCGTCGAGGTAGCGGCCGATCTCGTCGAGCGCCTCGGGGGTGAGCGAGCCGTTGGTGACGTAGTTGGTCAGCAGTCCCTGCTCCCTGGCCAGCCGCGCCGTCTCGAAGGTGTACTCGAACCAGATGGCCGGCTCGTTGTAGGTGAAGCTGATGCCGAGCAGGCCCTGGCGCAGGGCCTGCTCGACCAGCTTGCGGGGCGGGACGAACTCGACCCCCTCCAGCGCGTCGGGCACCTCGGCGAAGGAGAGAGCGCGGTTCTGACAGCCCGGGCAGCGGCAGTTGCAGCCCAGCCCGCCGACCGAGAGCATGACCCGGCCGGGGTGGAAGTGGAAGAGCGGCTTGCGCTCGACGTTGGCCAGGTGCAGCGCGGCCACCCGCCCGTAAGAGAGGGGCACGATGCGCCCGGCCTCGTGGCGCCGCACGCGGCAGAGGCCGAGCTGGCCCTCGCCCAGCGCGCAGCCCCGCTGACAGGCGAGGCACTTCAGTCGCCCGTCCGCCAGTCCCTCGCAGAGGCCGGCGGGCGGCTCGCGGCGGGGATCGGCGGACATAGGGCGCATACCTCCCGACGCCCCTCAGTCCCTCGCCGGACGGCGGATGCGTGGCCAGCGACCCGGCGCGGGACGGGAGGGACGTGCATGAGCCTGATAAGGAAGGGCACGGCTGCGACGGCTACCGATCGGCTGCCGTCCGGTCTCCCTGTTCGCGCCGCTTCGCCGCCTTCGCATACCGGGCAGCCAGGGCGTCGGCCCTGGCGTTCTTCTCTCGCGCGACGTGTGCGACTTCGTACGACTCGAACTGCTGCAACAGCTCGATCACCTCGGCGTGCAGCGGCCTCAAGCCGGGGTGTTTCACTTTGTAGCGGCCGCTGATCTGCCGGACGAGCAGCTCGCTGTCCGAGAGCAGGCGCACGCGGCGCACGCCGAGCGCCAGCGCCCGCTCCAGGCCGGCTATGGCGGCCCGGTACTCGGCCACGTTGTTGGTGGCCCGGCCCAGGGGGGCGCCCCAGGCGAGGACCTCCTGGCCGTCGAGAGTTGCAAGAACCATGCCGATGCCCGCCGGGCCGGGGTTGCCCTTGCTGGCGCCGTCGCAGTAGAGCCACGCCTCGCCGCCGGCCAGGCGGGCGGCGAGCTCCTCGGGCGGCTCGGGCCTCTCGGCGAGCATGGCCGTCAGCTCCCGGAACAGCTCGTCCACCTGCTCGCGGTCCGCCTCGGGGACGCGCCGGTAGAGCTCGTCCCATCCGATGGACTCGTAGACGGCTCGCAGCAGCTTGAGCTTATCCACTTTCGTCCCTCTGGCCGGCGCCGATCAGGCCGTGCTCGGCGAAGCTGAAGTAGCCGGCCTCGCCCACGATCAGGTGGTCGAGCACCTGGATGCCCATCAGCTCGCCGGCCTGGCAGAGGCGGGCCGTGAGGCGGCGGTCCTGCGGGCTCGGCTCGGGGTTGCCGCTGGGGTGGTTGTGGACGAAGATGACGCGCGCGGCGCTGTCGGAGACGGCCGCCTTGAAGACCTCGCGCGGGTGCACCACGCTCTCGTTGAGGGAGCCGACGGCGACGCGCTCCTGGCGGATCAGGCGGTGCTTGGTGTCGAGGGTCAGCACGTAGAAGTGCTCCTTCTTCAGCCCGTAGAGCCGCTCGCGCATGTAGCGGTAGAGCTGCTCGCTGCCGGCCACGGCGGTGCCGGGGGGCAGCTTCTCGCTGGCGTAGCGGCGGGCGATGGCGAGGGCCGCCTTGATCTGGGCCGCCTTGGCCGGGCCGATGCCGCGCACCCGCGTCAGCTCCGCCGCCGAGGCGGCCGCCAGCCGGCGGAAGCTGCCGAACGCGCTCAGCAGCCGCCCGGCCAGCTCCAGCGCCGTGGCCTGCTGCGAACCGGACCGGATGATGATGGCCAGCAGCTCCACGTCGCTGAGCGCCGCCTCGCCCCCGGCCAGCAGCCGCTCGCGCGGCCGCTCGGTCTCGGGCAGGTCCTTGATGGTGGGACGGCGCTCGGGGTAGTCGCACCACCCGCTGAGCGGGCATTCGGCGCAGCGGGGCAGGTCGGCGCAGACGGCCGGCTCTTCCTGGCCGTCACAGAACGCGGCGAGGGTCGCGCCGACGGCGCCGGGCGGCTCGCCGCACTGCTCGGCGATTCGGGCCAGGGCCTCCCGCGCGCGCCCGGCTGCCCGGCGCGCGCCCCACGTCCTGGGCACGGCGCCGAGCCGCCGGAAGAAGCGGACCACCTCGGGGCGCAGGGCGTCTTGCTCCGGGGCCCCGGGAGGGGCCTCCGCCACGCGGCAACCCTCGCGCAGCGCGAGGTAGATCTCGGCCAGGGGCTTCTGGCTCTGGAGACGGGAGCGGCTCATCAGTCCTGCCTGAACGCTTCGACTGCCGAGAGGTCCCGGACGTCGAGGTCCACGTGGCGCCATCCGGGCCGCTCGGGGGGCAGGAAGGCCCTGCGCGGCAGGTCCTTGTTGAGCTGCGGCGCCCCGAGCCGCAGTTCGACGCGCACGCCGACCAGCGGCCGCTCGACCGTGAGGCGCCGGGGGAACGTCGAGCCGTCGGTGGGCCTCTGCCCCTCCATCCGGACCTCGGTCACCGTCCGTCCGAGGGCATCATACCGTCGGATGGCGGTGACGGCAAGCTTCCGGCGGCCGACCCAGACCTGGCGGCGCAGCAGGCCGGCCACGTGCACGTCGAAGCGGTAGTGCTCGGCCTGGAGCGCCATGCGGGTGCCGGGCCAGGTCAGCCCGAGCCGATCCGGCCCGGCGAAGAAGCCGCGCACCTCCTGCGGGCGGATCAGGTGGGGCAGCCTCGCGTAGGCCGCCGGCCCGCCCGTGACCACCTCGCGCGTCTCGAAGATGGCGAGCCAGAACCGCTCGCCGACGGCCTTCAGGGAGAAGATGCGCCGGGTGACCTTCTCGGTGTCGAGCCAGAGCGCCGGCAGGTCCGCGTCGAAGGCGATGAAGCCGCCCAGGGAGGGGAGCGTCTCGGTCTCGCCGTCGGCGGTCGTGCTGATGCGCAGGGAGATGTCGGTGTCGGTGACGGTGTGCAGGCGGGCGGCTTGCTGGCGAAGGGCGGCGAT
Organism: uncultured candidatus Brocadiaceae bacterium; assembly: GCA_964434535.1. Classification (GTDB taxonomy): domain Bacteria; phylum Planctomycetota; class Brocadiia; order SM23-32; family SM23-32; genus SM23-32. The sequence continues at coordinate 22,326 of CAYSWA010000018.1, read as the reverse complement.
GACCTGCTCGGGCGGCAGCGGCGCAGGAGGCGGCGGGCGCCGCAGAAGCGCGCAGCCGCCCGAGGCCGCCAGCACGAGGGCGCAGGCCAGCGCGCGCGGCCACGGGACGGCGCTGGTGCGGTGCATGGCTGCCCCCGGGGGTGGCTTCAGTCGAACGGTCCCTTGCCCCGGCCCACGTTGCCGCTGTGGCGGTAAATGGTGTTGATGCGGTTGCGGAAGGGCTCGTCGTTCTTCAGCGCGTCGAGGAGCAGGCCCGTGATGTTCGGGTCGAACTGGGTGCCGGTGCCCTCGGTCAGCTCGGAGATGATCTCGTCCTGGGCGAGCACGCGCTTGTAGGGCCGCTCGGAGGCCATCGAGTCGAAGGCGTCGGCGATGGCCAGGATGCGGGCCAGCAGGGGGATATCCTCGCCGGCGAGCCCGTCGGGGTAGCCCGTGCCGTCCCAGCGCTCGTGGTGGTGGCGGACGGCGGCGGCGATGGTCTCGGCATTCTCGACGTTGTTCAGGATGGCGGCGCCCTTGACGGGGTGCTGCTTGATGGCCTCGTATTCGGACTCGGTCAGGGCCTCGGGCTTGCGCAGCACGTCGGGTCGCACGGCGATCTTGCCCATGTCATGCAGGAGGCCGGCGATCTCGATGTCGCGCATGTCGGGCCGCTCCATCGGGAGCAGCTCGGCGATGCGCAGCGAGACGGCGGTGACGCGCTCGCTGTGGCCGTAGGTGTACTCGTCCTTGACCTCGACCAGGCCGATGATGGTGCGGATGGCGTCGCGGAACAGGCCCTCGACCTGGCGGGCCATCTGGGCGCGGCGGATGGCGATGCCGCCCTGGTTACCGATCGCGCTCAGCACCTTCAGGTCGCGCTTGGTGAACTGGCGGGAGCCGACCACGTTGTCGACGTAGATCACGCCGACCGGGCCCTGCTCGTCGCGCATCGGCACGCACATGATGCTCTGGATCTGCTGGGCGACGACGCTCTCGCTGGCGTCGTAGTCGCTGGTGGGGTCGGAGCGCAGGATCGAGTAGCCGCTCTCGTAGCACTCGCTGACGATGCTGCGGCTGAAGGTGTTGCGGGCGAAGACGGGGATGCCCTCCTTGTTGCGGCTCACAAGCGGCATCAGCACGCCGCCGAGCCGCTTGGCCGCGATCAGGTAGCCCCGGTCGGCGTCGGTCACCTCCATCACGCTGTCCATGATCGTCTCGAACAGGCGGTCCAGGTGGTGTTCGGCGTTGACGGTGTTGATGATGCGGCAGACGGCGGAGAGCTCCTTCTCCAGGTCCTGGCGGGCCTCGCCCTCGGCCGGGTGGGCCTTCTTGGGCAGCTCCAGCAGGAGGGAGGAGGGCGTGTGGGCGTTGGCCGGCTCGCGGATCTCGGTCTCGAAGGTGATGTCGCCGTTGATGTCCACCGCGAAGTTCGTGCTCTCTTCGTTGATGCCCGCTTCCAGAACGAACCGGAACTCGGCGCCCCCGACGGTGAGCCGGTCGTGGTGGAACAGGATCGCCTTCTGGATGCGCCGGTTGTTGACCCAGGTGCCGTTCTTGCTGTCCAGGTCCTCGACGCTGTAGAAGCCGTTCTCGAAGGCGATGCGGCAGTGCACCCGCGAGACCTTGCTGTGCATCAGGCGGATGGTGCAGGAGTCGCCGCGCCCGAGCGTGACCGAGCTGGTCGAGGAGAGGCGCACCTCCTCCTCGCCGTCGAGCCCGACTATGGGGATCAGCTTCGCTTCCATGCCGCGCCTTCGCGCCCCGCGAGACGTCCGCTGCCTGAGATGCGGCCCGGACAGTGGCGTTCTGATACGGATCCGGGCAGGGGGATTATACGCAAAGAGGGTGCCAGCCCGAAAGCGGCCGGCGGGCGAAGCGGGGCGGACGGTCCGCGTAAGGGCTTGCCCCCAAAGCCCTTACGATGCGTTAACCTCCGTCGCGCGCACTCACTCACTGCGCGCAAAAACTACCTGCCCGTGGAACCGAAGGTCCACGTAGCGGATCCCCGCCAGGGCGGGATAGTCGGCCAGCTTGCTGAAGAGCATCTCCAGCTTCTCCGCGTCGGAAGGCATCAGCACGGGCGTGGCCAGCCCGGCCACGTGGCGGTAGACCGACGACTTGCCCCACTTGACCTGTGCCCCGTTGGCGGCCATCAGCACCACGTCCGGATCGGCGCCTCGGGCGACGTTCGTCACGTCGACGGCCTCCAGCGGCAGGCGCTCCAGCAGGCCCTCCTGGCGGAAGTAGTCCGTCAGGCGCGCGCCGACGGCGAGGCGCGGTCCGTCCCAGGGCACGCCGAGCGGCGGCGAGCCGCTCAGCAGCCGATCCACCACCACCGGCGGCGGATCCTCCTCCCAGCGGGCGGGGGGGCGGAACAGGTGCTGCGGCAGGTAGTAGCCCTCGGCGTCGAGCATGTAGTGGCGCCCGTCGACCAGCGCCACGGCGACCGGGCGGCGGAAGGCGGCCCGCACCCGGAGCCGGTTGGGCAGGGCGCGCTCGACGCGCGTGACCTCTACGATCCACGGGCAGCGCCCGAGCCGCCCGGCCACCTCGGCCGCCAGGTCCGCCTCGAAGATCGAGCGGCCCGGGCCCACGTGGTCCAGGTAGGGGCGCACCTGCGGGGCCATCTGCTCGGCGTTCACGTAGCCGGGGCAGGCGGTCAGGTCCAGGGCCAGCGTGTCCACGCGGAACTCCGCTCGCCGGGCCAGCGCGCGCCAGGCGGCGCGGGCCCCCACGGCGAGCGAGCCGCCCACCAGCAAGGCCACCGCCAGGTAGAGCGCCGCCCTCAGCCACGGCCCGGCCGACGCGTTCCTTCGCCCCTTCGATCGCTTCCTGGATGACTTCGCCATGGTCGTGGACCTCGCAACAGGTTATCTCAGGCCGACTTGCGACGGCGTGGGGAGGACGCGCCCGCGCCCCTGAGCGCCTCGCGCGCCAGCCGGTCGCAGAGCGCGGGGAAGCTGATGCCCGCCTCTGCCGCCGCCATCGGCAGCAAGCTGCGCGGGGTCAGGCCGGGGATGGTATTTACCTCCAGCAGGTAGAGCCCGCCGTCGTAGCCGTAGATCAGGTCGACCCGCGCCATCTGCCGGCAGCCGATGGCGCGGCAGGCGCGCACGGCCGCCTCGCACGCCTTGCGGTAGAGCGTGGGCAGCAGGGCGACGGGGGTGATGTAGCGGGTGGCCTGGTCGGCGTACTTGGCTTCGTAGTCGAAGAACTCGCCCTGCACCACCAGCTCCACCATGGGCAGCGCCTCGCCGGCGAGCACGCCCACGGTGAACTCGCGCCCGGGCACGTAGCGCTCCAGCAGCACCGTCGGGCCGTGGGCCCGGGCATCGGCCAGGGCCGCCGCCAGCCGGGCCGGGCCGCGCACGATGGTCACCCCCAGGCTCGAACCGCTCCGCGCCGGCTTGCAGACCAGCGGATAGCCGAGCCGGGCGGCGGCCTCGGCCGCCGCCGTGCCGTCCGACGGGCCGAGGGCCAGGTAGTCGGGGGTGGGGATGGCGTGCCGGATGAAGGCGCGCTTGGTGGCCAGCTTGTCCATGCCCAGCCGGCTCGCCTCGGGGCCGCTGCCCGTGTAGGGCAGGCCGATCGCCTCGAGCACCTGCTGGACCTGGCCGTCCTCGCCGAACTCGCCGTGCAGGGCGATGAACGCCACGTCCGGCTCGATCTGTGCCAGGCCCGGCAGCGCCCGGTCCGTCACGTCGTAAGGCACGGGCTCGTGGCCGGCCCGGCGCAGCGCCGTCAGCACGGCCTCGCCCGATTTGAGCGAGACCTCGCGCTCGGCGCTTACGCCGCCCATCAGAACGGCGACCTTCAGGGGGGTGAGCTGCCTCATGTCTCCTCCGCAGTCCTGCGCCGCCACTGCGTCAGGCCGCCCGCGGGCGGTCGGGCCAGTGGCGGACCTCCAGTTCCAGTTCAATGCCGAACGCGCGCCGCACGGCGGCCTTCATCTGCTGGATCAGGCGGCAGACGTCGGCCGCCGCCGCCCCGCCGCGGTTGACGATGAAGTTGGCGTGCCGGCCTGAGACGACCGCCCCGCCGGCCGCCAGGCCCTTCAGCCCGCACTGGTCCAGCAGCCTGCCGGCGGGGGCGAGGGCGGGGTTTTTGAAGACGCAGCCGGCGCTGCGTTCGCCGCCCGGATGGCGCTCCGCGCGCCGGCGGGCGTGCATGGCGATCCGCGCCGCCACCAGCTCGGGGCTGCGCGGCGCGAGCCTCAGCTCGGCGGCGACGACGACGCGGCCTTCCAGCGCGAGGCCCCGGTAGGTGCAGCTCAGCTCGCCCCGAGGGACGCGCCGCCTCTCGCCGTCCGGGGCCATCAACGTCAGCGCGCTGAGCGCGTGTGCCGTCTCCTTGCCCCAGGCGCCCGCGTTGCCGGCCACGGCGCCGCCGACGGTGCCGGGCAGGCCGGCCAGGAACTCCAGCCCCCCCAGGCCGCGCCGCCGGCAGTGGGCGAGCAGGCGGCGCACGGTCGTGCCGGCGCCGACGCGCAGCAGCCCGTCGCCGGCGTCCTCGATCCAGGCCAGGCCGGGCGCGTGGACGTGGATCACGCCGAAGGGGAGGGGGCCGTCGTCGACGAGCAGGTTCGAGCCGCCCCCGAGCAGGCGCCAGGGCAGCCCCCGGCGGGCGCACTCGGCGAGGGCGTCGGCCAGCTCGCGCTCGGCGCGCGGGCGGAAGTAGCGCGCCGGGGCGCCGCCGACGCCGAGCGTGGTCAGCTCGCGCAGTTGGACGGTCTGTTGCACGGACGCGTGGTCAGGCCGCGATCTGACGGCGGCCCTTCTCCTCGATCTGGGGCAGGATGTTGTGGGCGAGCTGGTAGATGTTGCCCGCGCCCATCACCAGCACCACGTCGTCGGGGATGACGTCGCCGACGATGATGTGCTCCATGTCGCGGAACTCGGGCACGTAGTGGGCCAGCAGGCCGATGTGGTTCATCTGGCGCACCAGGTCCAGGGCGCTGATCGAGCGGCGGTCCTCGGCGCTGTCGCGTGCGGCGTAGATGTCACAGACGTAGGTGACCCAGGCGGTGCGGAAGGACTCGGCGAACTCCTCCAGCATGATGCGCGTGCGCGAGTACTGGTGCGGCTGGAAGATGACGAAGACCCGCTCGCCGGGGAACCGCTGATGGGTCGCGGCGATGCTGGCGCGGATCTCCTCGGGGTGATGCGCGTAGTCGCTGATGATGGGCACGCCCCAGGGGGAGCCGATCATCTGCAGGCGCCGGGCCACGCCCTGGAACTGCGCCAGCGCGTCGCGGATCGTCCCGAAGTCGACCCCGAGCTCGTGGCAGACGGCGACGGCCGCCAGCGCGTTCATCACGTTGTGCGTGCCGTAGAGCTCGGTGCTGAAGCGGTCGACCTTCTTGCCCTTGTGGACCAGGTCGAAGTTGCTGTGCACCTTCGCCCGCCAGATCCGCTCGGCGCGGTAGTCGCAGCTCTTGTCGTCGATGCCGAAGGTGACGGCCGGCACTTCGCCCGCCGCGACGACCTCGCGCGTGTTGGCGTCGTCGGCGTTCGCGATCAGGGTCCCCTCCTCGCCGGCGGCGCGGGCGAAGTCGGTGAACGCCTCCTTGATGTCCCACATGTCGTAGTAGTAGTCCAGGTGGTCGGCGTCGATGTTGGTGATCACGCCGACCTTGGGGGACAGGTAGAGGAACGAGCGCTTGTACTCGCAGGCCTCGGCGATCAGGTGCTCGCCCTGGCCGTAGTGGGAGCCGCCGCCGAGCTGGGGAACGTCGGCGCCGATCAGGTAGGAGGGGTCGAGCCCGGCCTGGCGCATCACGTAGGCGGTGATGGCGGCGGTGGTGCTCTTGCCGTGCGTGCCGGCCACGGCGACGCCCTGCCGGGTGCTCATCAGCACCCCGAGAAGCTCCGGGTAGCGGACCACCTCGAGCCCGAGCCGCCGGGCGGCGAGCAGCTCCGGATTGTCGTCTTTGATCGCCTGGCTCACGACCACCAGATCGGTCCCGCGGGCCAGGTTGCGGCCCTGCTGGTCGTAGCTGACGGCGATGCCGCGCCGCATCAGGTCCTGGGCCGCGGGCTGCTGCCGCACGTCGGAGCCTGTGATGCGCGCGCCGCACTCGGAGGCGTACCTGGCCATCGACTGCATCCCGGTTCCCAGGATGCCGATGAAGTGCCAGTGCTTCTTGCGCAGGTCCAGCCGGTCAGATATCTGCCGTCCACCCATGGCCCTGTCCTTTCAGGCTGCCTGGGGCATGCTGGGGGGGAGCACGTCCCGGTACCGCACCGGGGCGTTGGGCTGCCGGGCGAGCCCGGCGAGTTCGGCCAGCTCCTCGGCCACGCGTCGCGCGGCGTCGGGGCGCCCGAGCCGGGCGGCGTTGGCCGCCATGCGGGCGCGCAGGGCGTCGTTGGTGGCCAGCAGGACGATGGCCCGTGCCAGCCGTTCGGGCCTCAGGTCGCGCTGGCGCATGCTGACGGCCGCGCCGGCCTCGGCCAGCACGGTCGCGTTGGCCGCCTGATGGGCCCCCGCGCCGGGCAGGGGCACCAGCAGCGCCGGCAGGCCGAGCGCCGTCAGCTCGGCCAGGGTCGAGCCGCCCGCGCGGCAGAGCACGAAGTCGGCCGCCGCGTAGGCGTCCTGCATGCGGCGCAGGAAGCCGATAGCCCGGTAGGAGGCGAGGCCCCGCTGCGCGGCCCACTGCAGCGCCGCCGGCAGGTTGTCGGCGCCGCTCAGGTGCAGCACCTGGAGGTCCGGGCAGGCCTCCAGGGCGGCCGGCAGCGCCTGGCGCAGGGCGGCGTTCAGCGCCTGTGCGCCCTGCGAGCCGCCCGTCACCAGCAGCGTGCGCCGCCGGGGCGAGAGCCCCAGCCGCCGCAGCGCGACCAATCGGTCCAGCTCGAACAGCTCCTGCCGCACCGGGTTGCCCGTGACGGCCACGCGCCGCGCGCGCAGCCGATGGGCCGCCCGACCCCACTGGAGCAGCACCCGGTCCGCCACCGGCGCCAGCAGGCGCACGGCGCGGCCGGCGAGGGCATTCGACTCCAGCAGGGCGACGCGCGCCCCGAGCGCGCGGGCCGTCAGCACCGGGGCGATGCAGTGGCTGCCGCCGAGGCCCACCACCACCTGCGGGCGCAGGGCGCGCACGGCGTCGGCCGTCTCGCAGGCGGCCCGGGCGGCGCGGGCGGGCAGGAGCGCCTTCTCGGCGGCGCGCGTCCAGGGGACGCGGGCGACCGGCAGCGTCTCGTATCCTTTCAGGGCGGGCAGGCAGAACTCCTCTGTGCGGCCGGCCGCCACCAGGAAGACGATCCGCGACGTGGGGAAGAGGCCGCGCAGCTCCCGCGCCGCGGCGACGGCCGGCATCAGGTGGCCGCCGCTGCCGCCGCCGGCGAAGAGCACGCGAAGCTGCCTTGCGCCCCGCTCGCGCTCCATCACGCCGGCCCTCCTTTCCCCAGGGCGCGGCGCGCGCCGCGGAGGCAGGCGTCGGCCAGGCGGGCGCTCCAGCGCCGTGCGGCACGCTCGTAGGCCGGCTCCCGTTCGGGCCAGCCCTCGCCGCCGCCCGGCGCGCGTCCTTCCTCGACCAGAGCCACCCGCATGATCATGCCCGCCGCCAGCAGGCTGGCGATGAGCGACGAGCCGCCGGCGCTGATGAACGGCATGCTCAGCCCCTTGGTCGGCACCGTCCCGGTGACCACGGCCACGTGCGCGGCCGCCTCAAAGCCCAGCAGCAGCGCCAGGCCGAGCGCCAGGGCGAAGGCGAACGCGTCCGGAGCGCGCAGCACCACCTTCAGGCACTCCCACAACAGCAGGGCGAAGAGCGCGAGAACAACGAGGCAGCCGACCAGGCCGAGCTCCTCGGCCAGGATGCTGAAGATGAAGTCGTTGTCGGCCCCCGGCAGGAAGCCGGCCTTCTGCACCCCCGCCCCGAGCCCGCGCCCGAACACGCCGCCGGAGCCGATGGCGATGCGCGACTGGATGAGCTGGTAGCCGCTGCCCCGGGGGTCGGCCCACGGGTTGAGGAAGCTGACGATGCGCCGGTAGCGGTAGGGCACTTCCAGCACCAGGTGGCGCAGCAGCGGCGCGCCCGCCGCCCCGGCCAGCAGCACGTAGACCAGCCGCGTGCCGAAGACCAGCAGCACCGCCAGGCAGACCAGGCCGGCCAGCGCCGCCGTGCCGAAGTCCGGCTCGGCCAGGATCAGCAGGCAGGCCAGGCCGACCACGCTCAGCGGCGCCAGGAAGCCGTGGACGGCGCTGCGCATCCGCGTGGCGTTCCGCTCGCAGTAGGCCGCCACCCATACGCAGAGGGCGACCTTCGCGAACTCCGACGGCTGGAAACCGACCGGCAGCCCGGGGTTGATCCAGCGTCGCGCGTTGTTGATGCGCACGCCGACGCCGGGGATCAGCACCGCCACGAGGCCCGCCAGCGCGAAGGCGAGCACGGCCAGGTGGTGACGCCGCCACCAGCGGTGGGGCACGGAGGCGCCGGCGGCGAACGCTGCGGCGCCGATCGCGGTCAGCGCCAGGCGCTTGCTCAGCGCGCCGGCGAAGCCCCCCGCCCCGCCCGCGCTGGCGACCGCGACCACGCCGATGCACGTGAGCGCCGCGACGATCAGGCCGATGCGCACGCTGGGGCGCCGCCACTCGGCGGCCAGCTCAAGCGGCGTGGCCGGCTCGGCAACGCCGCGCGGCGCGATGGCGCTCAGGTCCGCCATGCCGTTCCCGCACTCAGAGGTAGATCAGGGTCACGCCGAGCAGGGCGGCGAGCGCCCCGCAGAGGTAGAATCCGCGCACGATGAGCGGCTCGGGCCGCCCCTGCATCTCGAAGGTGTGGTGCAGCGGCGCCACGGGCAGGATGCGCCGCCCGCCGGTCGCCTTGAAGTAGCCGATCTGAAGCAGCGAGGAGCCGAACTCGGCCAGGAAGACAAGCCCCACCACGGCGAGCAGCAGCTCGTGGCGCGCCGCCAGGGCCGCGGCGGCGAGGCCGCCCCCCACGGCGAGGGCGCCCGTGTCGCCCATGAAGACCCGGGCGGGATGGCGGTTGAAGCAGAGGAAACCGAGCGCCGCGCCGGCCATCGCCCCGCAGAAGACGGCCAGCTCGCCGGCGCCCGGCACGTGCTCGAATCCGAGGCCGGCGGCTGCCTGCGCGTTCCCCGCGACCCAGCAGCCGCCGGCCAGAACGGTCGCCGCCAGCGGCGTCAGTCCGGCCAGCAGGCCGTCCAGTCCGTCGGTCACGTTCGTGGCGTTGCTCATCGCCGCGACCACGAACGCCGCCCAGCCGACGAACAGCACCGTGGCGGCGGCGCTCATCCCGGATAGCAGGGGCGGGCCGTAGCCGGCCGGCCCCCGGCGCAGCAGCGCCAGGGCCAGCGCGGCCCCGACGATGCCCTGCGCGATCAGCTTGTAGCGGGCCTTCAGGCCCCTGTCCCGATGGCCGGCGCCCCGCAGCTTGCGCAGGTCGTCCGTCATCCCCAGCAGCGCCATCACGGCGGCCGTGGCGAGCGCGGCGGGCAGGGCGACGCCGCCCAGCTTTCCCCAGGCTAGGCTGCCGGCGGCCAGGCCCGCCAGCAGGATCAGCCCGCCCATCGTCGGCGTGCCGCTCTTGGCGGCGATGCGGCGGCGCAGGGCCTCGTCCTCGATCGGCGTCTTCTCGGTCCGCTCGCCGGCCTTCAGGCGTCGCAGCGCGGCGATGACCGGCCGCCCGACCGCCAGGCTCACCCCGAGCGCCGTGGCGCCCGCCAGCAGGGCGCGCGTGCCCGCGCCCGCCAGCGCCTCCGGCAGCAGTCGATGGAGCATCAGGCGGCCTCCTTACCTTCGGCGCCGAGCTGCTCGGCGATCCTCTCGACGATCGTTTCCATGCGCATGGCGCGGGAGCCCTTGACCAGCACGGCGTCGCCGGGGCGCAGCTCCCACCACAGCGGCGACCATGCCTCCTGGGCCGAGCGGAAGTAGAGCGCCCCCTGGGTGGGCAGGGCGCGGCGGTGCCAGCCCTCGATGAAGTGGCGCGCCAGCTCGCCGACGGCCACCAGCAGCTCGGCCCCGCTGGCGGCCATCTCCATGCCCGCGCGGCGGTGCAGCTCGGGGCCGCGCTCGCCGAGCTCCCGCATCTCGCCGCAGACCAGGATGCGGCGGCCCGCAGCGGCCTCCAGAAGGAAGCTCTCCAGCGCGGCGCGCAGGGCCGGCGGGCTGCTGTTGTAGCAATCGCAGACGAAGGTCACGCCGCCGAGCTCGCGCCGCTCGTAGCGCATCGGCGGCGGGCTGAAGCCGGCCAGCGCCTGGGCGGCGGTCCGGGCCGGCACGGCGAGGGCATCGGCCGCGCAGACGGCGGCGGCCGCGTTGATGATGTTGTGGCGGGGGCCGTCCGGCAGGCGGAAGACCCAGCCGGCCGCGTCGAAGCGCCAGCCCCCGTGCACGCGGTGAATTCGCTCCGCCCGGACCGTCGCGCCCCGCCGGAGGCCGAAGGTGCGGGGCGTCCCCTCGAAGCGCCCGGCCAGCGCCGCGCAGCGCGCGTCGTCGGCGTTCAGGACCAGGGCGCCGTCTGCGGGCAGGTGAGGGATCAGCTCGCCCTTCGCCTCGGCGACGCCGTCCAGCGAGCCGAGCCCCTCCAGGTGCACCTCGCCGATGGCGGTGATCACGCCGAGGTCGGGGCGCGCGGCGGCGGCCAGCTCGTCGATCTCGCCGGGGTGGTTGGTCCCCATCTCGAGCACGACGAACTCGTCCTCGGGCGATGCCGCCAGGAGGGTGAGGGCGACGCCGATCCGGTTGTTGAAGCTGGCCGGCGCGACGGTGAGGCGCGAGTCCAGCCCGAGGATCGCCCCGAGCATCTCCTTCACGGTCGACTTGCCGTAGCTGCCCGTGACGGCGGCGACGCGGCCGGTGAGCCGGCCCCGGTGCCAGCCGGCCAGGTCGAGCAGCGCGCGGGCGGTGTCCTCGACCAGGACGAAGGCGACGCCCTCGGGGGGGCGCCAGCCTGCGGGCGGCCGCTCGGCGACCAGCACGGACGCTCCCTGCGCAGAGGCGGCGGCCAGGTAGTCGTGGCCGTCGTGACGCTCGCCGCGCAGCGCGAAGAACGCCTGCCCGGGCATCAGCCTGCGCGTATCGGTGGCGACGCCCTCGGCGGTGTGGTCCGGATCGCCGTGCCGGAGCCGGCCGTCGCATGCCTCGGCGATCCGGCCGGCGGTGAACGCGTTGCGGCGGTTGTCCATGTCTCGGGGCTCCCTCCCTAAGCGGTCCTGCGGCGCCTTGCGGGCATGTTCTGCATGATCTGGCGGGCGACGAACCGGTCGTCGAAGGGTATGCGGCGGTCGCCGATCTTCACGTATCGCTCGCAGCCCCGCCCGCAGATGGCGACCATCGAGTCCGAAGACGGCGCCAGCTCGATGGCCAGCTCGATGGCGCGGCGGCGGTCGGGCTCGACGCGGCAGTCGGCCAGGGGCGTATCGATGCCGGCCGTCATCTGGGCGATGATGTCCTCGGTGCGCTCGCTGCGGCTGTTGTCGGCGGTGAAGACGGCGAGGTCGGCGAGTCGGGCGGCGATCCGGCCCATCACGGGCCGCTTGCTCGGGTCGCGGTCCCCGCCGCAGCCGACCACGCAGATGAGCTTGTCGCGCACCAGCGGGCGCAGCGTGCCGAGCACCTTGGCCAGGGCGTCGGCAGTGTGGGCGTAGTCGACGCAGACGGCGGGCAGGTCGGCCCGGCCGGGCAGGCGGATCCTCTCCAGGCGGCCCGGCACCCCGCGGAAGCCCCGGAGCGCCTCCTTGACGACCTCTCCGCCGATGTCGAGGCCGAAGGCGAGGGTGGCGGCGGTCAGGATGTTCAGGCAGTTGTACTCTCCGATCAGCGGCGTGCGCACGTTGTAGCGTTCCATGGGCGTGCGCACCTCCGCGGTCATGCCGTCGAGCCCGAGCGAGAGGATGCGCCCGCGCACGTCGGCCAGCCCCCGCATCCCGTAGGTGAGCACCTCGGCGCGCGTGACGCGGCGGAACTCGTCGCAGAACTCGCTTTCGGCCGGCAGCACGGCGAGGGCGCCGGGGGGGAGCTGCTCGAAGAGGAGCCGCTTGGCGCGGGCGTACTGCTCGCGCGTGCCGTGCCAGTCCAGGTGGTCGGCGGTGATGTTGGTCAGGGCGGCGGCGTCGAAGGCCACGTCGTCGACGCGCCTCAGCGTCAGCGAGTGGCTGCTGACCTCCATGCAGGCGTCGGTCATGCCGAGCTGGAGCATGCGGCGCAGCGCGTCGTGGAGCTGAAGCGGGGGCGGGGTGGTCAGGTCCGAGTCACTCCAGCGCCCGCCCATGAAGTAGCCGAGGGTGCCGATCGAGGCGGCCAGGCGGCCCGATTCGTTCAATATCGTGCGCAGCAGCTCGGTGGTGCTGGTCTTGCCGTCGGTGCCGGTGATGCCGATCACGCGGAGGCGCCGCGAGGGCGAGCCGTAGAAGGTGTCGGCCAGCCGGCTCAGCGCGCGGCGGGAGTCGGCCACCTGCGCCACCGGGCAGTCGGGCAGGGGGGCGGGCAGCTCCTGGCAGACCACGGCCGAGGCGCCGCTGCGGACGGCGGCGGCGATAAAGTCGTGCCCGTCGGCCCGCGCGCCGCGCACGGCGACGAACAGGGCGCCGGGCGCCGCCGCGCGGGAGTCGTCCACCACCGCGCGGATCACCGGGTCGGCGGCGTTCAGCACGCGCCGGGCTGCCACGCGCGCCAGCAGGTCGCAGAGCCGGGCGCTGGCTGTCGTTTCGGTGTTGCTCAATGCATCTCTCCTGATGCGACCCGCACTGCGCCGTCGGGCGGCACTTGCAGGTAGCGCAGCGTGCGCACGGCGATCTGCCGCACGGCGGGGGCGGCGACGGTGCCGCCGTAGTAGCCGTTCTTGGAGGGGGCCTTCAGCGTGACCAGCACGGCGATGCGGGGGGCGCCCGCGGGCGCGATGCCCACGAAGCTGCTCAGGTAGCGGTCCTCGCTGTAGCCGGAGCGGTCGGGGCGGAGCATCTGGGCCGTGCCGGTCTTGCCGGCGAGGGCGTACTGGTCGTCTCGCGCCCTTCGGCCGGTGCCCTCGGCCACGACGCGGGCCATCATCGCCAGTACCTCCCGCGCCGTCTGGGCGCTCATGGCCCGGCCGACGGCGACCGGCTCGCCGGCCGTGTAGATTATCCGGCCCGAATGGGCGTGGCGGACGGCCCCGACGATGCGGGGCTGGAGCAGCCTGCCGCCCGAGGCGAAGGCGGCGAACGCCCGCGTCATCGCCAGGGGCGTCGCCGTCAGCTCGTGCCCGAACGAGACGCTGACGACGCTGTAGCGGTTCCACGCCCGCAGGGGGCGCACGATGCCGCCGGCCTCGCCGGGCAGGGCGATGCCCGTCGGCTCGCCGAGCCCGAAGGCGCGGATGCCCCGGTAGAGCGCCTCGGCGCCGACCAGCATCGCCACCTGCGCCACGCCGATGTTGCTGGAGTGGCAGAGGATGTCGCTGACGCTGAGCACGCCGAAGGGGTGGGCGTCGTGGAGGGTGCGGGCGCCGATCTGCCACTCGCCGCCGTGGCAGTCGAACTCGGTGGCGGGCTCGACGGCGCCGCCGTCGAGGGCGAGCGCGACGGTGAACGGCTTGCAGGCCGAGCCGTACTCGTAGGCGTCGCTGACGGCGATGTTGCGCTGGCGCTCGACCGGGCCCTCGGCCGGGGCCTGGGGGTCGAAGCCGGGCCAGGAGGCCATGGCCAGCACCGAGCCGTCCAGCGCGTCGAGCACCACGGCGGCGGCGCACTCGGGGGCGTGGGCCTCCGCCGCGCGGGCCAGCTCTTCCTCCGCGATGGCCTGCACGTAGGCGTCGAGGGTCAGGAAGACGTCGTATCCGTTGAAGGGCGCCCGCTCGATGCGGTCGGCGGGGGAGCGGATGATGCGGCGGCCGCCGTCGCAGAGCACGCTCTCCAGGCCGGGGCGGCCGCGCAGCAGCGCGTCCATCTGGCGTTCGACGCCGGCCAGGCCGCGCCCGTCGATGTCGGTGAAGCCGATCACGGCGGCGGCGAGGCGGCCCTGGGGGTAGAGGCGCTTGGGTTCGCGGCGCACGAAGACGCCGGGCAGGCCGAGCTTGCGCACGCGGTCGGCCTCCTGCTCGGTGACCTGGCGCTCGACCCAGACGAAGTAGCGGTCCTGGCGCAGCCGCCGGCCGAGCGGGCCGGGCGAGACGTCGAGCATGCGGGCGAGCACGGCGGCCGTCTCGCGGGGGCGCTCGACGGCGTGGGGGTCGGCGAAAACGCTCCAGCCCTGCACGCTGGAGGCGAGCAGGCGGCCCTCGCGGTCGAGTATCTGGCCCCGCCGGGCGGCGACCTCGCGGCTGATCACCTGCTGGCGCCGGGCCAGCTCGCGGTAGGAGCGGGCCTCGACGATCTGGAGCCGGCCCAGCCGGCCGGCCAGCAGGAAGAAGGCGACCAGCACCGCGCCGAGCGCGACCATGGCCCGCAGGCGCAGGCCGCCTCCGGCGCCCCCCGGCCCGGCGGGCAATGCGCAGCGTCGGTGTGCAGCGTCTTTCCTGGTCATCCCTCTGTCGCGATGGGCATGGGCCTTAGAAGGACGGGAGGGCGGCCACGGGCTCGGCGATGAGCCCGGCCGTCCCGTCGGCTGATTCGTCTGCGACGGCCGGCTGGGGGCGGTCGGTCTGCTCGGGGCCGTGGGCCGCGACGACGGCCCGCTGCTCCAGCTCCAGCCCGAGCCAGCGCGCCAGCCCGACGATGCGCTGGGGGCTGCGCAGCTTGCTCAGGTGGGCCTCGTGCAGCGCCAGTTCGGCCTTCTGCTCGGCTATCTGCGCGCGCAGCTCGGCCACGCGGTAGCCGCTCTGGCGGATGCGCGCGCTCTGCCAGACCAGGGCCAGCGCCAGCGCGGTGAGAAGCGCCAGGGCGTAGAGCAGCTTCGTGGGCGTCATCTCGGCCTCCTTCACAATCTGCGCACGGCGCGGAGCTGGGCGCTGCGGGCGCGCGGGTTGCGGCTGACCTCCTCCTCGGACGGCTTCAGCGGCGAGGCGGTGAGCAGCTCGTAGAGGCCCTCGCGCTGCTGGCGGCGCCAGGCGCGCTTGACGCGCCGGGCCTCCAGGCTGTGGTAGGTCAGCACGGCGGCGCGCCCTCCGGCGGCGAGCAGGTCGGGCAGGGCCTCCAGGAGGGCGTCGAGCTCGTCGAGTTCGCGGTTGACGTATATGCGCAGCGCCATCATCGCCCGCGTGGCCGGGTGTATGCGCCAGGTGCGCCCGCGGCGGCTGCGCCGGG
Organism: uncultured candidatus Brocadiaceae bacterium; assembly: GCA_964434535.1. GTDB lineage: Bacteria > Planctomycetota > Brocadiia > SM23-32 > SM23-32 > SM23-32. Next base: position 7,162 of record CAYSWA010000018.1, on the reverse strand, counting down.
CGACGACCTGCTTGACCAGGTCGGCCAGCTCGGCGGGCGTCTCGATGGGGGCCTCCTGGCGGCGGCGGCAGACGGCGGCGGCGATCTGGCGGCTGTAGCGCTCCTCGCCGAGGCGGTAGAAGATGTCCGCCAGCTCCTGCTCGGAGGCGCGGTTGACCACGTCCCGCGCCGAAGGGCCGCCCGTGCGGTCGTAGCGCATGTCGAGCGGGGCCTCGGACGCGAAGGCGAAGCCGCGCTCGGGGCTGTCGAGCTGATGGGTGCCGATGCCGAGGTCGGCCAGCGCGGCGTCGAAGCCCTCGAGGCCGGCCTCGGCCGCCACGTCGGCGGCGCGGCTGAAGCGCGCGGCGAAGAGCCGCACGGGGCAGGGGGCATCGGCCTCGAGCCGGGCGCGGGCCGCCTCGACGGCGTCGGGGTCGGCGTCGATGCCGACCAGCAGCCCGTCGGGCCCGACGGCGCGGGCGAGGGCGAGGGCGTGGCCGCCGGTGCCGACGGTCAGGTCGAGCGCGGCGTCGCCGGGTGCGGGGCGCAGCAGGCTGAGCACTTCGGGGACCATGACCGGCCGGTGAATGGGCGGGCCGGGGCGGGGAGCGTCGTTTTCCAAGGTGGCCGTGGCCTCGCGCTGTCCGGGGGCAAGCCGCATTTCCGTCTCACGCCACGGCGCTGAGCAGTCGTGTCAGTCCTGTTCGCTTCCGGGTGTTCGGCCTTCGCCGGTGATGGGAGGTCGGTAGACCGGGTCGAGCAGGTCGGGGGCTACCTGTTCGAACGCCTCCAGGTTCTCCGCGGCCCGCTGCTGGACCAGCTCGGTGCGACTCAGCGCCAGCCAATGGTTCTGGGCGACCAACGTCACGTGCTGCACCTGCTCGTCGATGTCCGCATGTTCGCGCAGCCCGTCGGGCAGGACGAGCCGGTTCTGCTTGTCGGCTTCGACGAACCGCATGCGGTAGTAGAAGTAGTCGCGCGCCCGGCGCACCTGCTCGGCCGAGAGGCCGGGCGGGGGATTCTCGAAGCCCTGCACGGCGAGGCGCACGTTCGGGGTCGGATAGACGAAGATGCGCCGGCCGGCGGCGGGCACCAGGTAGAAGGCGAGCCGCTCGAAGGCCGCCGGAGGGGCCTCGCCGCCCGCTGCGCGGGCCACGCGGCCCAGCTCCCGGTGCATCGCCGAGGCGAGCTCGTCGGGCAGGCGGAAGCGCCCGCGGCTGTCCAGGCTCACCGTCTCCTGGTAGCCCGAGACGCGGACGAGACCCTTGCTCCCGTTATTGCCCGCCAATGACTCAAGCATGCCTATTTACCTCTCGAAGACGCCCTATCGTCCCCACGCTATCCTGAGTCGGCAGCCATAAATCCTTGGAAACCTATAGGCTACGCTTATTCGGGCTTCACTGAACATTATCAAAACGGTCAGATATTACCGCCGCTGCGGAAAGCTGTCAAGCCTTTTTTCGGCGCCTTCTTCCGTCGCCGGGGGCCTCCGTCAGGGTCTTCGGGCGGGGACTGCCGGCCGGAGGGCACGTGCCCTCAACCGGCGGCACCCAACCGGCGTTCCACGCCGCATATCTTGGATGCAGACACCTGTGGGGTGCCGCCCGGAAGGGGCCCAGATGATTCGGGCGCGGCGCCTTTTTCGGGGCCGGGGCTTGAACCGGGTGACACGGGCCGCGCCCGCCGCGCAGCTTTGCGCGCCGCCCGGCGGATGCACCGGCCCGCCCACGGCCTGCACGGGCGTGCCCGGCGCCGCCCTGGCGGGCGCCCGGCCGGCGGGATAGAATGCGGCTTGGAGGGCAGAGCGAGGCGATGGTGATCCTGGGCGTGGACTACGGCGAGCGGCGCATCGGCATGGCCGCCAGCGATGAGCTGGAGGTCGCCGCCCACCCGCGGCCGACGATCGAACGGGACGGCGAGGAGGTCGAGCGCATCGCCGAGATCGCGCGCCGGCGGGGGGCCGAGCGGATCGTGGTGGGGCTGCCGCTGCGCATGGACGGCTCGGAGGGGACGCAGGCCCGCAAGGCGCGCGGTTTCGCCAAGCGGCTGCGCCGCGCGCTGCCCGAGGTCGAAGTGGTGCTGATGGACGAGCGGCTCACCACCGCCCAGGCCCACCGCGCGCTCAGCGAGATGGGCGCCGGCATGCGCGCCCGCAGGGACCGCGTCGACAGGATGGCCGCCCAGATCATCCTTCAGCGCTACCTGGAGAGGCGGCGGGCCGAGCGGGAAGCGCAGGCAGGGGACTGAACCTGGACCGGCCGCCTACGCGAGCATGAAGCAGCGGGCGGCGCCGATGATGCCGGCCTCCCCGGGCAGCTCGGCGAAGCAGACGCGCACCCCCCGGCGCGACGCCTCGAGCGTGCGCTGCTCGACCTCGGCCGTCAGGGGGTCCATCAGCATCGCGCCGGCGGCGGTCATGCCCCCGCTGAAGGCGATGACGGCGGGGTTGAGCAGGTGCATGATGTTGGAGACGCCGACGCCGAGGTAGCGGCCGGTCTGTTCCACGTTCCTGCGGGCCTCCTCGTCGCCCTCGACGGCGGCCCGGTGGATCAGCTCGGCGGTCAGCTCGTCGGCCCGGCCGGCCAGCGAGGTCTCGGCCCCGGCCCGGATGGCCTCGCGCATGCGGCGCACCATGGCGGTGGCGCTGGCGTGGGCCTCGAAGCAGCCGCGGCTGCCGCATCCGCAGAGCGGGCCCTCGGGGTCGATGCACATGTGCCCGATCTCGCCGGCCGCCCCGCCCGCTCCGTGCCAGATGCGCCCGTCCAGCACGATGCCCGCGCCGATGCCCGTGCCGAGGGTGAGCAGCACCAGCGAAGCGGCGCCCCGCCCGGCGCCGACCCACTGCTCGGCGAGGGCGGCCACGTTCGCGTCGTTGTCCAGCACGCAGGGCAGGCCCGTGCCTTCCTCCAGCATGTCGCGCAGGGGGATGTCGTGCCAGCCCGGCAGGTTGGGGCTGAAGATGACCACGGCGCCTTCCAGGTCGATGGGACCGGGGCTGCCGACGCCGAGGCCGCCGACGCCGTCCGGGGAGAGGCCGGCCGCCGCGATGCACTGCCGCACGGCCTCGCAGATGCGCCCGGCCACGGCCTGCGGCCCTTCCTCGGCGCAGGTCGGCGCCGTGTGGCGGTAGAGGACCTGGCCGCTCTCGTTGACCAGGCCGGCCTTGATGTTCGTGCCGCCCAGGTCGACGCCCACGACGGTGGATGCCATGGTCTGCCGGGCCCCCATTGTGGATTTGCAGCCCCCCGTCCCGAGGCGCTACGCTCACCTGACGGGGCCGGGATTCTACATGAGGACCGGGCGGGGCGTCAACCGCTCCCGGCGCCGAGCCCTTCCACGAACCGGGGTCGCAGATGAGCGCACGCACGCCGCAGGCCGGGCAGCGCTGCTGGGCGATCGTCGGGCCGACGGCGAGCGGCAAGACCGCCGTCTCGCTCCGGGTGGGCGAGCGTCACCCGGTGGAGATCGTGTCGGTGGACTCCATGCAGGTCTACCGGGGCATGGACATCGGCACGGCGAAGCCGACCCCCGCGGAGCGCGCCCGCGTGCCGCACCACATGATCGACGTGCTCGAGCCGCAGGAGCGCTGCAACGTGGCGCTGTTCTGCCGGATGGCGCGGGAGGCGATGGCGGGGATACGCAGCCGCGGGCGGCGCCCGCTGCTGGTCGGCGGCTCGGGCATGTACTTAAAAGGAGTGATGTGGGGCCTGGCCGAGGCGCCGGGGCGGGACGAAGCCGTGCGCCGGCGCCTGCGGGCGGAGCTGGAGCGGCTCGGCGCGGAGGCTATGCACGCCCGGCTGGCCGCGCTGGATCCCGAGGCGGCCGAGCGGATTCATCCCAACGATGTACAACGGCTGCTGCGCGCTCTGGAGGTCTGCGAGCTGGCCGATCAGCCCCCGGGTGAGCGGGACCAGTTCGACGGCCCGCCCCGGCTGGAGGTGGCGATGGTCGGGCTGCGCCGGCTCCGCTCGGTGCTTCACCGGCGCATCGAGCAGCGGGTGGGCCGGATGATGGAGGCGGGCTTGCTGGCCGAGGTCGCTTCACTGCGCGGCCGGCTCGGTCCCCAGGCGAGCCAAGCCGTGGGCTACAAAGAGCTTATGGAGCACCTGGAGGGGCGGATCTCGCTGGCGCAGGCCGTGGAGCTGATCAAACGGAACACGCGCCGTCTGGCCAGGCGCCAGATGACCTGGTTGCGCCACTTCCCGCAGCTGTGCTGGGTGGAGGCGGAGCGTTTCGAGGCCGTATCGGACCTGGCGCACGCGTGCGCGCGGCGCCTGGAGGGGTCAGCTTGACAGCCCTCAGGGCATTCGCTATGATACCGAGGGTTGTCACGGGCCGGGAGGCGTACGCGAAATGCCTAAAAGCATTTGGGGAATAGACTTCGGCGACTGGGCGCTGAAAGTCGTCCGGGGAAGCTACGATAGGAAGTCGGCGACGATCACCATCGACCTGTTCGATACGATCGTCTACGGGACGCTGGACTGCGGATACGAGGCGAGCTCGCTGGAGAAGCACCGGGAAGGCGTCCGGGCCTTTCAGCAGAAGTACGAAGTCGGCTCGGGCGACGACGTGTGCGTCTGCGTGACCGGCAGCGAGGTCTTCAGCCGGTTCATCAACCTGCCCCCCGTGCCCGAGAGCATCGGGGAGATCATCCGCTACGAAGCCCGCCAGCAGATCCCCTTCGACATCGACGACGTGGTCTGGGACTACCAGCCCGTCAAGCCCCGCGAGGAGCTGGAGGAAGGGGAGGAGATCGAGGTCGGCCTCTTCGCGCTCAAGCGCGAGCGCGTCAACGAGCTGATGGAGCTGATCGAGGCGTGGCAGGGGAACCTGCGCGTGGTTCAGAACGCTCCGCTCGCCGTCTACAACCTGCTGGCATATGAAGGGGTCAGCGACGAGGCCACCGTGGTGGTGGACGTGGGCGCGGCCACCACCGACGTGCTGGTGCTGAACCCCCCGCGTTTCTGGGTGCGCACGCTGCTGGTGGCCGGCGACGACGTGACCAACGCCCTGGTCGAGCAGTTCGGCGTCGACCTGGACGAGGCCGAGAAGATCAAGCGACGCGCCGGGCGCAGCCAGCACAGGGAGCAGATACTGCGCGTGATCCAGCCGGTCTTCGACGAACTGGTCAACGAGATACAGCGCTCGCTCGGCTACTACAAGAGCCTGGCCCGCGAGGTGCGGTTCGAGAAGGTGCTCGCCCTGGGCAACGCCCTGAGCATGACGGGACTGACCCAGATGCTGGCCGGCGGGCTCCAGTATCCGGTGCAGGCCTTCAAGGAGATGGAGCGGATCAAGCTGGCCGATTCAATCGATCGCGAGCGGTTCGAAGCGGCACTGCCGGGCCTCTGCGCGGCGCTCGGCCTGGTGGTTCAGGGCGCCGGTCAGGCGGCCGTCCAGATCAACATGGTCCCCGAGGAGGTGGCGCTGACGCGCGCCGTCTCCACCAAGCAGCCCTGGCTGCTGGCGGCGGGGGTAGGGCTGGTGCTGGCGGTGGCGCTGCTGATCGTGGGAGAGCGCGTGCATGCGCAGCAGATCGAGCGTGCGCAGCAGCAGATCCAGCAGCAGTGGAGCGTGGTGGAGCAGGCCGAGAAGAAGACCAAGGACTGGAAGAACGCCGCCGGCGAGGCGACCAGGCTCCGCCAGCGCCTCAGCACGCTGGCCAGCCCGGGCATCGATCCGGGCTTCTACCTTGACCTGCTGCCCGTCTACGCCGACACGATGCCCGATGACGTCTATACCATGGCGGTGCGTTTCGACTGGATGCCGCCGGGCGACGTCGGCGACCAGATGGCCACGGCCACCGGCGAGCGAGCGGCAGGGCAGACGGCCCGCACGGCCAGCCGCGCGATGGGGGCGCAGATGGGCGGCATGGCGAGTGCCATGGCCCAGCAGTCGGCCATGGGCGCGACCATGGGCGCAGCGGGCAGCCGGGGCGGGGGCCGAGCCGGTGGCGCTGCGAGGACTGCAGCGCCCGGTACGGCGGCCGCCCAGCCCGTGGCGGGCGCGGGCACCGTGCTGGTGATGCGGTTCTCCTGCGAGTCCGCCACGCCGAGCCAGGACTACATCGAGAAGAATGTCTTCGCCGCCTTGCGCAACGCGAAGCTGCCGGGTGGGCCCAATGCCTTCAGGGAGGTGAAGATGCAGGGCGGGCTGCGCGACGTCTACCGCGATCCGGTCACGGGCGAATCCGTGGCGAGGGGCGAGCCCGGCGCCGAGCACTTCGTTGTCTTCGACGGGTACGCCATAGCCAACGTGGGCCAGGCCCCTGGCGGCGGCAAGTAGCATGGAGAAGAGCCGCCGACCGTGCGGCGGCAACACAGCCGAGGACGTTGAGATGCAATTCGTCAAGCGCATGAAGTTCTGGATTATCCTCGCCGTACTGGTCATTGCCAGCGGCGTCGCGTTCGGGTTCTGGTACCTGCCCGCCCGCAAGCAGAACAGCCAGAGGATGGCCCAGTGGCAGCAGAAGGTGACTTCGGTGCAGAAAGTCGCCAAGGAGGACCTGAAGAACGAGGAGGACATCGAGCAGGTCCGCGCCGCTCAGCGCGCCTACAAGGAGCAGCTCACGCAGGTGCTCGACCAGCTTAAGGGCAGCGAGGAACTGCTGGAGCGCTACATCCCCGATCCACGCACGGGCAAGATGGAGCCGCGGGAGGCCGGGGAATGGAAAGTCGTCTATGATGCGGCGATGGAAGCGCTGGAGGAGGAGATCCGCAAGGGCTTCGACTCCGCGCCCGCCGGACTGGTCACCCGCAGGCAGTACTCCGGAGTCTGGCCCCCGGAGGAGGAGATGCGGGAGCAGGACTACAACTACTGGCTTCAGCGGATCGTCCTGGAGACCGTTGCCGGCATCAACAGCCCGAACGAGATAGTGCCCGTCCTTCGCGCCTTCACCCTCGGCACTGCGCCCGAGAGGATTCTGCATCCCTCGCACACAACGCTGTTCCAGCCGATCGGCTTCTCCATGGAGTTCACCTGCGAGTTCGGTGACCTGCCGCTCGTCATTGACCGGCTGCTGGAGTGTCGCCTTCCGGTGGCGGTCACCACGCTCTCCATACAGCGCGCGCAGGCCGGCGAAGCGCCCGCGAGGCGAAGCGGGCCGGCAGCGGCCCCGAGCTCGGGCCGACACGGCGGGCCGCCGGCCGGCATCGGCGGGCCGCCGGCCGGCATCGGCGGGCCG
>CAYSWA010000017.1:0-49288 GCA_964434535.1 uncultured candidatus Brocadiaceae bacterium | reverse complement strand
GAAGAACGACGTAGCGCACCCGCCCAGCGGCAGCGCGTCGAGCGCGCCGATCGGCGCCAGCGCCGCCGCCGCCGCCGGCTCGTAGCGCCAGGCGGCCTCGCGCACGTCCTCCACGCGCAGGTCCATCACGCGGTGGATGTCCTCGCGCAGCACGATCACCGGCCGGTAGGTCGCGTCGAACTCCGGCGGATAGACGAGCAGCCCGGGCAGCGATTCGCCGTGGACCTCCAGCTCGGCGGGGCCCCAGCCCTCCGGCCGCGCCTCTGCGGGCAGGTAGGAGGTCGGCACGACAGCCACGTAGCAGCCGCAGGTGTGGACCGTGGTGAGGAGCGCGGGCCGGCCCTGCTCGTCGAGCGTGACCACGGCGAGCAGGCCGACGTTGCGCCCGGCCGTCAGGTGCGGCAGCGGCACGCGGGGGAAGTGGACGCGGTAGACCAGGTTGGTGTAGGCGCCGCACGGCGTTTGGAAGGCGAGCCGGCGGCCGTAGACGACCGGCCGGTCGGGATCGACGTAGACCTCCTCGCGGCCGTCCTCGTCGAGGCGGGCGGCGGCGGCACCGATGCGGTTGTGCGGCTCCTCGGCCCCCTGGAGGACGAAGATCGGCGCGTGGCGGGCGAGCAGGCCGCCGTCGTTCGCCACGACGACGGCGGGGGCGGGGCTCCGCAGGCGGTCCCGCCCGGAGCAGGAGGCCAGGCAGAGCAGCGCCGCCGCCAGCAGGATCCGACTCAAGGCTCTGCGGGAGGGGGACATGGGCGTTTCTCCCTGCGGGGTGGATTCCGCCCGCCCATGATATGCAGCGTGCCGGTACTTGCCAAGGCCGTGCCCCGGCGCCCTCCTCCCGCCGAGCCCCGCAGGGGGCGGTAGTCCGTCGGGGCGGCGTGCGGGCTCCCAAGGCAGCTTGACGGCCCGACGGCGGCGCGATACGGTGAAGAGGGGCAAGACCGGGGGGGCGCAGATGGCGAAACGAGGGGCCGAGGAGATCGTCGCGGACGTGCGGGCGCTGGCGCTGCGCCGCGTCCAGGAGGCCGTGGGCGAGCTGATGGGGGCCGGCGAGCTGGCGGCGCTGGCGCCGGGCAAGATGCTGCGCACCCGGCTGGCCGCCCGGCTCGCCGCCGCACCGGCCGTCGGGACGGAGCCCAACCGCCTGATCCGCGCCTGCGCGGCGGTCGAGATCGTGCATAGCGCCAGCCTCTGCCACGACGACGTGATCGACGGGGGCGCGGTGCGGCGGGGGCGACCGACGCTCTGGCGCACGGCCGGAAGCCGCGCGGCGATCCTGGTCGGCGACATGCTGCTCTGCGCGGCGTTCGAGCTGGTCGCCGAGCTCGACGCGGAGGCGACGGCCGCCTTCGCCGCGAAGGTGCGGGAGGTGGCCGAGGCCGAGGCCGCCCACGAGCTGGTCATCGGCAGGGCGGGCATGGACGAGGGCCGGAGCCTCGCGCTTGCCCGCGCCAAGACGGGGCCGCTCTTCGCCTTCCCCGCGTGGGCCTGCGCCGGCCGGCCGGGACCGCTGCGCGAGGCGCTGGAGGAGACCGGTTACCGCATCGGCGCGGCCTACCAGATCGCCGACGACCTGCTCGACTCGACCGGCCGGGAGGCGGCCGCCGGCAAGACGCTCGGCACCGACGCCCTGCGCGGGAAGGCGACCCTCGCCTCGCCGGACCGGGAGGGCGACGAGCGCCTGCGCGACCACGCCCGCAAGCTCTGCCTGGGGGCGCTGGAGACATTGGACGACTGGCCGGAGGCGCGTGGCGCGGCATCGGACTTCCTGGCCCTCGACCTCCAGCCGGTGCTCGACCGGTGCCTGCCGGGGCTCACGGTCGCGAGCGGGGCCGGCCTTCGCCGACCGTAGGAGGGGAGGGCCATGGCCGGGGCGGCGAGGGCGGGGCGCTATCTGCGGGCGCTGCGGGCCTTCTCCTTCCCCCTGTCGGGGGTGCCGGTCTGGATCGGCGCGGCCGCCGCGCTGCCCGTCTCTCAGTGGCGCTGGGACGTTCTCGTCGCCGCGACCCTCGCCGTGCTGGCGCTCCACTCGGCGGGCAACCTGCTCAACGATTACTTCGACTTCACGTCCGGCGCCGACAGCATCGACGAGGATGACGAGGGCCGCCCCGGACGGCTGCTCGTGCGCGGCGAGATGAGCCCGCGCCAGGTGGCGGGCGAGGCCGCCGTCTGCCTCGCCGTCGCGGCCGCGCTGGTCGGCTACGTGGCCTGGCGGTGCGACGGCGGCGTGCTGTGGTTCTTCGGTGCGGCGCTGCTGGCGCTCTACGCCTACACGGGTCCGCCGTTCCGCCTGAAGGGCCGCGCGCTGGGCGAGCCGCTGATCCTCGCCGTCTTCGGGCCGCTGATCGTCGGCGGGGCAGCCTACGCCCAGGCCGGGCGGGTGGGCGCGGAAGCCTGGCTGCTCTCCGTGCCGATCGGCATGGCCACGGCGAGCGTGCTGGCGGGCAACAACCTGCGCGACTACGCAGAGGACCGGGCCGGCGGGCTCACCACCCTGGCCCAGCTCATCGGTCCGCAAGGCCAGATCGGCGTCTACGTGGCGCTGCTGCTCGGGCAGACGTTCGTCCTGGCGGCCTTCGGGGCGCTGACCGGCCGCCCGGCGCTCGCCGCGGCGCCGCTGAGCCTGCTGCTGCTGGTCGGCGTGCTGCGGCGGGCGCTGCGCGGGGAGCGGATCCCGGACATCGACGCGCGCACCGCCCGCTACGCCGCGGCGCTGATGGGCTTCACGCTCATTGTGCTCGTGCTCTCGTGACGTCCTACTTCTCGCGCGGCGCGCTGCGCTGCACGCCGAGCTCGCCCGCCCCCGCCAGAAAGAGCGTGACGCAGGCGGCAAGGATCATCTGTTGCTGGTGCGTGGCGAAGAAGCCGTCGTCCGCGTGCGCCGTGCGGAGCGCGACGATCGTCACCACGCCGATCGCCGCCGCCGCCGGGGCCCTCGGCGCCGGCCACGTCGCCGGCCGCGAAGACGCGCTTCCGCCCGCTCCGCCGCCTCCAGCACGCGGCGCCGCATGGCGAGGGCCTCGGCCTGGACGAACTCCGCGCCCCGCCGCCGGCAGTGCGCCGCGAGGGGATAGAGCATCCGCTGCGGTAGCACGCGCTGCGAGACGGCGTCGGGCAGCAGCGGCGAGAAGGTAGCGTGTGGGCGGCGGTCGATGAGCGTGACGCAGACGCCCTGCCCCCGGCGCCCGGTCAGCTCGTCGAGCCCGGCGAAGCCCCCGCCCGGCACGATGACACTCGCTGCCATTCGCCCCCCCCGCTGTGTGTGCCCCCCGGCGAAGCGCCGCCCCCTATTCTCGCAGCCCGGCCGGCGCAGTCAAGCGCGCCGGCGGCGTTGACCGACAAGCCCCGGCCCCGCAGCCGCGCGGGGCGCTGGTGGCTCCACTCGCTCATGGGACGGCGGACGCAGACGTGAGCCAGCGGGAGGGCCGGGCAGCGCGCCCCTTTGACGGATCCCCGACGGCCCGCGTATATTCGCAGCCCGCGCGCCGCACGACGCTGCGCCGCCGGGGGGGGCGGGCGCCTCCTGCACCGAGGGGAAGAACCATGCGCTTCTGGAAATACCACGGGCTCGGCAACGACTACATCGTGCTCGACGCCGCCGAGGTCGGCGGTGAGCTGGCGCCCGAGCGAGTGCGCCGCATCTGCCATCGCCACTACGGCGTCGGCTCCGACGGCATACTGCTCGGCCCGACCGGCGGCGAGGGCGGCGCGCCGGGCGTGCGCATCTACAACCCCGACGGCAGCGAGGCCGAGAAGAGCGGCAACGGGCTGCGCATCTTCTCGCGCTGGCTCTTCGAGACCGGGCGGGTCGGCGAGGAGGAGTTCGAGATCGTCACCGCCGGCGGGCCCGTGCGGGCGCGGGTGCGCGACGGCGGCCGCATGGTGACGGTCGAGATGGGCCGCGTCAGCTTCCGCAGCGAACATATCCCCGTGGCCGGACCCCCGCGCGAGGTCATCAACGAAGAGATCGAGGTGGCCGGCCGGACGCTTACCTACTGCGCGGCCACCGTGGGCAACCCGCACTGCGTGATCTCCCGCGATAAGGTCTCGGCCGAGGAGGCCCGGGCGCTCGGCCCGCTGATCGAGACCGATCCCCGCTTCCCGAACCGCACCAACGTGCAGTTCATGCGGGCGCTCGACCGCTCGAGCATCCGCATCGAGATATGGGAGCGCGGCGCGGGCTACACGCTCGCCTCCGGCAGCAGCGCCAGCGCCTCGGCCGCCGTCGCCCGACGCCTCGGGCTCGTCGACGAGGCGGTGACGGTCCGCATGCCCGGCGGCGAGCTGGAGATCCGCCTCGACGAGCACTACGGCGTCACCATGACCGGGCCGGTTGCCCGGGTCGCCGAGGGCACGATCAGCGACGAGGTCTTCGAGCCGCCGGCGTGAGCGGCGGCTGCCGCTCGGGCCGGACGGAGGCGCGCCATGCCATCGCCCCCTGAGGAGCACCCGCGCGAGGTGCTGCGCGCCCACGGCCTGGCGCCCCGCAGGGCGGCGGGGCAGAACTTCCTGGTCGCCCCGCTGGACCTGGACCGGGTGGCGGAGGCGGCCGAGCTCGAGCCGGACCACGTCGCGCTCGAGATCGGCACCGGCCTGGGCCGCCTGACCGCCCGCCTGGCCGAGCGCTGCGCGCACGCGGTCAGCGTGGAGATCGACCGCGGCCTCTGTGCCCTCGCCCGCGAGCGGCTGGGGCAACGGAGCAACGTGACGCTCCTGTGCGCCGACTTCCTCCAGAGCAAGCACGCCGTCGAGCCCGCGGTGACCGACGCCGTCCGCGCCGCCCTCGCCGAGGCCGGGGGCGAGCTGCGCGTCGTGAGCAACCTGCCCTACGGGATCGGCTCGCCGGCGGTGGTGAACCTGCTGGAGTGGGAGCTGGAGGTCGCCGCGATGTGCCTGATGTTCCAGGCGGAGGTCGCCGACCGGCTGCTCGCCGAGCCGGGCACGGGCGAGTACGGGCCGCTGACGGTCTACGTGGACTACTGGGCGAGGGTCGAGCGCGTCTTCGAGCTGCCGCCGCAGGCGTTCTGGCCGCCGCCCGAGGTCTCCAGCGCGCTGGTGCGGGTGCGTCGCCGGGCGGGGCGTGCGATGACCAGGGAGTATCCTGCGTTTGCGGCGACCGTGCGGGAGTTGTTCACCTACCGGCGTAAGACGCTGGCGCGGGCTCTGAGGCTGGGCTGGGGCCCGGAGGCGGCGGAGTCGGTGCCGCAGGCGGTGGGGCTGGACGGCCGCACGCGGGTCGAGCGCCTGACCACGAAGCAGTTCGAGGAGATCGCCCGGGCGGCCGGCCCGCCGGGTCGCGCCTGAGGGGGCCGCTCAGGCCTCTTCGGCCTCGTCCTCGCCCTCCAGGTCTATCTCCTCGGCGCCGGGCACGTAGAGGTCGGATTCATTGTCGGCCATCTCCTCGGGGTAATCGGCCGGGCCCTCGCGCTCGACGGGGACGTGCTCCAGGGAGCCGGTCCGCTCCTCGGGCTGGGGCTCGGCGGCCTCCTGCTGTTCGGTGATTTCCTCGGCGAGTTCCTTGGCCTCCTCGCCCCACTCCTCGAACTCCTCTTCCTCCTGGGGTGGGCCCTCGGCCGGCCGCGGCGCCTCCGGCGCGCCGAGCAGGGCGCGCTCGGCGCCCTTTCGGCTGCCGACCATGCTCTCGATGCTCTCGATGCGGCTGATGCCGAGCTGGAGTTCGGACTTCATCTCTTCCAGGACGGCGCCGATGGAGTTGTCGAAGGAGTTGAGCACGCTGCCGAGCTCGGCCTGGAAGGTGCGTGCCAGGCCTTCGCGGAACTCGTCGATGCGGTCGAAGAGCCCCGGCACGCGTGCCTCGACCTCGTCGACGCGCCGGCGGAAAGTCTCGACCCGTTCGGTCGCCTCCTGCACGCGCACGTCGAGCGTGCTGATGCGGCCCTGCAGGTCGGTGCGGTTCTGCTCCAGGCGTTCCTGGATCAGATCGCCCTTCTGGTCGAGCTTGCGGGTCATGCGCTCGTCCAGCTCGCCGGCTCGCGTGTCGAACCGCCGTTCGATGCGCCGCTCCAGGTCGTCTATCTGCTCGGCCAGGCCGCGGATGTCGGCCATCATCTTCCGGACCTCGCGCATGGCCCTCAGCGCCTTGCGGCGCGCGCTGACCAGCTGCAACTGGAGGCAGATGAACAGGGCCAGCCCGACCACCACGCCGTAGAACAGGATCAGCGCGGGCCAGTCCGGCGCACGGTGTATTGCCCTCAGCAACTCGATCCATTGATCAACCAGGCTCATCTGATCCTCCCCATGTCGCGTGCGGATTGAGGGCGGATGCCCCCTGCCGGAGCGTCTCAGAGATCGACGCCCAGCACGTGGCGGCCGTAGAGCGTGATGGCCTCCAGCGCCATGAGCAGCCGATCCCGCTGTTCTTGCTCGGGCGGGGACAGGCTGTCCTGTCGGGCGCGGTAGGCGCGCAGTTGCTGCTGGATCGCCTCGATGCGTCGCTGCAGCAGCTCGCGCAGGTCGGCTTCTCGCCCGGCAGCCGCTTGCTTGACCCTGGCCTCGCGCTCCTGGGGCTCCAGGTCCTCCTCGCGGTAGGCGCGCTGGGTCTGGCCCATCGCGTCCTCGTCGATCTTGACCACGGCGGCGGCGAGCTGGTCCAGCTCCTTGACCCGGCCAAAGGCGGTGCGCGGGCTCCAGGTCCCCTCGCGCAGGGTCGGCGGCCCGCCCACGCTGCCGGGGCCGGTGCGCTCGTCCGCGTCCTCGCCGCGCAGGCGCTTCATCAGCAGCTCGGGGTCGACGTGCAGCCGGCCGGGCTGACCGGTCTCCGGCATGTCGGCGCCGGCGGCGATCGCGTCCAGGTTGGCCAGCGGCACGGTCACCTCGGCGCCGCAGCGGGGGCAGGGGATGATGTTGCCGCCTTCGTAGGTCTTCTTGACCTTGAGCTTCTGATGGCAGTTCTTGCAGCGGAAGCGCAGATAGCCGTCGTCTTTCTCGGCCATGGGGGCGAGCTCCCTGCCTGAGGCGCCTACATTGTATACCGTGCGGGCACCGACGCCAATCCCCGGCCGAGGGCCAGCCGGCAGAAGTTCAGCGCGTGCCGGGCCGCCCGGTCCTTGACGCGCCGGCGCTCGCCGCGCAGCTCGAGCCGGGCCACGCGCGCACGGCCGCCGAGGCAGAGGCCGACGTAGACCAGGCCGACCGGCTTCTCGGCGCTGCCTCCGGTGGGGCCGGCGATGCCCGTCGTGCTGACGGCCAGGTCGCTGCCGGCCGCCCGGCGCGCGCCGTGCGCCATGGCCTCCGCCACCTGGGGGCTGACGGCGCCGTGCTCGGCGATCAGCTCGCGCGGCACGCCGAGCAGGTCCACCTTCGCCTCGTTGCCGTAGGCGACCACGTCGGCCAGGAAGAAGCGGGAGATCCCCGGCACGTCGACCAGCATGTGGCCGATCAGGCCGCCGGTGACCGACTCGGCCACGCCGACGGTCGCCCCGGCGCGCTCCAGCTCCTCGGCCAGGGCGGAGGCGAGCGTCGCCTCGCCCCGCCCGAAGGCGAGCTCGCCGAAGCGCTCCTCGACCGCCCGAGCGTCCCGCTCGGCCAGCCCTTCGGCCTCCTCGGCGCTCTCGGCCCGCGCGGCGATGTGGACGGTGATCACGCCGTCCCGCACGGTGAGGCCGACCGAGGGGTTGCGCCCGCGCTCGGTCAGGTCGGCGATGCGCTCATCCACGGCGGACTCGGCAGCGGGGAAGATGTGCACGTGCTCGGCCTTCAGGCAGCCCCGGGGCGCCAGCTCGCCGAGCACGAAGGGAAGCACGCCGTCGGTGAACATGGCGCGCATCTCGGCGGGCACGCCGGGCATCGCGACCAGACACGCCTCCCCCACGCGGCAGGCGAAGCCCCGGGCGGTGCCGCGCTCGTTGGGGAAGAGCGTGCTGCCGGCCGGGAAGAGCGCCTGGGAGAGGTGGCGCCGGTCGGCCTCGATGCCGAAGCCAGCGAGGCGCTCGACCACGTGGCGGCGCGAGGCCCCGTCCTCGACGAGTTCGGCCCCGGCGACGGCGGCGATGGCCGCCCGGGTGCGGTCGTCGGCGGTCGGGCCGAGGCCGCCGCTGATGACGATGAGGCGGCTGTCGCGCGTGGCGGCCGCCACCTCTTCGGCCAGGGCGTCGGGGTCGTCGCCGAGCACGATGATGCGGCGCACGTGGAAGCCGTGCCGTGTCAGCCCGGAGGCGATGAAGGCGGCGTTGGTGTCGACGGTGCGCCCGCCGACCAGTTCCTCGCCGGTGGAGATGACGGTGGCGTCCACGGCAGCGGTCCGATGGAGGCGGGTTGGCGGGCGAGGGCGCCCTCAGCCCCTGAGGCGCTCGAGCAGCTCGCCCATGTCGCGGTGGATCTTCTGGATGCGTTGCAGCACGTCCTTCTCAGCCTCGGTGGCGGCGGCCGCGCAGGCGATGCTGGTCTTGTGGGGCCCCACCTTCAACGTGTAGACGCGTTGCCCGTCGGCGCGCATGTAGGCATACTCGGCCATGCGCCGGTAGCCCATCTCGGCGGCGATCGCGTCCAGCACCGGCGCCTGGCTGCCGAGCCGGGCCCGCCCGAACCCGGCGGTCAGCACCGTGTAGTGGCGCCCGTCGGCCTCGGCGAGCTGCACGCCCACGTCCAGGTTGTCCAGCCCGTAGTGGGCGAACTCCTCGGCCTGGTCCCTCGGCGCGTAGTGGAGGTCGAACTGACGGGCACGGATCGCCGCGCAGAGCTCGTCGACGTTGCGGTAGCGCCGCACGCGCCCCTCGACCGGCGGAGGCTCGACGATGCTCGTCTCGATCATGGCCTGGGCGCTGGAGACGGGCGGTGCGGGCGCCCCGGCGACCTGCTCGGCGACCTCCTCGCCCTCGGACGGCGTGAAGTCGAAGTCCACGTGCAGCGGCTCCCCCTCGGCCTCGGCGGCCGGCCGGCCCGGCGGCTCGGCAGGCTCGAACTCGACTTCCGCCGGCTCCTCCTGCGGCTCGGCGGGGGCGGGCTCCTCGCCGGGCAGCCTGACCGCCTCCGCCCCTGCGGGCGCACCCTCGGCGGGCGCCTCCTCCTCGGGGACGGGCCGGCCGCGTTTCGGCCCGGCCTCCAGCTCGGCGCCCTCCAGGCCGAGCTTCTCCAGCAGCTCCCGCGAGCGGGTCTCGGCCTGCCGGGTGGCCGCCTTGGCCCGCTCCTCTGCTTCGCGCCGGCGCTCCTCGCGCAGCTTGCCCTGGCGGATGCCCTCCAGCTCCCTGGCCTCGGCCAGCGGCAGCTTCGCGTCCCAGACGGGCACCACCTTGTGGTAGAACTCGTCGAGGCGCTCCTCCTCGCGGCCTTCGGTGTCGATCAGGCCGACGTTGGCGGCCATGCAGGCGGCGCGGAACTTGGCCTTGAGCTCCTCGCTCGGCTCCTTCGGGGCGACCTTGACGGGGTCGCTGAGCAGGTCGTTGAACACGTTCATGAAGGTCAGGTAGGGGACCGGCCGGTCCGCCATGTAGAAGTCCTCGATCTTGCTCAGGACGTCCACTTTCGGCATCATGGCTGCTCTCCGCTCGTGCGGCCCTGCTTGGCCCCCTCCACCAGCGCCATCAGGCGCCTGCCGTACTCGACGTAGCGCTCGTAGGCGCTGCTCGCCTGTGAGGCGGCCTTGCCCTCGTGCACGACGGCGGCCAGGTGCGGCTCGATGGAGAGGCCGCCGCTGTAGCCCCGCTCGACCAGGTCTGCCAGGACCCGCTCGACGCAGCCCTCGCCCTCGCCGGGGTAGGTGTAGCGGGTCGAGTCGTCCTCCTGCACGCCGTCCTTGATGTGCACGTAGACCACGTGCTGGCGGACCTGGCGGTAGTAGTCCCAGGGGTCCTGTCGGTGCGAGACGGGGTTGCCCGTGTCCCAGAGCAGCTTCAGCGCCGGCGAGTCGACTTCCTCCAGCATGCGCAGCGTCTGCTCGGGCCCGAGTCCGCCCCAGCCGTTGCAGTTCTCGTGCACCAGCGTCACGCCGCCCGCTTCGGCCATCTGCGCCAGCGCGCGCATGCGGCTGATCACCTCGTCGCGCCACTCGTGCTCGGGCCAGCCGGCGTTCGGGTAGCTCATCGTGCGGATCAAGGGGCAGCCGGCCGTCTGCATGCGCGGGATGGCGCGGGCGAGCTCGTGGCGGTCGATCTCGGGGTGCTTGCTGATGGGGCGGGACCAGTTGCAGAGCTGCGATGCGAAGCAGGAGACGCCGAGCCCGGCCTCGCCCACCTTCTCGATAGCCTCCTCGAAGCTGCGCCCGCACAGATCGGTGGCGTTCACGCCGCTGATGTTGCGCAGCTCGATGTGCTTCCAGCCGAGCTGCTGCTGGGCGCGGATCTGGGTCTCTATGTCGTCGCCGGCTTCGTCGGCGATGCCCGAGAAGAACATCTGGTCGCGTCCCCCGCCGCCTGAACTCCCAGAATCATGCCCGCGTAGGGCGGCAAAGCACAGGGTAAGCGCCTCCCGCGGCCCTGTCAAGCCAATCGGCCCGCCGAGGGGGCGCGTGGCGGGCGTCGCGGGGGGCGCGACGGGGCCGGCTCAGGCGAGGTAGGCGAGCAGGCGGGCGAGGGTCGGCTTGATGCGGGCGCGCTCGACGATCATGTCCACGAACCCGTGCTCCAGCAGGAACTCGCTGGTGGCGAAGCCCTCGGGCAGCTCGCCCTTGATCGTCTCTTCGATAACGCGCGGGCCGGCGAAGCGGATGGTGGCGCCGGGCTCGGCGATGCTCACGTCGCCCACGGCGGCCCAGCTCGCCCAGACGCCGCCGGTGGTCGGGTCGGTCAGCACGCTCAGGTGCGCCCCGCCCAGCCGCCCGAAGCGGCTCAGCGCCGCGCAGGTCTTCGCCATCTGCATCAGGGAGTAGGCGCTCTCCTGCATGCGGGCGCCGCCCGAGGCGGCCACCGTCACCAGGGGCAGCCCCTCTCGCCCGGCGGCCTCGATCGCGCGGGTCAGCTTCTCCCCCACCACGCTGCCCATGCTGGCGCCGCAGAAGCGGAAGTCCATCGCCGCGAACACGGCCGGGCGGCCCTCGATGCGGCACCGGCCGCACAGGATGGCCTCGCTCAGCCCGCTGCGCTCGGCGTAGCGCCTGAGCTGGTCCTTGTAGGCCTTCGCCGCCACGAACTCGAGGGGGTCGCAGGGCCTCAGGTCGCCGTCCATCTCCTCGAAGCTGCCCTCGTCGGTGTGCAGGCGCACGCGGTCCCAGGCGCCGACGCGGAAGTGGTGATTGCACTCGGGGCAGGTGTGGAGGCGTTCTTCGACGTTCTTGCGGTAGACCAGGTTGCCGCAGCCGTCGCACTTGACGAACAGGCCGTCGGGGACCTGCTTCTTCTTGCCCGGTCGGAGCACTGCCTCACCCCCCTGAGCGGTCGCAGGCATCTTCGGCGACGCGCCGCAGGCGTCTCAGGGCCTCGCCCGGCGGCGCGTCCGTCCCGAAGACCGACGTGCCGGCCACCATCACGCTGGCCCCGTAGCGGGCGGCCACCGGCAGCGTGCGCTCGTCGATGCCGCCGTCCACGTAGATGTCTATATCGGATCCGAACATCTCGCGCAATGCCGGGATCTTGCGGCAGGGCTCCTCCATGAAGCTCTGGCCGCCGAAGCCCGGCTCCACCGTCATGGCCATCAGGCAGTCGGCCGCCCCCACCGCCTCGCCGGCGGCCTCGGCCGGCGTGGCCGGCTTCAGCACCACCCCCGCCCGCACGCCGAGCCCGTGCACCGACTCGATCGCGCCGGGCAGGTCCGAGACGGCCTCCACGTGGAAGAAGACGGTGTCCACCGACCCGCCCACGAACGAGGGTGCGTAGCGCAGCGGGTCGGTAAGCATCAGGTGGACGCCGACCGGCACGGTGCAGACGCGCGCCAGGGCGGCGGCAAGCTGGGGGCCGAGCATGATGTTCGGCACGAAGTGCCCGTCGGCCACGTCGACGTGGACCAGCTCGGCGCCGGCCTCGATGACGGCGGCCGCGCTGTCGGCCAGGTGCGCCAGGTCGCTGGCGACCATGGACGGAGCGATCTTGATGCGCATCGGTGGTTCCTTGGGCAGAACCTACTCGAGCGCGGCGATGCCCGGCAGCGTGTCGCCGGCCAGGAACTCCAGGCTCGCCCCGCCGCCGGTGGAGACGTGGTCGATCTCGTCCTCGAGGCCGAGCTTCTCGATGGCCTCGGCCGTCTCGCCGCCGCCGACGATGGTGGTCCCCTCGCATTCGGTCAGGGCGCGGGCCAGCACCTCGGTCCCGTGGGCGAACGCCTCGATCTCGAAGTAGCCGAGGGGGCCGTTCCAGGTGACCAGCGCGGCGTTGCTGACCTTCTCGGCGTATTGCTCGGCGGTGCGGGGCCCGATGTCGAGCCCGATCCAGGCGACGGGGATCTCGTCCTCGAACGTCTCGGTCTCGGTGTCTTCGGCGATCTCGCGGCCGCAGACGTGGTCCACGGGGAGCACGATCTTATCGGCCGCCTCACTGATCAGGTCGCGGGCCACGTCGAGGCAGTCCTCCTCGACCAGCGAGCTGCCGACGCTGACGCCCTGCTGCTTCAGGAAGGTGTAGGCCATGGCCCCGCCGATCAGCATCACGTCGACCTTGGCGAGGAGGTTGCGGATGACCTTGATCTTGTCACTGACCTTGGCCCCGCCCATCACGGCCACGTAGGGGTGATCGGGATCCTCGGTGGCCCGCGAGAGGTAGTCGACCTCCTTCTCGATCAGGAAGCCCGCGGCGGAGGGCAGGTGCTCGGCCACGCCGGCGGTCGAGGCGTGCGCCCGGTGGGCCGTGCCGAAGGCGTCGTTGATGTACATGTCGCCCAGCCCGGCGAGGCGGCGGGCCATCTCGGCGTCGTTCTTCTCCTCGCCGGGATGGAAGCGCGTGTTCTCCAGCATCAGCACGTCGCCGTCGTCGAGCTCCTCGACGGCCGCCTTGGCGTCGAGCCCGACGCAGTCGGGCGCGAAGGCCACGTCGGCCCCGAGCAGCTCGCCGAGGCGCCTGGCGACGGGCCGCAGGCTGTAGGCCGGGTCGGGCTCGCCCTTGGGGCGGCCCAGGTGGCTCATCAGGATGACGCGGGCGCCCCGCTCGCGAGCGAACTCGATGGTGGGCAGCGCGCGGCGGATGCGCAGGTCGTTGGTGATCTCGCCGGTCTCTTTGTCGAGCGGCACGTTGAAGTCCACGCGCATCAGCACGCGCTTGCCGCTCAGCTCGTCGGCGAAGTCGCGGATCGTCTTCATCGCCCTCCTCCTTCCGCTCATGCGCGGCCGGGGCGCCCCGCACGCGCTGGGACGCCCCGGTGGAAGCGATTCGGCCGGCCCTCACAGGGCGGCGGCCCGGGCCATCAGGTCGACGCAGCGGTTCGAGTAGCCCCACTCGTTGTCGTACCACGAGACGGCCTTGACCATGCTGTCGATGACCATGGTCTGGCCGGCCGCGAAGACGGAGCTGCGCGGGTCGTGGATGATGTCGCTGCTGACGATCGGGTCCTCGCTGTAGCCCAGGATGCCCTCCATCGGCCCCTCGGCGGCCGCCTTCATGGCCGCGTTGACCTCGTCGACGCCGGCCTCCTTCTCGACCTCGACCACCAGGTCCACGATCGAACCGTCCACCACGGGGACGCGCAGGGCGAAGCCGTT
Organism: uncultured candidatus Brocadiaceae bacterium; assembly: GCA_964434535.1. GTDB lineage: Bacteria > Planctomycetota > Brocadiia > SM23-32 > SM23-32 > SM23-32. Next base: position 35,712 of record CAYSWA010000017.1, on the reverse strand, counting down.
CAGCCTGCCGTCCAGCTCGGGGATGACCGATCCGATGGCCTTGGCGGCGCCCGTGGTGGTGGGGATGATGTTCATGGCGGCGGCGCGCCCGCGGGGCGGGTCCTTGTGGATCTGGTCGCAGGTCACCTGGTCGTTGGTGTAGCCGTGGCAGGTCGTCATCAGCCCGTGCCGGATGGTGAAGCTCTCGTGCAGCACCTTCGCGATCGGGGCCAGGCAGTTGGTCGTGCACGAGGCGTTCGAGATGCACTCGTGCTCGGCCTTGAGCATCTCGTCGTTGACGCCGAGCACGATCGTGGCGTCGACCTCGTCCTTGGCGGGCACGGTCAGCAGCACCTTCTGAGCGCCGGCCTCCAGGTGGTCGCCGTAGCCGCCCCTCTCGCCGCTGCGGGTGCGGAAGACGCCGGTGGACTCGACGGCGAAGTAGACGCCCATCTCCTCCCAGGGCAGCTCCTTCGGGCTGCGCACGGTCAGCACGGGCACCTCGACGCCGTCGACCACCAGCGTATCGTCGTCCTTCGCCTCGACCTCGCCGGGGTAGCGCCCGTGCACGGTGTCGTACTTCAGCAGGTAAGCCAGGGCGTGGGCGTCCGCCAGGTCGTTGACGGCCGCCACCTCCAGGTCGTCCCGCTCGGCCAGCACCCGGAAGACCAGGCGGCCGATGCGGCCGAAACCGTTGATGCCCACTCGGATTGCCATTGCTCCACCACTCCTTTCGGCTGCAAGGCACAGGAAGTCGAGCGCACCCGTGAGCCCCCGTCCGGACTCGGCCGGACGCGGCGGGGCAGGCGCGTCCCCACGGGGAGGCAAGCGGGCGTCCGGCCAGACCACCCCCCGGAGAGCATAAGACTATACTGGCCCCCCGCGGGGCTGTCAAGCTCGGCACGGCTCACCACGTTGAAGGCATCGCCGGGCGCCGATAGAATGGCCCGTCCCCACATCCCGAGGTCACCCGAGGCCATGGCCGACGCGCCCCAGACCGCCGCCGAGTTGCGCCGCGCCTTCCGGGCCGGCGAGCGCTGCGCCGCCGAGATCCTCCAGCAGTGCCTCTCGGCCATCGAGCAGCGCGAGCCGAGCGTCGACGCCTTCCTCACCGTGATGGCCGACGAGGCCCGCCAGCGCGCCCGCGAGCTGGACGAGAAGCGGGCGCGCGGCGAACCCCTGGGCCGCCTGGCCGGCGTGCCCGTCGCCGTCAAGGACAACATCTGCACCCGCGGCGTCGCCACCACCTGCGCCTCGAAGATTCTGGAGGGCTTCGTCCCGCCCTACGACGCCCACGTGGTCGAGCGGCTCATCGCCGAGGACGCCGTCATCGTCGGCAAGACGAACATGGACGAGTTCGCCATGGGTTCCTCGACCGAGAACAGCGGCTTCAAGGTCACGCGCAACCCGTGGGACGCCGGGCGCATCCCCGGCGGCTCCAGCGGCGGCAGCGCGGCGGCCGTCGCCGCCCGCATGGCCCCCCTGGCGCTGGGCAGCGACACGGGCGGCTCGATCCGCCAGCCCGCCGCGCTCTGCGGAGTGGTCGGCATGAAGCCGACCTACGGCCGGGTGAGCCGCTACGGGCTCGTCGCCTTCGCCAGCTCCCTGGACCAGATCGGCCCGTTCGCGCGCACCGTCGAGGACGCGGCGCTGCTGCTCGGGGCCATCGCCGCGCCGGACGAACGCGACTCGACCTGCACCCGCCGCGAGGCGCCGGACTACCTCGACGGGCTCGGCGCCGGCGTCGAGGGAATGACCTTCGGCGTGCCGCGCGAGTTCTTCCTCGAAGACGGCCTCGACGGCGAGGTCGCCTCGGCCCTGGAGGAGGCGCGCCGGGCCTTCGAGGGGCTCGGGGCGCGGTTCGTCGACGTATCGCTCCCCCACAGCCGCATCGACGTCGAGGGGGGCCGGCTCTCCAGCTACGCCGTCGCCTGCTACTACGTGCTCTGCACGGCCGAGGCCAGCTCGAACCTGGCCCGCTACGACGGGGTCAAGTACGGCCTGCGCAGCGCCGAGCACGAGGACATGATCGACATGTACTGCCGCACGCGCGGGCGGGGCTTCGGCGAGGAGGTCAAGCGCCGCGTCATGCTCGGCACCCACGCGCTGAGCAGCGGCTACTACGACGCCTACTTCCTGAAGGCGGCGCGGGCGCGGCGGCTGATCCGCGAGGACTTCACGCGGGCCTTCGAGGAGGTCGCCCTGCTCTTCGCTCCGACGACGCCGACCGCCGCCTTCCGCATCGGCGAGAAGGCCGACGACCCGCTGGCGATGTACCTGAGCGACATCTTCACCATCTCGTGCAACCTATCGGGCAACTGCGGCGTCTCGGTCCCGTGCGGCTTCACGCGGGCGGGGCTGCCGGTGGGGATGCAGCTCATGGGCGCGCACTGGGACGACGCGCGGCTGCTGCGCGCCGCCGCCGCCTACCAGCGCGCCACGGACTGGCACACGCGCGCGCCATAGCGCGGAGCCGAAAACCGGGACTGTATCCCGCAGGGGACTGTCCCGGAGTTTCGCCCCGAAGTTGACGGCCGGGGGGCGCCTGGGTATACTCGAAAGTGAACGGTGGGCGCATAGCTCAGTGGCGAGAGCGCTACCTTCACACGGTAGAAGTCGCAGGTTCGAGTCCTGCTGCGCCCACCAGTTCCACGTGCCCGCCGGCCGCGACGCCTCCTCGCCGTTCACCTATAATGCCCCCTCCACCAGGGAGCACGGACATGGGAACGAAGGCGAGCAAGGGCGTGTGGACAGCGGTTGGGGCGGCGGCGGTGCTGCTGTGTGCCGCCGCTACGGCGGCCGAGCCGGTGCAGCTCTCCGTCAACCCCGATAACCCCCTCTACCGCCTGGACGGCTTCGGGGGCAACTACTGCTTCCAGCTCGAGTCGCCCGTCACCCGCTACACGCTCGAGACGCTCGACGTCCGCTGGGCCCGCACCGAGATGACCCTGAGCGAATGGGCGGCCGGCGCCGACGGCGAACCGCCCGAGCGCATCGCCCCGGAGGCCCTCAGAGCGAACGACCGCCCCGGCGGCAAGCTCCGCGCCGAGTTGCTGATCGGCCGGGAGCTGGGCCGGCGCGCCATCCCGACCGTCGTCAGCGTCTGGAACCCGCCCGAATGGCTCTGCGAGCGGCCCGGACGCGGGCCCTGGAAGCACGGCCGCCGCATCCGGCGCGAGCGCTGGCCCGAGATGCTCGAATCCATCGGCTCCTACCTCGTCTACGCGCGCGACCAGTACGGCTACGAGCCCGAGCTGTTCTCCTTCAACGAGCCCGACCTCGGCGTGATGGTCCGGTTCACTCCCGCGGAGCACCGGGACGTGATCAAGGCCCTCGGCGCCCACCTGGAGGGGCTGGGCCTGAAGACGAAGATGCTCCTGGGCGACGTGCACAAGGCGCGCGGCACCATCTCCTACGTCGAGCCGGCCGCCGCCGACCCCGAGGCGATGCGCTACGTCGGCGCCGTCTCCTTCCACTCGTGGGGCGGCGCCGCGCCGGAGCAGTACGCGGCCTGGGCGGAGCTGGCCCGGCGCATCGACCGGCCGCTCGTGGTCGGCGAGCTCGGCGTCAACCCCGACTGGCGGCGGGTGCGGCTCGACGACTACCGCTACGCGCTGAGCGAGCTGCGCATGTATCACGAGCTGCTGCGCCACGCCCGCCCGCAGGCGACGATGCAGTGGGAGTTCACCGGCGATTACCGCATCGTGCGCGAGGAGCGCGCCCCCGACGGGCAGATGCGGCTGGCGCCGACGGCGCGCTACTGGTTCGTGCGGCACTGGTGCAACCTGAGCCCGACGCCGGCGATGGTGCTGGAGTCGGCCTCGGACGACGCCGAGGTGCTGATCACCGCGATGCGGTCCGCCGAGGGGGACGGCGAGCCGGCCGCCTACAGCTTCCACGTGGCGAACCTCGGGCCCGAGCGCCGCGCCGTCCTCAGCGGCCTGCCGGCGGGGCTCGGCCCGCTGCGGGGCGTGCGGAGCGGCCGGGAGGAGGCGTTCCGCGAGCTGGCAGCGGTGAGGCCGCAGCAGGGGCGCGTCGAGCTGGCCCTGCCGGCGGGCTCGTTGCTGACCCTGACCACCTTGCCGCCCGGCCAGCAGTGACCGCAGTGCGTCGGCCGGGCGCTTGACTTGCCGGGGCGGCGCGTTACCATCGCCCGTCAACACGGGCAAGGGAGAGATCGCAGATGCGCAAGCACAGCCGGCCAACGTGCGTCCTCCTGATGCTGGCCCTCGTTGCGCTCGCGGCCCCCGGGTGCATGCTCGGCACGGACATGCACACCACGCAGATCAGCGTGCAGGTCAGGGGCGATGAGCTGCTCCACATGGCCATCCTGCCGCGCTACCTGCCCGACGGGGAACGCTCGGCGCAGCAGACCGGCGAGCTGCTCGCCGAGGTGGCCCGCCTGGCGGGGGGCTACACGTTGATCGAGCAGGTGCAGGGCGGCTGGGTCCCGCCCGGGGCCAGGGAGGTGGTGACCGAGCAGAACGACCTGCTGCTGGTCAGGGGGCGGCCGGAGCTGGCCGAGCTGCTCAAGGCGCGGCTGCACGAGGAGTTCCGGCAGGAATACCCGTTCGTGATCAGCCTGCCGCTCCAGTCCATCGCGGTCGTGCAGGCCAGCGCCCGGGGCGCGCACCGTCCGGCGCCCCCGTCCGAGCCGGCCGAGCAGTAGCGGCGTCCGTGCTCAGGGGTCCGAGGGGAGCGCGATGCCCTCGTCGGCGCCGCGCAGCAGGCCGGTCGGCTCCACGTCCACCAGCAGGGAGCGGACCTGCGGAAACGCGCGGGCCAGGGCCTCGCCCACCTCGCCCCGTCGTCCGGGGGCGATGACGACGGCGGCCGGGTAGCCGCCGAAGGCCCACGTCAGCTTGGCGCCGAGCGCGCCGGCCTCAGCAGCGCTCGAACGGATCTCGTCGTAGGGCTCGGCGGGGAAGCCGAAGTAGTCGGCCAGGATCGCGCTCTCCTCGTCGCATATCTCGGCGAGGCGATCATTGTCGACCACGGCGTCGCCGAGGCACTCCAGGTACTCCTCGGCCATCTGGCGCACGCGCATCAGGCCGTAGAGCATGGTGAGGGCCTCGGAGTCGAGCAGCCGTTCGCCCCGCTCGAAGAGCGCCTCGAAGGCCGCGTCCCCGCGCTCGGAGAGGTCTGCCCCGTCCTGGAGGATCTTCTTTAGCGCGCCGAGGACCGCCGCCTCGCGCTCGCGCCCCGTGTGGCCGTCGGCCGCTTCGGGCCGCAGAACCAGCAGCAGCGAATCGGGCGGAACAAGCGTCTGGACGTTGAGCCGCTCCGCGCCGGGGGCGCCGTAACCCGCCCCGCCGCCGACGCTCATCAGCGCGTCGGCATACCCGAGCCCGCTCAGCCCCTCTCCCCCGCTCAGGGCGGCCCGGCGCGCCCGGCAGGCGGCGTCGGCCAGCTCGACTTCGCTCGCCTCCGTGCCCTCGCCGCGATGCGCGAGCACGGCGACCGTGAGGGCCACGCCCGCCGCCGGCGATGCGGCGAGCACCTGCGGCGGGCAGAGCTCCCAGAGCCGCCCCAGGTCGAGTTCGACGCGGAGCCCGTCGAGCGCCTCCGGCCCGATGCCGAGCGCCTTCCCCAGCCCTCGCTCCCAGAGGACGGCGAGCCGGGCGGCCTCCTCGCCGGCGGCCGGCAGGTGGCCCGTCTCGTCGCGCTCGCCGCCCCCGAAGCGGAGCCGGAATGCACCGCTGCCCGCCTCCACGCGCGCCTCCAGCCGCAGGTTGGTGGCGAGCGAGAGGGACCCGGCGCCGAGCAGGTGCTGGAGCTCGCCGACCAGGCAGAGGCTGTGGGGCACGCTGAACTGCGTCCACTCGTGCTGTTCGAGGGCGATCAGGGGAGACACGTGCACCTCCTGCCGGTTGACCGATTCAGGGGCGGTAGAGCGGCCTCAGACCTCGTGCCACCTGCCGGAGGGGTCGGCCTCGGGGCCGGGGCCCTCGTAGCGCTCGCCGGTGATGCGGTTGGTCCCGCACTTGGGGCAGACGCCGGCGCGCATCGGCAGCAGCGCTCCGCAGTCGGGGTTGACGCAGATGCGCTGGCCGGGCCCCAGGGTGATGCGCCCGGCGTGGGCGGCCGTCTTGAGCCGCCCCATCTCCTCCGACGCCCTGTCCCTGGCCCCCTCGTCGCGGCGGAGGCTGCTCTGAAGCACTTTGCGCGGCACGCGCACGAAGGGCTCGGTGTCGAACTTCATCACCGGGCGCGGCATGATGAGATGTGTGCGGCAGACCTTGCAGCGCGCCCGCTTGCCCGCCGCGTCGGCCGGCGCCACCACGAAGTGGCCGCACGTGCACTGGGCCGTGATGTTCGGGGCGTAGTCCTGGTCGGCCATCAGGAACTGGAGGGCGGGGCGCAGGTAGCGCCCGCAGTGGCGGCACGGGATGATGCGGCCCATCAGCTCCGGCTCGAGGCGGACCACTTTCCCGCAGATGCACTGAACCTCCGCGCACTCTTCCAGGGCCCGGCCTGCCGGCATCTCCAAACCTCCGTGCGCCATTGTACGCGTGGCCCGCCCGCGAAGCAAGCCGTCGGTGGCGCAGGCCGCCCGGCTGTGGTACCATGCGCAGGTCGCCCCGTGCCCTCCGCCGCCCCGCTGCGTCCCCATGGCGAGCCCGCACATGCCCCGCATCGTCACCGATCCCGACGAGGTCCACGCCGTCCTCCAGCGCGACGTGCTGCCCTACGTCGAGAAGCCGGGCCGCTACGTCGGCGGCGAGACGAACGCCGTGCGCAAGGACCCGGCCGGGGTCGAGGTCCGCTTCGCCCTGCTGTTCCCGGACGTCTACGAGGTAGGCATGTCGCACCTCGGCATCCAGATCCTCTACTCGATCCTGAACGGCCTCGACTGGGCCGCCGCCGAACGGGCCTACGCGGCCTGGCCCGACATGGCGGAGCGGATGCGCGAGCACGGCCTGCCCCTCTACGCCCTGGAGAGCTTCCGGCCCGTGCGCCGCTTCGACGTGGTCGGCTTCAGCCTCCAGTACGAGCTGCTCTACACGAACGTGCTCGCCATGCTCGACCTCGCCGGCATCCCCCTCGAGAGCACCGGCCGCGGGCCGCCCGACCCGATCGTCATCGCCGGCGGCCCCGGCGCGGCCGTGCCGGAGCCGATGGCCGAGTTCATCGACCTGTTCTTCGCCGGCGACGGCGAGGAGGCCGTCGTCGAGTTCGCCCGCCTCGTGCGCCGGGCGAAGGCGCAGGGATGGCCCCGCGAGCGGATCATCCTCGAGGCGGCACGGTCGATCACCGGCCTCTACGCCCCGGCCCACTACGCGCCGGCCTACAACGACGACGGCACGCTCGCCCGGCTGCGGCCCACCGCCGAGGGCCTGCCCGAGCGCGTGCGGGCCGCCAAGGTCGCGAGCCTGGCCGAGGCCCACTTCCCGGCCGACCTGCTCGTGCCGCTGGTGGAGACGGTGCACGACCGCATCTCGCTGGAGATCATGCGGGGCTGCACGCGCGGCTGCCGCTTCTGCCAGGCGGGCATGCTGCGCCGCCCGGTGCGCGCCCGGCCGGTCAGCCAACTGGTGGAGCTGGCCCGCGAGGCGTACGAGAAGACCGGCCACAGTGAGGTCGCCCTCGCCTCGCTCTCCTCCAGCGACTACCCCCGCTTCGAGGAACTGCTGGAGGAGATGAACGCCTTCGCCGAGCCGCGCGGCATCGGCCTCTCCCTTTCCAGCCTGCGCGTGGACGACCAGCTCACGCTCGTGCCCGAGGCCGTCGGCGCCGTGCGCAAGAGCGGGCTGACCGTGGCGCCCGAGGCGGCCACCGAGCGGCTGCGGCGCGTCATCAACAAGAACGTGACCGACCGGGAACTGCTGGAGGGCGCGCGCGCCGCCTACGCCGCCGGCTGGCGCGGCATCAAGCTCTACTTCATGATCGGGCTGCCCACCGAGACGCCCGAGGACGTGGCCGCCATCGTGGAGCTGAGCGAGCAGGTCAGCCGCGCCCGGCGGGAGAGCGGCGGCGGGCCGGGGCGGGTCAACGTCAGCATCGCCCCGTTCGTGCCGAAGCCGCACACGCCCTTCCAGTGGGAACCGATGGCCCCGCTCGACTACCTGCGCGAGGCGCGGGAACTGGTGCTGGAGAAGGCGCGGATGCGCAGCGTGCGCTACAGCTTCCACGACGCGGAGGTCAGCCGCCTGGAGGCGGCGCTGGCGCGGGGCGACCGCCGGCTCGGCCGCGTCGTGCGGCGCGCGTGGCAGGCCGGCCAGCAGTTCGACGCCTGGACAGAGCACTTCTGCTTTGCCCGCTGGCAGGAGGCGTTCGAGGCGGACGGCCTCTCAATGGAGTTCTACGCCGGGCGCGAGCGCGCGCAGGACGAGCTGCTGCCCTGGGACCACGTGGACTTCGGGGTGACGAAGGAGTTCCTTTTGCGCGAGCGGCAGAAGGCGTTCCGCGAGGAGTTCACCCCCGACTGCCGCACCGGCGAGTGCCCCCTCTGCGGCGTCTGCCGCAGCTTCCCCATCGAGTAGCGCCCCCGGCGCCCGCCGTTTGACCCCCGCCGGCGGCGCCGGTACATTGCCTGCCATGGACTACGAACCGGTCATCGGGCTGGAGACCCACGCCGAGCTGCTCACCCAGAGCAAGCTCTGGTGCGGGTGCAGCACGCGCTTCGGCGAGCCGCCCAACACGCAGACCTGCCCCGTCTGCCTGGGGATGCCCGGCGTGCTGCCCGTGCTGAACGGCGAGGCGTTCGAGCTCGCCCTGCGCGCCGCGCTCGCGCTCGGCTGCACCATCAACCGCACCACCTTCTTCGACCGCAAGAACTACTACTACCCCGACCTGCCCAAGAACTACCAGATCAGCCAGAACTACGCCAACCTCGGCGTGGACGGCACCCTCGAGATCGCCGTGGACGGCGAGACCCGCCGCGTCGGCATCCTCAACGTCCACCTCGAAGAGGACGCCGGCAAGAACGTGCACGCCGAGGCGCCCGGCGCCGACTACAGCCTGGTCGACCTGAACCGCGCCGGCACCCCGCTGCTGGAGGTCGTCAGCGCGCCGGACATGCACGGGGTGCAGGAGGCCGACGCCTACATGCAGGCCCTCCGCCAGGTGCTGCTCTACACGGAGGTCTCCGACTGCAAGATGCAGGAGGGCTCGCTGCGCTTCGAGGCGAGCATTAGCATGCGCCAGGCCGGCAGCGAGGGGCTCGGCGCGCGCGTGGAGATCAAGAACCTCAACTCGATGAAGGCCGTGCGCGGCGCCCTCGAATGGGAGATCCGGCGCCAGGGCCGCGCCCTCGCCGCCGGCGAGGCCGTGGGGCAGGAGACGCGGCTCTGGGACGAGGCGCGCGAGCGCACCGCCCGCATGAGGTCCAAGGAGGAGGCGCAGGACTACCGCTACTTCCCCGAGCCGGACCTGCTGCCGGTCGAGATCGACGACGAGACGATGGGCCGGGTGGCGGCGAGCGTGCCCGAGCTGCCCCTGGCCCGCCGGCGACGCTTCCAGGAGCAATACGGCCTGAGCGAGTACAACGCGAGCCTGCTGACTGACACGCGCGAGTTGGCGGACTACTTCGAGGCCGCGGTTGAGCACTACAACGCGCCAACGAGCATCGCCAACTGGCTCATCAACGAGGTGCTCCGCGTGCTGAACGAGCGGGGCATCGGCATCGAGGAGCTTGAGGTCGGCCCGGAGCGGCTGGCCGAGCTGGTGCGCCTGCTGGAGGCGGGCAAGGTCGGCCAGCAGGCCGCGCGCGACGTGATGGCGAAGATGGCCGAGACCGGCAGGCCCGCCGCCGAGCTGGTCGCCGAGATGGGCCTGGAGCAGGTGAGCGACACGGGCGAGCTGGCGCCGGTGATCGAGCGGGTGATCGCGGAGAACCCGCAGGCCGTCAAGGACTACCTGGGCGGGAAGGAGGCCGCCTTGAAGGCCCTGATGGGCCAGGTCATGCGCGCCACCCGCGGCAAGGCCGACCCCCAACTCGCCATCGAGCTGCTGCGCGAGAGACTGACGGGATGAGAACGGCGTTGCTCGTTGCTCGGTGTTCGTTGCTCGTGCGGCACGCGGCGCGCACAAGACGGAAGGAAACCCCGGTGAGAGATGATCGCGTTGATAGCACCGTGAAGCACTTCACTGATCTGCGCGTGTGGCGGAAGGCGCACCAGTTGTTCCTGAACCTGGTCGTGGACCTGCGTGATGCAGCCATTGGCGGGGCGCTGGGTGTGGTGGGAGACCAGCTCCTCAGAAGCTGCGGGTCCGTGGGGGCCAAGATCGCCGAGGGCTTCAACCGCAGCAGGAAGCGCTTCGCCCACTGCCTGGACGTGGCGATCGGCGAAGCCAATGAACTGGAGAACTGGCTCTACAAAGCGCGGGACGCGGGACTCCTCAGCGCGGAGAGGTCCGAGCGGCATTTGCGGACGACCGTCGCTATCGAGAAGATGCTGGCCGGCCTGCGTCGGAAGATCCTGGACAACAGGTCCGCCGCTTGGGAGCAGGAGCCGGGCTACGAGATCGACGAAGTGCCCGGCGCCGACTTCTGAGAGCGACCGGGCGTACCGGGCCGCACGAGCAACGAACAACGAGCAACGAGGCCCCCATGCTCTGGACCGACCTGCGCTCCGGTGACTTTGAGGACGCCGCCCGGGCCGCCGGCGGCCTCTGCCTGCTGCCGGCCGGGTGCATCGAGCGGCACGGTCCCCACCTGCCGCTCGGCACCGACCAGATCGTGGCCGACGCCGTCGCCCGCGCCGCCGCCGAGGAGGAGCCGGCCGTCGTCTTCCCCTCCTACTACTGGGGCAAGATCTACACCGCCCGCCACTACGGCGGCACCGTCGCGCTGACCCGCCGCCTGATCCTGCCGCTGCTGGAGGCGACCTGCGACGAGATCGCCCGCAACGGCCTGCGCAAGATCCTGATCTGCAACGGCCACGGCGGCAACGAGAGCCTGATCCACTTCCTGCTGCGCAGCCTGCTGGAGGAGCCGCGCGACTACGTCGTCTACTCCACCGACTACTACGTGATGGAGGGCGAGGACCGCCGGCGCTGGCACGAGATGCGCGCCAGCGACTACGGCGGCCACGCCGACGAGATGGAGACCAGCGTCCTGCTCCACCTGCGCCCGGAGCTGGTGGAGATGGACCTGGTCCCCGAGGCCGACGACGGCCTCTCGCGCGGGCACATGGAGGGCCTGCCCGGCCTGAGCACGAGCATAAGCTGGTATGGCGACCACCCGACCCACTACGCCGGCGACGCGCGCGGGGCGAGCGCCGAGAAGGGCGCCTTCATGTTCCGCGCCTGCGTCGGGAAGGTGGTGCGCCAGATGCGCGCGATCAAGGCGGACGAGCGGACCGGCGAGCTCCAGCGGGAGTTCTACGAGCGCTCCGACCCGCCCGCCGGCCCCCCGCCCGGCCGCTGAGCGGGCCTCCGAAGCGTGGGGAAGAACGCGTTGACCCGCCGGCGGTATTCGGCGTAGCGCCGCCCGAACTCCTCCTGTAGCCGGCGCTCCTCCCGCCGCACCAGGATGCGCATGGCCGCGTAGGCGACGGCCGGCGTCGCCCAGACCAGCCACGAGCTGAACAGCAGGCAGGTCCCAAAGATCAGAACCAGCGCCGAGGCGTAGACGGGGTGACGGCAGACGGCGTAGGGGCCCTCGGTGGCGAGCCTGCCCTTGCGGTAGGCCCGCCGGGCCGCGCTGCCCGCGCGCAGGAACAGCGGAATGCCCGCCGCCAGGACGAGGCAGGCGGCCGCCAGGCGCCACACGGCCGGCAGCGCGTTCACGGCGAAGAGCTGCGCCCACAGGGCGCTTGCCAGGAGCGCGAGGGCGAAGTAGGCCCCCGCTATGGCGCCCACAAGCGGCCCGACGCCGTGAAATCCCCTCTCGCGCGCCATGACGGGCCTCCTGGTAGACGCACGTCGCCGGCCTGGAGGCCCGCCCCGTCCCCCCTGGCCGCTGCGCTCATTCTACCGTCTCTGCGCGCGCGGGTCGCGAGAAAGCGATGGCGATGCCGGCCGCCAGCAGCAGCGCCGCCGGGTAGAACGCGACCGCCGGCACCTGGCCCAGGATCAGCAAGCCCATCGCCGTGGCGAAGATGACCTGGCCCAGGTTCGCGATCCCCACCCGCTGCCCGTGCATGTGGCGCATCGAGTAGTTCAGGATCGAGTGGCCCATCACCGTCGGCACCAGCGCCAGCCAGAGCACGGTCAGCACGTCCCGCAGCGGGTAGGCGCGGATAGGATCGGCCCAGACCATGCCGGCCGCCAGCCCGACCAGCCCGGCCACCAGGTAGAGCGGCACCAGGTAGAGCCAGAGGCTGGGGAAGTCCCGGTTGCGCCGCCCGAAGACGAGGTAGACGCAGAAGAAGAGCATCGAGACCAGGCAGACCAGGTCGCCCCGGAAGTGGGGCAGGCTCAGGTGCAGGTCCCGCGCGGTGAGCAGCGCTACGCCGCTGAGGGCGAGTGCCGTGCCGGCCACCTCGCGGCGGGTGAGCCGCTCGCGCACCAGGACGTAGAGGAAGACGGGCATCACCAGTGGGCCCATGTTCACGATCAGGATCGCGTGGGCCACCGGCGTCATGCGCGCCCCGAAGTTCCAGGAGACGAAGTGCAGGCCCATCAGCAGGCCGGGCAGGGCGGCGCGGCCCAGCTCCGAGCGCATCTCGGGATAGCGCCGCAGGTCGCGCACGAAGAGCGGGCTCAGCGCCAGGGCGGCGATCAGGCAGCGGTAAGCGGCCAGAAGCGTGGGATGGACGCCGCTGAGGTTGATGGCGATCACGGCGGTCGATCCGCAGAAGACGCCGAAGATCAGCAGGGCGTATCGCCAGAGCATGGGGGGCTCGTTGCTCGTTGTTCGTTGTTCGTTGCTCGTGAGGCAGGCCCGACGGGCTCAGCCGCCGGGGGGCCAGTAGGTGCGGGTGCCGCCCTCGGTATCGACGGCCAGGTGCACGTCGGCCTCGTAGAGGGCCGGCGGGGCGAGCTTGAGGTACTGGCGGCAGATCACGTGCTCCGGCACCATGCGGCGCCGGCCGCGGTTGCGCTCCATGGCCTCCTCCAGCGGGATGTCGAAGAAGTAGCTGACGATCTCGGCTGCCGACCAGCGCCCGGCCTGCACGGGCATCGAGCGGAGGGCCTCGGTCGTGTTCGTGGCGTCGAAGGTGACCTCGCGCCCCTCGCGCAGGGCCTCGCGCACGCGGTCCATGCAGCGCTGGAAGACCAGGTAGTTCTGGCCCTGGTCGGCGGGGTCGCCGGTCAGCTCGCGCCGCATGCGGTCGCTGGAGACGATGGTCGTCTCGCCGAGGTGCTCCTCGGCCCAGGTCGACTTGCCGCAGGCCGCCGGGCCGACCAGCAGGTGCAGCCGCCCGCGCGGGCGTGCGGCCTCCTGGAGGAGCCGTTCGGCGAACCAGTCCGGCTCGTTCATGCCCGCCACCAGCACGAAGTAGCGCATGGCGTTCGGCGCCCGGTGCCGCTCGCTCTCGCCCTCCAGGCCGGCCTCGGCGACCTGCTCCGGCTCGACCGGCGGCGGGCAGGGCCGCCCGAAGACGCCGGCCTGCTCGGCCTTCCGGCGGAACGCCTCCAGGCGCCCCGCGGCGTCTCCCTCCTGCCCCAGGACGCGCAGTTCCGCCTCCATCAGGGCGCATAGCGCCCGGACGTCGAGCGCGCAGGACAGGCGCATGTAGGACTCGGCCGGCGCGCCGGAGCCGATCAGGCCGTCGGGCTTCGCGCGTCCGGCGACGAGGGCGACGGCGTGCTCGCGCACGGTGAAGGGCAGCTCGAGCCGCCGCAGCAGCTCGCGCGCCGCCCGGGCGCTCTCGGGGGCATGGGCGGGGACGCCGCCGGCGGCGGGCATGCCGATCTCGCGCAGCCTCACCTCGGGCAGGCCGCGGTGCGCACAGAGCGCGGCGACGTAGGCCGCCGGCCAGGCGCTGAACCACGCCGCCGCCGCCTCCCCGGCCGGGGGCGGGTCGCGGCGCAGCTCGGCCATGACCTCGCCGGTATGCTCCAGCAGTGTGCGCCCGCGGTAGGGGCAGCCGGCCAGCTCGTCCAGGAAGGCAAGCTCCGCCGCGCCCTGCCCGCACAGGGCCGCCAGGTCAAGCGGCTCCGCGTTGAGCAGGGCTGTCCGGAGGTTCGGCATCGGGTCGGGGGCCGGAAGCGGGGAAGATGCGGCTCAGGGCCGCGTCGGGCACAACGGACCGGAAGGGGGTTTCTACCACAACGGAGCCGCTCAGGACAAACTCCCGGCGGACCCGCCGGCCGATGGCGCAGGTCAGCTCGTAGGGGATGCGCCCGACGCGCACGGCCATCTCTTCGACGCCGAGGTACTGATCGCCCTGGCGGCCGTAGATCACGACCTCGTCTGCGGGGGCCACGCCGGGGACGTCGGTCACGTCCACCAGGGTCTGATCCATGCAGATGCGCCCCACCACGGGCGCGCGCCGCCCGCCCACCAGCACCTCGCCCTCGTTGGAGAACTGGCGGATGTAGCCGTCGTGGTAGCCGACGGGGAGGGTGGCGATCAACGAGTCGCGCCAGGTGGCGAAGGTATGCCCGTAGCCGATCTTCTCGCCCCGCCGGATCCGCTTCAGGTGGGCGATGCGGGTGCGCATCGAGAGCACCGGCCGCAGGTCGGCCGCCTCGCGCAGGTCGGGGCGGGAGACCAGCCCGTAGAGGATCAGCCCCGGGCGCACGCCGTCGAAGCGCGCCTCGGGCAGCCGCAGCACGCCGCTGCTGTTGGCCATGTGCACGAACGGCAGCGGCATCCGCGCCCGGCGCAGCACGGCCAGCACGGAGCGGAAGCGCCTGACCTGCTCGCGGCTGAAGGCCAGGTCGTCGGCGTCGGCGCAGGCGAAGTGGCTGAAGACGCCCGTGATCTGCAGCCCCGCCAGGCGGTTGATGCGCAGGAGCGCCGCCGGGGCGGTCTCCCAGTCCAGCCCGCAGCGGTGCATGCCGGTGTCGACGTTGACGTGGGCGGGCGCGCGCACGCCCCGGGCCAGCGCCGCCTTCGAAAGCTCCCGGGCGAAGCCCTCCTCCGTGATGCAGGCGGTGACCCCGTGGCGCAGGATCACCTCGATGTCCTCGCCCGGCACGGCCGTCAGCAGCACGATGGGCCGGGCGATGCCCGCCGCGCGCAGGTCCATCGCTTCCTCGGTCATGGCCACGGCGAACATGTCCACCCCCGCGGCGGCGAGGGTGCGGCAGACCACGGGGGCGCCGTGGCCGTAGGCGTCCGCCTTGACGGCCGCACAGAGCTTGCGCTCGCCGATCATGGCCCGGATCGTCGCCACGTTATGGGCCACGGCGTCCAGGTCGATACGGGCGACGGTCGGGCGCGGCATCGGCTCCTCCGGGCACGGGCGGGCTGCGAGGGCGCAACCGCCGATTATAGGCACCCCCCCCGCGCCAAAGCAAAGCTTGAGATGCCGAACCGCCCTCGGCCCTCCAGAACGGCCCCTGAGGCCCCCTGAGCGCGGCGGACCTCGCCGCAAGAAAACGCACCCGCTCCATCGCGACGGTTGCCGGCCCCGCTGCGGCGCCGCTATAATCGCCGCGCTCGCCACCCCTGCCGTCAGCCCGGGGCACACGCAGCGCATGGCCATCTTCCAGAGCAAGCCCGGCTTCCGGGTGGAGGAGCTGCGCCTCGGCGCGCCCCGGATGGAGCCCGGCCGCCCGCCCCTGCGCCTGGCCCACCTGAGCGACCTCCACCTGCGCGTGCTCCGGCCGCGCCACGATCGGCTGGCCCGGCTCCTCGAGGAGCGGCGCCCGGACCTGATCTGCCTGACCGGCGACATCCTGGGGCGCAGCCCCGAAACGCTCGCCCGCTGCGGCGAGCTGCTCTCGCGCATCGAGTGCCCCGCCGGCGTCTTCGCCTGCATGGGCAACTGGGAGGTGAAGCGGGGGCTCCGCCCGGCCGTGCTCCGGGAAGTGATGGCCGGCTGGGGCGTGCGGCTGCTGCTCAACGAGGCCGTCACCGTCCAGACCCCCGCCGGCCCGGTGCGCGTGGCCGGGGTGGACGACCTCTCGATGGGCTGGCCGAACCTGGCGGAGGCGCTCGCACCCGCCCCGGGCCCGGAGCCGGCCTGCTCGGTGCTGCTCTCGCACGCGCCGCTTGCGGCCCGGCTGATCGGGCCCGAGGCCGGCGTGGACCTGATCCTGAGCGGCCACACGCACGGCGGGCAGATCCGCGTGCCGCTGCTGTGGCGGCTGGTCCTGCCGGACTGCACGGGGGGCTACACGGCGGGGCTCTACGAGCTGGGCTGGGGGCGGCTCTACGTGAACCGGGGCTTCGGGGCGGCGGCCATGCTGCCGTTTCGGCTCGGCTGCCCGGCGGAGGTCACGTTCTTCCAGCTGGGCGGCTGACTCAGCCGCCGCTCAGCACGCGGTCGATGGCCCGGGCGACGGCACCGATGTCGCTGGCCTTGCTCAGGTAGCTGTCGGCTCCGGCCCGGCGCAGCCGTCGCTGGCGCGTCTTATCTTTGAGCCCGCTGTAGAGCACCAGCGCCATCTCGGGGTCGCGCTCCTTGAACTCCTCGATGATCTGCTCGTCGGTGACGTCGGCCAGCTCCAGGTTGACCGCCGCCAGGTCCATGCGGCGCTCGTCCAGGATGGTGCGGGCGGTCTCCAGGTCCAGGGCCACCTCGCATTCGTAGCCCTTCTCCAGGAAGAAGTCGCGCAGCTCGTCGATGTTGTGCCGGTCGTTCTCCAGCAGCACCAACCGTTGGCGCGCGACGGTGGGGCGGGGCGTGCTCATCCGGTTCACCTGGCCGAGCCGCAGGGCAGGCCGCCGGGCGGGCCGGCGGCGGCAGGAAACGGAACCCTCACGTGCCCAGAGTGTAGCCGACGGTCGAGCGCGTGTCAAAGAAAGCGGCGTAACTGTCCCGGAAGGAACATCTTACGGCCGCCGGATATGAGGCGCGCCGGCCGCGCCGCGGCCGGACTGCGCCCTCCCCTCAGCGGTGATCGCCGCTCAAGACCACGCCGGCCCAGTAGGTGGGGTGAGCGTGGCGGCCGTCGCGCATGACCTGGAGCTGGGCGTGGCGCAGGCTCGTTGCGGCACCGTGGTCGACGTAACGGCGGTAGAAGTGCTTGGTCACGAGCGCCGTCGAGACGTCATCCACTCGCCACAGCGTGCTCAGGATCGCGCGGGTGCCGGCGTAGGTGAAGGCCCGCGCCAGGCTGACCAGGTCGTCGCCCGAGCGAAGCTCGCCCACGCCGCTCTGGCAGGCGCTCAGCGTCACCAGCCGGGCCTCGATGCGCAGCCCGGTCACCTCGTGCAGGTGCAGCAGGCCGTCGTCGTCGTCGCCCGGGGCGAGCATGAGGCTGCTGAAGAGCGGGTTGAGCGGGTCGAAGCGGCCGTGGGCGCCGACGTGCACCACGTCGAAGCCGCCGATGTTCTCGGTCACCCACCCCTCGGTGGCCCGCTCGCCGGTCAGCATGGTGACCTCCACGAAGTCGCGGGCGATGCTCACCACCTCCTGCTCGGTGAAGGGCAGCTCGTAGGCCGGCTCGCCGACGGCCGGGTTCCCGACCGCCAGCACCCGCAGCCCCTCGCGCGCGCCGGGCGGCTCCTGGCGGAGCGTCCGCGCCAGCGCCGAGGCGCTCGGCCCGTAGAACAGCGGGAACTCCTCCACCAGGTAGCCCTCGCCGTCGTGGAGCGAGGCGAACGAAAGGTAGTGCAGCGCCCGGTGCGGAACGATGCCGATCGCTTCGCTCCCTTCGATCAGGTCGCGCACGGGCTCGACGAGCACGGCGTCCAGCTCCCGCGAGGCGGCCAGGACCTCCTCCAGCAGCTCGCGGTTCTGCACCATGATGCGGTAGCCGCGGATGCGCTCGGAAAGTGCGTCCCGCTCGACGGGCGTGCGCCGCACCCCGACCCGCCCGTCCCGGAAGACCCAGACGACCAGCTCCTGCGGCAACATGTAGTAGGCCAGGAGAGCCGTGCCCGGCCCGAGCACGTCGCCGAGCTCGTCGGCGCCGGCGGCCTCGACGGAGACGAAGGCCGAGAGGCCGGGGTTCGCCGCGCGGATCTCCACCAGCAGGTCGCTGTAGTCGGTCTCGTGGGCCTGGAGCCCCTCGGCCAGGTCGCTGCGGCGCTCCTCGTCCTCCTCGCGGCCCAGCGCCTCGCGCAGGGCGCGCATCCTGCGGGCCAGCTCCTCCAGCCGCCCGTAGAGCTCCCGCTCGCGCGGCGTGCGCAACTCGAACTCGCGCCCGGCCAGCACGTCCATGAACCGGCGCGCGCGCGAGCGCTCGGCGTAGCGGAACGCCTCCTCGGGGTGGCCCATCTCGAGCAGCAGCCCGACGGCGTCCTCGTAGAGCTCCATCTTGTTGGTGAGGAAGCTGCTCTGGAACTCGGCGACCTTGATCTCGCCGCGCAGGCCCTCGACGACCTCGATCCCCTCGCGGAAGCGCTCCAGCGCCGCCTCCTGCTCGCCGCGCGCCCGCTCCAGCCGGCCCAGCCCCCGCAGCGCCCGCCACTCCACCTCGGGCAGGTAGACCTCGCGCGCCCCGCCCAGGGCCCCGCCCAGCAGCGGCTCCGCCTCCCGCAGGCGGCCCTGGTCCAGCCGCAGCTCGCCGAGCGCCAGCAGCGCCCGGGCCAGGTTCACCCGGTCGCCGATCTCGCGCGCCAGCTCGACCGCCAGCTCCAGGTGCGGCGACGCCTCGCCGTGGCGTTCCATCCGGTGGAGCGTGATGCCGATGTTGCGGTGGTCGTAGCCGAGCCCCCAGCGGCTGCCCAGGCGGGTGTCGATCTCGACGGCCCTTGCGAACTCCGCCAGCGCCGCCGCGTAGTCGCCCCGGCGGCGGTGGACGATGCCGAGGTTGTTGTGCGCGCTGGCGACCTCGAGCGGATCGGCGGCCCGGCGCGCCTCGGCGATCGCGCGCTCCAGCGCGCGGATCGCCCGGTCGTCGTCGTTCAGCTCCCAGTGGATCAGCCCCAGGAGCTGGTAGTTGACGTTGAGCCGGAAGGCGTCGCCGATCTCCTCGGCCAGCTCGTTGGACCGGCCGACCAGGCCGAGGGCGGCCTCATACTCGCCGCGTAGCCAGCGCGTGTTGCCCAGCTCGGCCAGGGCCCGCGCGCGCAGGCGCGGCTGCTTGCGCTCGGCGGCGCGCCGCAGGGCGAGCTCGAACCGCTCCAGCGCCCCCTCCAGGTCGCCCATGGCCCGCCGGCTCAGGCCGAGGTCGATCTGCGAGGCGGTCACGCCCTCCTCGTCGCCGGCTTCGCGGTAGAGCCGCAGCGCCTCCAGCAAGTGCTCCTCGGCGCGGGGGGCGTTATTGAGCCGGCGCAGCTCCACAGCGCCGATGCGGCCGTGCTGGCGGGCCATCCCGCCGGGCCGGCCCAGCTCCCGGTACTCGTCCAGGGCGCGGCGGAAGGTCTCCAGGGCGCCCTCGTATTCGGCCGCGCGGTCCAGGCTCTTGCCCAGCTCACCGAGGACCCGCGCCATGTCCTCCCGCTCGCCGAGCTCGCGCAGCAGCTCGACCGAGCTGCGGTAAGCCTCGGCAGCCTCCCCGAACCGCTCGGCCTCGGTCAGCACCGCGCCGAGCGACTGGTAGGCGACGACCGTCAACGGCCCCTCGCCGCCCTCGAAGGCGCCCACCTGCTCGATCAGCAGGCGCTGGTGGCGCACGGCCGCCCCGTAGTCGCCGAGCGCGCGGAAGCACTGGACGAGCTGCTGCTGGATCTGCGCCAGCACGCGCGCCTGCGCTGCTTCGGACTCGAACTGGACGGCCCGCGCCATGTGCCACAGGTCCAGGAACGCGCCGGCAGCCTCCGCGTATCGCCCCGCCGCCAGGTGCGCGTTGCCCGCGCGGGCGCGGTCGCTGAACTCCAGCGCGCCGTACTCGCGATATGCCTCCTCGCTGAGCCCACCGAACCCGTAGAGCCGGAACGCTCCCCGGTGCGCCGCCGCCAGCGCCGCCAGCGCCTCGCGGTGCGCCGCCGCCGCCGATCCCTCAAGCACCCCGCCCATGAACGCGCGCCAGTAGGGCTCGCCCGCCGCCGGAAGCCGCTCGGCCCCCGTGCCGTAGACCACCGACGGCACGCCGGCCGCCACCAGCGCGCGGGTGAGCACGCGCAGGGCGTCGAACGAACGCGAGGAGAAGGCATCGTCCGGCGCGCCGGCGAACGCGGCGCAGGAGGCGCGCGTGCGGTAGACGGCCCACTCGCCGGGCGAGACGCCGCTCAGCAGCGCCAGCTCGCCCGGCCACGCCAGCCGGCTGCGCCATGGGGCGCCGGGGGCCAGCTCCAGCGGGTTGAGCAGCCAGAGCACGTCGCGCAGCTCGGCGGCCTCGCCGAGCCGGCCCTTGCCGTGCTCGCGCACGTCGAGGACCTCCGCCTCCGCCCCCTCGCCGACCAGGCTCCGCGCCCGCCCGAGCCCGCCGGGCCAGCCGCCGACGATCAGCACGGAGTTGCGCCCGTAGCCCTTCGTCTCGAACGCCCAGTAGAGGTCCGAAAGCCCGCCCGTGAACACTACTTCCAGCCGCTCGGCGAGCGGCGCGCCGTCGAGCGGCGCCTGCTGCCAGGCCAGCCCGCTCAGCGACGGCGGCAGCGATAGGTAGAGCCGCCGCGCCGCGCCGAGCTCGTCGGCGAACGGGGCCAGGGCCGACGCCGGCGGCAGCGTCACGCGCTCGGCTCGGAACGCTTCGGAGCCGAGCAGGAACGCGGCGTAGTCCTCCCCGCCGAGCGGCTCCAGCGCGACCAGCACGGCCTCCGGCCCGAGCAGCTCCCGCACCGCGGCCAGCTCCGCCGGGTCGGGCACCAGCAGCCCGGCCCCCGCCGAGGAGCCTCGCGACCCGGCCGCCACTTGCCGCAGCCGCGCCATGGCCTCTCTGAACGCAATCACGGCCGGCTCCGGCGCTTCGGCTGCGATCCCGCCCGGCGACAGCCGGCAGAGCTGCTCCCGCGCCTTCGAGGCCGTTTGCCGCGCCGCCGCCAGCTCGGCGGCCAGCCTGCTCAGCTCACCCGGCGGGAACGTGAGCGCCCCCGGCGGCGTCGCGCGGGCCAGGGCCACGGCCTCCCGCTCGGCGCAGCGGGCCAGGGCGCCCGCCGGGTCGCCGGCCTCCAGCGCCGCACCCGCCAGCGCCGCGTAGAGGCGGCAGCGCCGGGCCGGGTCCTCGAAGTCGTAGTCCATCTGCCCGATCGGCGGCGACTCCAACAGGATGCGCGCGGCCTCGTCGAGCCGGGCGGCGGCCTCCTGGCCCTCGGCAAGTTGCGCGGCGCTGAAGCGGACCTGCCACTGGAGCGTGGCCAGCCCGTAGAGGGCGGCGTGCTCGGCGGCCTCGGCCAGCAGCGCGCGGGCGGCCCCGCGCGCCCCGCGCCGCGCCTCAAGGACGGCACGGTT
Organism: uncultured candidatus Brocadiaceae bacterium; assembly: GCA_964434535.1. Taxonomy (GTDB): domain Bacteria; phylum Planctomycetota; class Brocadiia; order SM23-32; family SM23-32; genus SM23-32. Next base: position 14,452 of record CAYSWA010000017.1, on the reverse strand, counting down.
GTGCAGGACGACGGCCTGCCAGGCGCGACTCTCGGCGTCGTGCGCGGGCAGCGCGGCGAGGCGCTCGCCCAGCGCTTCGAGCTCGCCCAGCTCGTCGGCCGTGGTCGCTTCGCCCTCGAGGGGCAGCAGCGCCTGCCCCGGCCCCGGCCCGGCGCGCTCGCCGAGCACCTGCTCCTCCAGCCGCGTCCGCTCGTCGGTGCGCACGGTGGCCCGCACGCCGAGCAGCGGCCCGCAACCGCCAGCCGCCAGGCCCGCCAGGACGGCCGCCAGGCCGAACAGGGACGCCGCGAGACTCCGTTTCATGGTCTCTCCTCGCTGGGGCGGATGCGGCCGAGCGCCGAGAGGTTCGCTCGCAGGGCGGCCTCGAGCGGCGCCAGGCCGGGGGCCTCCTCGGCCCTGATCCGTGTCAGCACGTCCCGGTGGCGCTGGAGGACGGGCGCGACGGCGCCCGGCGCGGCCTCCGCAGCGCGCAGCAGCGCCCGGCCGAGCGCCAGCGTGGCCGCCGCCTCGCCGCGCAGGTTCCCGGCCCGGCCCTCCAGCTCAGCGGCGCGCCGGTAGGCGTCGACGGCCGCCGCCGCCTGCCCCGCCTCCAGCTCGAAGGCGCCGATCTGCGTCCAGACGACGGCCCGCTCGGTCCGCCCGGCCGGCTCGTCGGTCTCGGGATAGAGCTCCAGCTTGCGCCTGAGGTAGCGGGCGGCCTCGGCGCGGTCGCCACGCGCGGCCTCGATCCGCGCCAGATAGGAGTAGAGCAGGCGCTTCTCCGCCCCGGCGTCGAACTCGCCCCGCCCGGTCGCGCCGGCCAGCGCCACCTCCACGTCGACGGTCAGCAGCCCCCGCCCCCCCTCGCCGCCTGCGGCCACGCCGACCGCGTCGAGCCGCTCGAGCGCCCCCCGGAGCAGCCGGCGCGCCCGCGCCAGCCGCTCGGGCGACGCCTCGCCCCGCTCGACGGCCATGTAGAGGTTGACCGCCATGTTCCGCTCCGCCCGCAGCAGGTTGCGACGCAGCGCGCCGGCCCGCTGCGGCCTTTCGGCGACCAGTCGCTCGACCAGCGCCGCGTATTCGCTGTAGACCTCGGCCGCGGCGACGTAGCTTCCGTCCAGGTGGTGGGCCATGCCGAGCCAGTCGAGCCGCTCGGCGCGCGCGGTCAGCGCGGCGGGGTCGCCTTCGTCCGCCGGCTCCACCAGCGCCTCCCTCAGCAGTCGGACGGCCTGCGGGTAGTCGCCGGCGGCGACGGCGCTGCGCGCGATCTGAGTCAGGCCCGCTCCCCGCCGCGCCCCGGCCGGGTCGAACCCCGCGTCGAGGGCCCGCCGGTAGTAGCCGTAGGCCGCCTCGGGGCGGTCCAGCAGCGTGTAGCCCTCGCCGACGTTGAACAGCAGGTTCGCGTGGTTGGCCGGGTCCTCCTCGGGGCGGCTCAGGCCGAGGGCGGCCATGTAGGCGTCGAGCGCGCGGGGCTTCAGCGCCTCCTCGTCCTCGGCCAGCGCCAGCCGGCTCAGCAGGAAGCCCCGGAGCTGGTGGTAGTACGGCACGTCCGGCTCGGCGCGGATCGCCCCCTCGAGCAGCTCCGTCGCCTGCCGGTCGAGCCGCACGCGGAGCCTGGCCGCCGCCGGATCGCCGACCCAGTCGCTCGGCCCGTAGTAGCTCTGGGCGAGCGCCAGCGCATAGCGCGCCACGTGATCGCCCGGCTCGGCCTCGACCCGCTCCCGGTATGCGAGCACGGCGTCGCCCGCGCGCCCCAGCAGCGCGTAGCAGCGCACGGCGCCCCGGTGCCCCGCCGCCCCGCCCGGATCGAACCGCCGCAGCCGGGCATAGGTGTCGAGCGCCAGGGCCGTGTCGCCGAGCTCCAGCTCCCGGTCGGCCTTCCGGATCAGCGTGCGCGCGTAGGCCTCCCGGACGGCCTTGAGCGCCGCGTCGCCCGTCCCCTCGCTGCGGTCGAGGAGCGCGCCGAGGACCTCGGCCGCCCGGTCGAACTCGTCGCTTTCGGCGTGGAGGCGGGCGACGGCCAGGGAGGCGGCCGCCGCCTGGTCGAGCCGGTCGGGGTGGCGCTCGACGGTGCGCCGGTAGGCATCGAGGGCGCGTTCGAGCTCGCCCCGCGCGTAGAGCAGGTCGCCGATGCGGTTCTGCGCGAGCGCGGGCAGGACGGGCGGCACGTCCTCGCCGGCCTCCTCGATCAAGGATCGGAGCGCCGCCACTCGCTCCTCGGTTCCGGCGGCCCGGCCGGCCGCCATCTCCACGATGCGCGCGGCCACCTTGCGGGCGTAGGCGGCGGCGTCGGGGCGGGCGCGCAGGGCGCGCATGCAGGTCTCGCTGGCCGCCTCCGCCTCGCCGAGCAGAGAGTACGCATCGGCCAGCGAGAGCAGCGCCTGCGACCGGGCGACGGGGTGGTCGGGGTAGTCCCGCTCGACCGCCCGCAGGGCCTCGACGGCGTCCGCGTAGTCGCCGCGTGATAGGTGCGCCCGCCCCAGCTCGAGCTGGGCCAGGGCCGCCGTCCGCTCCAGCGCGTGTGCCTCGGCAGACTCCCCCTCGCGCCGGGCACGGCGGGCCAGCGCATCGTAATGCTCGCGCAGGTCGCGCGCCTCCTCCAGGTGGCGCCGCCACGCCTCCTCGTCCCCGTCCGCCAGCGTGCTCCGCCCCAGCGCGAGGAGTTCCGCCTGGGCGAGCCCGACGCGGCGCTCCGCACCGGGGAACAGCTCGATCAGCTCGGCGAATGCCTGCCGCGCGGCCTTCTCCCGGCCGAGCTCGCGGAGCACGCGGCCCATGCCGAGCCACGCCTCGGCCGCCGCGGGGGCCCTCGCCCCGCCCTCGCGCGCCGCCCACGCCGCGTTCTGCCACGCCAGCAGTCGCCGGTGCAGGTCGTCAGGATGCTCGGCGTCGGCCCGTTCGGCGAAAGCGAGGGACCCGCCGACGTTCCCCAGGTCCGGCGCCTCGCCCGCGGCGGGGAGGGCGAAGAGGTCCACGTTGCCCGGCCGGACCGCGCGGGTGAAGACGAAGCCGGCGTCCGTCGCGCGGGGGAAGGAATCGGAGCGGGCCAGCGTCGTGAGCTGCCGCACCGGCGGCAGCTCGCCGCCGGTGAACAGGTCAGTGGAGAACGCCGCCGAGTAGATCGACGAGGCGTCGCCCGGCCCGAGGCGCCCGTCGCCATCGGTGTCGAACGGCGCGCGGGCGAAGTAGAGGCGCCGCCCGTCGCGGCTGAAGGCCGGATGCAGGTCGAGCGCGTCCCCGGTGCTCAGGCGGGCCACGGCGCCGTCGGCCATCCGCAGCACCTCGATCCGTGTCCGCCCGCCCCCGGCGGGGACGACGTAGGCGACGTGGCGCCCGTCGGGGGAGCAGTCCGGCATCTGCCCGCCGCCCGCGCTCAGGCGGACCGGCTCCCCGCCCGGCTTGACCGCCCAGAGATCGAACGGCGCGCCGAGCCGGGGCGCCGAGGCGTAGACGATGCGCCCGTCGGGGTGCCAGCAGGGGTGGTCGTCCACCGTCGCCGCGTCTGTCACCCGCCGCAGCCGGCTGATCAGCGGCAGCTTGCGCAGGGCGACGAGGTAGAGGTCGCCGGCGCCGTCCTGGCGGGTGGAGACGAAGGCGACCCGCCGCCCGGCGGGATCGAACCGTGGCCATCGGTCCCGCGCCGGATGGCCGGCCAGTGGCCTGGGCGGCTCGAGCACGGCGCGCGGGCGCCTGCGCCACGCCAGGTCGGCCGCGCCGTCCTCGCCGGCCACGTAGACGAGCCCGGCGTCGGGGTGCCAGTCGGCGCAGTATTCGAGCCCGGCTTCGCGCGTCAGCCGCTCGGGGCGGTTCCACTCGGCCGCGCCCGCATGTCGGCCCCATGCCAGCACGACCAGCAGGGCGAGCGCGAGCCGGCAGGCCTCCCTGGGCGAGCGCTGCCTCATCGGCCCTCCCCCTTGGCGACCCACGTCCCGTCGGCCCGCTGCACCAGCATGCCCGGCTCGGCCTCCTGCGCGTAGCGGGCGGCGAGGATCCGGCGCACCGCCTCCAGCCCTTCCTCGCCGCGCAGTTCGGGCGTGGTCCGCACGATGCGGCGCATGATCGTCAGCCGGTCCGCGTTCTCCTCCGCGACGACCGCTCGGACCAGTGCGGCCCGGCGAGGATCGGCCTCTTGCAGCTCGGCCACTTCCCCTTCGAAGACCGCAGGCAGCCCGTCGCGCCCCTCGCCGACGAGGCGCTCGCGCTGGAAGGCGAGCACGTCGTCGCGGTTGAACTCCATGCGGCGCCGGGCGGCGAGCGCGCGCTCCTGGCTGGCGGTCATCGGCGGCGGCGGCGAGGGCGCCCCGGTCAGCGGGTCCACCGAGCGTACGCCGGCCAGCAGGTAGACCTCCTCCCCGATCTGCTGGTAGGAGCCGAGCACCTGCTCCTGAAGGGAGCGGCGCGCGCCGCGTATCTCGATCTCCGTGCCGACCAGCCCGGCGATGTTGCAGCCGGCCAGCGCAATCAGGGCAAGGACGACCGCCGCGAGCCTCCGGGCTTCCCCCATCGTTTGTCTCCTCTCGGCCTCCATTCTCCAGCGCTCGCCCCGCCCGCGCAACGCCTCGCTCATCGCAGGCGCACCGCGCCGTCCCCGTGCACCTCGATCCGCTCGGCCTCCAGCACCCGCAGCGCCGCCAGCGCCGGCGCCGCCCGGCGGAAGGCGTCGCTCAGCGGCCTGACCTCGAACAGCGGCGCCAGGTCGATGCGCGGCAGCGAATAGTCGGCCAGCAGCCTGCCCAGCAGGCCCCTGGTCCGCACGCTCCCGGTCAGGAAGCCGCGCTGAAGCGAGGCGCTCGCCCCCGACGGGCGGGCCAGCAGCAGGCCGCTGCGCGCCCGCAGGATCATCGGGTTCGACTGCTCGGGATCGAGCGCCAGCAGCGCCCGGTCGAGCGCGTCCGAGCCGACCTCCGTCAGCTCCAGCCGCCCCGCGATGTCCTTCAGCACGTTGTACTGCCCTTCGCCGGCCGGCGGCGGAGCAAGGACGGCCGAGACGGCGACGGTGCCGCTGACCTCGGGGTCGCCGCCGAACTCCCGCAGCCCCGGCCGCAGCAGGCGGCGCATGTCCACGCCCGTGAACTCGCCCTGCACGGACGCCTCGGGCCCCTCCGGCCCGAGCAGGAAGCTGCCCCGCCCCACCAGCCGCCCGCCGAGCGGATGGGCGTAGAGGGCCGGCACGGCGAGCCGGGCGCCGCGCACCTCCATCGTCAGGCCCCCGTCGCGGAGCAGCTCCGTGCCGAGCACGGAGACCGCCCCGACGGTCAGCTCTTCGCCGGGCGCCGCCAGCCGGTCGGCGGCGCCGCCGTACTCGGGCAGTCCGGCCAGCAGCCCCGGTCCGGCGCGCTGCGGCTCGGCGGCGATCAGCTCCTGGCTCAGCGGGGCGGCCTCGTCATCGGCCCGCACGATGCGCCACGCTTTCTCGAAGCGCAGCGAGCCGTTGACGCCTTCCACGGCGGCGATGTCGCGGAACCGCACCGAGAGCCCCTCCAGGCGCGGCCGGGCGGCCACCGCCAGCGCCTCGCCCGCGCTGAGCGCCGCGCGGAAGTCCCAGCCCACCGCGCCCCCGAGCGCAAGGCCCGCCAGCGGGGGCAGCTCCCCCGCGCGGAACGTGCCCTGCGAGTCGAGCGAGAGGTCGAGCGTCGTCAGCGCCTGCCCCGGCGTGGGACGGCCCCTGAGCCGCGCCAGCCCCGAGCCGGCGAGCGTCGCCGACGCCTCGATCATCCGCCCCGGCCCGCTCAGCCGGCACGGGCCGAGCGTCAGCCGGTCGAAGTCCCGCAATGCGACCTGCGCGCCTGCCCTGAACTCGCAGAGGGGCACGGGCGAGTGCGGCACGTCGATCGTGGGAACGCTCAGCTCGAAGCGGCCGTCGGCGTCGCCCCCGGCCAGGCTCAGCTCGCCCCGCGCCGCGACGCCCGCCACGCCGATCGGTTCGCCTATGCGCGTCTGGCGCCGCACGGCGAGGTCCTCCAGCGCCGCCTCCGCCGCGAGCGAGAGGGGCGCATAGCTCGCGTAGAACTCGTCCAGCGGGAAGAGCGGCGGCATGCGCAGCCCCCGCCCGGCGAGGAAGGCCGCCGCGAGCTCCTCTGCCAGCGGCAGCCGCCCGGACAGCTCGGCCCGCGCCGTCAGCGCCCCGCCCACCTCGGGCAGCGCGGCCGGCACCGCCGACGCCAGCCGGCCCAGCTCGGGCAGCGACGCCTCGACCCGTGCGTTCAGGCCGTCCGCCCCGAGCGCCTCGAACGCGATCCGTTCCGCCCGCAGGGCGAGCAGCTCGCCGGCCGGGCTGGAAAGACCGGCCTGCACGGCGCGCAGGGCGAGGTCGCCGGCGAGGGGATCGGCCTCGGCCCGCCCGGCGGCTGCGAGATGAAAAGGCCCGAACTCCCACGGGCCGCCGGCGTCGGGCGCCAGCGTCAGCGCCAGGCCCGCCGTCGTGCATTCCCCCTGCGCGGCGACGCCGGCGAGCCCGAGTTCGTCGAGCGCGCCGCCGAGCCGCAGGCCGACAGTCTGGGCCGCGAGCGTGACGAGCGGCGCGTCCCGCTCGTCCCCCATCAGGGCAAGCTCCAGCCCGCGCGCGTCGGCGTCGAGGCGGGCCGCCACCCCCGCGGGAAGGGGCTCCAGGCGTGCGGACGCAATGGCCACGGGGCTCGCCGCCGCCACGGCGAACCGGGCGCCGCCGCGTGCCAGCGCGGCGTCCGTCACGTCGGCGGCCGCGAGGGCCCCGAGCGCGACGCTCGGGCCGTCACCCTCGGGCAGGTCCGCATCGGCTTCGAAGGCGAGCGCGACGCTCCCCTTCGCCGTCGCTTCGCCGAGCCGGCCTCGCAGCTCCTCGGAGAGCCCGCCGAGCAGGCCGCCGACGGCATCGAGGTCGGCCACGACGCGCCCCCGCAGGCCGATCCGCCGCCAGCCGTCCGCATCGAGCGCCAGCGATGCCGCCGGCAGTGCATCCCCGAGCCGGGCCTGCGCCTCGAGCCCCAGCCCCGCCGAGGGACGCAGCAGGTCCCGCGCCCGGACCGAGAGGCCGGCCGCGACCGGCAGCGCGACCGTAGCCACCTCCGGGACGGCCGCGGCAAGCTCCGCGAGCGAGCCCTCCACCGCCAGCTCCATGGCGCTGAGCGCCGGCAGCGAGAGCCGGGCGTTGAGCGCGAACCGGCCGCCCGTCGCCTCTGCCCCGAAGAGCCCGGGCGACTCGGCGCGCGCGGACTCGAGCGTGCAGCGGGCCTCGGCCAGGCTCAGCGCCGCCAGGCCGCCCTCCAGCCGTGCGTCGGCTTCGTGGACCGCCTCCACGCCGAGCCCTGAGATAGCGGCCGTCCGTCGCGCCGGATCGATGAGCATCGCCTGGGCGGCCAGCTCCGCGCCGGCCAGACGCGTGCGGGCGTGCACGCGGCCGGCCGGCGGCGCGAGCGAATCGAGCCGTCCCCGCAGATCCGTCTCCGCCAGAATCCATCCCTCGGCGGCCCACTCGGCCGGCAGGGCCAGCCCCGAGGGCACCAGCCGCGCCGCCCCCGCCACGTCGAGCGCCAGGGCGTTCCGCCCCGTCAGAGCCCACGCCGGCCGCCGCGCGACGGTCAGCGCCAGCCGCTCGCCGAGCAGCCCCGGCACGAGCACGTCCAGCTCGAGGCGCGCCGCTTCGAGCCCGGGCAGGTCCAGCTCAACGGCGAGGCCGGCGGCGGCGCTGAGCCGGTCGAGGTCGCCGAGCCCCTCCAGGCGGGCCAGGATCGCCGGCACGTCGAGCGCCGCATCGAGCCGGGCCAGGTCGTCGGGGTTCCAGTAGTCGGCGCGGGCCTCGACCCCCTGCGCCAGCGTCACCTGCACGCGGGGCGCGGATAGCTCGACCGTCGCGGCGGTGAGCCGGGCGTCGGCGCCCCCCCGCAGCCGCCCGCTCAGCTCGCAGGAGGCCCGCAGGGCGAGCCCCCTCGCGCGGGCGCGGATCGCCTCGCCCATGGCGAACGTCAGCTCCGCGTCGCTCAGTTCGAGCCGGTCGACGCGCACGGGCAGGGGCAGCGCCAGCTCCTCCAGCCGCAACGGCTCGGCCGGCGCCGGCATCAGGCTCCAGCGCCCGTCGACCTCTCGCATGTCAACGCGGAGCCCCCGGGCCTCGACCGCCGTGAAGTGCAGCCCGCCCCTGAGCAGCGCGGCCGGGCGCCAACGGCACTCCAGTCGGTCAAGGACCAGCGCCGGCTCCTCGGGAGCGGCGCGCGGGCGGACCTCCAGCCCTTCCAGGCGCAGCAGGTGGGGATGCAGGGGCGCGACGCGGAGCACCGCGATCCGCACGTCGACCTGCTGGAGGCGGGCGGCGACCATGCGGGCGACGATGCCCCGCACGGGCGCCGTGTCCGTGATCCAGGGCAGCAGGACGAGCATCAGCAGGAGCAGGATCAACAGGGCGACGCCGGCCCGCAAGCCCCACTTGAGCAGCTTGCGCAGGCGCCGCCGCCCGCGTTCGGCCTTCTCCCCCGGGGGCTGCTTGCCCACTGGTGCCCCTCTGGCGCTACACGGCGCCGTAGTCCAGGCGCAGTTGGAGTCCGTGCAGGTAGCGTTTCAGCTCGGTGCATCCGGGCCTCTCGTGCGGCCTCGGCGCCAGGCAGCGCAGGATCATCTCGGAGAGCTCGCCCGGCACGCTCGGGTTGAGCCGCGCGGGCGGCGTGACGGGCACCACCTCGCTGGGGACGAAGCCGGCGGCCTCGTGCTTGCCGGGCGTGATGGACGGGATGTTCTCGCCGGTCAGGGCCCAGTAGAGGGCCGCTCCGAGGTTGAACACGTCGGTCTTCGGCGTCAGGTTGCCGCCCGCCTGCTCGGGGGCCAGGTAGCCGAAGGTGCCCTTGGCGGAGGTGAGCTTCTGGCCGATGGGCGCGGCGAAGCCGAAGTCGATGAGCTTCACGTCCAGGTGCTCGCCGACCAGTATGTTCTCCGGCTTCAGGTCCGCATGCACGTAGCCGGCGGCGTGCGTGTGCTCCAGCCCCAGGCAGACCTGGCGGAAGATGGTCAGCAGCGCGTCGAGCCCGCGCTCGCGCCCCTCGCAGAGCGGCCTGCCGGTGAGCCGCTCCATCACCAGGTAGGCGGCCCTGACCTTGAAGAGGCGCCTGACCTTCTTGAGCTCCATCACCCGCACGGCGATCTGGACGCCCTCGGTCTGCGCCTCCTGGATGGCGCAGAGGACCTGGTATTCGTTCTCCAGGTGGCCGACGATGCGCAGGTCTTCCTCGCCCCGCACGGGGACGAACTTGGCCGCCAGAAGCTCGCCGTCGCTCTTGCGTCGCACCTCGTAGATGGCGCTGCGGGCGCCGGTGCCGATCCTCTCGCCCACCTCGTAGTCCCCGGCCACCTCCTGGAAGCGCGGGACGGCCGATTTCGCCATCTGCTTCTCCCACCGGATGCGGCAAGGGCGTGCACAGGCGCCGCGCTCCATCTTATCCCGCCCGCCCCGGCCGCGCAACCCGGCCGGCGGGCGCCGCCCGATCCGCAATCAACGGGGGCCTCGTTGACGCGACGGCAGCCCCGCCATAGAATGCGCGGGCCACCATGGGGGAGCGCGCCCGTGCCGCGAAGAACGCCGCCGGCCGTCCTGGCCATCCTGCTGACCGCCCTCGGATGCGGCATGCTCAGGGAGACGCTGCCCGAGCGCTCGGCCATGGAGCAACTGCTGATCTCGACGGCGACCGACCGGGCCGTCGCCGCCCTGCCGGCCGAGCCGCTCTCGGGCAGAAGGGTCTTCATCGACGACGCGAACCTGGAGGCCGTCGACAAGCCCTACGTCGTCCAGCGCGTCCGCCATGGAGTCCTGCTGCGGGGCGCCACCCTCGTCGACGAGCCGGCCGGGGCCGACCTGGTGCTCGAGCTGGCCAGCGGCGGCATATCGATGGACAAACGCAGCTACCTGCTCGGGATCCCGCAGATAACGCTGGCGCTGCCGCTGAGCGAGAGCGCCGTGGTGCTGCCCGAGCTGGCCATCTTCAAGCTGACCAGCTACCAGGGCCGGGCGAAGCTGCTGGTCACCCCGCTGGTGCCCGGCACGGGCGCGCTCGGATGGGCGCAGCCGCCCTGCTACGGCCGGTCGCTGACGGCCTACTGGACGGCGCTGCTTTTCTTCGGGCCCTACGAGTGGACGAACCTGCCCGAGGAGGCGCGCAAGGAGAAGGCATGGGACGAGCTGAAGGGACGCCGAGAGCCGGACATCTTCCAGCCGGCCGCCCCCGCAACAGAGTCGAGCGAAACGGAGGTAGAACCATGACCAGCGCCGAAGAACGCAGCCGCGAACGTTACCGCATCCTCGGCGAAGAGCTGGCCGAGGCGGGCATCGACATCGACGAGGTCAAGCAGAAGGTGAAAGCCTTCGAGGTCGAAGTGCCCTCGTGGGTCTTCGGCGAGTTCGGCGGGGGCCGCTTCGGCGACTACATGCCCCCCGGGCCGGCGCGCGACCTCTGCTCGAAGCTGCGCGACGCGGCGAAGGTGCACGAGCTGACCGGCTGCGCCCCGCGAGTGGCGATCCACACCGGCTGGGACAAGCCCGAGGAGGTCGCCTTCGAGGACGTCGAGCCGGACCACTTCGCCGAGCCACGCCGGTTCGCCCGCGAGCTCGGCATCGACTTCGGCGCCGTCAACCCCACCCTCTTTCTGAGCGGCACCCATCACGGCAGCCTCAGCTCGCCGATGCCCGAGGTGCGCCGCGCCATCATCGAGCACTGCGTGGTGAGCGCCGAGATCGCCGTGCAGCACGCCCAGGGGCTGCTCACCTACTGGCTGCCCGACGGGACGAACTACCCCGGCCAGCGCGACCTGTGGGAGCAGGAGAAGCTGATCCGGGACGCCCTGCGCGAGGTCTACGAGAGGGCGCCCCGGCAGTCCGTGCACCTGGTCGAGTACAAGGTCTTCGAGCCGGGCACCTACTCCACCGCCATCCCCGACGCCGGCGCGGCCACCGAGATCGCCGACATGCTCGGCGAGCGGGCCGGCGTGCTGGTGGACATGGGCCACCACGCCCACGGCACGAACATCGCCCAGATCGTGGCCCGGCTGATCGGCACCGGCCGCCGGGGCGGCTTCCACTTCAACACCCGCTACGCCGCCGACGACGACCACGCCGTCGAGCCGAACCTGCCCATGTACGCCGTCTTCTGCGAGCTGGTCAAGGGCGGCGTCGTCTGCGCCGACGACCCGGCCCGCAACTGGGCCTACATGATCGACCAGTGCTCGTCGCTGGAGAACCGCATCCACGCCGTTCTGCACAGCATCGACTCGCTGCTGGTCTCGCTGGCCCGGGCGCTGGTGCTCGACCGCGCCCGCCTGCGCCGGGAGCAGGAGGCCCGGGAGATCATCCCGGCCAACCGCGCGTTCCTCGACGCCTTCCTCACCGACGTGCGGCCCATCGTGCACGTGGCCCGCATCGAGCAGGGGCTGCCGCTCGACCCGCTCGCCGCCTATCGCCAGAGCGGCTACCAGCAGCAGATCGAGTCCGAGCGGGGCTGAGCCCGCTCATCCCCGCCCCTGGCAGCCTGTCAGGGGATTTGCCACAGGGCCGGCCCGGTCATACAATGGCGGCCCGTTTACCGCACGGTCGCGGGAGCTGCGCCCCGTCGATCGGCCGACCGTCGAGCCGGCACGTTGGAGCAGGGCCGCATGCCGAGCATAGACGTCAAGAAGCGCCGCATCGACAGCAAGGTCGTCTACTACGGCCCAGGCCGGTCCGGCAAGTCGGAGAACCTGAGGTACATCTACCGGCACCTGGAGCCCGACCACCGCGGCCGGCTCGTCTCGCTGCCCACCAAGGCCGACCCGACCACCAACATCGACGTGCTGCCGGTGCACTTCGGCAAGGTGCTCGGCTTCCACACCACCTTCCACCTCTGCAGCGGCCCCGGCCAGGCCATGGCGCTCAATACCCGCAAGCTGCTGCTGCGCGACAGCGACGGCATCGTCTTCGTCGCCGACACCCGCCCCGCCCGCTGCGAAGCGAACCTCGACTCCCTGAGGGAGCTGGAAGAGAACCTGGAGGAATACGGCCTCTCCCTGGCCAACATCCCCCACGTCTTCCAGTACAACCGTCGCAGCATCATCGACAGCGTGGCCACCGAGGAGTTGCGCAGCATGCTCAACCTGCACGGGGTGCCCGAGTTCGAGGCCGACGCCTCGACCGGCGAAGGGGTGATGGAGGCGCTGCGGGCCATCGTGCACAGCGTCAGCGAAGACCTGAAGCGCCGGCTCTGAGGCCGCCGCCCGGAGCCGAAACGGGGGACTGTATCCCGAAGGGGCCGCAGGCCCTGCCGGGGCCGGTGGCCATCCTGGCCATGTTTCACGGGCTGGTAGCCCGTGCCACGGAGCGCTGGCCACAAGTTCAAGTGTCAGGGACCACATGAGCCCCCGCGCGCTTGCGCAAGCCGCCCCGCGCCGCTAAGATGGCGCTGCCGCGGGGCGGACCCGCCCCCGAACCGACCGAACCCGCCGAGGGCAGCCACAGTGCAGCTATCGCGCATCGCCGCCAACGCCAGCGCGTCGGCCACAATGGCCCTGAACGCCCGCGCCGCCGAGCTCGCCCGCCAGGGCCGAGACGTGGTGAACTTCACCATCGGCGAGCCGGACTTCGACACGCCGGACAACATCAAGCAGGCCGCCCATCGGGCCATCGAGGCCGGCTTCACCAAGTACCAGCCCGCCGCCGGCGTGCCCGCGTTGCGCGCCGCCATCGCCCGCAAGCTCCAGGCCGACAACGGACTCGACTGCGCCCCCGAACAGGTGCTCGTCTCCAACGGCGCCAAGCAGACGCTCTTCGTGCTCATGCTCTGTCTGCTCCAGGAGGGCGACCAGGCGCTCGTGCCCGCCCCCTACTGGGTCAGCTACGTGCACCAGGCCCGCTTCTGCGGCGCCGAACCGGTCGTGGTCGACGCCACCGCCACCGAGGACCTGAAACCGACGCCGCAACTGCTGAGGGAGGCGATCACCGAGCGCGCCCGCCTGCTCGTGCTCAACTCCCCGTGCAACCCGACCGGCGCCGTGCTCACCGAAGACGAGCTGCGCCCGCTGGTCGAGGTCGCCCTCGAGCGCAACCTGTGGATCATCTCCGACGAGATCTACGAGAAGCTCATCTACGACGGGCTCGAGCACGCCAGCCCCGCCGGCTTCGGCGAGCGGGCCCGCGAGCGCGTCATCACCGTCAACGGGTTCTCCAAGACCTATGCCATGACCGGCTGGCGGATCGGCTACGCGGCCGGCCCGGCGGAGGTCATCCGGGCCGCCGCCCGGCTCCAGAGCCACATGACCAGCGGCGCCGACAGCATCGCCCAGAAGGCGGCGCTGGAGGCGCTCGAGGGGAGCCAGGAATCGGTGGCCGAGATGCGCGAGGCCTTCGACGCGCGGCGCCGGCTCATGGTCGGCGGGCTGAACCGGATACCGGGCGTATCCTGCCTGGTGCCGCTGGGCGCCTTCTACGCCTTCCCCGACGTGCGCGGCCTGCTCGGCCGCAGCTACGGCGGCCGCCGCGTCGAGAGCGCGCTCGACCTCTGCGAGGCATGGCTCGACCAGGCCGGCGTGGCCGCCGTGCCCGGCACCGCCTTCGGCGCCGAGGGCTACGTGCGGCTCCACTACGCCAAGTCCGAAGAGGAGATCGAGAAGGCCCTGGAGCGAATCGGCGAGTTCGCCGCCGGGGCGGACCAATAGAGCCGCCGACCGCTCAGACGGCGCGGAAGATGCCCATCCCCGGGTCGTGCACGCTGAACTGCACGGGGCGCTCCAGCAGCACGAAGCCCGCCCCCAGCACCATGGCCACCAGCTCGTCCGGCGGCACCGCGCGCAGGTGGAAGACGATCTCCGTGCGCGCCGGCTCGCCCTCGGTCCTCTCCACCACGAGGCGCTGCTCCATCAGGCGGCGGCGACGGTGCCAGCGGTACTCGAAGCGGGCGCGCCCGCAGGAGAGGCGCCGCGTCTCCGTGCGATCGGGCTCGTAGAAGCCCGGCTCGTCGAGGCACTTGTCGAAGGCGAGCAGCCCGCCGGGCCGCAGTGCGCCCCTCAGCGACCGGAAGGCGCGGGCCAGGTCGGCCTCCTCCAGGACGTAGTCGAGCCCGCTGTGCATGCAGACGGCGGCGTCGAAGGAGCCGCCGGGGTCGAGCCCCAGCAGGTCGCGCCGGATCAGCTCGGCCGTCAGGCCCTCCTGTTCCAGCCGGCGGCGGGCCCGCCGCAGCATGGCCTCCGAGGCGTCGACGCCGGCAACGCGGTAGCCCCGCCGCGCCCACGGCAGCAGGGAGAGGCCCGTGCCGCAGGCGGCGTCCAGCATCCGGGCCCCCGGCCTGAGCCCCCAGCGGCGCAGCCGCCGCTCCAGCCCCTCCGCCCACATCTCGTAGGGGGCCCAGGCGACCAGCTCGTCGTAGACGTCGGCGATGGCGCCGAAGTCGTTGACGGTCTCGCGCGCGCCGGTCTCGCTCATCGGGTTCGCCCCCGGCGGCCGGCCGGTTGAGCGGCGGCCCGCCCGCCTGTACACTGGTCCACGCGGCCGAAC